>SUXG01000009.1 GCA_015061085.1 Bacteroidales bacterium
ACCTCTTCCCATTCCGAACAGAGAAGTTAAACCTCACCGCGCCGATGGTACTGCGAAAGTGGGAGAGTAGGTCATTGCCACCTAAAAGGAGTAAAGCTCGAGCAAACGCTCGGGCTTTATTTGTTATATACACGATTGGCAACAAATGAAGATAAGGAGTATTGGTAGGATAGGTGTAGAGGGGACAAAGAAACTGTTTAGAGAGTGTAAAGAGAATGGTAGTGTATGAGCAATAGCGTATTTTTTAGCTATAGATTTGCAGAAATGACACAAGACTAATTTCCCGACTAAATAGCAATAGCCATCTGATCGAACTATTAATAAATGTTTTAACAGTTGCATTGTAGAAAAATTTTTACTAACTTACACACAAATTCTCCTTTTATGATGTTTGGTACATTGCTTACATATTACAAAAGCATGCGTAACGGATATGTATCTACTTACCGTTATGATGATGTCGGCAATCGAACCGTAAAATTAAGTGGTAATGGTAATGCAGTATTTGTATGTGCGAGTGATTCAAGCAATGGCTTTACTCAGACAAATAGATTTACAGCATACCCTAATCCATATATGGTTTACAATGGCTCAAAATATTTCAAACACATATATGTCGGTTCTGAACGTATCGTCTCTAAAGTTTCAGTTAACAATCCTGACTATGATCCTCGACAAGAAGATTGTGCTGGAAATGAAATTATCGGTTATAATGTTAAACTTCATTCACAACAGAAAGCATTGAGCGATAGCATTGCTTCAATATATGCTAAATTTGAAGTTCCATACTATCCGAACAATAATGATGATTATGGCTATAATTGGAATGATGGACTCCGTCGTTCTGTCTCCAATCCTGATAGTTATGGAGAACTTGCTTACTTCTACCATTCAGATCATTTGGGAAGTACTTCGTATGTTACTGATGCAAATGGTGCTGTAAGCCAACATGTGGAATATGTTCCGTTTGGAGAGGTGTTCATAGAGGAATTAAGCAGTTCGGCAAAGTTGAATACCCCATTCCTTTTCAATGGCAAGGAGCTTGACGAGGAAACAGGTCTATACTATTATGGAGCAAGGTATTATGACCCAAGGATTTCTTTGTGGTTATCTACTGACCCAATTGAGTTGAAATATCCGAATGTTTCAAGTTATGCGTATTGTGCAAATAATCCAGTAAACGCGATTGATCCTAATGGAGCAGAAATAGCTTTCTTTGAAAATGCAGAATACCGAGGAATTATTCCAGAATATTTATATTCTTCTGTTGTCAGAGATGATAATCTGAATAAATTTATAGAAGAATATAGTATTTCTGCATATTATAACAAAAACAATGACATCGTTGGATATAGTGCACAACGAAACGGGAGATTAGAATACATAATGACATCGCCAAGTGATATTGTCCAATTTATTAAAAATATTAGATTGTATAGAGCTGCTGCTTCACTTTATTATCAAAATGGGATGCCATCACGGGGTTGGGTAGCTTTAGTATCAGGTGATGTATTACGCGGATTATCTCAACTATGGGCAGATGCTCTTACTGACCCCGAATACTATGTTTATGTTATGACAATGGTTGTTGGTGCTGGTAATTATAATCCGTCTAAGAATATTAATTTTTCAAATAGGAGTTTACAACATATGTATTCTCGTTATGGTGCTGATTTTGGAATGAAAGCAAATTGGAATGATACAACAGCTACAGCATTCAAAGAAGTTTTAAGAAAACATATCGACAAAGCAATCCCAATAAAAGGCACATATTGAGGAACTATGCAAGTTATTCATTATTTTAATCCAAAAAATAAATTAAATGTAATGACAGATTTAGATGGATCCTTAATTGGTGTTTGGAAGTTAAGTAGTGAGCAAATAAAATGTTTAAAACAAACTGGATCAGTAAAATAATAATATATGAAAGATTGTTTTGATATATCTTTTATTATTCCTAAAGAAATACACTCTGATAATTTCGAAGAAGTATTAACCTGTTTAGGAATAAGTAAAGGAGAATGTATATTAAAAGATTTTCCCAAGAATAAGGCCCATGTTGATTATTATAGTTTCGATGATAATGATTATATTGAGATATCAATTAGTATATCAAACCTATATTTTCATAAAGAGATATTTAGCAGTGAACTATATTTAATATCAAAGTTCATTAATCAATGTGTTAAGATATACAATAAAATTACTTATGCTTTGTGTAGTTATGAGTTAAATGGATATCTATTAGGAGGGATTACTAAGATGCAAGAGATCGAAGATCCTGTTTTTCTTTGCCAATTTCCAATTGTATATAGTTTTTATCCTAAAAAAGATGTGATTGTTAATCTTAACGCTCAAGATATATTTATTTAGAACTATCAGGTCAAATAATCATCAAATTAATAATATTGATATTTTTGGCATAGTAAATAAAGGAGGAAACTCATGGAATACTGTACATGGGAAAACTAAATCATCAGATGTTTTTAAAACTATTACAGATTTATTAAATGTAAAACTTGAAGAAAATATAGGAATGAAGGATGGAAAGTTCCATCATTGGTATAAACAAGTAGAAGGAACTGCTCCTAATGGGACTAAATTTTATAGAATAGATAATAAAAATGTAGAATAACAAATGACATCTAAATTAAATCTCATATTCATATATATTTTTTTTGCAATTATAAACTCCCCTATTATTTATTTCGTAGTATATTTTTCGATTGGATTGAAAGAACAGGCTATAGAAATCTTTATAGATAGACCGATATATATATATATTGAAAAATGTTGTTTCAATTATAATTACATATTGTTTAGATATATCTATTTTGGGGATAATTAAATTAATCTCCCACCGATGTTCTCACAAAATTTATATCCAACCCCAATTGTTATTGGGAATTTTAATTGAACTTATTTTTTTAAGTAATATTATTCTACTGCATAAATTATATATTTATAATTATGTTTAATAACCCTCAAACTATTGAATATCGTAATGAACAGAATCGAGAAAAAAAGAGATAATATGAAATACTTTATACTTTGCATCCTTGTCTGTATAGGGGGTATTAGCTGCATTTTAAGACAAAATGCAATAAATAAGCATACAACTTCAATACCTGAAGAAATTTATGCTCATCCATTTGATTATTCAAAGAAATGGGATGATTATAGTACTGATATAAAGCCCTATAATGTATTAGATATGACAAATAAATCAGTTACTGAAATTAATCAGTTATATGGAAAACCAATATTTAATGAATCTGATACAATTTGTTATGGAAAAATACGTCATTCTTCCGTTGATACTACTTATTTTTATCATAATGAACCATATATCGCATATATGTTTAGAGGAACTCCTAAAATCCCATTATATCAAATGTGGTGGAAAATGAATCGAGACAGTATTACATATATTTTGGTTTTATATTGCATAAATAAAGATGGTGATAGGTATCCTGTTTATGGTTATGCTTATGATGAAAACAAACCACTTCCTAAATAATTTCGACTAAGAATCTATTTCTTTATTGACCACTTTGTTCTTCGCATTTATGGCGAGCCGAGTAGTTTTTGATGTGAGTCTCGTTCGGCTATGCCGACCATAAAACCAGCTTTGCAGACTTTTATTACTCGCTCACTATCGAATACCATGTATTTCATTTATGACTTGTTATGCGAGCTTCATCACTATTCGATGTTCAATGTTTTTTTATGATATATATAATATTTTAGTGACATTTTGTCATACTATATATTATTAAATTAATGATTTATAATGTGGTATGCAATTTGTAGTTTGTCTGATAATGTTTAATTATAAATATAAAATATTATGAAGTCTGGAAAAATAGGGGTTACAACAGAAAATATCTTCCCTGTAATTAAGAAATTTTTATACTCGGATCATGAAATTTTTTTACGTGAGTTGGTATCAAATGCAATAGATGCAACACAAAAATTAAAGACTTTAACTTCTGTAGGTGAATTTAAAGGCGAGTTGGGAGATTTAAGAGTTACTATTTCTGTAGATAAGGAAAAAGGTACATTGACAGTTTCTGATAATGGCGTAGGTATGGATTCTGATGATATTGAAAAATATATAAATCAGATTGCTTTTTCAGGAGCTGAAGAGTTTTTGACAAAGTATAAAGATTCGGCAAATTCAATTATAGGTCATTTCGGTTTGGGTTTTTATTCGGCCTTTATGGTATCTAAAAATGTTGAAATTAATACATTGTCGTATAAGGATGGCTCTAAACCTGTTAGATGGTCGTGTGATGGTTCGCCAGAATATGTCATAGAAGAGGGTAGCAGAGAAGAACGAGGAACAGATGTAATTCTTTATATTGATGATGATTCAAAAGAATTTTTGGAATCAACAAGAATAGAAACTTTATTGAAGAAATATTGTCGATTCCTACCTATTCCGGTTATATTCGGAAAGGAACAAGAATGGAAGGATGGCAAATATATTGATACAGAAAGGGATAAAATAATTAATTCAGTAGAACCTTTGTGGTCAAGAAAACCTTCAGAATTAAAAGATGAAGACTATATAAAGTTTTATCATGAATTAAATCCTGTTAATGAAGATCCAATGTTTTGGATACATTTAAATGTTGATTATCCGTTTACATTAACCGGTATTTTGTATTTTCCTAAGATAAAGTCAAATATTGATATACAAAAGAATAGAATTCAACTTTATTGTAATCAAGTTTTTGTGACAGATCAAGTTGAAGGCGTAGTTCCTGAATTTATGATGTTAATGCAAGGAGTGATTGATTCACCTGATATTCCACTTAATGTGTCACGAAGTTATTTGCAAGCTGATGGACAAGTGAAAAAAATATCATCCTATATATCAAAAAAAGTCTCAGAACGATTGGATAAAATGTTTAAAAATAATCGATCTGATTTCCAACAAAAGTGGGATGATATAAAACTTTTCATAGAATATGGTATGTTATCAGATGAAAAATTCTGTGATTCAGCAATGAAATATGCTTTATTAAAGGATGTTGATGGTAATTACTTTACATTTGACGAATATCTATCATTAGTTAAATCCTGTCAAACAGATAAAGATGGAAACATAGTATATTTGTATTCAACAAATGAAGAAGATCAATATTCTTATATAGAATCAGCAAGGAATAGAGGTTATAATATTCTTTTAATGGATGGCCAATTAGATAACCATTTTATTGGTTTGTTAGAGCATAAACTTGATAAAACAAGAATTGTACGAGTTGATTCAGATATAATTGATCGCTTAATAGTTAAGGAGGATATAAAGAAAGTTGAATTGACAACGATTCAAAAGGATATTGTTTCTTTTTTATTTAAGTCACAAATACCTACAATAGATAATGTTGAGTTTGTTGTAAATTTGGATTCTCTTGGATCGACAGAATTACCGGCAATTATTACGCAGAATGAATTTATGCGAAGAATGAAAGAGATGTCAGCAATGCAGCCGGGTCTTAATTTTTATGGAGAAATGCCGGATAGTTTTGTGCTAACTATAAATACAGCAAATGAAACAGTTAAAACAATTGTTTCAGAAGTATGTAAATCAATTGAGGATAAAATATTACCTATAATAAATGAAATAGATGAAATTAATAAAAAAATTTCGTCAACAGAAGTTTCAGAAGATGAAAAATCTACTTTAAAAACAAAAGTATCTGAATTAAAGGTAAATGAAGAGTCAATTATATCGGATTATGCAAAAACTCAAGATATAGTGAAACAAATAATTGATTTATCTTTATTGCAGTCAAATTTATTACGAGGAGAGAATTTGGGTAAATTTATTAGAAGATCATATTCAATGATGTAACGGATAAGTCATATGATTGGATATGATTATAGATATTATCATAAATAAAACTAATCGATAAAGGTTATTAAATATGGGCTGAATCTGGCAAATAGATTCAGCCCATTATATTGTTATTTAGTATAAATCAATTTATAAGATTATGCCAATAGGATAATTATCAGCCAAATTTTGCGATTTTGCGAAGTTGCGATTCATTCATAATTTTTATGCGTCGGCCATCGACAACAATTAATTTTTCATTTACAAAACCACTAAGAGTTCTGATAGCATTAGAAGTAGTCATATTAGAGAGATTTGCTAAATCTTCTCTACTCATATAAATTTTTAATGTTTGTTCATCATCCTCTAAGCCATAATTGTCTCTTAAAATTAATATTGCTTCAGCTAATCGTCCTCTAATATGTTTCTGAGTAAGATTCACAATTTTTGTGTCAGAGCCACCAAGATTTCGAGATAGCTCATGAATAAAAAACATTGCTAAATCATTATTGTTGCGAATTAAACTTTCAACAATTTCCATTGGTATATATCCAAGCGTAGATTGTTCGAATGCGGCAACACTTGAAACATAAGGTTCACGAGCAAAGTATGCACGATAACCAAAATACTGAACCGGTCGAAAAAGTCTTAATATTTGAGTACGTTCACCAACTCCATTTTTATACATTTTTACTTTTCCTTCAAGAAGAATCCATAGGTTTTCAGGATCTTCTTTTTCAGCATAGATAATTTGGTTTTTTTTAAAGTTTTGTATATGAAAATTATCTATAATAGTTCGTTTATCTTTTGGTGTAAGCACATTCCAAAGATCGCTTAAATCTTCTTTTACAATTCGTTCTAATGTACTTTTCTTAATCATATCATGGGATAATCTAATCTTTTTATGTTATAGAACACAAATATACAACATTTTTTTAGAACATAAAAATTTGAATGATAAAAGTTGATATAAAGATATAAATTAATTTGTTGTTAAAATAAAATTTATTATTTTTGCGTAATCATGAAAATTATTGATAAATGAAAAATTTTGAGCCAATATTATCCAATAATATAACTACTGAATTGCCATTGATAATTGCCGGTCCGTGTAGTGCGGAGTCTGAATCACAGGTTCTGCAAATAGCCGGTGAACTAAATGCTAATGGTATAAATGTGTTTAGGGCAGGGATCTGGAAACCACGAACAAAACCCGGAGGATTTGAAGGTGTAGGATCTAAAGGTTTGGATTGGCTAAGAAAAGTGAAACAGCAATACGGAATGTATGTTTCTACGGAGGTCGCTAATAAAAATCATGTTATAGAAGCAGTATCTTCAGGAGTTGATATCTTATGGATAGGTGCACGAACATGTGCAAATCCATTTGCAATGCAAGAAATTGCAGATACATTGGAGATGTTGTCTATCGATATTCCTGTTTTAATTAAGAATCCAGTAAATCCGGATTTAGAATTATGGATTGGGGGTATTCAGCGTATATATAATGCTGGAATAAGAAGGATAGGTGCTATTCATAGAGGTTTTAGTGTTTATGGAAAGCATATATATCGTAATCAGCCACAATGGCATTTACCAATAGAACTTCATAGACGATTTCCGGATTTGAGTATTATACATGATCCGAGTCATGTAGGAGGAAAAAGGGAATTTGTATCTACTTTGTCGCAGCAGGCTTTGGATTTAGGTTTTGATGGTCTTATGATTGAAACACATGATAATCCTGATTGCGCATTGAGTGATAAAGATCAGCAAATAACGCCAAAGGCATTATTTGAAATTTTATCAAAATTGGTTTATAGAAAAAAGGATCAGACTAATGAAATTCTTAATCAATTACGTCAGCAAATAGATGAATATGATTATGAGTTGATTGAGCTTTTGGCAAAGCGAATGTCTGTGTGTAGGGAAATTGGTGAATACAAAAAAGAAAAGGCAATATCAATTGTTCAAAATAAGAGATATGATGAGATAATGTCTTCAAGAGTTTTGAGAGCAAATCAATTAGGTTTGTCAAGTGAATTTATTGTTAAGGTTTTAGAATCAGTTCATACAGAAAGTATACGTCAGCAAATTGATGTTTTTAGAAAAGAATAAATATTATGTTAAAAAGAATAGTTATAGTAGGTGCTTCTTCAGGTTTAGGTAAAGAGATTGCTTTAATATTTTTAGAGAAAGGTTGGAAGGTAGGTATTGCATCTCGTAACATAGAAGCCTTAAAAGAGATAGAAATATTGTATCCGCAAAGAGTAGTTAGTCATCAGATTGATATAAACGATGAGAATGCAATAATTGATTTAGAAAATTTAATCGAAGAATTAGGAGGAATAGATGTTTATTTTCATAGTTCAGGCATAGGCTCTCAGAATACATTGATTGACATTAATGTTGAAATATCAACATGTAAAACAAATGTACTTGGTTTTACAAGAATGGTTGATTATATGTATAATTATTTCAAGACAAATAATATTTCAGGACAAATCTGTGTTATATCGTCGATTGCCGGGACAAAAGGTTTAGGTGTATCTCCGGCATATAGTGCTACAAAAAGGTTTCAAAATACGTATATTGAATGTTTAGAACAATTGTCACACATGCAAAAACTGAATATATCATTTACAGATATTCGTCCGGGTTTTGTGAAGACAGCATTATTGAATGATGGCAATAATTATCCTATGTTAATGGGTGTAAAGTATGCGGCCAAAAAAATAGTATCTGCAGTAGAGAGAAAAAAACGAATAGCAATAGTGGATTGGAAATATGCGATATTAGTTAAATTTTGGAAGTTGATACCACGTTGGTTGTGGGTTAGATTGCCGGTAAAGACTAAGTAGTAGAGTAGAGCCTTATCAGTAATAATTGTTAAATAGATAAAAAAGAGCAGCCCGCAACGGACTGCTCTTCTTTATCTTATTGTTGAATATATTATTCTTCAGTTTGAGTTTCTTCGTATGCTTTAAGAAGTTTTTCTTGAACATCACCAGGTACTAATTCGTAAGAAGAGAAGTTCATTGTAAATGAGCTACGTCCACCTGTAATAGAACTTAATGAAGTAGAATATGTTGACATTTCTTTTAATGGCACTTTAGCATTAAGTTTTTCAATACCATTTTCAGAAGACATACCCATAATAATAGCGCGACGGCTTTGAAGATCGCTCATAACATCACCCATAGAGTCTGCAGGAGTCAAAACTTCTACATCATAGATTGGCTCGAGAATCTTAGGATTTGCATTTTTAAATGCTTCAGAGAATGCGTTACGACCTGCAAGGCGGAATGAAATTTCATTTGAGTCAACCGGGTGCATTTTACCATCATAAATCATTACGCGTACGTCGCGAGCGTAAGAACCAGTAAGTGGACCTTGTTCCATGCGATCCATAAGACCTTTAACGATAGCAGGTATGAAACGGGCATCAATAGCACCACCTACAATGCAGTTATAAACTATAAGTTTACCGCCCCATTCCAATGGAATTTCTTGTTTGTCACGAACACTCATCTTGTATTCTTGATTGTTGAAGCGATAAGTATCCGGTTCCGGCATTCCTTCTGTGTAAGGTTCAACGATTAGGTGTACTTCACCGAATTGACCTGAACCCCCTGATTGTTTCTTGTGACGGTAATCAGCGCGTGATGCTTTAGTGATTGTTTCACGATAAGGAATTTTTGGCTCAAGATATTCAATGTTAAGTTTTTCGTTGTTTTCAATTCTCCATTTTAGAGTACGAAGGTGGAATTCACCTTGTCCTTTAACGATAGTTTGCTTTAATTCTTTAGACTGTTCAACGATCCATGTTGGGTCTTCTTCATGCATTCGAGTAAGGATTGCACTAAGTTTCTCAGCATCACTTTCGTTTTCAGGACGGATAGCGCGTTGATATTTAGGTGCCGGATATTTGATGAAGTCGAATTCGTATTCGCAACCTTTTTCGTTAAGAGTATTTCCTGTGCGTACATCTTTTAGTTTAACAGCAGCACCGATGTCGCCTGCTTCAAGAGTTTCGACAGCTGTGCGAATTTGTCCACATACTGTAAAAATTTGAGCAAAACGTTCTTTTGTGCCCTTGTTTATGTTTTCAAGATCTGCACCTGCTTTAAGGGTACCACTCATTACGCGGAAATAAGAAACTTCTCCGATATGAGGTTCAACAGAAGTTTTAAATACGTAAAGGCTCAAAGGACCATTAGCGTCAGCTTTGATTTCCTCACCTTGAATGGTTTCGTAGTTAGGCATATCATTAACAAAAGGACATACATTGCCTAAGAATTCCATCATACGACGAACGCCCATGTCTTTAAGTGCGCTTACGCAGAACACAGGGAAGATAGAACGATCAACCAAACCTTTACGAATACCAGCACGCATTTCGTCTTCAGTGAGTTTTCCTTGTTCGAAATACTTATCCATTAAAGTTTCATCGTTTTCGGCAGCTGCTTCCACGAGGGCATTATGTAATTCTTTCGCTTTTTCCATTTGGTCATCAGGAATCTCACTTATAGTAGGAACACCTCCTTCGGGACCCCATTCGTATTTCTTCATTAGAAGAACGTCAATCATAGAGTGGAAACCAGGTCCTGATTCAAGAGGGTATTGGATTGCGATAACTTTAGGACCGAATGTTTCGCGTAATTGCTCCATTACGTTGTCATAATCAGCTTTTTCTCCATCAAGTTGGTTTAGAGCAAAAATGACAGGTTTTTTGAGAGTAGCGGTAGTACGGAAGATGTTTTGAGTACCTACTTCCACACCATATTCGCTATCGACAACTATTACGCCTGTATCAGTTACACCAAGAGCTGTATAAGCATTTCCTACGAAGTCTTCACCTCCAGGACAGTCGATAACATTTAATTTTTTGTTAAGAAATTCAGCATAAAAAACAGTAGAGAAAACAGAATAACCATATTCTTTCTCTACCGGAAAATAGTCGCTTACAGTATTTCCTGCGTCAATGCTGCCACGACGTTTAATTACTCCACACTCGTAAAGCATTGATTCAGCGAGTGTGGTTTTCCCAGAGCCTTTGCTTCCAAGCAAGGCAATGTTTTTGATTTCGTTAGTTTTGTATACTTTCATGTTTTATAAGATTTTAATTAGTTTTTAAAAAAATGTTATGCAATATGTTGCAAAAATCACATCCTATTACAAAAACGACGGCAATTTAGTAATAATATTTGATATATCATATAGAAAAAAACATGTTTAATAACATATTTTCAAAAAAATAGTAATTTTCTGCACGAATGACCATGATTTGTGCGAAAAATTATAGCATCTTTCGCAATAATATGGACAAAATTTGTCTAAAAACATATTTTTCTATAATTTTGTATTATTAATTTTTTAATTATGTCAGGTTTATATATCCATATTCCTTTTTGTGCTAAAAAGTGTATTTATTGTGATTTTTATAGCGTAGGCGTGAGAAATGTCGATTGGGAGAGATATATTGATTCTTTAATTCATGAATTGAGCTTTCGTAAGAATGAATTAACAGAAAAGGTTCATACTATATATATAGGTGGGGGAACTCCGTCTTTGATGCCGATCAATCAACTAAAGCGATTGATAAATACAATATACGATGAACTATCCGGTATGCTAAAATTAGAGGAATTTACAATTGAATTAAATCCTGATGATGTGACTGATGAACTTGTAGATGCCTTAAAAGAGATTGGTGTTACTCGTGTAAGTATGGGTGTGCAAAGTTTTAATGACAGTGAATTGGACTTTATTAAGCGTAGGCACACATCAGAACAATGTAGAAATGCATATAAGAAACTATCAGTGATAGGTAATGTCAGTTTGGATTTAATATTTGGGCTTCCCGGTCAAAGTCTTCAATCGTGGGAGAAAAATTTGGATGCGATATTGGATTTGCGTCCTCAGCACATATCAGCTTATTGTTTAATGTATGAAGAGGGTACACCTTTGTATGCTATGTTGCAACAGGGACGAGTTAGAGAAGTAGAAGAAGAATTATCGTTGGAAATGTTTAAACTGCTAATCAATAAACTCAAGAAGGCGAGCTACAATCATTATGAGATTTCTAATTTTGCTTTAGACGGATATGAGTCGAAGCATAATTCGTCTTATTGGAGTGGTATGCAATATTTGGGATTAGGTCCGTCTGCCCACAGCTATGATGGAAATCGCACGAGAAGATCTAATCCTGCATCAGTCAATGACTATATAAATCATTATATAAATCTTCCGTCAAGCGATAATTTATTTTACGAAGATGAGATTTTGTCGGATATAGATTTGTATAACGAATATATAATAACTCGCATGAGAAGATTAGACGGGATAGAATTACAAGACTTAAGACATAGATTTGGAGAAAAATTGCAAAATTATTTCTTGAAGCAAACAGAAAAGCATATTCAATCCGGTGTACTATTAAATTGTGATAACCGCATTATGCTATCAGAAAAAGGAGTTCTGATATCCGATAGCATATTTGTTAATTTAATGTATTAGTCATATTCAGCCCGATTGACATTGTTATTCATGGTGATATGGTTCACCACGAATAATAGTCATTGCACGATAGATTTGTTCCGTAAAGAAAAGTCTGATCATTTCGTGTGAAAAAGTCATTTTGGAGAGTGACAACTTTTCATCGGCTTTATTATAAACATCTTTAGAAAAACCGTATGGACCACCGACGACGAAGACCAATCGACGAAGCCCTGAGTTCATCTTTCGTTGCAAATAATCAGAAAATTGCATAGAAGAAAACTCTTTTCCTCTTTCGTCAAGCAATACTATAAAATCACCAGGTTTTAAAGCGTTTAAAATCAATTTGCCTTCTGTTTCTTTTTGTTGTTCTTCCGATAGGTTTTTAGTATTTTTAATATCCGGAAGGATATTTATATTATATGAGATATAATGTTTCAGACGGCGGGTATATTCATCAAGACCTTCGATGAGATATTTTGCATTAGTTTTTCCGATGACGATAAGTGTTATTTCCATAATTTTTCTTAACTTCGCAACAAAATTAATAAATAAATCGCAGTTATGAAAACTAAAGATGAACTTATAGACGATCTTTTGAACCTTGCATTTGCAGAAGACGTAGGTGATGGCGATCATACAACGCTCAGTACAATTCCGTCAGATGCTATTGGCAAGCAGAAACTATTGATTAAAGAAGAGGGCATAATAGCCGGTGTTGATATAGCAAAGAAGGTACTAAATAAAGTTGATCCCGAATTGAAGATTGAAGTTTTTATTGAAGACGGAAGCAGAGTAAAGCCGGGTGACATTGCTTTTATTGTTGAGGGTAGAGTACAATCGTTGCTTGTGGCAGAACGTACAATGCTCAATATAATGCAGCGTATGAGTGGAATTGCTACCACAACACGTCGTTATCAAGATGAATTAGAAGGACTTCATACAAAAGTTTTAGACACACGAAAGACTACACCCGGTATGCGTATGCTTGAAAAAGAAGCTGTGGCAATCGGTGGAGGGATAAATCATCGTATTGGACTTTTTGATATGATACTTATTAAAGACAATCACATCGATTTTGCCGGTGGTATTCCACAAGCCGTCAATGCTGCCAAGCAATATTGTGCTGAGCATGGCAAAGACTTAAAGATTGAAGTTGAAGCTCGTAGCTTAGACGATATTAAAACGATACTTGATTTAGGAGGTGTTCATCGCATTATGTTTGATAATTTTACTCCCGAACTTACGCGTGAAGCTGTGAAACTTGTCGGTGGAAAATGTCAGACAGAATCTTCCGGCGGTATTACATTTGACAACCTCCGAGCATACGCCGAGGCTGGAGTCGACTATATTTCTGTCGGTGCATTGACACACTCTGTAAAGGGTCTCGATATGTCATTTAAGGCAATGTAATTCAGATATTTATAATAAGTAAAAAATCTCAGTCAAATCGACTGAGATTTTTTTGTTAAGGGAATTAATAGTAGTTCCCTTAAGTATGATAAGCATTAATCTTGCGATTACTTCACCATTACCTTGAAAGACTTGCCGTCAACCACGACAACATAGATGCCTTTTGCAGGTGCTTCAACTACAGCATTGCCGTCAGTCACTGACTTAGAAGCAATCATCACACCGTCAGCTGCATATACGCGTACCACGCTACCCACTGCTGCATTCTTCACCACGATGTCATTGCCGAAACTTGTTACCACAACATTGCTATCTACACCCTCGATGCCTGTTATACCGGTGAGGTGGCATACTGTTGGCTGAAGTGAGTATTCTGTGAGGTCGGCTTGAGTGAATATGATATTGTCGATGCTTATTTCATAGTCACCAACAAATTTTTCTGCTGCTTTAACTGTGAGGTAAACCAACGCACCTTCAGAGTCAGCGAAGTCTTTCAAATTCAATGAATAGCTTAACAATCTTACCGAACCGTCAGAACGCAAAGCCGAAGTCAATATGTGGTCGTTGCCCTTGCGGTCAGATAGTGAAACCATGTAGTCACCGTCTTCTTCGCAGAGTTCAAGACCTTCAGGGAGTCTGATGTCGGCTTGGAAACCTGAGAATGCGATGTTGTTGGTTAGGTTGATAGCGATTTGCTTTGTTTCGCCCTCTTGAATTGAGAAGTCGTTGATATAGAAGCTATTGCCGTCGGCGTATGCTTGCTGAGCTCTTTGTGCTTGTTGCGAAACCTCATTGATGTCGTCATTAGTAAGGATGATGTTCACAATGCCGACGATGTCGGTGATATTGATTTTGCTATCCTCTGTGATGTCGGCAGCTTCAAAGATGAACACATCTACAGTTCTTTCGAGAATGTAGCTTGCCACTGTCATAACGTCTGTAACATTGATAACAGCATCGTTGTTGACATCACCCGGAGTTGGCAACACTGTGACAGCGCATGATGCTGAGAGATTTGAGCCGTCGGTTGTTGTTGCAGTGATAGTCGCTTCGCCGACGCCGATTGCAGTCACTATGCCATTAGCATCAACGACTGCCACCTTTTCATCGGTTGTAGTCCAAACCACAACTGTGTTAGTAGTGGTTGCAGGCAGGATAGTCGGAGTTAATGTCACTGTTTCGTTTGCTTTGAAGCTCACTTCTGTCTTATCGAGTGTGATAGAGCTTGCGAGAGTAGGAATGACTGTCACCTTACAAGAAGCCGATAGGTTAGAGCCGTCGGTTGTTGTCGCTGTGATAGTTGTTTCGCCGACAGCGATAGCAGTCACCATGCCGTTAGCATCGACAGTCGCGATAGCTTCGTTGTCTGACTTCCAAGTCACAACCTTGTTGGTAGTCGTAGCCGGAAGAATTTCCACTGAAAGTTCGGCTGTTTCCAATGCTTTGAGGCTCACTTCAGTCATGTTGAGCGTGATAGACGATGCTTGAGTGTGAATAACGTTTACTGTGCAAGAAGCCGATAGGTTAGTACCGTCTGTAGTTGTCGCTGTGATAGTTGCCACGCCTACTTCGTGAGCTGTCACAACGCCGTTAGCATCTACAGTTGCAATTGCTTCGTTGTCCGATTTCCAAGTCACTGCTTGATTGGTAGTTGTAGCAGGGAGGATAGTCGCTTTGAGTGTTTCGCTTTGTGTAGCTTTGAGGCTGATAGAAGTTTTGTCGAGTGAGATAGAGTTTGCAAATGTTTGCTCTACAGTCACTTTACAAGTCGCCGAAAGGTTAGTGCCATCAGTCGTTGTTGCTGTGATATTTGCCACGCCGACAGCGATAGCAGTCACCACTCCGTTAGCATCGACTGTTGCGATAGCTTCGTTGTCAGACTTCCAAGTCACAGCTTTGTTAGTAGTTGTAGTCGGGAGGATGGTAGTGGTCAATGTAGCTGTTTCTGTTGCTTTGAGGGTGACAGCAGTTGTGTTGAGTGTGATAGAGGCTGCAGGAGTTGGAACGACAGTCACTTTGCAAGTGGCTGAGAGATTAGAACCGTCGGCTGTGGTTACGGTAATAGTTGTTTCGCCGACAGCGATAGCAGTTACCACGCCGTTTGCATCTACTGTTGCCACAGCTTCATTCTGCGACTTCCAAGTGACAGCCTTGTTGGTTGTAGTCGCGGGAAGTATGTTGACTGAGAGCTCGGCTGTCTCTGTAGCCTTAAGACTTACTGCAGTCTGATTAAGTGTGATTATTTCTGCGAGGGTAGGGATGACAGTCACCTTGCATGATGCCGAAAGGTTAGTGCCGTCAGTCGTTGTCGCAGTGATATTTGCTTCGCCAACAGCGATAGCAGTCACCACGCCGTTAGCATCTACAGTCGCTACAGCTTCGTTGTCCGACTTCCAAGTGACAGCCTTATCTGTTGTCGTTTCCGGCAATACAGTCGCCACAAGAGCGGCTGTTTCGGTAGCTTTGAGGTTCACTGCCGGTTTGTCGATAGTGATGCTCTTTGCCAATGTCTTGCCGACGATGTTTGTCACGCTTGAAGTGAAATTATATTCTGTCAAGTCCTTTTGCGAGAAAGTGATGTCCTTTATATTGATTTGGAAATCACCTCTGAAATCGTCTGATGCTTTGACGCTGAATTTCACCAACGCACCACTTGTTCCTGAAAACTCTTTGAGTTTCAATGAGTAACACAAGAGACGGATTGCGCCATTGTCTTGTCTCTCTGCCGAGATAGAATGGTCGCTGCCTTTACGGTCTGAGAGGTCGAAGATGTAGTCGCCGTCTTCTTGCACTACTTCCAAACCATTCGGCAGATACAAGTCTGCTTGAAAACCTGTAAATGCAACATCATTGGTGAGATTGATGGATAATTCCTTCGTTTCACCGGTGTAAATTGTGAAATCATCGATGTAGAACCGATTTTCTGCTTTTGCGCTGAGATTGCTGATGATTATCAGCGCAAGCAACGTTAGTAAATAATTTAATTTTTTCATTTTATAATTAATTTAGTTGTTTTTGAGTTTGTTTTGACGATATAAACGCCTCTGTCTGCCACCTTTATCTCGTTTCTGCCTTCGCTTAGCTCTACGAGGTGTGAAATTCCGTCGATGCGTGAAATAGTGGCTGACTGAGCGCAAGAGGATTCTATAATAATAGATTGTCCGTCTGCATAAACTTTGCAGGCATTGTTTTCGATGTTGTCTATTCCGACATAGTCAGCAACGAGGCTGATTGCATCAAAATGATGCTCTGTCATGTCTGCTTCAGCGAAAATGATTTCGTCTATAGAGATTGTAGCTCCTTTGAAAGTGTCATCTGCAGAAACAGTCAATTTCACTACGCATCCGTCGTTTCCTGCGAAAGCGCTGTTAGAGATTGAGTAAGCGATAACTCTCACCACGCCATCCGTCATCACTTGATAGTCAATGGTGTGGTCGGAACTACGGTCGGATAGCTTACACTCTTCTATGCTCAAACCCTTAGGGATATGCACATCCATTTGGAACGCTGTATAGTTGCGGGTGTTATGCAAGTTGATGCTTAGCGACTTTGACTGATGTTCTCCAATGCCGAAATTCTCTGCATGGAGGTAGTCGTCGTTTTCCGTTGCCGGGCTCAATGCTTTCTGACTATGAGATGCGCCACCGTTAAGGATGATACTTGCAATGCCGATGATGTCGGTCACGTTGATAGAGTTGCTATGGTTCATATCAGCGGCTTCAAAGACAAAGCGTGCCGGGTTGTTTCCCAAGATGTAGCTGGCTGTGGCGATGATGTCGGTGATGTTGATTTTGCCGTCGTTGTTGACATCGCCCGGCGTTGCCAACACTATCACCATGCAGGAAGCAGAGCGTCCGGATCCGTCGGCTGCCGTGGCAGTGATAGTAGCTTCGCCGACGCCTATTGCTTTCACTGTTCCGGCTTGATCGATTGTCGCTACTGCTGTATCTGATGAGGTCCAAACGATTGACTTGTCAGTAGCAAACGCCGGGAGCACAGTAACTGCAAGCGTAGCTGTTTCTTTGGCTCTGAGGCTTACTTCTTGCTTGTCGATTGTGACTTCTCTGACCAATGTCGGAGGGATAACGAAGCTCACATCTCTATGCGAAGCCATGTTCTCGCTCTTGGCGTTACTGATAATGATGTTACCCACGTTAACCACCGAGTTGAGGAACTCGCTGCCCGAGAATTTCACTCTGAGCAATTCGCCGTTGTTGCCGGCAATTTTGGCGTTACTAAGCGAATAGACCACCACGCGATAGGTGTCGTCGCCGATGTCCCAAAGCGATGCCGCCAATCCGTTGAGGCGATTGCTCAAACTCAGCTGATTGCCGTCGGTAGTCATATTAGCAGGGGCTTTGATGTCCAACTGAAGTGCGACTATCTCCGTATAGTTTTCAAGCGAAATGATGAGGTCGTAGCCGTCTGCTTGTTCCTCGCCGCTGAGTCGGATATAGTTTGGCTCAAATATCTCGCCGTTGACAGCGACAGTCTTCATGCGATTGTCGGGGTCGTTGGTGTAGATGTTCATCGTAGTAGAGTGAATGCCTCTGATGCTTGGCGTGTATGCCACATTGATGTTGGCAGACTTTCCGGCGGCGATGCTTATCGGCATCTTGTCGGTCACGCGATAGCCTTCGGCAAGGAATGTCACGCGGTCGATAGTCAACGGTATTTTGCCGGTGTTGCGAAGCGCAAACGAGCTTGTCGTCGTCTCTGTTACCGGGCTGCTGCCCATGTCAAGCGACGAATTGCAACTAAGCACGGGACTTTGGATTGTCACATAGCCATAGCTTGTTGCCGACACCATGTTTTCTATCGTGATATTGCTGAGCACCACATCGGTCGGGTGAAGATAGTAGGTGCCGTTTCTGCCGTTGAGACGCACTTTGAATGTGGCTATCTCGCCGTCATCGCCTGCCATTTCGGCGTTTGAAGCCGAGTACATGAATAGTGTCAGGCGATTGCCCTCCATTGTGGCGTGTGCGAGGTGAGACGCTGCACGCTGCGACGGCTTAAAGCTGCCTTCGACAAAGACCAACTGTTCGGGCATTGTGAACGAGCATTGCATGCCCACGATAGGCTCCATGTTGTTCATCGTCAGCGTGATAGTCGCTTCTTCGTCGGAGTTGCCGGATGTCTTGCCGATATGCAACTCATTGACTGAGAACGGGTCTGCCACAAGCGTTGCTTTCTGCTTGCCGTTGATGGCATTGGAGATGAATGTCACTGTCTCCGAGATAGCGCCGCGATTGACCGGTGCGTAATTGATGGTCAGGTTTTGTGTCGCTCCCGGTTCGATATCTATCGGTATATGCTTGGTGCTGAATTCCGGTGCCGAAAACTGTGCATCGCTGATGTGCAATGTCTTGTTGCCGGTGTTTTTTAGCGAAATGCTGCGTGTGTAGTTGCTTCGGATAGGTATGTGACCATAGTCTATAGAAGTTGTCACTATGGTCAGTTCGGGCGCAAGAATTGTTACCGAGCCGTTGTTGACTGACGCATCAAGTTGCTTTCCGTTGGCGTCGCCGATGATGACTGATGCTGTCAAAGGATATGTCATCGGGTCTTTGCCGAGACGCAACCGGAAACTAAGCAGATTGCCGCTATTGCCGACAAGAGGATTAAGCCCTATGTTGTAGATAATGATGCGCAATCCTTTGTCGGTCATTCCTGCCGAGACTTGATGCTCGTTGATGCGATCGGTGTTGAGCGAGCATGAGCCGTCGATGTAGGTCAGTTGCTTGTTGACCAATGGTATTGTCAACTCAGCCACAACGATGTCGGAATCATTTTCAAGTCCGACATCCACGATGACTGTCTCGCCGGGTGCTCCCTCGACTGTGGATATGCTGAATAGATTAGCACCCATGGCTGTGAGCGTAATGCCCACAGCCATAAGTAGCATTATTAAGGATCGTTTCATAAAAGATAGTTGTTTGAGGAGGATAGTCCCTATAGTATCTATAGTATCTATAGTATTTATAGTATCTATAGTATCTATAATGTCTATCCCCGGGAGTGAAGGGTTATCAGCGGCGAAGGATGACGCGAGCTGTCTGCATCAGACGATCGTCAACGTAGAGAGATACGAAGTAGATGCCCTCGTCGTTGTCTGCTGTCGGACGCCATGCGTAGCTGTAGTAGCCAAATTCGCGAGTTGCGTTGTGGCTTGTGATACGAAGTCCCGATGGTGTTGTGATTTGGATTGACACCTTGTGGCTGCCCTCTTGACCGATGACGTAAGGGATGTTGAGAACGTCGCTGAATGGGTTAGGATAAGGCATTTGCATCTGCATTGCTTCCACTGATCCTACGCCTGATGTGTCGCCACAGATTGCCATCACGTTTTGTCCCTTAGAGTCGGAGAAGATAGCCTCTGTCACCTTGGCATCGCCGATGCGAAGCAGTGCCTGCTTGCCGATAGCTACTGTCTTGCCTGTCATAGAGTATGCCATTACGAGCCATCCGTTTTCGACATCATAGTCTTTCACCAATTCGAATGCCGACAATGCTTCGAGTGCGCTGATTGCTGCATCTTCGCCGGCTTCGATGCGGAACTGTACGCCGCCGAGTGCCACGTCGGAGTCAACGTAGAGGATGCCGTCCTCGATGGTGTAGGTCGCTGTGCTGTTGATGCTCATCGCCGATGCTCCCTTAGGGTTGCGAATGATGTTGACTGTGCCAACAACGTCAAGCACGTTGACTGCAAGGTCGGCGTTAACGTCAGCTGCTTCGAAGATGAATGGCTGTGGATTTTGGTTGGTCATATATGCCACCTCAGTCACTACGTCTGCTACATCGACACTCATCGATCCGTTGGCATCACCCTTGGCTGCTGTCAATGGAGTTGCAGCTACTGTCTTAGACGGAGAGTTTTCTGTCATGCTTGTACGAAGCACCTTGTAGTAGTAGCAATATGTTTCGCCAGGCACTACGTCGAAGTCGGTGTAGTCTGTTTCTTCCGGTTCAAGCAATGTTTTGTTGATACGGATAGTGTCGGTCACTGCCTCATCCTTGATAGAGTAGCGATAGAGGTTGTAGCCGAGCATGTCGTCGAAGTTCTCTTCCGGGTTTTCCCATGTGAGGTTGACTTTGCCGAGTCCGGCTTCTGCCATGAAACCTTCCGACATTGCGCCTGCCGACTGTACATTGACGTTGAAACGATAATCTTCTATAGGGATTTCAAAGAACTCATCATCTTCTGCTTCTGCTACGTAGATGCGATTGACGCCGTCGATTGCTTCTTGACCGTCGAGTGTGAGGTAAGCTGTGTAGATAGTACCTTCGTCGTTCCATGCTCCCTCTTCTGAGATAGCTGTCTGTGTGTATGGAGGACGAACACCCATTGCAATCATCGGTGCTTTCTCTTTGTTCATCGGGCGATTGAAATAAACCTCAAACTTATGCTTCCCTACGCCAAGCGGTGGCAATAATTCATATTCATCTTGAGCATCGTAGCCGTTTACTACCACCTTCCAAACTACACCATGAGCTTCTGCACTTGGACGAGTAAGCATATTAGACAAATCTAATTCTCCAAAACCACTTGGGTAAATTGGGTGATTAATATCAACTACCTGTGCCTCAGCAATATCAACTCTACTTGTACCTAAATAATTCGGACTTTCATTAGTGTAAAATTCAGGAACATCTGAATAGTAAGTGATAGAGACTATTGTTTCAGATATCGTATTTCCGTATATTCTATTATTAAAAGAATTAGAATTTTTTGATCTGTCTGCATTTATTTGATATTGTGGGGAAAAATATTTATTTCTACCATTTAGAATATTATTGATAAAATTTGAAGAAACAAAATCATTATCTCTAACCATAATAGAAGTATATCCAAAAGAATCAATAATATTACTGTAATTTAAATCATTTCCTTTAAGTAAATAATCGTAAGATGTGCAATTTTTAATAGTACAATTATTTAAAATAGCATTACTTATCCCATAATTATTGTTTTGAGCATCAGTTAAAATATTATCAAAAATTACATAATCAAGTGTATTTTGATTAAATTCTAATCCATACATTGCACCTGCGGTTAGATCTGCCATTGTAAATATAATAGGATTTTCCGGTGTACCCGAGCAGACCAATGAACCGGTAGCTGCATTGAGGCCCACGTTTTCTTTGAATTTGAGGATTGTTCCTGGAAGAATTGTTAAAGTTACATTTTCTGGAACTGCCAGTGTATTGGTTACGATGTAATGTACATTAGGATACAATGTGAGATCTTCTTTGACTACTCCACCGATTTCGACGCCATTTTCAGCTGTAATAACGAAGTCTTGCACCATCTCTTCGGAGATGTTGTCGCATGTAGCGCGTAGGCGCAATTTGATATGGCGTCCGTCTGTAACATCGTCGCGGAGCTTAAATACAATTGGGTTGAAGCTCTTACCTTTTGCGTAGCTGCTGAGGTCGTTGCCAAACTCAACATCGTTTTCGATAAACTCAATAAGCGTTGCATCTTCATTTTCTCCCATTTCAAGGGTAATACGAATATTCATGGCATTACCCCAGTCGTTGCGAAGCGTAGGATAAAGGCGAATGGTTTCGCCTGCATCCGGACGGTTGTCGCCGTCGCCACCCTCAGCGTCGTCAAGCAGGTTGGTCACGTGATGAAGCGTCGGCTGACGGTCTTCGTCGGTGATGCTGTAGGCTGCAAAGAAATCGACGTTGCCGTTCTTTGTTGTGGAGTGGATAAGGTCGCCGAAGAGTATCTCTTTGTTGCTATAGTCTTTGCAAGTGATAAGTCGGCTGATAGCACCGGCTACTAATGGTGTTGCCATAGATGTACCGTTGAGCTTCTTGTATTGACCATTGATGAATGTAGAGATGATGGTCTGTCCCGGAGCCATAAGCTCATAGTTGTAGAGCTTTTCTTCACCGAAGAATGTAGGGTTGCAGTAGATAGGTCCGTCTTCGTCGTAGTTGCTCCATGAAGTCATGCCATTTTTGCCCGATGCTTGCACTCCAAGTACGAATGTGTAGGCGGCAGGGAATGACGGAGAACCATTTTCAAAATATCCTGTAACGGGATTAGGACATTTATGAGGGTAGATGCAAATGCCGTCATTGCCGGCTGCTGCTACAAGCACTGCTTTCTGGTAAGCCTTGGCGAGTGATTGCTCAAGGGCGATAGATTCGGCGTATGTACCGAGCGACATGCTGATGACGTCAGCTCCGTTTGCTACTGCGTAGTCGATGCCCTTGATGAGTGTCGCCAAGTCGCCCACGCCGTCGCTTTGAAGCACGGTCACAGGCATAATGAGTGCGTCAGGGTTGGCTCCGGCTACACCCTTGCCATTGCCACCGACACCGGCTGCTGTGCCGGCACAGTGAGTGCCATGGCCGTTCCAATCGCCGATGCGACCGGTATTGTTGATGAAGTCCCAGCCGTGAAGGTCGTCGATGAAGCCGTTGGAGTCGTCGTCGGAGTCTTCAGCTCCGTTATTTTCGCTTGGGTTGGTCCAGATGTTGTCGGCAAGGTCAGGGTGCTCGATATCGACACCTGTATCAATGATACCGATGATAGGACGATCGGTGGTAATCGGAGTTTGTTTCCAAAGGTGATGTAAGTTCACTTCCTGGATGCCCCATTGCTCAGAGTATAGAGGTTCGCTTTCCCATAGGTCGCTCTTGTTGTTGCCGTTTCCATTTCCATTTCCATTGCCATTACCGTTACCATTGGCTTCGGTGCTTGTGGAATAGACGAGGTAGTTAGGTTCAGCAAATTCCACCTCATCGAGAGCGCGAAGCATCTCGACAGCTTCGTGCACCGATTGCACTTTCTTGGCATCAAATGTGATGCGATAGAGTTTTGAGAGGTCAGCATTAAGCACCGGAACGCCGGAGTATGACTTCGACATCTTGCGAGAGAGGTCTTTGCCGGTGAGAGGCATCAATTGTTCCACTCTGTCGACACCGAGCTTTTGCATCACAGCATCGACGCCGCTGACTCCGGCAGACGCATATTTGCCTGCCTTGTTGGCACGTACCTTGACAGCGCTTGACGGCTTAAACTTCACAAGCACTTCGTTAGGGCGAAAATCATAGCGCGACATGCGTGCATCAATCTTCACCACTTCGTCTTCATTGTTTCTGTCGATGGCAAGAGTCAGTCCTGTCCCGGCAGTCAGTAGCATAGTAGAAGCCAATGCCACTTTGCTTAAGGAATGTAGCTTTCTCATATACGAAAATTTTAATGAATAAATTTATTACTTTTTCTTTGTTTACTTTTTCTTTGTTCGACATAAAGTGCAGATGAGTTGTTATAACGTATATGGGATTTCATTTTGCGATATGGGCAAAAAAGAAGCGTGAAACCATTTCGTTCTATCTCCAATCGGGGCTCCGGAACAGCCTTGCAACAAGATAGAATGACGATAGCCTCACGCCGGTAGATGTATCTATAGGCCTGCGATATACCCTCACAGAGAGGGCATACCACAAGCCGCTGATATATCAGCCGAGGTGAGCGTCTTATTCTATTATCCGTTGCATTAAAATCTTCCGGATTTTGATTGGGATAATGAAGCCAAAACGCTCATCTTTTTTTATGTCAATTCCCGATACCAACCTCTGTAGATACCTCAAAATGGGAATTCAATCGCAAATGTAGAAAATAATTTTGAATAATCGTTAATAAATCCAAAAATAATTTCGTAATATGTTGTAAAACATAGAATTTAGGTGTGTATTAGGTGAGTATTAGGTGTGTATTAGGTGTGTGTACCCCTACGCAGTGACCAAATAACGCAATCGATGCAAGCAATACCCCTTGTGCAAAAGGATGCAATCAATACCCCGATTCGGGGTATAATTTCGATAACCGGTGGTAAATGAGGCGATAGTTTGATACCTCTGGTGCAACGAGCGCAGTGTGAGAGATACCCCGAATGGGGTATTATTTCGATAACCGGTGGTAAACGAGCGAAGCGAGTGTCACCACCGGATCTGCCAACGCACATCTACATCTACCCCGACCGGGGTTGTACATAGCCTGCACTGTCTCGCATATAGCTATACGCTCATATATCCATGCGTGCGTCCGACTTGGTGTACTACCCACTTCGGGGTAGTGTGACGGTGTGGTCATCTAACCACGGGTGGCGCTCGCCTTACGGCTTCGCTTACCCGCGGTTACCGAAGTATTACCCACTTCGGGGTAATTTACGCAGTGACCAATGAACGCAAGAGATGCAAGCAATACCCCGACGAGGGGTAACTACGCAGTGACCGAGGCAAAAATAAAAACTCCATAAGCTCGATTTTTGCTTATGGAGTTTTTAAAATTATGTCAGTCTGAAATTATTCCGCTGATAAATCGACAGCGTAGTAGCGTTTTTGTCCTGTAGGGTAAATACCTGTGATAAACATCACTCTGTCGCCATCATTTCCTTTCATAATCGAATTGTAGATGCGTTCAACATCATCAGTCGAATTTACTGCCTGATTGTTGATTTCCAAAATGATAAACTTGTCTTTCATGCCGGCTTCTTTAAAGATGCCGCTTTGAAGTCCTGTCACTTGCACGCCATGAGAAATGCCTAATTCTTCTTTCATCTCAGACGACAATTTCATGAATGCACAGCCAAGCTCGCTGAAATCGCCTTTCTTAGTGATGTTGGTGTTTCCTTGGTTGTTTCTAAGCGTAGCAGTTTTGGTGTAAGACTTGTTGTCGCGATAGTAGGTGACTGTAATCTTATCGCCCGGGCGGAACTTATTCATCTGTTCCACCAATTGACCGCCATTTGCCACATCTGCATCATTGATCTTGACAATAACGTCGTTTACTTCCAAACCAAGTTCTTTTGCTGTGCTTCGGTCTTCAATGCTCATGACAAGAATACCGTTCTTAGTCGCTGTAATATTCTTTTCTTTTGCTTTTTTAGAGTCAAGTTCGACGTAGGAAATACCCAAGACAGCGCGTTGAACTGTTCCGTATTGACGAAGGTCAGTGATGATTTTCTTCACAATGGTAGTAGGAATTGCAAATGAGAAACCTGTGTAGCTGCCGGTGTTGGAATATATGGCAGAATTAATACCGATCAATTCGCCTTTAAGATTTACCAACGCACCACCTGAATTGCCCGGGTTGAGAGCTGCGTCTGTCTGAATGAATGACTCAAGTCCCATGCTTTTGCCGTTAACACCAAGGCTGCGAGCCTTTGCACTCACAATCCCTGCAGTAACAGTAGAGTTAAAGCCAAACGGATTACCTACTGCCAACACCCATTCGCCGACCTTAACAGCATCGCTATCGCCAAACGTTATCGCGTGCAAATTCTTTTCGTCAATTTTGAGTAATGCCAAATCGGTGGCTTCGTCTGTACCAATTACTTTTGCTTCGTATGTGTTGTTGTCATTTAATAGAACCTCTATCTTTTCAGCGTTGTCAATAACGTGATTGTTTGTGACAATGTATCCGTCTTCGCTGATAATTACGCCTGAACCTAATCCACTCTGTACCAATTCAGACTCGTCTTTGGGTTGTTGACGACGTTGTTGTGGCTGGCGTTGTTGCGGCCCAAAGAAAAATTCAAACGGGTCAAAACCTCCAAACGGATTTTGATAGTTGGATTGCTGACGTGGACTTACGTAACTTTTGATACAAACTACGGCATTAACCGTCTGCTCTGCGGCTACGGTGAAATCTGTCTCAAAGGCTGCTGATTTACTTGTCCTGATAAATTGTGAAGAAGTCTCTTCTGTTGCAGAAGCATTGCAAGCAACAAGTGTTACCAATGCTCCACAAAAAATTAATTTAATTGTTCGTTTAATCATATCTTATTTAGTTTTTCGAGTTATTCGATTGTTAAAATCAAATGTTAAATCATTGTCGGATTTAACATCTGCAAAAGTAATACCAATATTTCATATAACGAATGATTTATGCAAATATTTAGATTTATTTAAGAATAGACATTGCAAAGTGCTAATATTTCTATAATAATACACATTAATATATAAATAACCTTACAAAAATAAGTAGTAGCTCAATCCGGCAATAGTTGTATCTGCTCTTTAATTCCGAAAATATTTCATTATCTTTGTCGCGCTAAATCAGTACAATACTCGGTATGAAACATTTTATACAACTATCAATAATAACTGCAATTTGCATCATGCTTGTCGGTTGCAAATCTCAATCTGTTAAAAAAGAGACTTATAGCGAGCAGCCGGTTGTCGTTGTAGCCGATAATCAGTCGATAACGGATAAATTGATAGCAGAAGCAAAATCGTGGATTGGAACTCCGTATAAGTATGCTCATGCACAAAAAGGGAAGGGGACAGATTGCTCCGGATTTATTATGACTATTGTTAATGATGTCGCAGGAATAAAACTTCCGAGAAGTTCGGCTCTGCAATCGGAATTTTGCATTGAAATCAAACGAAAGGATTTGAAACCTTGTGACCTTGTGTTTTTCGCTACAGGTAAAAGCACATATAAAATTTCGCATGTAGGGATGATGATTGATAACGATAATTTCATACATGCCTCATCTTCTAAAGGTGTAGTAATAAGTAAGTTGTCGTCAAACTACTATACCTCTCGTTTAATTAAGTGCGGCAGAATACCAAATCTAAACAATTAGTTTGTCTTATGGCTTAAAATGCTCTCGGTGGAGGTCCGTTTCTTCTTCCTCCCATTCTTGGGCCTCTCATCTCCGGAATTTGAGATGAAGAGCCGAATGTGTTGAATTTCCATGTGACTGTAAACATGAAATAGCGTGTGAGGTCGTTGTATTCTCGGTCGGTAATGAAATTGGCTGTTATATTGCGAGATATGTTCTTTTTCTGTTGCAATAGGTCATATACCTTTAGTGCAAATGTCAATGACTTATCTTTCAGCGTCGAGTATGACACTTGTGCATTCCATAACCATTGGTCGGAGTTATATCCTTGCGAATAACCCGATGTGCCACTGAAATTTAAATCTGTCGCTATATCAACACCAAATGGGAGATTTACAGAGACATCGGCTCTCGCTCCATAACTGTGAATAGTGCGATTGTTCTGGTTTGCAATTGAGTTATGAGTCAATTGAAGTCCGTATTGCGGCGCCAAACTGATTTGACAGAAATCATTGCTGTAAGTCACACCGAAATTTGGTCGGAACATCCATGTACCACTTCTATTAAATTCGCCATTGTTGTAACCGACAGTGCTGTTATACATGCTAAACACTTGAGCCGACATTCTCCAATGAGATTTTGCTAATGGTCGGCTATACATAAACATTGCCATTGCACTCCAGATTCCGTCAATATTTGAGTATGTGGTCGTTTGTCCACCGGTCTCCGGATTAAATAATGTCTTGGAAATGATGGAATTAAGCGAATATGACCCATTGACCATCGCCATCAGCGATCGCTGACTGTCGGCATTGAAATCACTGAATCGTAACGATAGATTTTGTGTGAACGTAGGCTTAAGATTGGGATTACCAATCACAATCGACAACGGATTTGTCAGGTCGGCAACAGGCTGGAGTTGCTTGATTGATGGTTGTGTTGTGCGTGCTCGATAGTCGGAGCTGAGATTCATCCTATCCGTAAATTTGTATCTGAATCGCATGTATGGAGATACGTTCCACACCCAACGCTCATCAATGTTTCTATCAGGATTGATCAAATCCTCACTCTTTGTCATTGATGGAGAAAATAAAATACCTGCATCAAGATTGTAGAGTTTATGTATTTTCTTATATCCCACTTGTAACTCTTGATTTAGAAACTCATTGCGAAAACTGTTAGATAATGTCTCATTTAAGATGCCATCAGAAGGAACGTCCTTCAAATTTTCAAGCAAATCGCGTGTCCATATGTCGTTTGGCAAATCGTATGTCAAACGGTCTGCATTATTCCACTTGTAATTAATTTTATATGCAAAATTAAGAAAATTGCCGTTTGTCAAGTCGCCTAATGGCTCGGTCCATGTAAATCTGCCTGTCAATGTGTTTGACCATTGATGGGAATCGATAAATTGCACCAATAGCTCACTGTCTTCTTGTGATAAATAATACATAATATCATTCCATGAAGTGCCTTTTTCTTTGGTGTCGCTAAATTGATACTTAAATTGAGTGCTCAATGAGCGACCGTCTTTTTCGGCAAATTTGTGATTGTAGATTAAGTCGCCGGAAACATCATAACTCAAACCATTGTTGTGATCGAAATTTTCGCTATGGTTGACACGATCTCCATATCCGTTTCTCATTAATGTGGAGTCAACACGATTTGATAGATTGCTATTAAATGAAAAACGTGGTCTGAAATCGATTGTGTTGTACTTATCAATATTCCATTGAAGTCTGAAATCAGCTCGCAGATTATGACCTTTGTCTCTCGCTATCTTGCTTGCATCTTGATAGCTTGTCGAATCCGGAAAAAGATATTGTGTGCTACTTCTTTCTTTTGAGTCTTGTATTCGATGTGTATAAAGAACATTACCACCAAAACGCAAATTTTCGCTCTTGCCGACATTAAAATTTATGCCTAAGCTTTGTGCTGTTGTTACTCCATTTTGTCCGCCAAATCGATTGAATCTGCCTCGACCTTGATCGGTAAAACTCAAATCATTAATATTATTGGCACTACCTAAGATTGTCAATTGATTGCCGTCTTTGAAATGATTGATGTTAAATCCGGCTGCATATCTGTCGGTGGTACCATAACCGCCTTGTAATGTGCCAAACCATCCATTTTGCATTCCTTTTTTTACAGTCAGATTTATAATAGTTTCTTCTTCTCCATCATCAACACCTGTCAAACGCGCAAGATCGCTTTTCCTATCGACGATCTGAATTCTATCTACCATATCTGAAGGAAGATTTTTCGAGGCCATCTTTGGATCATCGCTGAAAAACTCTTTGCCGTCGATTAATATCTTGGAAATGGTTTTCCCTCCCGAAGTGATTTTTCCGTCAGCATCAACTTCAACTCCCGGCAATTTCTTTAGCAAATCTTCTACGACTGCGTTAGGCTGAGTGCGATATGATCCGGCATTATACTCTATCGTATCCTCCTTGACTATAACAGCACTCTTCACGCCTGAAACGATAGTTTCTTCAAGCATGACACTGCTTTCCTTAGGCGTCATAATACCTAAATCGTAAACCTCATCATTGCTTTTGAGCTCTATGTTTTTTTCAATAGGTTCAAATCCTATCATTGAAATATTTAATATATATTTGCCTTTCTTTATTTTAGATAGAGATAACACTCCCTCACTATCTATCATAGAACCTACAACTAATGAACTATCTCTGGCGTTCAATAACTTAACTGTCGCCCCAATTAATGGTTCATTTTGATTGTCTTTAACTACTCCTTTAATTAATGATGAATAACAATATATAATCCCTATGAATAAAAATAATATTATTGAAAAAAATCTTCGTTGTTTCATATAATTTAAAATTAATTCTAATTATTGACTATCAGATTAAAATTTAGTTTAATTGGAGTTTTATAATATTAAAAATTTTTGTTTAATATTTTTAGAAGCTTCGTATAAATAGGGCATTAGGATAATTACATTGCTATTGCTTAAATTTGAATAAATATATCGTAAACGCTAATTGATTTGACTGATATTAATGATTAATTGCTATAATTTACCTTTATATATTGGATTTTGCATATTTTGTGTTATCTTTGCAAAAAAATAATAATTAGCAAACACGATAAATGGAATTAACCGCTAATGAATTGGCAACCATTGTCAATGGTGTAGTAGAAGGCAATGGTAATGAAAAAATAAATAACTTTGCAAAGATTGAAGATGCAACAAAAGGTTGCATCACATTCTTGGCAAATCCCAAATATACGCAATATATCTACGAAACAAAAGCATCAGCAGTATTAGTAAGAAAAGACTTTACATTAGACAAATCAATTGATGCAACTCTTATACGCGTTGACGATCCGTATGCAACATTGGCAGATTTGATGAATATGGTAAATTCTCAATTGCCAAAGCCATCCGGTATTGAACAACCAATATATGTTGCAGAGAATGTGGATATTGCAGAGTGCAAATATATCGGAGCTTTTGCCTATATAGGAAAGAATGTAAAGTTGGGAAAAAATATAAGCATATATCCTCAAACATACATTGGTGACAATTGTGAAATAGGAGATAATACAATCCTTTATTCCGGAGTTAAAGTTTACCATGGATGTAAGATTGGTAAGGACTGTATAATCCATGCAGGAGCTGTTATAGGTGCTGATGGCTTTGGTTTTGCACCGACAAGTAACGGATATGAAAAAATTCCTCAAATCGGTAATGTTATTCTCGAAGACAATACTGAAGTCGGAGCTAATACAACAATTGATAGAGCGACAATGGGTAGTACACGAATTGGAGAAGGCACTAAGTTAGACAACCTTATTCAAGTCGGACACAATGTCGAAGTAGGTAAATACAATGTGTTTGCAGCTCAAACAGGTATTGCGGGCTCTACAATTATTGGCAACTATAATCGTGTAGGTGGACAATGTGGCTTTGCAGGACACATCAAAGTTGGTGACGGCAATGAGTTTGGAGCACAATCAGGAATTCCGAATAATGTCGGAAACAGCAATCGATTAATAGGCTATCCTGCGATTGATGCAAGAAGTTTTGCTAAGAATCTTGTTTATATAAAGAAATTAGAATCACTATTTAAGAATAATAAAAAATAATTCATAATGAACCAGTTAACACTTAAAGACTCTTTCACAGTCAAAGGAAAAGGACTACATTCAGGTCTTGAAATTATTGCTACATTCAAACCTGCACCGGAAAACCATGGCTACAAGTTTCAACGTGTGGACCTTGAGGATATGCCTATAATCGATGCCCTTGCAGAAAATGTAGTTGAAACAACTCGTGGTACTGTGCTTGGTAAAAAAGATGTTAAAATTAGCACAGTAGAGCATGCTTTAGCTGCTTTATATGCAGCAGGTATTGATAACTGCCTAATAGAAGTTAATGCACCGGAAATGCCTATCCTTGACGGTAGCGCTATAATATATGTTGAAGAAATTGAACGTGTCGGCATAGAAGAACAAAAGGCTGATAAAGATTTTTATATCATTAAACAAAAGACTACTTACCGAGATGAAGAGTCAGGATCAATGATAACAATTTATCCTGATGAAAATTTCAGCGTTCAAGCAATGGTGGAATATGATTCTCCGATTATTCCAAACCAATTTGCTGTCCTTGATGAACTTGCAGATTTCAAGAAAGAAGTTTCTTGCGCTCGTACATTTGTCTTTGTTCGTGAAATTGAACAACTTCTCAACTATGGCCTTATTAAGGGTGGTGATTTGGATAACGCTATCGTTATTTATGACCGCCCTCTCGAACAAGAAAAAATCAACAGTCTTTGCGACCTTATAGGTATGCCTCATCGTAAACTCGATAAGCTCGGTTATATTAATGAGGATCCTCTAAAATGGGAAAATGAACCAGCACGTCATAAACTCCTTGATGTTGTTGGTGATTTAGCCCTAATTGGTCGTCCCCTCAAAGGTCGTGTGGTCGCAGTTCGTCCCGGTCATAAAGTAAACAATGGTTTTACACGCATGTTGCGTAAGGAGGTAAAACATACTGAAGTACAAGCACCTATTTATGACCCAAATAAGCCTGCATTGATTGATAACAACGGTGTGCGTAGCTTGTTGCCTCATCGCTATCCGTTCTTGTTGATCGACAAGGTAATCGAAATCGACCAAAAGCATATCGTGTCAGTAAAGAATGTCACAACTAACGAGCCATTCTTTCAAGGTCACTTCCCACAGGAACCAGTAATGCCAGGCGTGCTTATTATCGAAGCAATGGCACAATCAGCCGGTGTACTTGTACTCAATACTGTAGACGAACCGGAACGTTACTCTACTTATTTCATGAAAATCGACAACGTTAAGTTCCGTCAAAAAGTTGTGCCGGGTGACACACTTGTATTCCATGCTTCATTGATGACGGAAATTCGTCGTGGATGTGCTGTCGTTAAGGGCTACGCATTCGTAGGTGAAAAGATTGTGACAGAAGCGGAATTTATGGCACAAATAATTAAAAATAAGTAATCATCTAAAATCAATAGTTTTATGAAAGCTCAACTGTTTTGTGTCGATCCAAGTGCTAAAATAGGCAATAATGTTGAGATTGGTAATTTTACCACAATTCACGAAGATGTTGAAATTGGTGATAATACCATTATCGGAAGTAATGTTACAATATTTCCTGGTGCGCGTATTGGTAAAAATGTAACCATATTTCCCGGAGCTGTAGTTTCGGGTATGCCACAAGATCTTAAATATAAGGGTGAAAAAACTTATGCATACGTAGGTGATGGAACAGTAATTCGTGAATGTGTTACAATTCATCGTGGAACAGCATCCAAAGGGAAAACTGTAGTCGGTAAAAATTGTCTCATCATGGCATATAGTCATGTAGCCCACGACTGCTGCTTAGGTGATAATATTATTATTTCAAATGCAGTGCAACTTGCAGGAGAAGTTGTAGTTGATGATTATGCTATTATTGGAGGCGGTAGTCTTGTGCATCAATTCTCTCGTTTGGGTAAGCATATTATGGTTCAAGGTGGTTCGCTCGTAAATAAAGATATTCCACCATACATCAAAGCTGCACGTGATCCTATTTCATACGTAGGATTAAACACTATCGGTCTGCATCGTAGAGGTTTTACTCAAGAGCAAATCAATATTATACAGGAAGTTTATAGATTATTGTATATGAGCGATTTGAATGTTACAAATGCTTTAAATCTAATTATGGAAGTGATGCCTAAATCTGAGATCAGAGATGAAATCGTAGAATTTGTCAGAAGTTCAGAACGAGGTGTTGTCAGATCATCAATCTAATTTACAATATATGTTGAATAGGGGGTGTTGTTGCACCCTCTATTCGTTTTCAATAGTTAATGTCGGAGTTTATAGAGATATTAGGCGTAATCGTAGGTTTTATATATCTTTGGTTAGAATATAAAGCAAGCATTTATCTTTGGTTGACAAGCATAATAATGCCTGCAATATATCTTTTTGTGTATTTTGATGTCGGATTATATGCGGATGTTGCGATAAATATTTACTACCTGATAATTGGAGCTTATGGTTGGATGTCCTGGAGATACGGAATATCACGTAGAAACGGAACTGAAAAATACGAGCTGAAAATATCTCACACTTCACGTAGTCAATGGCTGCAACTGTTAATTGTATATATCGTTATTCACTTCGCGATATCATTATTGTTGATTAATTTTACAGATACTGATGTACCATGGTTTAACGGACTTACATCAGCATTAAGTATTATTGGCATGTGGATGCTCGCTAAAAAGTTAATCGAACAATGGTTTGTGTGGTTTGTTGTTGATATTTTATCTGCAGTACTATATTTTTATAAGGGGTTAGAACTGACAGCTCTTCTTTACTCGGTATATGCTATAGTAGCAATTTTAGGATATAAAAAATGGAATAAATTATTGCAAAAACAATATGCAAAGAAATAATAAATTTGATGCTGTTATTTTAGCTAATGGAGAATATCCGACAGCTGAAATACCTTTGGAAATATTGAAGAATGGAAGCTATATTGTGTGTTGTGACGGTAGCGCAGATAGGTATATTTCTGAGGGCAATATTCCGAATATAATTATTGGTGATGGAGATTCAATCTCAATTAAAAATAGGGAATTGTATAAACACTTGATTGTTGTTGATTCTGATCAAGAAACTAATGATCAGACGAAAGCTATAAAATTTCTTTTGTCGAAGGGGCTAAGAAATATAGCTATTGTAGGGGCTACAGGAAAGAGGGATGATCATTCATTGGGTAATATTGCATTACTTACAGAATATGCCAATATGGGTGCAAATATTATGACATTTACAGATTATGGCATATTTATACCTTGTCAGAATTGTAAAGTATTTGATTGTGTTGTAGGTGCGCAAGTCTCGATCTTTAATATAAATGCAACTGAATTCTCATCCGAAGGTCTTAAATATCCGATATATGATTTTAAATATTGGTGGCAAGGTACATTAAATGAGTCTTTAACAGGGCGTTTCATAATTAAAGCAAAAGGAGAGTATATTATTTTCATAACATACAATAGGAAGTAAAGTCGCAAAATATTCAAGATTTTGGGCAGATTGCTATTGCAAATTTTTAAAAAATAGATTAACTTTGCTGAATTAATAAGCAATATTTCTTTTAGACTAAAATTAAAATATTATAATATGAAGTTTAACGTATCAAGTAAAGAACTGCAACAGCAATTGTCGGCTGTCAGTAAGGTGATTAACACCAAGAATGCGTTGTCAATATTGGATAACTTTCTGTTGAAAGTAGAAGGTAATGTATTGTCAATTACAGGTAGCGATCAAGAGAATACGATGACTGCTACTGTTGAGATAATGGATGTCGAAGGATCTGGTTCAATTGCTGTGCCATATAAGAGATTATTAGATATGCTAAAGGAGATCTCTGGACAGGGCTTGACATTTTATATCAATGATACAACTAAGGAGATTGATATTCGTTTCCTTAATGGTCATTTCAATTTTATGGGTTTAAGTGGGGATGAATACCCACAGCGTGCAACATTCGAAGGAGACACTCATTCGTTTACTGTGCCTGCGAAAATGATTCAAAAAGGGTTGGATAATACTATTTTTGCTGTCAGCTCAGAGACTCTTCGACCAATTATGACAGGTATTTTGTGGGATATTACAGAGGATGCAATAACATTTGTATCAAGTGATACGCACAAGTTGGTTAGATACATTAATAATGAAGGCAATCCGGGCCTTGTTGGATCGTTTATAATGCCTTCAAAACCTGCTAATATTTTACGCTCAATCATAGGAAAAGATGTGGAAAATATAGAAGTAACAATGGATAGCAAGAGTGCAACATTTAAGTTTGCAAACTATTCATTGTCATGCAGATTTATAAATGGTAATTATCCAAACTATAATCGTGTTATTCCTCAGGATAATCCATTTGAATTGACAATTGATAGAGTATCTTTTTTGAATGCAATGCGTCGTGTAGCATTATTCGCAAGCATGGCATCGAATCTTGTTAAACTAAATATTCAGAGCAACGAAATTTTATTATCATCGCAAGATTTTGACTATTCAACATCTGCTGAAGAACGTATTGATTGCGAATATCAAGGCAATTCAATGTCAATTGGCTTTAATGCGACATATATGATTGAGGTACTCAACAACCTTAAGGGAGATACAATTATCATAAATTTGTCTGATCCTGCAAGGGCAGGTATATTACATCCGCTTAAGCAAGAGCCGGGCGAAGATGTACTCATGTTGTTGATGCCAATGCAATTACCATAAAATATTAGTTGATATGAAGTTGAATCTTAGAAAACCAATCATATTTTTTGATCTGGAGACTACAGGTACAAATATAATGCATGATCGCATTGTGGAATTGTCATACGTAAAAATATATCCTAATGGAGAAGAAGAAGAAAAGACTCGTCGCCTAAATCCAGAAATGCCGATTCCACCACAATCGACTGCAATTCATCATATTACAGATGAAGATGTAAAAAATGAACCTACATTTAAGCAAATTGCAAAGGATCTTTTGCGTATATTTGAGGGTTGCGATATTGCAGGCTTTAATAGTAATAAATTTGATGTACCATTGTTAATGGAGGAGTTTCTAAGAGCAGGCTTGAATTTTGATATATCGAGAAGACGTTTTATTGATGTCCAAACGATATTTCATAAAATGGAACAAAGAACACTCGTAGCGGCTTATAAGTTCTATTGTGGTAAAGACCTTGATAATGCGCATTCAGCTTTGGCTGACACTCGTGCAACGTATGAAGTCCTGAAAGCCCAATTGGATCGTTATCCGGAAACGGCAGAATTTGGTAATGATGTTGAGAAACTTGCTAGTTTTTCTTCGCAAAATCGTAATATAGATCTTGCCGGAAGAATTATTAAAGATGAGAATGGTATTCCTGTCTTTAATTTTGGTAAATATAAAGGACATAAAGTGGAAGAAGTCCTCAACAGTGATGCAGGCTATTATGGTTGGATGCTTCAAGGTGATTTTACACAAAACACAAAGGATGTTTTAACAAAGTTAAAGATAGAATTTAGCAAAAAATAAGTTACCCAATGCTTAAAGGCAAACATATTATACTTGGTATATCGGGCGGAATTGCTGCATATAAGTCTGTTTATTTATTGCGATTGTTGATAAAAGCAGGAGCAGAAGTGCAAGTAATAATTACACCTAATGGGAAGGAATTTATTACTCCGGTCACACTTTCTTCTTTGAGTGGAAAACCTGTTATCAGTGAATTCTTTACCGCAAATACAGGTGAGTGGCATAGCCATGTAGATTTAGGTCTGTGGGCAGATGCTATGATAATAGCTCCTGCAACTGCATCTACATTAGCAAAGATGGCAAATGGAGTTGCTGATAATATGCTTATAACCACTTATTTAAGCTCTAAGTCTAAAGTGTTTGTTGCACCTGCAATGGACTTGGATATGTGGAAACACCCATCAACTCAGCGAAATATAGATACGCTCAAATCTGATGGTGTTTCGATAATTGAGCCGGGAGCAGGGGAGTTGGCAAGTCATTTGGTGGGTAAAGGCCGTATGGAAGAGCCTGAAAATATTCTAAAATCAATTGAGCAATACTTTGCATGTCAACAGGATTTGATAGATAAAAAAGTGTTAATAACAGCAGGTCCGACATACGAAAATATTGATCCGGTACGTTTTATCGGTAACTATTCAAGTGGAAAGATGGGCTTTGCCTTAGCTGAGGAATGTGCTAAGCGTGGAGCGACTGTTACATTAGTTGCCGGTCCTGTCGGTTTGAAAATATCAAACGATAAGGTAAATAGGATAGATGTTGTCAGTGCAAAAGAGATGTGCGAACAATGCAAAGAACATTTTGATGAATGTGATATTGCTATTCTATGTGCAGCTGTAGCAGATTATGCTCCGAAAGACTATTATGATAGTAAGATTAAGAGAGAAAAAACAGATACAATCACAATCGAATTGGTTAAAAATCCTGACATAGCGGCTACACTTGGAAAATTAAAAACACAAAATCAGCTTTTAGTGGGTTTTGCACTTGAAACAGATAACGAAAGAGAAAATGCAATCAGAAAAATTAAGAATAAAAATCTTGATTGGATTGTTCTTAATTCGTTGAAGGACCTTGAAGCAGGGTTTCAAAAAGACACAAATAAAGTTACACTTTTAAGTGTAAAGGGTCAAGAAATTCCATTTGAGGCAAAGCTTAAACAAGAAGTTGCAAAGGATATTATCGATACAATATTAAAGAATTGATTTAAGGAATGAATCTTGAGAATTTAAAATATTTTATTGTGTTCATCATGCTGACATTCGGCATAAAGGCTTCTAATGCGCAAGAACTAAATTGCCAAGTAGAAGTAAATTCAAGCAAGATTGAAGGCACTGACAAGTCAGTGTTTACAACATTGCAAGAAGCAATAACAGAATATTTTAATACTCACAAATGGACGAATGCACAATTTTCAGTTAATGAAAAGATTGATTGCCGATTTTTTCTCACCGTTAATGAGCGGGATGGAGATAAATTTAAGTGTGATATCCAAGTGCAGTTATCTCGTCCGGTTTATAATAGTTCTTATACTACAACATTGCTGAATTTTAGAGACACTAAAGTTGAATTTGATTATCAAGAGAATGAACCACTGATTTTTAGTGAAAATTCAATGGAGAGTAATCTTACAGCAATACTAAATTTCTATGCCTATCTATTTCTAGCCTTAGATTTTGATAGTTTCTCATTAAATGGAGGACAAGCCTATTACGATAAGGCTGCATCAATAGTCCAAATGGCACAATCCAGTGGAGAAGTAGGTTGGAAAGCATTTGAAGATAGCAAAAATAGGAGTGCGGTGCTAAGTGCATATACAGATGGAAACACTAAAGGTATTAGGACTCTAATCTACAATTATCATCGCAAGGGTCTTGATGAAATGGCAACAAGTCCGGATAAAGGCAGGGCTATGATTACAGAATCGTTGGAAGAAATAAAAAAAATATATGATGTTGCGCCAATGTCTGTAGCATTGTCTATATTTAAAGATGCAAAATTAGATGAATTGGTAAACATCTATTCTATGGCCGGAAGTTCTGAAAAAGATCAAGTATATGAAATACTTAAGCCTGTCTATCCGACAGAAAACGATAGATTAGACAAAATAAAGGATCCTGAAACTGCTAATAAATGATGGTTTATGTTAAGTAAATTATCCATTAATAATTATGCATTGATAAATCATATTGAAATTGAATTTCATCATGGTCTGTCGATAATAACAGGAGAAACCGGAGCCGGTAAATCTATCATTTTAGGAGCTTTATCTATGATTCTCGGCGAGAGAGCAGATACAAGTTCTATTGGTAATTTGGGAAAGAAATCAATTATAGAAGCAATTTTTGATGTATCGAAAATAGAAGGTGTAAAACAATTTTGTTTTACTCATGATTTAGATTTTGATGATTCTCAAATAATACTCAGAAGAGAATTATCTACAATAGGAAGATCAAGAGCTTTTATAAACGATACCCCTGTTAGCTTACAAATCCTAAAGGAGCTTGCAATAAAGCTTGTCGATATACATTCTCAATATCAAAATCAGCTAATATCAGATTCTAAGTATCAATTAAAAATAATAGACTCTATAGCTGAAAATCATAATGAACTTGTTATGTATAAAACACAGTTCAAAAAGTATGTTGAGCTTAGAAACAAGATTTTAAAAATTAAGTCTCAAATATCTTCAAGTCGTGAAAATGAAGAGTTCCTAAAGTTTCAATTCGATCAGTTAAATCGATTAAATCCTAAAATGGGTGAGCAGAGAGACTTGGAAAGCAAATTAGAAATTCTCAGTAATGCTGAATCCATAAAAGATGAGTTAGGATTTATAACATCGACACTTAAGGATAATGATAATTCTATTATATCGCAATTGAACGCTGTAAAGACATCGGTCAATAAGCTTAATCCCGAAATTGTCAGTGCAGATAGTGATATAAAACATAGAATAGAAAGTGTGCTGTTTGAGTTAAAGGATATATCAGAAACATTTTCGGATTGCCTATCCGGAATAAATTTTGATCCTACATTGATTGCTAAAATTGACTCAAGACTAAATAATATCTATGAGATTAATCGTCGCTTTAAAGTAGAGGATTCTGATGAATTGCTGGTCATTAAAGAGGAAATCGAACGTCAACTTTCTGAAATTAATACTTCTGATGAAGATTTGATAGAGTTGGAAAAAGAACTTAAGAACGAAGGAGTCAAATTAAAGGAGTTGGCTAATATTTTAACAGAAACAAGAAAAATAGCGGCAAGTAGATTTTCTGAGGAATTAATGTCAGAAGCAAAGCATTTGGGTATGCAGAATATTAAATTCTCTGTTGTGATGTCTCAAGGTAAAATGGGCTTTGACGGGCAAGATAATGTGGAATTTATATCGACATTTAATAAAAATCAGGAAATGCAACCAATTTCAAAGGTTGCGTCAGGAGGTGAGATGTCGCGAATAATGTTATGTGTAAAAAGTATTGTAGGAAGTAAAATGCAAATGCCTACAATAATTTTTGATGAAATAGATACAGGTGTTTCCGGCGATATTGCTGATAGAATGGGAGAGATGATGAGACGAATTTCATCTAATATTCAAGTAATAACAATTACTCATTTACCCCAAGTTGCATCAAAAGGATTGTACCACTATAAGGTGTATAAATCTGATGACGAAAATACGACAACAACAAATATAATACAATTAACAGAGAATAAAAGAGTTATGGAGTTGGCTGTAATGCTTAGTGGCTCACAAATAGATGAAGCAGCAATTCTGAATGCTCAATCACTTTTAAAGCAATAGATTATGAATAAAAATGATTTTATATTTGGCATAAGAGCTGTAATTGAAGCAATAGAATCTGGCAAGACGATAGATAAAATCTTGATTAAAAAGGATTTAAATGGTGAATTGGCAAGAGAATTATTTGCCAAGATTAAGGAATATGGCATTTTGACTCAAAGAGTCCCAATGGAGAAATTGAATCGCATCACCATGAAAAATCATCAAGGTGTCGTCGCTTTATTATCTCCGGTTACATATTTTAAACTTGAACAAATTGTGCCTACATTATATGAAGATGGCATAGTTCCGTTAGTAGTTTTACTTGATGGCATTACAGATACACGCAATTTTGGTGCCATTGCTCGTACAGCAGAGTGTGCAGGAGTCAATACAATTGTTATACCGGAACGAAATAGTGTTTCAGTAAATGCTGATGCTGTAAAAACATCTGCCGGAGCTTTATTACATATTCCAATATGTAGGGAGATAAAAATAATAGATGCAGTAAGATATTTAAAAGAATGTGGCTTTAATATTGTAGGAGCTACCGAAAAAGGAAATGAAATATATACTGATGCAGATTTTACTATTCCTACAGCAATTGTTATGGGTGCTGAGGACAAAGGAATTTCTGATGAGGTTTTGAGATTGTGTGATAATTTAACAGCAATTCCTTTAATTGGAAGTATTGGCTCATTAAATGTATCAGTCGCAGCCGGTATTATGATGTATGAAGCTGTAAGACAGCGTTTAAATTATAATATGATTGCTGAATAAATTAATTAGGAAATATATTATACTTTTGTTATATTATAATGTACTGACTTAAGTATAATATATATTATGTTAAATAGTGTATGACTATATATTATAGTTAAAAAGATGAAGGCGATTTCTCCTATTTTTCTACTTGGAAAATCGCCTTTATATATTTATATAGGTATGTCCGATAAAAATAAGTGGATGAATAATTTTACCCACTTTATTTGCTTTATCTGAAAGTTCTATTTATCTTCTAGCCATCATAAAGGATGATGCAATTTGGCTATAAGCATATACTCCTTGTTCACTAAGTTCTACTTGTTGGAAGTCACCGTTTGGAGTAACCATTTTAACGGTATTGTCATCAACAAATGTCATGAATGGATATGATTCTCCGTTAGCGTTTACAGACCATGTTTGTTCTTCTTCGCTAAAATCAAGTCTAACGACTTCGCCGGTAGTTTCACAAGTAATATTGTAACCATTACCATCACATACTACCAAATAACGACCATTTTCTGTATCAATAACTTTTGTAGATGCAGATATTGGATTGTTGCCACTCCAAAATTCGATTGAATTTATTACTAAAAGGTCTGCTAAATATGTAACTTCGTAAACAGGAATAATCCAAAAAGCAAAGAATACCAATTCATTTACAAATTTTGAACCTACTTGATTATTCCAATCAAGAACTTTGTTAGTCAATGCGAATTGACCAATACATGAGCTAAATAGCATTGATCCACCTAATGCTAATACAACTGCAACGCTGAGATAAGTTTTCTTCATAATTAATTCGTTAGGTTTTAAATTAATATATAAATATAATTGTATTGATAGTAAAATTGTTCACTTCGGAATCTTTTCTTGGTAAATTTTATAGACTCTTAAAACTTTATCGACGTATTCAACTGTCTGATTACCACGAAAATATCCGTATTTTACGATAGGGTCGTTATAATATTCTGGACGTGATTTTAGCAGTATAAATTCGCGCACATTATCAGTCCAAATATTTGGATTTTTACCATATTTTGCTGCTAATGCGATAGCATCATATACGTGTGCTATACCTGAATTGTATGCAGCAAGAATGAATTTTATTCGTTCTGTTGGGTCGCTAATTTTGGCCTTAAGAGAATTATCGATTGATTTAATTGCTTTTACGGCGGCTTTAATGTTTAATTCCGGATTTGATATTTTATCAATAGAAAGTCCGAATGATGTAGCGGTTCGTGGCATTAATTGCATTAATCCCTTAGCTCCCGCCCATGATACGGCAGTAGTATCAAATCCTGATTCTGTGTATGCTTGGGCTGCAAGAAGTCTCCAGTCCCATCCTATTTTTTTTGCATATTTTTTAAATAGATTGTCGTAAATAGAAATTTTATTTTTCCCAATCATTATTTTATTGGATTCTATGCGCTCATTAATTTTGCTGATTTCAAAATAGCGTTTATGTATATCTTTATAATTGTTGGCTTTTTGAGTGTTTTTAAACCATGAATTAATGGAGTCTGCTAACCATTTTTGATTATTTCTAACACCCCATGAGGATCTTTGTTCAAGACTGACTTTAAGTGAGATGTCTATATTCTTAAAATAAGTGCGATTAAGTTGTGCTATATCAGAATCTACAATTGTTAGTGGGATCTTATTTAGGGCAACCATTCTAATAAGATCTTCTGTTATTAAAGTGTCTTTATCTATAGGGTGTATATGAACTCCCCCACCCAATTCTTTATTCAGATTTTCTAATCGATGTTGGTATTTAGTGTTTTTTTCTACATATACTTGCTTATCAATCAATTCTGTAACATCTGAAATCAAAGTGGAGTTTTTATTCTTTGATTGAACAAGAACTTGATAATTTATTTTTTCTTCACCACATGGAGTAATTTTGGATTTATATTCAGCAGTAATAGGAATATCGTATGCTATTAAATCAACATAGTTAGAGTCGAGTAATTCAAAAAGTGAATTAAAGTTTTGAGCAATTATTAATTTTAATTCAATGCCTTTGTCTTTGGTAAACTGTTTGATAATTTCATATTCATAGCCCATAGGTTCTTCTTTATAAATGAAATAAGAAGTTGGACTATATAATGTCGCAACTTTAAGTGTGTCGGGTAATTTCAGTTGGGACTGTTGTTTAGACGATTGATTTCTATCAACTTTATTACATTGCACAACTAATAATATTAGTGCAAGTAATAAAGTTGATATTGTTAAGGATTTTATGAGATTAATATTCGAATTTACCTTTTTCACTAATAATAGTTAATTTTTTAGTACTTGAGAATTCTACCCTACCTACTATTTGTGCTTGAATTCCGAATGACTCAGAAATTTCAATAACACGTTGAGCTTTTTCCGGAGATAAATATACTTCCAGACGATGTCCCATATTAAAGACTTTATACATTTCTTTCCAATCTGTACCACTCTCCTCTTGAATCATTTTGAATAATGGAGGTATAGGGAATAAGTTGTCTTTTATAATATGTTTTGTATCATCGATGAAGTGGAGAATCTTGGTTTGAGCACCGCCTGAGCAGTGGATCATTCCATGTATATCATGACGAAGTTCGTCAAGTAATTTTTTTACTACCGGAGCGTAAGTTCTTGTTGGAGAAAGTACTAATTTACCAGCATCAATACCGACTTCTTCAATCATTTCTGTAAGAGTCTTTGTTCCGGAATATTTAAGTTCGTCGGGAACATTAGGGTCACAACTTTCTGGATATTTTGTGAGCAAATATTTTCCAAAGACATCATGGCGTGCAGATGTCAAGCCATTACTACCCATTCCTCCGTTATACTCTTTTTCGTATGTAGCTTGACCGCAAGAAGAAAGTCCGACAATAACATCACCAACAGAGATGTTAGCATTATTGATTACATCGCTACGTTTCATTCGGCAAGCGACGGTACTATCGACAATAATTGTACGAACCAAGTCTCCGACGTCGGCAGTTTCACCTCCTGTGCTTATAATGTTGACACCTTGCTCTCTTAATTCGGCAAGAAGTTCTTCTGTGCCATTAATAATTGCTGCTATGACTTCTCCAGGGATTAGCATTTTATTTCTGCCAATTGTTGAAGACAGGAGTATATTATCGGTTGCTCCTACACATAGTAAGTCGTCAATATTCATGATTAGAGCATCTTGAGCGATGCCTTTCCACACGTTTAGGTCACCTGTTTCTTTCCAATACATATAAGCCAATGAAGACTTAGTGCCAGCTCCATCGGCATGCATTATATTACAATACTCGGGATCTCCTGCTAATATATCTGGGATTATCTTGCAGAAGGCATTTGGAAAAATACCCTTGTCAACGTTTTTTATTGCGTTATGTACATCTTCTTTAGAGGCAGACACACCGCGTTGATCATATCTATTTGTATTCATAATTATAATATGTATTTTACATCTTTAATTTAAAGATGTTACAAAGTTACAAAAAAATCTAATCTTATTTGTTGTTCAAAGAAAAATATTTTGTGATATTAAATCCGATATCATTTATTTTGAATTACTTTCTTGTAACCTGGTGTAATCAAACAAATTAGTATTTACAATACATTATTTAAGGATTAGTTCGACCGGACAATGGTCGCTACCGAATATTTCATTGAGTATTGATGCATTCTGCATTCTTTGGCAAAGACGATTGGAAACTACAAAATAGTCAATACGCCAGCCTGCGTTTTTAGCACGCGCTTGAAATCGATAGCTCCACCACGAATAAGCTCCTTCTGTGTAAGGATAGAAATGACGATAGCTATCTGTAAATCCGGCATCAAGTAATGTCGTAAATTGTTCTCGCTCTTGATCGGTAAAACCGGGATTCATGCGATTGTTTTTAGGATTTTTGAGATCTATTTCTTTGTGTGCTACATTCAGGTCACCACAAAGTATTACGGGTTTCTTTTGGTCAAGTTGTAACAAATAGTTACGGAAATCATTTTCCCAACTCATTCGATAATCAAGTCGTTTCAATCCGTCTTGTGAGTTTGGAGTATATGCAGTTACAAGGAAGAAATCTTCCATTTCAAGCGTAATGACACGTCCCTCCAAGTCATGATTTTCAATGCCAATTCCGTAAGTTACAGCTTGTGGTTTATGACGTGTAAAAATAGCAGTACCGGAATATCCTTTTTTCTCTGCATAATTCCAATATGAAGTGTAGCCATCGAATGACAAATCTATCTGACCTTCTTGCAACTTAGTTTCTTGTAAACAAAAGAAATCAGCATCAAGGTCGGAAAATATTTCTTTAAAACCTTTACCTACTACGGCCCTAAGACCATTAACATTCCAAGATATAAATTTTAACATATTAGTATCTGTTTTATTGTATTATCAATAAGTTGTAGTTACAAAGATAGTTAAACAGATGATTATATCAAATTAAAATTTTGATTTTTTGCATCTATCAATGAATTTGATAGAATTATTTGCTAATTTTGTAGTCTTAAATGACAGAAATAATGTTTATAACGACAGATATTAAGAATTGAGTAAAAAAATATTCTTGTATTTTTTGTCAAAGAAGAAAAATGAGATGATATGGATTGGATAATGTTAATAATTGCCGGTTTAATGGAAGTCAGTTTTGCATTTTGTCTCGGAAAGACAAAATTAGCGACAGGAACAGAACTTGCGTTTTGGTGGATTGGTTTTGGTCTTGCATTAACGGCAAGTATGTGGTTGTTATCCATAGCGACACGCACAATACCAATAGGTACTGCCTATCCAGTATGGACTGGTATCGGTGCGATTGGGACAGTTATTGTCGGAATAATATTTTTTAATGAGCCGGCAACATTTTGGCGACTCTTTTTTACAACGACATTAATTCTGAGTATAATAGGCTTGAAAATGATTTAAAAACAACATGTTATTATGATAGGTAAAAACAATTTAACTCTTATTTTATCAATTCTTTGTTCTATTAATTGCTTCGGTTGGGGACAAAAAGGACATGATGTAGTGGCTTATATTGCAGAAAAGCATCTTACAGAAAAAACTATGTATGCGGTAGATTCAATATTGAATGGTCAGTCAATGGTGTATTGGTCAAATTGGCTTGATAATGCAAGTCACACACCTAAGTATAAATATACAAAGACTTGGCATTACAAAAATATTGATGCAAATCAGGCGTTTAAAGATGCACCAATTAATCAACAAGGCGACATCGTAACTGCACTCACAACACAAATTGATATACTTAAATCTTCGACAACGATTAAGCAAGATGCTGCTTTGGCATTGCGAATGGTAATACATTTGATTGGAGACCTTCATCAACCGATGCACATGGGCCATTTGTCAGACCTTGGAGGTAATAAATGGCCGGTTAAATTTTTCAATAGAGACAATAATCTACATTCGGTATGGGATAGTTCAATCCTTGAAAGTGCTCACAAATGGAGCTATACAGAATGGCAGAATCAAATAGATAGAGTGACACCGGAATTGGAAAAAGAACTTGTTTTTGGATGTGTAACTGATTGGGCTAAAGAGACATATGAATTAGCAACAACAGTATATAACAAAACAGAACAAGGATATAATATTTCTTATGATTATGTTGCAGAATGGGCTCCTACGATTGAATCTCAGTTGCTTAAAGCAGGATTACGTCTTGCACATATTTTAAACTTAATTTATGATAGCAATAATGAGTGATAACGAGAATGAGTTATTGCCTATTGTTGATGCTGATGGCAATGTAATAGGGAGTGCAGTCAGAGCAGAATGTCATAATGGTTCTATGATATTGCACCCTGTCGTGCATTTGCATCTATTTAATTCCAAAGGAGAACTTTTCTTGCAACATCGTCCTTCTTGGAAAAAAATACAACCAAACAAGTGGGATACGGCAATGGGTGGACATATTGGTTATGGAGAAGATATTACCACAGCATTAGAGCGCGAAACATTCGAAGAGTTGGGTTTGACAGGATTAAAATATCAGCAAATTTTAAAATACAAGTTTCAGTCAACAATAGAAGCGGAATTTGTCCATTCATATATTGCAGTCAGTGATGCTCCGGTTTCGCCAAGTAATGAGACAAATGGCGGAAAATTTTGGTCGATATTCGAAATAGAGTCAAATTTAGGCAAAGGTGTCTTCACGCCTAATTTCGAGCAAGAATTTTCTATGCTTAAAGAGCATGGTATAATATGATTTTCAGTATTAAAGGTAATAATGACAGAATTGAATCTTCCGAAATATAATATGCGTATCAGCCGTGATAGAAACAATAACATTAAAATATTTGACTCTATCCGTAAAAAATTTGTTTCTTTGACTCCGGAAGAATATGTGCGTCAGCATTTCACAAATTGGCTTATAAACTATCTTCATTATCCAATAGGTTTAATTGCTAATGAAGTGAAAATATCATTGAATAGTACAATAAAGCGATGTGATACCATTGTTTATAGCAATATGGGAGATCCAATGATGATAATAGAATACAAAGCACCTCATATATCAATAAATCAGAATGTTTTTGACCAAATAGTGAGATACAATATGGTGCTTAAAACCAAGTATTTAGTTGTATCAAATGGGATGCAACATTATTGCTGCATCATTGACTATGATAATAATTCATATCATTTTATACCTCATATCCCAACCTATGAAGAGCTTATTATAGGAACAACACAAAATTGAGAAACAATAATGATCGATATTTCTACAAATTCATATTTGGATTCATTAAATCCACAGCAACGTGATGCTGTCTGCTATATCGATGGGCCATCATTGGTGATAGCAGGAGCAGGCTCAGGCAAGACACGTGTACTGACGTATAAAATTGTGCATCTATTATCCAATGGCTATGAGCCTTATCGAATCATGGCGTTGACTTTTACAAATAAGGCAGCTCGTGAGATGAAAGAACGAATAACCTCAGTTGTCGGACAAAAACTGTCGTCAAGATTATGGATGGGTACGTTCCATTCTATTTTTTTGAGAATATTAAGATCACATGCAGATGTACTTGGCTTCAACAAGACTTTCACAATATACGACACAGCCGATTCAAAATCTTTGATTAAAAGTATTATTAAGGAACTTGGACTTGATGATAAAATATATAAACCGACAACTATTGCATCTATAATATCAAATGCAAAAAATGCCATGATATTGCCGGAGCAATATATTGCCGATAAAGATTATATGGAATTAGATCGTAGGGCAAAGCGTCCTTCAACAGGTCAAATTTATGCAATTTATTGTAATCGTTGTCGTCAATCGGATGCAATGGATTTTGATGACATTTTGTTGTTCATGAATATTCTATTAAGAGATAATCCTGATATTTGTCGATATTATAGAGAATTTTTTAGATTTATTTTGGTAGATGAATATCAAGATACAAATTTTGCTCAACATCTGATTATACGTCAGTTGACCGAAGGAAATAATGCCTTTTGTGTTGTCGGTGATGATGCACAAAGTATTTATTCGTTTAGAGGTGCGAATATTACTAATATATTGAATCTCAAACACTATTATCCGGATTTAGAGATATTCAAACTTGAACGTAATTACCGTTCAACACAAAATATTATAAATGCTGCAAGTAGTCTTATAAGTAAGAATCAGAAGCAAATTCCTAAAAGTGTTTATAGCGAAAATTCGGTTGGAAAACCGATAGATATTCTTGAAAGCTATAGCGATATGGAAGAGAGTTTCTTAGTTGCTAATAATATTTCTCGTTCAAAGTTGACACAACATGATTCCTACGATGACTATGCAATATTGTATCGCACCAATGCGCAGTCTCGTGTGCTGGAAGAGTCTTTACGCAAACGAAATATTCCTTATCGTATATATGGAGGAGTGTCATTCTATCAACGTAAAGAGATAAAAGATGTCATCTGTTATTTTCGTATGACGATAAATCCTAATGATGACGAGGCATTGCGACGTATCATAAATTATCCAGCACGAGGTATTGGTGAAACGACATTAAAAAAGATTCAGACAGCAGCAATTTCTCATCAAGTCAGCATGTGGCAGGTAATAAGTAATCCTTCTGTGTATGGGTTGGCTGTCAATGGCGGAACACTGAAAAAACTGGGAGCATTTGTCTCAATGATTAACGAGTTTATTACAGATTCTCAATCAAGTAGCAATGCTTATGAATTGGCACAGCTGATATATAACAGAACTGGTATCCTAACATCGTTATTACACGATAAGACACCGGAGTCTATAAGCAAACAAGAAAACTTGAGTGAACTTTTAGCGGGTATCAAAGATTTTATTGATGATCGATTGGAAACGGGTGAAGATAATTTGACAATGGAAGCATTTTTATCAGAAATATCTTTAGCGACAGATCAAGATCAAGAGGATTCAGATGAGCCAAAAGTGACTCTGATGACAGTGCATGCAGCAAAAGGATTGGAGTTTAAAAATGTATATATTGTCGGAGTAGAGGAAGACTTATTTCCTTCAATTATGAGTCAGGATAGTATGGCAGATATTGAAGAGGAACGTCGACTGCTATATGTAGCAATCACTCGTGCTAAAGAAAATTGCACAATTACATATGCAAAATCAAGATTCAGAAATGGTCAGACCCAAATTTGCAGACCATCAAGATTTATTGCAGATATAGATTCTAAATATTTACGAATGGAGTCATCGGATTCTATTGGTAATAACTCATACGCGAGCAATCAATTTGTCAACCCATTGACAAGGTATCGTCAACATAATGAGTATAGTAAAATGTCTCATGATTCAAAATCTGCTTATTACTCTGATGTGAAGAGAAGCGTGTCAAATTCCGGTAGCAAGTTGCGAAGAATTACAGCAACAAATACGTCTGTAAAACAAAGCACAACTTCAAGCAATACTGCAAATATCGGTGTAGGTACAAAGATTCTTCACTCACGTTTTGGAGAAGGTGTTATTACCGGATATGATAACACATCTGGTGAGACCATTATTAATGTTAACTTTAAAAATTTGGGCGATAAAAAGTTGCTCCTTAAATTTGCGAAATTTCAAATAATACCATAATAAATAGCACATAATATGACACTTTCTAAAATCAAAACACCCTTCTATATTGTATATGAAAATCGTTTGCGCAAAAATCTTGAGTTGATAAAGCGCGTAAGTATTGAGGCTGATGTTAATATTATAATGGCATTTAAAGCCAATGCACTTTGGAAAACATTTAATATAATAAGCGAATATATAAGTGCATCAACAGCAAGTTCTCTTAATGAAATGAAACTATCGCTTGACTACTTAGGCACTGAAGTGCATGCCTATTGCCCTGTATATACCGATGAAACATTCCCTCTGTTTTTGAAAGGCAGTAGTCATATAACATTCAACTCTATTTCTCAATTTGAAAAATTCAAAAAAGAAATAGCTGATTACAATGCATCCAATCCTAATAGCAGAGTAAGTGCCGGACTACGAGTAAATCCTCAATGCAGTGTTATAGAGACAGATATTTATAATCCTTGTCTTCCCGGCTCTCGATTTGGAGTGACTCCGGATGTTATTGGCGATAAATTGCCTGAAGGCATTGAGGGTCTGCATTTTCATGCTTTATGCGAATCGACAAGCTATGATTTAGAAAAAGTTTTAGAAGCATTTATCGAACAATACGGAAAATACATTGCAGACATTAAATGGATTAATATGGGAGGAGGACATCTGATGACCCGTGAGGGATACGACATAGAGCATCTTATTAGTTTGCTAAATAAGTTGCACTCGCTTTATCCTCATATTAAACTTATAATGGAACCGGGTAGTGCTTTCACTTGGCGTACAGGTGACCTTATCACAGAAGTGATGGATGTTGTCGAAAATGCAGGTGTAAAAACAGCAATCATTGATGCTTCATTTGCGTGCCACATGCCGGATTGTCTTGAAATGCCTTATCAACCTATTATTTCAGAAGCATTGCCAAATGATTCAGAGGAAGGTATCCCCTATCGTCTTGGTGGTAATTCATGTTTGAGTGGTGATTTTGTCGGAGATTGGAAATTTGCCAACCCTTTGAAACCGGGAGTCAGACTTACATTGGAGGATATGAACCATTATACAACAGTAAAAACAAATATGTTTAATGGAATTCAGCATCCGTCAATTTGGTTGATGAAGTCGAATGGTGAATTAATTAAACTACGTGAATTTACCTACGAAGACTATCGAGACAGAATGTCATAATTTGTTTTTATTAATTAATCATATTATCTTTGCAGTCGCATTTTTTGAAACATATAATTTAAATGAAACGATACTGTTTTCTATTTACAGCAGCATTAATATTATTGATAGTAATTTCATGTAAATCAACACCGGAAAAGGAGGTGAATGTTGATACTGTATCAAATGTTTTTGATACAGTAATGCCTATTGATACAATTCCTGTTGATACATTAGTACCTCCTGTAGGCAAATTTGCAACAGCTGAAGCTGCAATGGAATATATGGAGACTTCCGGTCATTGGGATAAATTTAAAGATGGTATTATTCCTCGAATGACAAGAGAAAATCTTCCGTATGCAAACAAATTGCTTACGAGTAAATACAAGCGATTTATCGTTGTTGATAAGGGTAAAATGAAGGTACAATTATACGACCGTTATGGAAGAAAGGAATTGGAATATGGTATGGCATGTGCTAAAAATTTTGGTACAAAGCATAAAAAAGCGGACTCCAGAACTCCGGAAGGTTTCTTCTCGGTAGAAGGTATTTATGATAGTACAGATTGGCTTTTTACCGACGATAATGGTGTGACTTCTCCAAAGAAAGGACAGTTTGGCCCTCGATTTATTCGCCTTAGAATTCCCACAACATCGCAAATCGGTATTCATGGCACATGTGCTCCGTGGTCTATAGGTTCGCGTGCAAGTCATGGATGTATTAGAGTTACAAACGAAAATATTCTTGAACTTGTAGAACTTGTTGAAGTCGGTATGCCGGTAATTGTTAATCCGGGTTCGAGAGATATGCGAGTGAACCTTGAAGAAGGCTTTGATGTGCCATATATTACCACTGATAATAAGCCTATTAAGATCCCTAAAGTTATTAAGAAAGATACTCTGAATGTTGACTCTTTACCTCTTGATACAGTGACAACAATTGACATTAAGCATGACTCTATCATAGCGAATGACTCAATCGTTAAAAATCAAGAGCCAAAGACTAATGTGGAAAAAGTAGAAACAAAAGAGCAGACAGATACAATAGTTAAAGAGTAAATACAAAATATTATTATGTTAAAGCGTTTAAGTGTGAATAATAAATGCTTAGACGCTTTTCTTATAGCTATTAATACCGAGTATGATACCTATATCGGTTGCTTTATTTTTTGTAATGGAAGGATGATAAGTTTTCAGTGTTTTTTGGTGTTATGCCAATAGGTATTTCTGAAGCAAGACGTAAAGAATGTCGATTATTCTCTTGATTGATTTTATCAATCGTTGTCATAAGTGTAGATTTATGCAAATCCTCACTTTCATCTTCGAATAGTGTTAATTGTTTACTATTGTCAGGTGCTATTTCAGAAAGTATAATGCCGGCCCTTTTATATGAGATTGATGGTGAATATATCTGCATAAGACCATCATTTGCCGCTTTTATTATAGATGAAGATGAATTTGTTGGCGATTTAAATGTTATCTGTATATTAGGTGATATTGTTTGATGATGAAAACGATAAGGATTAGTTGCCATGAAAATTGTTATAGAAGAGCAACAAGCATGCATCTGGCGGAGTCTTTTCGCGCAGTCTGAAGCAAAAAGTGAAATTTGAGATTGTATAAAATTAAAATCGTTGGTGTCTGATGCAAAAGTGCGTGTTTCACTGATTGTGCTCTGAATATCTCTATTGCAACTATCTAAATCAATAGATGGTATTAATCGTAATTCATTATATGTTCTAACTCCATTAATACCAAATTCTTTATTTATCCAATTAATGTCTTTTGAAATAAAATCTTTGGCAGACATAATTCCGGAAAAATAAAGGCGTTTGGTCAATTTTCGTCCGATACCCCATATATCACCGATATTTGTTTTGCTTAAAATATCGTTAATTTCTTTTTTGTCGGAAAGCAAAATAATGTGTTTATTATGTTTCTTGCCTAAATCGGTTGCTACTTTTGCAAGAGTCTTAGTAAAAGAGAAACCAATTGTTACAGGTATTCCGGTCTTTAATCGACACTCATCATAAATGTTTCTACCTATCTCATATAAAGCAATGTCCGGAATTCTGGTCATATCTAAGAATGCTTCATCAATAGAATAGTCGATAACATTTGGAGAATATTTGTGAAATATGTCATGAACGATTGTACTTATTTCATGGTATAACAAATGATTTGCAGAGATAGCAATTAGTTGATTGGAATTTATAAGGTTTCGTAGTTCAAACATAGGTTGCCCCATTTTTATTCCTAATGCTTTAGCCTCGTTACTGCGAGCAATAGCACATCCGTCATTATTACTCATAACGACAACAGCTTTCCCTTCTAACGATCTATCGATAGAACGCTCGCATGAAACAAAGAAATTATTACAATCGACTAATCCAATCATTTGTTATTATAGTAAAAGAAACCATCCTTAAATGTTATATATTTTTCGTCACAAAGAAATTGCAGCATTTCTGAGATTTCATTACTACGAGATCCGAAATAATGAGTAATAATTCTATGTTGAACTCCATTTGGTTTGCTCTTTATGTAGTCCAATAGTTGAGTTATCAAATTGGTGTCAGAGTCGGGGTTGTTATTTTTTCGCTTGATTTGCTTTTGGCTTAAGCATACATCGCATTTCTCACATTCGTCAGCATCACTTTCTCCAAAATACTCAAGCATGCGTTTCACTCTGCAATTGTGAGAGTTATAAGCATAGTCGATCATTGATTCCACACGATTTGAAATTATTCTTTTTCTATCTTCGTAGATGCTTTTGGGGATGATTATATATTTAGAATCTTCCCTGGCTGTAGGATAAAATATGTATGGAGTGCGTTTACGAGGTATGTAATGAAGAATGCCATTACGAGTAAGTTCAAGTAAGGTATCATAGACATCTTGTTCAGACAATTTAGTGCGAGATGCGATTTCTACTTCATTTATATATACGTAGTCGGCAAATAATCCTGGATAAAGGCGAAGTATGGCTTGTAATACGGTATCAATATTTCTATGTGATGTCTTGATATTATATAAATCCTCTTTATCACAGACGATCATGACTCGAGAGCGGACTTCTGCTTCCTCAATATATTCAATATATTGAGCTGCGGTCAATAGCTTAAGAGCATGCATTGTCTGAGTCGGATTCAATTTAAAAGTGTTGCAAAATCTTTCAAAATTGAACTCATAGAGTTTGTTATAACCTTCCCCCTCATAAACACATAAAAAATTAGAAAGAAAATCATATATTTTTGTAATGACTTCTCTTGGAGGGAAAGATTCAGTTACTCGTTTGCGGAGTAGTGATTTATCATTTTCAGCAGGTAAAAGGACGGCATATGAATGTTTTTCGTCTCTACCAGCTCTACCAGCTTCCTGGTAATATTCTTCCAATGATGGTGGCAAGTCGTGATGGATTACGATTCTTACATCAGGCTTGTCAATGCCCATTCCAAAAGCGTTTGTGGCAACAATAACTCTGATTTCGCCTTTCTTCCACGAGTCTTGTCGCATTTGTTTATCTTCAAAGCTCAATCCGGCATGATAATTTGCAGCCGAGATACCTTGAATTATAAGTTGTTCGGCTATTTCTTTTGTGCGTTTTCTGCTCCGTACATATACTATTGCAGAACCTGATACTCGATTCAATATGTGTACGATTTGATTTAGTTTTGATTCTGTCGGTCGGACGATATACTGAATATTAGGTCTTGAAAAACTTTTCTTGAAAAACTTATAGCCATCTTTAAAATTAAGTTTGCTACAAATGTCGGTTACTACTTCAGACGTAGCAGTCGCTGTTAACGCAAGAAATGGAGCGTTAGGGATAATCTTTCTAATTTTTTTGATATTTAGATATGACGGTCTGAAATCATACCCCCATTGTGAAATGCAATGAGCTTCATCAATTACTATCAGGCGAATGTTTAGCGACTTTAATTCATTGCAAAATCTTTCGCTTGATAATCTTTCCGGGGATACATATAAAAATTTGCATTTGGAATTAATAAGTTTATCCCATGCAGTTGTCGCTTCTCTATTGGTCATACCTGCGTGGAAATAGACAGCCCTAATGTTATGTCGTTTAAGGTTATCCACTTGATCTTTCATGAGAGAAATCAAAGGTGTTATTACTAGTGTAAGCCCTTCGAGTATCATGCCGGGAACTTGGAATGTAATAGATTTTCCTCCTCCTGTAGGCATTAATCCTAATGTGTCATGTCCGTCAAGTACAGATTTGATAATGTCTTTTTGCAGAGGACGAAAAAAATCAAATCCCCAGTATTTTTTTAATGTCAGTGTTAAGATGTCGCTCATAATAGTAAAATAAATAAGAGAGGTAGGATTAATGCTCTTACCTCTCTTTAATATAGTGTGTATTATTGTTCTGAAAGGCGTATATCTTTAATCATAAGTTGAACGCTATCACCACGATTTGCTTGTTTGTTATGTTCTATCGTGTAACAGATGTCGATCGGTTTATGAGCATGGATATGTTCAAAATATTGTGCCATATTAAAAGCTATAGCGTTAATAACTCTGCTTGTGCTATTATCTTCAAGTTCAAGTTTTATATGCTCAAAATTTTTGCCTACAAGTTTACTTGTGCCAAAATCAAACACATTTTTTGTCCAGAACACCGGTTTCTGATTGCCTGGTCCGTACGGATTAAACTTTCTGAGGTAAGCGATTAACTCAGGAGTAATCTGTGAGAAATCAATGACTGCATCAATATCGGTATGTGGCGACAACTGATGAGGTTGGATATGGGTAGAAACATAATCTTCAAATCGTTTGATAAATTGAGGGATGTTTTCTTCCTTCATTGAAAGTCCGACAGCATAAGTATGACCTCCGAAGTTTTCTAATAAATCACGAGCTGAATTGACAGCAGAATAGATGTCAAAACCTTGCACAGAACGTGATGAACCGGTGGCCATTCCGTTGACTAATGTTAAAACAACGGACGGTTTATAGTACAACTCTGTAAGTCGTGATGCGACAATACCAATAATGCCTTTGTGCCAATCTTTATTGTATATTACAATTGATTTTTTACCTTGGACTATATTGACATTATTCTCAATCAAAGCATTTGCTTCATCAGTGATACGTTTATCAAGCTCTTTGCGATCCTTATTGTATTGGTCGATGTTCTGTCCCTTCTCGTAAGCTTCGTGTAAATCACGTGTGACTAATAAATCTACAGCTTCCATGCCACTTTGCATTCTTCCGGAAGCATTAATGCGTGGTCCGATTTTGAAAATCACATCACTTATAGTAATTTCCTTATTAGTCAACTTACATATTCTGATGATGCTTCTCAATCCTAAATTAGGATTTGAATTGAGACGACGCAGACCATGATATGCCATAATGCGATTTTCATCTACAATAGGCACAATATCAGCGGCAATACTTACTGCAACCAAATCAAGCAACGATTCAAGTTCATTATGGTTGGACAATCCGTTGCTAAGCGCAAATGCTTGCATAAACTTAAATCCGACACCACATCCACTGAGATGAGGACATGGGTAGGTGCTTCTCGGCATCTTAGGATTTAGGATAGCGACAGCTTCCGGAATTTCTTCGTCCGGAACATGGTGGTCACAAATTATAAAATCAATACCACGTTGTTTTGCGTATGCTATTTCTTCGATTGCTTTTATACCACAATCAAGCACAATGATGAGTTTTACGTCATTCTGCTCTGCATATTCAATACTCTTCATCGAAATACCATAACCTTCTTCGTAACGAGTCGGGATATAGTATTCAATATTGCTGTAGTAATTTTGTAGGTATTTGTAGACCAACGCCACAGCAGTTGTGCCATCGACATCATAGTCACCATAGACCATAATTCTTTCTTTGGCTCCCATCGCCTTGTTCAAGCGGTTTACCGCTTTATCCATATCCGGCATTAAGAAAGGATCATGAAGATCGCATATGGCAGGCGTTATAAAACGATCTGCATCTTGTGGTGTCTTGATACCTCGACGTATCATCAACTCTGCCACAGCGGAATTGTCGTTGCAATGCTTTCGTAGCGTCTCTGCCTCTTCTTGCTGTAATGGTGTTAGCGGTAAATAGTTCCATTTACCAATCATATATAGTGTCTTTTTATTTTCGTTTTGTTATTGCACAATATTATGACCCGACAGATTTCATAGTTCTATATGCTAAAAAGCTAAAATTTAGCATAAAATGCTATGAATTTGTTGAGGATTAATACATTATTAATGTGCTCACGAGGCATAGAGATTGGCAAAGTTAATGATTAATTCTCATATTTCCAATAGTTTAAACGGATTTTCTTTGATTTTATCGACAATTGTGTTTTTTTAACTTAAATAGGTTGGCTATATGCTTACCGGATCGTTTAATTTTTACCAAAAACAAAACTAATACATTTGGTAGCAAGAGGAATTTTTATAATTTCCTTATTTTTTTCTTGTTTACCAGGCGTAAAAAATCTTTTTTTTATGTACCTTTGCCAAATAAACAAAACTTGCCTATGTAACAAAAAAGAATTAAAAGACATATAATAACTAAGCGTTAGCTTTATTCTTGTTATCTGAAATATCGCCAAAATAAAAGTAGCATTCAAGAGTGAAAGTTAATGCTCACGGTGTATCCGTGGGCTTTTTGCTCGTATATGAATGCATGGTGTTTGGCGACACCTCAGATAACGTAGACGAAGTATTTAGTCCACGTTTTTTTATTGTCTATCCATTGGTCGGGACTAATTTTTACAGATAGTGTTGCAAACCAAGTTAATATATGAAGGGATGCTACTTATATGCTCTTATTCTCATATTAATTGATTGTTGAATGGAAATTGTTGTTGAATTTGAAAAAACATGTTAACTTTGTAGAACATAAATTGTTGGTACATAATGAAGTTTTTAAGTTGTTATTGTGTCCAATAGATAAAGGTATATGGATATGAATATATTAGAAATTAAGTCGTTAAATAAGCAGTATGGTCAGCTCAAGGCTCTTGACAATGTAGATTTAGATGTAGCCAGAGGTTCTGTGTTTGGCTTGCTTGGTCCTAATGGGGCAGGTAAAACTACATTACTGCGTATTATCAATAGTATTTTGGTCAAAGATAGTGGTAGCGTTAAAATAAATGGTGAGGATGTATCACTTGCTACATCTCACTATCTTGGATATATGCCTGAAGAAAGAGGTCTTTACGGTAAGATGCAAGTTGAGGAACAGATAATGTATTTCGGACTCTTGAAAGGGGGCGAGAAGTCGATGTTGCGTCAGAACATGAAGGAATATATGGAGCTATTCGAACTATCATCAGATGGCAAACGTAAGGTCGAGGAGTTGTCGAAGGGTAATCAACAGAAGGTACAGATAATCTCAACGCTTGTGCATAATCCTGAACTTGTAATCCTTGATGAGCCGTTTAGCGGTTTTGACCCTATCAATGGTGCATTGTTGACTCAGCTTATCAATCGCCTTCACAATCGCAATGTCACAGTGATGTTGTCAAGTCATAACATGCCGGCTATTGAAGAAATGTGCAGTGATATTGCTTTGATCAATCGTGGACAAATGTTGCTCAGTGGTCGCATCGAAGATATTAAGGAAGCTAATAAAACAGGCAACCTGGAGTTGACTACACGTGCGCCTTTGTCAATAGGCTTGGCAATGGATTCAGGGTTGGTTGAGTATATAGAGCAAATTGATTCAAAGGATTGGCGTAAGGGTATGACATATACTATTCGTCGTCGACCGAATGTGTCGAATAATGACATCCTGCAAGCGATAAGTATGCAAGCAGAAATTTTACATTTTGAGGAAGTACTCCCCTCGTTAAACGATATTTTTATAAAATATACAGTCGGTGAAATACCAAATAAAAATTTGTAATTATGAATAGATTGAAGACAATTATATATCACGAATATATGATGGATATTCGTGGTAAAGGTTTTTGGATAGCGACATTCTTGATGCCGGTGTTGGTATTAGGTTTCGGAATGTTTATAGGATTTTTGGCTCAAGATTCTGATGCGTTGACCAATACGGTCTCTCCTAATGCATCCGACCCTTATGATGATCTTTCAGGAATGCAGATTGTCGGAATGTTGTGTGGAATGTTTCTCACATTGTTTGTGATGGTCTATGGAGCACAGATATTTAATAAAGTGAAAAATGAGAAAACCAATCGAATTGTGGAAATCATAGTAGCGTCAGTTCCCGGACGAGATATGATGCTTGCAAAGGTAATCAGCGTTGGATTGGTTGGTCTGACTCAATTGCTTCTTTGGGGGCTTTTAATCGGACTGATGATAATGGTGCTTTATCTCTTTGCTCCTATCTCCATACCAATTGGTGAAATTCTTAATCTTGATGCACTTATGGCATTGATGTGGGCTATCATTTATTTTATTGGTGGATATGTGTTCTATGGTTCGATGTTTGCTGCTGTAGGAGCATTGACTGATAAAAACAATGAGAATCAAGAGTATATGACCATTCTGACATTCATACTTCTTGGTTCGTTCTATATAGGAATGTTTGCTGTTGATAATCAGGACTCTATGTTGACTACATGGTGTAACTACATTCCTCTCACAAGCCCAACAGTAGCAGTAGTCGGTGCTATATCGGGTTCGTTGTCACTCTTGCAGTCGCTTATATCAGTAGCGGTGCTTTATGTCTCTGCATTAATAACACTATCGTTTGCGGGCAAGATATATACCTCTGCCCTACTTTTAAAAGGAAAGAAATTCAGTCCTAAAGATATTCTTACATTCCTAAAAGCAAAGTGATAATTGTATTGGTTTAATGGATATTAATTCCTAATTATAGCAAATTGATGAATATTGCTTTGAATTATATCGGCTCAGTATTACTTGTTTTGATATTATCCGGATGTGCAACACAAAAGTGGAGCGACATTGGAGATAATGTTAATGTGGAAACTATTATACAAGAGAAGTTTCAGCATCTTTATCAAAGATATAAGATTGGAGAAATTGAAGTTTCAAAAATAGAGCAACACATTGACAGCAATGGTGAAGTTAACTATAGAATTATATATTCTGAAAAAGATGCAGATACAGATGAATTTCTATGGCAAACGATTTACATGCCAATATTAAATCAATAATTTTTGTGTGTAGCTCTAATATAATAAGAAGTAGTTTTGTAACTCGTTACAAGGCTATTTTCTTATATGCGATTTGTGGATGCGCGATGGGTGATAATATTCCGGATTTTGTGTATTGATAAAAAAGTAGTAACTTTACACTTTCAAAAACAGATAGATAACAGACAATGGTATCATTGCAAAATATTGGTGTGGAATTTTCTGCACGTCCTTTGTTTAAAGGAGCTAATTGTGTAATTAATACAACCGATCGCATAGCTCTTGTCGGTAAAAATGGTGCCGGCAAAACCACCTTGTTGCGTATTATTGCCGGTGAACAAGAACCAACGTATGGCTCTGTTTCTATTTCATTAGATTTTAGTATTGGATATTTGCCTCAACAAATGGCTACATCAGACGATACTACTGTTGTAGATGAAGTGAGAAAAGTTTTTGCTCATGCACTAAATCGTCAGCAAGAAATCAACGATTTGACAAATGAACTTGCAAGTCGTGAAGATTACGAAAGTGAGGATTATCACAAGATGATCGAGAAACTCAGCTATCTTGAAGAACGAGCTGAAATGGAGTCTCCCAGAAATTATGAGGCAGAAATAGAAAGGACACTCATGGGTTTGGGATTCTTGCGTTCGGATTTTGATCGACCGACGTCTGAATTTAGTGGTGGTTGGCGTATGCGAATAGAGTTGGCAAAAATATTGCTTCTTCGCCCAGACTTGTTGTTACTCGATGAGCCAACAAACCATCTTGATATAGAATCTATACAATGGCTTGAACAATTTCTTACATCGAAGGCAAAGGCTGTAGTAATGGTTAGTCACGACCGTGCATTTATTGACAACGTAACGAATCGTACAATAGAAATATCATGTGGGAAGATATACGATTATCGCACAAATTATAGTCATTATGTTGAACTTCGTAAAGAAAGGCTTGAACAGCAGATGCGTGCATACGAAAATCAGCAGAAAGAGATAGCCGACATTACAGATTTTATCGAACGATTTAGATATAAAGCGACTAAAGCTGTTCAGGTTCAGAGTCGCATAAAGCAGTTGGAAAAAATTGTACCTATAGAGGTTGATGAGGTGGATACTTCACATATTAATCTTAAGTTTCCTCCTGCCCCTCGTTCTGGAGACTATCCTCTTATACTTGATTCCGTAGGTAAAGCATACGGCGATCATCAAGTCTTTAAAGATGCTACTTTCACTTTAAAACGCGGCGAAAAGGTTGCATTTGTCGGTAAAAATGGCGAAGGGAAATCAACATTGGTTAAGTGTATAATGGGCGAAATAGATTTTGATGGTGAACTCAAAATCGGGCACAATGTGAAGATTGGATATTTTGCGCAAAATCAGGCCCAATTGCTAGATGAAAGCATAACGGTTTTCGATACAATTGATAATGTCGCTGTAGGTGACATTCGCTTGAAAATAAGAGATATACTTGGCGCATTTATGTTTGGTGGAGAAGCAAGTGAAAAGAAAGTAAAAGTATTGTCGGGAGGAGAAAAAACACGCCTTGCAATGATTAAACTATTGTTGGAGCCGATGAACCTTTTAATTCTTGACGAGCCTACCAATCATCTCGATATGAAGACTAAAGACATACTAAAAGATGCAATAAAAGCATTTGATGGGACTGTTATTGTTGTTAGTCATGATCGAGAATTCCTTGATGGATTGGTCAATAAAGTTTATGAGTTTGGAAGCGGTAAAGTTATAGAAAATTTAGGTGGTATATATGATTTTCTTAACAGAAAGCGCTTGACTACGCTTAATGATTTGAATCGTAAATCAGCACCACAAGTCAATAGTGAAAAAATTATTGATGAAGCAAAAGAAGAACGAAAACTTTCATACGCAGAACAGAAAGAGCGAGAAAGACAATTAAAGAAATCATTAAAAGCAATCAAGGATGCAGAAGAATTTATTGAGAAACTTGATCAAGAAAAAGCACAAGTTGAAGAGAGTTTGTCAGCCGGAGAATCGAGTGATGAAATTCTTAATAAATATGCCGAACTTCAGCGACTAAGTGAAGAAGCAATGAGTAGATGGGAAGAAGCCCAAATGCAATATGAAACATTAAATGAACAGTTTAAATGATGATTGATAACAATTTAAATAATAATGATATGAATCTAAAATTAATTTTGGCTGGAGCTGTAATGACTCTGCCTATGATGATTAATGCGTCAGGTCAAGCTAAAGGTATAGAATTAGCTAATCTAGACAAAACGACAAGTCCTCGCGAAGACTTTTATCAATATGCATGTGGTGGTTGGATGGCAGCTCATCCACTTACTCCGGAATATTCGCGTTATGGAACTTTCGACATGCTCAGAGAAAATGCTCGTAAGCAGCTCAAGGATCTAATTACGAATCTTGCTGAAAATCCGGATAGCAAAGTCAATGGAACAATTGCTCAAAAGGTAAGCGATTTGTATGCATTAGGTATGGACTCTATAAGATTGAATAAAGAGGGTGCAGCCCCATTGATGCCTCAAATTAATCGCATTAACTCCGCTAATAAAGAGGATTTGACAGAGCTTATAGCATGGATGCACAATGGAATTTCTTCTGTTTTCTTTTCAACAGGTGTTGGTGCAGATGCTAAAAATTCAAGCATGAATATCATGCACATCGGAGAAGCAGGACTCGGACTCGGTGATAGAGACTACTATTTAGAAGACAATGAAACAAATCGTAAGATACTTGCTGCATACGAGGTGTATATCAAACGATTGATGGAATTGATCGGATATGATAAAGCCGCGCAACAACGTGTGTTTGACAATGTATTGTCAATTGAAAAGGAAATGGCTCGTTTTAAGAAGTCAAGAGAAGAACGTCGCAATCCACAGTTGCGCTATAATATGTTGACTATGAAAGAAATTGAAACACAATTCCCTAATATTGCATGGAAAGAATATTTCAAAGCTTTGGGTATTGAAAATCTTCAGTCGGCAAACGTGTCAAGTCTTAATTATCTAAAAGAGATGAACGCATTTATGCCAACACTAAGCTTGCAACAGATAAAAGACTATATGGTTGTTTCTGCAGTAAGTAATGCAAGTGGTTTGTTGAGCGATGACTTCAGTGATGCAGACTTTGAAATGTATGATAAAGTAATGAGTGGTATTGAGGAAAAAGAACCTCGTTGGAAACGTGCCATGAATCTTCCTAATTCAATGTTAGGCGAAGCTGTAGGTGAGCTATATGTTAATAAATATTTTCCTGAGGAAAGTAAGGTATACATGAAGAAACTTATTGATAATCTACAGGTAGCACTTGGTAAACATATTGATAATCTTACTTGGATGAGTCCTGCGACAAAAGCTAAGGCTCGCGAAAAACTTGCTACTTTTACAGTAAAAATAGGTTATCCTGATAAATGGAAAGATTATTCTGAAATAACAATCGATCCAACAAAGAGCTATCTTGAAAATGTTTATCAAGCATCAGTGTGGTACTCGCAAGATAATTATAAAAAATTGGGTAAAGAGGTTGATAAGGATGAATGGCACATGACTCCACAAACTGTTAATGCTTACTATAATCCTACTACAAACGAAATTTGTTTCCCGGCAGGTATTCTTCAACCACCATATTTCGATCTTAATGCTGATGATGCACAAAATTATGGAGCAATCGGAGTGGTTATTGGTCATGAAATGACTCATGGATTTGATGATTCAGGTCGTCAATTCGATAAGGATGGAAATCTCTCAGATTGGTGGACAGAAGAAGATACTAAAGCATTTACAGAATTGTCAAAAGTGCTTATTTCACAATTTGATGCTATCGAAGTTGCTCCTGGTGTAAATGCTAATGGTACATTCACATTAGGTGAAAATATTGCTGACCAAGGAGGTCTTCGTGTTGCATTAACAGCATATCTTGACTCAATGCAAGGAAAGGAAATGAAAGAAATTGATGGTTTGTCAGCAATCCAACGTTTCTATCTCGCATACGCAAATCTTTGGGCAGGTAATATTCGTGAGGAAGAAATTCTAAATCGCACAAAGACAGATCCTCACTCATTAGGCAAACTCAGAGTAAATGCCACTCTTAAAAATATTGTCGAATTCTACAATGCATTTGGTATTAAAGAAGGAGATAAGATGTGGATGCCGGAAGCAGAACGAGTAATAATCTGGTAATAACCATTGCAGAATATATAAACGGTGTGGTTGATTTAATCAATCATACCGTTTTTGGTAATTAACAACTATTCGTCATTTTTGAGTTAATGTTATTTTGATATGTATAAGATTGAATTTGCTCCATTACAGGGATATACAGATGCAATCTACCGAACAGTCCACAATAAGGTGTTTGGTGGAATTAATTGTTACTATTCACCATTCATTAGATTAGAAAAAGGAAAAGTCAGACAAAAAGACATTAAAGACATTTTTCCGGGAAATAATGAGAATATTAATTTAGTCCCACAAATTATAGTTAACAGCAAAGAGGAATTTTTGAAGTTGACGGAGTCTGTTAGTAATTTAGGTTATAAGCGTATCGATATTAATATGGGATGCCCTTTCCCATTACAGACAAAGAAAGGACGTGGTGCAGCTCTATTGCAAAAAGCAAAACATCTTGAAGATATTGTAGAATCAATTAATTCAATTAATGATATAGATTTTTCTATAAAGATGCGTCTTGGAATGAATTCTGCAGAAGAAACCAAAGAAGCATTAGAGATTATTAATATTGCAAAACTACATCATCTTACTATACATCCCAGAATTGCAAGGCAACAATATAAGGGAGAAATAGATTATAAAACATTTGATTACATTTATCAAAATTGTTTGCATCCGATAATATATAATGGAGACATCTTGTCTCAAGAAGATATTTACAACATTATAAATAATTATCCCAATATCGAAGGGATTATGATTGGCAGAGGATTGCTCGCAAAGCCTTATCTTGCTATGGAGTTTAATAATAATATTAGGTTGTCTGTATCTGAACGATTATCAATGATAATGAAATTGCACGATGCGATTTATGACTACTATTCTTCAGTAATGCAAGGAGAACATCAATTGCTTCTCACAATGAAAACATTTTGGGAATACCTTAATGAAGAGATTGGAAAGAAACCCTATAAAGCAATCAAAAAGTCTGCTAATATCAAAAAATATGAATTGGCAATAAGATTAGTCGGTAGTTATTGAATTCAACCACTCAAGGATAGTTTGTAGGACAATTGGTGATATTGTCTGTTCGATATTAGCATATTCTTGCACTATTCCTGTTTGACATTCTTGAAATAAGTGATTTAATCCATCAAATTTAATGGCTTTCGCTTTGGGATTAAGTATCTCAATCATTGATAGATTTTGATCACATAATACTTGCAAGTCTTTCTCTCCATTAAGTGCTAACCATGGGATGTCAACTTTTTTAATGTCTTCTGTCGGGTCATAGCGAAGAAAATTTCTATACCATGGTGATGCCATCGATGTGATTTCATTCATTATTTGTTCTTTCATAGTTTCAGTTAAATAGATTGAAGGAATGTCTTTTACGACGTCATTGTAAAGTTGTAGTTTAAGTAATGATTCAGGTAAATTTGACATAACCACATTGTATCTTTGTCTCAATGTAGGATATATAGTTTGCCAATTAGTTGTCTGTCCTGAGGCGTCAAGAATAGCCTTAGTCTGGGTTAAAATAATTGAATCTCCGGGCAATGCTGGAGCAGCAAGAGTAATTATAAAATCTGATTTATCAGCTGCTTTGATAGCAATTGTTCCACCTTCTGAATGACCAATTACACCGATTGGTTTATTTTTGAATAATTCATTATCTCTTAATGATTGAATTGCTTGTGTAATATCAGTTGTATGATCATCTGTAGTAGATGTTGATGGATCGCCTGTTGAGCCTCCTACACCCCTATCGTCCATTCTTAAAACAGCATATCCATTACGAGATAGAAAATCTGCGATTACTTTAAAAGGTCGATGACCAAACAATTCTTCATCACGATTTTGCGAACCGCTACCTGTTGCCATTACAATCACTGATTTTATCTCTTTGGGTATTGTAATGGTACCGGCAAGATTGATATTGTCGATTTTATTGTGTACTATATAATCCAACGTGTCGTATGGATAAGGAGGATATGGAGTTTGAGGACGTGAATTTTGAGCAAATACTTGTAGTGATGCAATTGTTAATAAAATAGCTATTATTGTTTTCATAATACGTTTTGATAAAATAAAGGCTTCCATTGAAATATAGAAGCCTATTAGTTGATTTTTAGATAGTTAATAATTTCTAATTAGAGAAGTGCTTCAAGTTTTGCTTCAAGATCTGCTTGAGGTACAAGGCCTACTGAGCGATCCTTGAGTTCACCATCTTTAAAGAAAAGAATTGTAGGGATATTACGAACACGATATTCAGAACTTACTTCGTCATTTTCGTCAATGTTCATTTTACCAACTACAGCTTTGCCGTCATACTTATCTGCAATAGCTTCAACAGCAGAACCAAGTTTAATACATGGTCCACACCATTCTGCCCAAAAGTCAATCATTACGACCTTGCCTGATTCAATAGCTTCTTTAGCTGTTTGATCTGTAAATTGTAGTGCCATTATTTTATTATTTTAATAAGTTTTAAATTCCAATCCAAAGTTACGCCTTATTTTTTATTCTGCCAAATAAAATATAAAAAAAAAGAATTATCCTTGGTTGATTTGATATTCAATCTCTTTAGCATCAAGCATCTTAACGAAATTTTGGTCAATATTTATTTTCTTATTTAGTCGCACCTTAATTCGTTGAGTCGTAGAGGTATCTGTAAATTCAATATATACAGTGCTTGCTTTGTTTTCTGTTTCTGTTACATATTTTGAAAGTTCTTCAAAAAGATTTGAGTCATTAAATTTAGTATCTAAATTGAGTGTCAAACTTTTGACAACAGTTCCTTGCAGATTTTCAAGCAATGTAATTTGATGTATGTTAAAATCTAAAAGTTCAGGTTTAAATCTGCCTTGTTGATAGCTTGCTTTGATGTAAATCGGAACCCCTGTTACGCAAATTGATTTATACTTGAGGTAGGTGTCTCCAAACAGACGTATTTCTGCTGATCCGGTATAGTCTTGAATTGTCAACAAGCCCCATGGTGAACCTTTTTTAGAAATTCGTTCTTGGAGTCCGGTTACTAATCCGGCCATTGTAATCTCTTGTCCTGCAATCTCTTTTTCTTTTAGAGTAGCAGCCGTTGTGTTGCATCCATATCTCCATTCCATATAATATTGATCGAGAGGATGGGCTGACAGGTACATTCCAACTAATTGTTTCTCTTCTTCAAGTAGTTGAATATGACTCCAAGGTTCATATTCCGGTAATGAAGGACGAGCAGTTTCAATTGTTTCGATGTCGCCAAATAAGCTTGCTTGTCTAGAACTGCAATCAACTTGATATCGTTGACCATATTTAACTATTATTTCTGACCATGAAATATCATTTATTTTGGTTGCAAACATTTCTCGTTTTACCTCCTTAAAGCAGTCGAAGGCTCCGGCAAATGCAAGGCTTTCAATCGTACTTTTATTGCATGCAGATAGGTTTACACGTTCTACAAAATCAAAGATGTCCTTGTAAGGACCATTTGCATTTCGTTCGTCTATTATACTGCTGACTGCATTAGCTCCAACGCTTTTGATTGCACCTAATCCAAATCGAATTTCTCCATTTTCAGTAACACCGAATTTTTCTACTGATTCGTTGATGTCCGGACCTTTGACTTCAATTCCCATTGATTTACATTCATCCATGAATACAGTCAATTTAGCAAGGTTTGAAAGATTGCGACTAAGTACGCCTGCCATATATTCAGCCGGATAGTTTGCTTTTAAATAGGCTGTCTGGTATGCTACCCAACTATAGCATGTCGCGTGACTCTTATTGAATGCGTATGATGCAAATTTTTCCCAGTCTGCCCATATTTTTTCAAGCGTATCAGCATTATGTCCATTCTTTTGACCTCCATCAAGGAATTTCTTCTTCAACTCGTTCATCTTGTCAATCATCTTTTTACCCATTGCTTTGCGCAAGACGTCGCTTTCTCCACGAGTGAAATTAGCAAGTAGACGAGACAATAACATGACCTGTTCTTGATAGACTGTAATGCCATAGGTGTCTTGAAGATATTTTTCCATAATCGGAATATCATAGACAATTGGTTCTTGTCCATGTTTACGTGCAATAAATTGTGGGATGTATGCCATCGGACCCGGGCGATACAAGGCATTCATTGCGATAAGGTCTTCAAATTTTGATGGTTGAAGTTCGCGAAGATACTTTTGCATACCGGCAGATTCAAACTGAAATGTTCCTGTCGTGCGACCTTCGCAATATAATTTATATGTCTTTTCGTCATCGATTGGGATTTTCTCCATATCGATGTCAATACCATGTCTTCGTTTTATATTAGCTGTGGCTTCCATAATGATAGATAAGGTCTTAAGTCCCAAAAAGTCCATTTTTATAAGACCGGTATCTTCAATTACAGAGCCTTCATATTGAGTTACGAGAATTTTTGAGCCATCGGTATCTGTTGCAATACTTACCGGGACCCAATCTGTAATATCATCCCTACCGATGATTACACCACATGCGTGAACTCCTGTATTTCTGACATTGCCTTCAAGTTGCTCGGCATATTTCATTACCTCCCTAACTATTGGATTAGGATTTTCTGTCTCAGAGGCAAATTCCTTAATATATTTAAGGCAATTTTTGAAATTGATTTTTGGCGTTTTACCATCAACTTCGGGCATCCTGTCAGGCACAAGTTTAGCTAATCTATTAGATTCTGGAAGAGGTAGCTCTAACACTTTTGCCACATCCTTGATTGCCATTTTTGTCGCCATTGTACCGTATGTTATGATATGGGCTACTTTTTCTTCACCATATTTATCGGTAACATATTTTAATACGGTGTATCGACCATCATCATCGAAATCGACATCGATATCGGGCAACGAGATACGGTCAGGATTTAGGAAACGCTCAAAAAGCAAATCGTATTTGATAGGGTCAATTTGTGTGATACCAAGACAATATGCAGCTGCAGAACCTGCTGCAGAGCCACGTCCCGGACCAACGCTAACGCCGAGTTTGTCGCGAGCAACATTTATAAAGTCCTGTACAATAAGAAAGTAGCCAGGAAAACCCATTGTTTTCATGATATGAAGTTCGAAGTTCAATCGCTCTGCGACATCATCTGGTAACGGATCTCCATATCGTTTTTTTGCTCCGTCAAGCGTTAATTTTTTCAGATAATCAGCTTCAAATTTTATACGATATAACTTATCATATCCACCGAGGGTCTTAATCTTCTTTTCTGCATCCTCTTGCGATAATACCACATTTCCGTTTTCATCCTGAGTAAACTCATCAAATAGTTCTTTCTCTGTAATGCGACTTCTGTACTCTTCCTCTGTTCCGAAATCTGCCGGAATTTCATAATTAGGCATAATCGGTGCATGGTCAATAGAATAAACCTCTACCTTATTTAATATCTCGTTGGTGTTTTCTAAAGCTTCCGGAATATCTGCAAAGATTTCATTCATCTCTGCAATGCTTTTTAGCCACTCCTGTTTTGTGTAATGAATTCGAGTCGGGTCGCCAAAACGTTTACCCATTGAGATACATATTAGTCGGTCATGTGCTTCTGCATCTTCTTCATTGACGAAGTGGACGTCATTTGATGCGATAAGTTTGATATTGTGTTTGTGAGCTAAAGGGATAAGTATATCGTTTACTCTTACCTGCTCTTCGTATGTCTCAGTGTTTGCATTTTGTTTAAATGTGCGATGTCGTTGCAGTTCAATATAATAATCTTCTCCAAAGATTTCTTTGTACCATAACATTCGCTTTTCAGCTTCCTCTATGTCTCCATTCAAAATGAATTGAGGAATTTCACCACCTAAACATGCTGAGCAAACGATCAATCCTTCTTTGTGTCGAGCAAGTGCTTCTCTATCAGTACGTGGTTTAAAATAGTATCCCTCTGTCCACGATTGGCTGACAAGTTTCACTAAATTATGATAACCTTGATTATTTTTTGCTAAAACGATCAAGTGATATCCATTGTCAGATTTATCGCCTCGATCATGCAACGAGTTTTTTGCAACATACATCTCGCACCCAAGTATTGGCTTAAATTGTTTGTCTGCATCAAGTTCTTTGTTTTTCTTCTTGACGTAGTTGAACAACTCTTTGATGCCAAACATGTTACCATGGTCAGTCAATGCAATACCTCTTTGGCCGTCAGCAATTGCTTTATCTACTAATCTGCTGATAGATGCTTGTCCATCGAGCAGAGAATATTGTGAGTGAACGTGTAAGTGTGTAAATTGTGTCATGTCATTGAAAATTGTAGGTGATATTTTTCAACAAGATTAACTATATCGATGAATTATTTGTTGCTACAAAATTAAGTATTTTAATGGTTAGTAGCAAAAAAAGTTATTGACAATATATAAACAAAAAACTGAGCGATTTTGTAAATCACTCAGTTTTAATGTTGTCCAAGAAGGACTCGAACCCTCACAGGCGGAACCAGAATCCGACGTGCTACCATTACACCATTGGACAATCTTTGTGTCAATCTGACAAGAAGCCTCGTTTTTGACGTCGCAAAATTAGATATTTTTTTCGAGGTGGCAAAATTTTGTACTATTTATTTGCTCAAAATAGCTTGCAATGTATAAAAATAAGCATTAAATCAATGAATAAGGCTCTAAATTTGGTGTTGTGCCATTGATTTTGTAATTTTGCAGTCTAAAATATAAACTAATAAAAATATGTTGACATCAAACGAAATCCGTGAATCTTTCAAGGAGTTTTTTAAGAATAAAGGTCACCAGATTGTGCCTTCTGCGCCAATGGTGATTAAGGACGACCCTACTCTGATGTTTACCAATGCCGGTATGAATCAGTTTAAGGATATTATTTTGGGTAATCGTGTTGCCCAATATACTCGCGTAGCCGACTCTCAAAAGTGTCTTCGTGTCAGTGGTAAGCACAATGACTTGGAGGAAGTAGGCCATGACACCTACCACCATACAATGTTTGAAATGCTTGGTAACTGGTCGTTTGGCGATTATTTCAAGAAAGAAGCTATCGACTGGGCATGGGAATACCTTGTAGATGTTCTTAAGCTTGATCCAAATCGTCTTTATGCATCGGTTTTTGAAGGCTCGGAACAAGAAGGCCTCGGTCGCGATGATGAAGCTGCGAGTTATTGGGAAAAACACCTCCCTGTTTCACATATTATCAATGGCAATAAGAAGGATAACTTCTGGGAAATGGGTGACACAGGTCCTTGTGGTCCATGTTCGGAAATTCATATCGACCTTCGTTCTGACGAAGAGCGTGCTGCTGTAGATGGTGCTTCTCTTGTCAATAAGGACAACCCACAGGTGATTGAAATCTGGAACCTCGTGTTCATGCAATATAACCGTAAGGCTGACGGCAGCCTCGAATCATTACCAGCTAAGGTAATTGATACGGGCATGGGATTTGAACGCCTTTGTATGGCTTTGCAAGGCAAAAAGTCAAACTACGACACTGATGTGTTCCAGCCAATGATTAAGGTCATCGCTGAGATTTCGGGCATGCAATATGGCAAGGAGGAAAAGGTTGATGTCGCAATGCGTGTGATTGCCGACCACATCCGTACTATATCATTCTCTATTGCAGACAATCAATTGCCATCAAATGCTAAAGCGGGTTACGTTATCCGTCGTATCTTGCGTCGTGCAGTGCGTTACGCTTACACATTCCTCAATAGCAAGGAAGCATTCCTCTATAAGTTGGTGCCAACTTTGGTTGCTCAAATGGGTGACTCATATCCTGAGTTGGTGGCTTCTAAGGACTTGATTACTAAGGTTATCAAGGAAGAAGAAGAATCATTCTTGCGTACACTCGACAAGGGTATCGGTATGCTTGACGGTCTTGTGGTTAAGGCAAAAGAAGCTTCTAAGAACGTAATCAGTGGTGTAGATGCATTTGTGCTTTATGACACATACGGTTTCCCACTCGACCTTACAGAATTGATCCTTCGCGAAAACGGTATGACTGTGGATATCGAAGGTTTCAATGCCGAAATGGAAAAGCAGAAGTCTCGTGCTCGCAATGCTGCTGCTGTAGAGACTGGCGACTGGGTAATAGTTCGCGAAGGTGAAGAAGAATTTGTCGGTTACGACAACACAACTTCTGAGACTCAAATCTTGCGTTATCGTAAAGTGAAACAAAAGAATAAAGAGTTCTACCAAATTCTCCTCAGCAAGACTCCGTTCTATGCCGAAATGGGTGGTCAGGTAGGCGACAAGGGTACGTTGACTTGTGGCGATGAGGTAATCGAAATCATCGACACTAAGAAGGAAAACAACGTCGGCGTTCATATTTCCAACAAGATTCCAAGCGATCCTACAGCAACATTTGTAGCTGCTATCGATGAAGATGCTCGTATGGCAACATCGTGCAACCACTCTGCTACTCACCTACTCCACGAAGTGCTTCGCGAAGTGCTTGGCGAACACGTAGAGCAAAAGGGGTCATACGTTAGCCCTGAAGTGCTTCGTTTCGACTTCTCTCACTTCCAAAAGGTGACTCCGGAAGAAATTCGTAAGGTAGAACACTTGGTCAACTCTCGTATTCGCAAGGCGATGTGTCTTGATGAACACAGAAATATGCCTATCGACGAAGCTCGCAAGATGGGTGCAATGGCACTCTTCGGCGAAAAGTATGGCGATAGCGTGCGTGTAGTGCGTTATGGCACATCGGTTGAACTTTGTGGTGGTACTCATGTTCCTAACACCGGCAATATCGGTATGCTTCGCATCGTATCAGAAAGCAGTATCGCAGCAGGTATTCGTCGTATCGAAGCTGTGACAGGTCACATGGTGGAAACTGTGCTTGATGACATGCAAGACTCGATGAAGTATATGGCATCACTCCTTGGTAATGCTCCTGATGTGAAGATTGCATTGCAAAAGGCAATCAACGAAAACTCTGACCTCAAGCATCAAGTCGAAGACTTCATGAAAGAGCGTATTGCCAACGTGACTAAGTCAGTGCTTGAAAATGCACAGATGATCAATGGTGTGAAGGTGACTCGATTAAGAGGCCCTCGTATCCCTGACGTAGTGAAGAATGTTGCATTCGGCATCAAGGCAGCGTCAGCAGAAAGCACAGTATTCGTCGGTGCAACACAAGACGGTGGCAAACCAATGCTCACACTCATGATTTCAGAAGACCTTGTTAAGTCAGGTCTCAATGCAGGTCAGATTGTAAGAGAAGCCGCTAAATTGATTCAAGGTGGTGGTGGTGGTCAACCATTCTTCGCACAAGCAGGCGGTAAGAACGTCGAAGGTCTCTCAGCTGCCGAAGACAAGATGATGCAACTTCTCGGCCTCAAATAATACTCGTTAAGAAGATAATAACAGAAACCCAATACACTCAATAAGTAAAGCCGATGGATTCTCTCCATCGGCTTTACTATTAAAATAATAGTAAACACTATCAACTTAAAGCAGATAGTAATTTGGGATAAGGGGATAATAAAATTTTATAATTATATTTTGCTGATTAACAAATTATTGCTAAATTGCGAAAAATTTATGTGATAATGTATTTTCTCTCCCAATTATATAGACAGAAAGCATTGAGCGATACTATTGCATCAATATATGCTAAATTTGAAGTTCCATACTATCTTAACAATAATGATGATTATAGTTATAATTGGAGCGATGGTCTTCGTCGTTCAGTCTCCAATCCCGATAGTTATGGGGAATTAGCATATTTCTACCACTCAGACCATTTGGGAAGTACTTCGTATGTGACAGATGCTAATGGTGAGGTTTCTCAACATGTGGAATATGTTCCATTCGGTGAAGTATTCATTGAGGAATTAAGCAGTTCAGCGAAATTGAATACTCCGTACTTATTCAACGGAAAAGAGCTTGACGAGGGAACAGGGCTGTACTACTATGGTGCGAGATATTATGACCCACGTACTTCTTTATGGCTATCGACTGATCCTATGGAGTTGAAATACCCGAATATTTCAAGTTATGCGTATTGTGCAAATGATCCAGTAAAATTAGTTGATTACAAAGGTGCATTTCCAATATTTATAAATGGAAAAGTTAGTAACAATAATGAACGAGCTAGTTCTAATTATTGGAATATTTCAATACGAGAACTAGTAAAAAAACATACTGGGTATTATCATAGTCAATTTATATATGTCGATGGAGATAAAGGAATTTTCGTTATCTTTGTAATATAATATTAATGAATAATAACTAAAAAATAATACAGATATGAAACATTCAAAAATTAGAAACTTATCATATCGATTGGTAAGTATCGTGAGTTTCTTATTAGTGTTGTGTTTTACACACAATCAAGTAAACGCACAAGAACTGAATTTATCGAAAGGTCCGGGTGCAATAACTAATGTAACTATGAGCAGAGACATTCAGTCAGTTCGTATCTCAAATGAAGATTTAAATGATATTGCTAATGTGCCTATTAGTAATTCTATCGGTTCTTTATCAACAGATTGTAAAGGTGTTTCTATTGTTAGCAATGAAAAATTAATAACAAAAAAATCATTGACCTCTTATGAGATGCCCCAAATCCAAAAGAAAAACACGAAAAGTGCTGCGTCTAAAGCTGTGAATGTGTCTGGAATAATTGATGCAAGTACTTTGGAGGATAATGCAGAACTCGTTCTAACGGGTAATACAAATCTTTTTATGGATGTAAATAAAACGCTTAAATGTATCAGAGGTGATTATACTCTTACGCTTAGCGGTGGTAATATCCTAACCCTTAACAATCCTGATGATTATGCTATAAATGTGTTATCTATTACTATCAGTGCTCCTTTAATTGTAAAATCATCAAATGTTGCTATTTCAGCAAAAAATGATATAACAATCAATAATACTGTTAACGCCACATCTACCAATACTTGTATAGGCACTGTGAATGGTACTCTTACAATCAATGCCGATGTAACAGTTACAACAAATAGTTCTGCCGCAATACTCAACCGAGGCTTGGAAAATGGTGGAGATATAATTATCAATAATGGTGTAATTAAAGCCACAGGAGGTAATTCCGGTATATGGGCTTATGGTATAGCGGCACGTGGAAGTATCACATCGCAAGCAGGAACAATTATCAATGCAACCGGTGGAACAGGTATCTATGCAGAGGAAGGAAATATCCATTTGGCAGGTGATGTAGTATCAATAGCAAAAGGAGAAACCGGAAGTGGAGTGTATGCAGAAGCCGGAGAAGTTACGCTCTCGACCATTAGTATTTCAAGTTCGTGTGTTGGAATTTCTGCAAGAAACGGATTAACTCTCAATGGCGATGTGGAAATAAACTCGGCCGATACCGGATTAGGCACTGTGAATGGTACTCTTACAATCAATGCCGATGTAACAGTTACAACAAATAGTTCTGCCGCAATACTCAACCGAGGCTTGGATAATGGTGGAGATATAATTATCAGTAATGGTGTAATTAAAGCCACAGGAGGTAGTTCCGGTATGTGGGCTTATGGTATAGCAGCGCGTGGAAATCTCAATATTAAATCGGGTGAAGTAGTTGCAAAGGGAGGAACTGCCAGTCTTTATGCCGAAGATGGCGCTATAACTATCACATCGCCTCTTATTATAGCCTCTCCTTGGGAGGGACAAATTAGCAACGATGGTCATTATGTAGTTGGTGAAAACAATGAAGTGCAGACAAGAGTAGTAATTATGACCCCTCCTATTTCAGGCACTATTACATTGGCATCTACACCAGTGCCGGGAGAATCGTTGGGCATTTCACTTAGTGGAAATATAAGTCTCAATGAATTGAGTTGTATATGGCAAATCAGTGAAAATAACGAAACTTGGGAAAATATTGATGGCGCAACCGAAAAAGTATATGTGCCAAAGGAATCAGAATTAGGAAAATATTTACGAGTTCGTGCGGAGGCAATAGGATATTCGGGATATTTATATAGTCCAAGTCGTCAGATCACAAAAAGATTGTGTGCAAATTCACCAGTCGCTCCTACGCTAACAAACATAAACGATAAAGTGCATGTATCAAATGCCAAGACAACACAGGAGTATATTATTTTCAACTACTCAAAAGATGTGTCAACGCTCACCGAGAGTGATTGGAATAATGCAGTAACACCCGACAGCGAAGTGGGTTTCTTTGAAATGAATAGTACGGCAAATTCCAACCATACCGTATTTACTCGTGTAAAAGAAACGACATCAGCTTGGGCAAGTGAGAGTGTAGCAGAAAGCAGAATATATATCGGAACATCGGTTTATCTGCAAGATATCGAATTGAATATCAGTAAGACAGTCGGTTATTTTCAAAAATTTTACAATGAGTTGAATTGTAAGGTGGGAGATGTTATTAGATGCGATGCTTCTCCTATACCTTCTGACGCTACTAATTGGTATGGCATCTCGGGAAGTAATTGGACGGTAGGAAATCGCAATACCGGATCGCCTTATGGTGAATTCTATGAAGATGAAGAGTGTACAATACCAATCAACACAACAAGCA
>SUXG01000047.1 GCA_015061085.1 Bacteroidales bacterium
TTGAGTCAGGCTCGAATATACTCTGCGCTCGCTTTGAAAAACATTCAAGCAAGCTTGATGTTCCTCGCTCGCTTGTGCTATATTTTTGGAGGGAGTGAAATTTACCGCTTGCCCTATATTCATCTGTGCAAAATAATAGTGCCGCTATGGATAAAAGTAAGAACAGCATACAAATGGGTTATCAATGTAAGACCCTTTTGTATGCTGTCTGTTTATCTTTATCTACATTTTCGTCAGTCGCTCATTTCCGTTGCCGTCTGCATTTTTGAGTACAGACATTGAAAGGGGAAAGGTTTTCGGGCTGAATACTCTCCGTAGGAGGAAGATTAAGTCCGAAACGGCTTGCCGCCCGACCTTTCAACTTTCAAGGGCTGATGTACTACCTTTGCAGACGAGCAAAGGAGATGGGCGAATGACGGAATCGGGAAACTCATAATATCGCAGATTGATGATAGACCAAATTCAAATATTACACTGCAATAATGAAAAACGCACCACCTTTTTGCTCGTTCATAAAAAAGTTGTACCTTTGTTCCAAGATGAGTTGTACATCAATGCAAATCACGCAAGTGTGTAGAAATCAGAACAGTTGCCAACTCATTACCTCGTTCTTGAACTTTCCGCATAAACTTTTTATTCTTAGCGGATTATGAGATTATTCCAAAAATAAGATATAAATTCGTCTAATTGGAATATTTTTGATAATTTTGAAATTTAAAAATTAATAAATATTTTATAACTATGAATAAATTATTGTATAATGCTCCTCAAATAGAGGTTTTAGAAGTTGCTCTTGAGCAGGGTTTTGCTCTAAGTGATTCCACGTCAACAACTATAAACGATTGGGAAGTAGGGAATTTTTAATCTGTATTTATTATGAGAAAGACACTGCTATTTACGATATTGATACTTTCAATGCTCTTTGCCGGTTGCAGCCACGATACTACACAATCATCAAATAATGACTATGTAACTCTAACTGTCCACCATAACACTACGACTCGAGTTGATTTCGATGGTTATCATTCAACGTGGAGTGATGGCGATTATTTGAATGTTGTCGTTGATGGTATTGATGATATCTGTGTATTTAATTACAACGCTATGACCGAGGGCGATTTTGTGTGTAGCAATCTTGTTCTACCCTCATCAGAGAATGATTTCTATGCATTTTATGGTGTGTCAGCAGATGATATCGATATAGAAAATAAAACAGCCACCGTTACGTTGGGTTCTCCAACACAAGTGCAATCAAAAGAATCAGCTATGAGCCACATTGCCCAATATGATATCCTGTATGGAAAATCTTTGGGAGTCAATAATAGCATCGACATTTCGATGAATCATAGCGTTGTGGCAATTAAATTTAATATGATCAATTCGTTACAAGAGACTGTCACGATAAAGGGTGTTTCGGTTACGGTTTCAGAAGGTATTGTTTTATCAGGCACTCATTCTATTAATCTGTTGGATGATGAAATTATCTACGCAGCCGAGGATGGTAGCAATAGCGTACAACTGTTGTTCGAGGAGCCTATATTGCTTGAAGCAGATGGCACACATACCGCTTGGATTGCAGCTTCCCCGTTTGAGTTGGCGGATGGTGATACAATTACAGTAGATATAACGACAACGGATGATGAAGTATATAGTTGTACAAAGACGGTTTCAGCAGAGGGTCTTGTATTTGCTGCGGGTAGTGTAATGTCTACCAGCGTCGGCTTGGGCGATAATTGTCAACTCGTAAAACCTGATGTGCCATCGGAGCCAGAGCTGCCTTCGGAAATAACGATTACAGTTGACCCAACGGTTGACGGTGTTATCCCATCCGATTTCCCGACATCGGTAGAAGATAAGGTGACGAATGGCGAATTCTTATTGTCAGGATATACATTTGGATTTGAGAGCGAAGTTCCATTATATTGTACTACAAGTAATAGAATTCGTTTTGAAGGCATCACTTCAACAAAGACTGCATCTATATTATTGCCAAGAATTGATGGCTACATATTGGATAAGGTAACATTGGCATCAATCGATGAGAATAAAAATAGAGGATATCGTTTTGCTGTTTTAGAGACAATCTCTGAGGATAATATTACCACAGAAAATTACGAGATTTTAACCTCGAAGCCTACTACATTTGATGTAACATTGTCTGGACCAAACTCAAATTGTTATATTTATGTGTATCATAAAACATCGAATGCAAATAAGTATGCAGATCTAACATATATTCAGCTTCATTATAAGAAAATATAACGAAGTTTATGATAATACATCATTTAATGGCCTAATTAACATCTCGTTGATTGGGCTATTATTTTGGAAATCAGAATTTAGCGTTTGCGTGTTGATTTTATATACGCGCAAAAAAGTCTCTGAATTTACTGTAATTCAGAGACTTTAACTTCTTTAGAGTGGTGCCACCAGGGATTGATGTATCCTTGTAAGCACTTGTATCTTAACGCTTTGCCTTTGGCTTCTATAAAAAAGCCACGAGACTGGCACGTTTAATCTACAAAAGAATTCACCTTATTTCAGAAACACGTTACGTGCACATGTGAATTTCAACGATGCAAAGATAAGCATAAATCGGCTTACACGCAAGTCTCGTGGCGTTTTTAAGAGTGT
>SUXG01000034.1 GCA_015061085.1 Bacteroidales bacterium
CTGCTCATAACCGTTACTTCTTGCGTTAAGTAGATAGTGCAAGAAATTCACTTTTAGTTGTTTCTCAACCGTTTACGTTTGCCTTATTCTATTCCGAAATCGTTTGCTTTGCTACTTGCTTTTCACGTAGCCCGACACTCTTTTGCTACCCTCTCCCTTTCGCACGATGTACCTATTGAGAAAGTAGCACGAATGTTGGGCCACACCGACATCAAGACAACGCAAATTTATGCGAAGATTTTGAAGACAACAGTCGAAAAGCACGCATTAGCCTTGTCGAACGCTATTCTGTAATAAGGTAGAAAGTTCCTTTTAGTAACTGCAACATTCACAGAAAACGGAATGTCGCAAATACTTAAAGGTTGTTTTTATATGTTAATTTGATTTGAGTTGTGAGAGATTTTAGTTAAAAGATGTATCTTTTTAGCTTTATCTAAAATATGCTCAATTTTGGTCATTTTTTGAGTGATTTTCTAGTGCTTTTTGTGGTACATTTTGCCCAATTTGTGGTACATCGTTTTTGTACCACATTTGTAATTAACTACATATCAATGTGTTGCAAAACAAAATAAGACCGCATTCGGATCACGAAAGGAGTTCAAACGAACTCCTTTTTTCGGCTCCAAACGAAATAGAACTAACGATTATTGCATTGATACATAGGTATTTAAGAAAGTAGTCAAGGTGAAAGTCTAACGAGGACAGAGCAAGACAGCCAAAGACTGAAAAAGACACTTACCTACCACTTTCAAAAGTGGTAGGTAGGCAAAAGAGGGAAAATCGGTCAATAACATGCAAAATCGGGGTAGAGAATAGTTAATATTTGTTAAAGTTGTCTTTTTGTGTCCACAACAGGAAAAAGCTATGATCAGAACTATGTATCGGTAGTGTTCGACCGAAAGATGAAAGCGAACACGAACAAGAGTGGAAAAGGAAAAATTGAATTATACATTCGCTTAAATAGAGAATGTAGAAAATATCTTACTATTGGAGGATGCACACCAAATGAATGGAAAGCCGGCATTTTCTCAACAGAAGCAATAGAAAAGTAAGCCACCTATGAATTAAAGATGGTTGAGTTTATAAAATCAGGTGTAGAGCAATCATTAGATAATTTGAATCGTTTCTTGTCGATAGGTCAAGACGCGAAGAAGAGCGATGTAGTTTCGGTTAAGCCCGATATTCCTAAACGCAAAAGAGGTCGTCCAAAGAATCCGTTAAAAGATAGTTTTCTTGATTTTATGCGTGATGAAATTATCAAGGAGCGTTCAAAGGATAGCCCATAAGATGAACAAAAAGACCATTCTCAATTGCTCTATATACCTTAAAATAAAAGGGGTGTATCCACGCAGGATACACCCCTTTTACAAAGGTTATAAATATTATCTTAAATAGATATATTAATTTATATAACGCTTATTTAGAATTAATCAGATTATTAGAATTTAACGCCCATTGAAACGGCAATTTGATGATCATCGGATGTTAGTTTTGATTGAGGACTTGGCAATTCCGGTGAATATGGATCCGGTGTGAACGCATGCCAATCGCTTGAGCGATGCTTATAAACATAAGCTAAATCACAATAGAATTTCTTGTATTTAAATCCAAGACCACATGTCACATAATTGATTGAATTATCCATGCTATAAGAAGGGTTAGTTCCTGCAGTATAGATTGTATATTCATTATCTCTAACTTCCTGTTTTATTGGTGAAGAAACATTTGCATAGCCAGCACGAAGACTCACTTGAGGAAGTACTCTATACTCAGCTCCGATACGGAATGTATTTGTTGATTGATAGTAATCGTCAATGTCTTTATTTTCGTAATAAAAAGCATTATCAAATACACCCCATTCTTTGTATGCAGAGAAATTCATGCCTTGATAACTTGTCCACTCATAGTCTGCACTTATTATGAATTTTGAACCAATTACTCCTGCTGCGCTTGCAATCAATCTCCATGGTGTGCTGAATTTGTAGTCATTATAACCATAGTATCCATTATTGGTTTCAGCTCCTCCAGGACGGATGTCTGTATTCGGATAATCATAAATAGTAAATGCTTTGTATTCTTCCTCCATTGCATACCATGTAGGAGTGTGGAATGCAAATCCTAAACGTAATTCTTGAATTGGCTTTACAATAAAACCTAATTTATAGTTGAAGCCATTTCCTCTTACGAAGTAATTGTTTGTCATAGCCCAATTCGCATCAGTTGTCACAATCGAACCATCATTGTTTGCTATCTGGGCATCTTCAAGATTTTCGTTCCACAATACTTGCTGATCAAAGCGAAGGCTTGTTATTCCAAAATCCATACCCCAATATAAAAAATCCAGTATATTACCGCCAAAACTGATGTTGTATTCATCAATACCTCCTGATTCCACCACACCAAAGTTTCCTAAACCGGTTGTTCTATCACCCCATAATCCACTCCAATTGGTTTTGCCATTTCTGCCTTGTGGATTAATAAGGTATGAATCATAACCTAATATAGCTATCCAAGGAGATATAAAACCACCATCATTAGGATTATATGGGTCGTAATGATCGGTAGTTGAGACATCACCTACAGTCAAATTATTTGAATTTGCTATGCCTGCCATGTAGTTACTCATAGAATTTTTCATATTCATACCACCTGAATATCTTCTATTGAACGAAGCTGCTTTATTGTATGTAAATCCCCAATTAAAGAATGGCATTACACTATTATTCAAACGTATCGAACCAATGTATCCTACATTATTAAGCAAGAATTTAAATTGATTGTCGTTTGTTTTTAAAATTTGCGATTCAGTCGTAGAGTTTTGGATGTCAAAATTTACTGTAAATCCGATTTCGGAATTTCTATAGACTCCAATACCTCCGGGGTTCTGAGAAATAGTTGTCATATCTCCCCCAAGAGCGCCAAAAGCACCACCCATTGACATAAATCTTGCGGTGCCTTTCATATCCGGTTGATTAAATTGATAGGCATCCATTGCCCCTTGTGCAAATAATGTCATTGCAGACATTGCAATTGCACTTGATAATAGTATTCGTTTCATTATAATTATTTTTTTAAGTTAACTATAATGTAGTCCTGATGGTTCAAGACTACATTAATTATTTATTATCTATGACGGCCACCACCTCTGCTTCCACCGCCTCTATTGCCATTTCTTTTACCACTAAAGCTACCGGAATTACTTCTATGCGAATTATTGCCGGATCTCATAGTGCTATTATTACGTGTAGTATTATTGGTAGTCGAACGTTGTAGATTGCTATTTCTATTTGTATTATTTACTTTTGTATTATTACTTCTATTTACTGATGTGTTTCTATTTTTTGAATCGTTTGACTTTACAGTTGAGCTTGAGTTCCTATGAGAATTTGTCGCATTTTCTCTAAATCCGTTATTATCAACCCTATATCCGTTACCATTAGTCATTCGATGACCGGATGTGCTGTTGTTATATCGATGATTGCTCATATTACCACTTGGTCTGTGATTGTTGGGACGAGTATTATTTGCCCAACCATCATTTGGTCTATTAGTGCGATGACCGTTAGGATTCCAATTAGCATGGTGATAGCCTCCACCAGGATGATGTCCAGGATGCCATGATGGTCCCCAACCGGGATACCAAGGATCATACCAAGGATCGTACCATGGATAATAGTATGGATTATACCAAGGGTTATACCATGAGTAACTCCATGTCCATGATGGACCCCAAGCCCAACTATTCCAATAGCTCCATGATGGACCCCATACACTATTATAAGGAGTGTACCATGTCGAAATAGTAGGAACACCGGCATTTATTACAATGTCAACATTACCATAAGAACTATTCATTACTTCTTCAAACACTTCAGCATTATCAACTACAATTGTTGGATTATAATACTTTTGTATTTGTTTAGTATAAACAAAATCTTCGCCACTTCCGACAGCTACACCAATTGTGTCAATATCGCTTTCGTAATATCCGCCAAATCGATTATATTCATCAACATCGCGTCCATTCACCAAATTGGCTTCAGTGTTAGGATTTTGAGCTTTTGCTTCCTTCTCTTTTTTAGGATTGTAATAGATGTCGTCATCATATTCGTCTGCAAAAGCAAATGATGAATATATCATTCCAATCACTAAAATAAATAAATATCTTTTCATATTCATATATAATTAATTTTATATTGTATAGACCATATTATTAATGCATAGTTTAATATGCAAATTTACGAACTTTTATTTATGAATCCTTATTTTTTCTATCAAATTAATAATTTTTAAAATTTTAGATAAAAATCCTTAGTCAAACTTCGATACTCATCAGTCGGGACTCCACGTTCTTTTTCTAAAATCAGATTTGATGTTTGACAGTTATATTTGTTTTTTGAAAATTCTATCATTATTCGTTTAAATGGAGCATTTGGATTTCCTTTGATATATGTCAATCGCGTTAAATACAAGCCATTCTTTTTTGCTTCCAATATTAAGTCATCCTCCCATTTTATAGGGCAAATCAATGATATTTTTCCATTTTCATTTAGTAGAGTTGCTCCTTTTGAAATTAAATTCAGAGGAGACAATCCATTATTTGTTGCATGTCTGGCTTTCATACGCAATGTTGATAAATCTTCAATACCATCATCGTAGTATGGGGGATTTGAAACGATGTGATCGTATTTGATGCCATTCAATGCCATATAGTCTTTTAGTTCAAAACTTAAACGATCTGACCATTTTGTATTAATTGCATTATTTACCGATTCCTCTACTGATAATTGGTCAATGTCAATACCTGATATGATTGCATTATTCGAGCGTTGTGCTATCATCAATGATATAATGCCACAACCACACCCAACATCTAAAAATGTATTGCAATTGTTTACATCAATCCATGCACCAAGTAAAACAGCATCCACACCAATCTTCATTGCGCTATTTTGGTGACATACACTGAATTGCTTAAATCTAAATAGTTGTTCTCTCATTTAAATATTATTTGATTTACAAAAATAGACACTTTATTCCATTAATACAAATACTTATAATATTATTTTATCATTAATAATTTTTGTGTAACTTTGTAGTTGAAAATTTAAGAATTGCATGAAAAGCTATACATGGTTTGTCTCTAAACGTATCAGCCTATCCCGATTTGGCAAAAGCAACTCCCCGGCAATTAAGGTTGCTATTACCGGAGTTGCGTTGTCAATATGTATTATGCTTCTTTCTATTGCTATTGTCAATGGTTTTAAAAAGGAAATAACCAATAAAGTTGTTGGTTTCAATTCGGAAATTATTCTATATCCATCATATACTACAGATAGTATTAATGATAATCTTATTGAATTAACAAAGCCTTTCAATAATATATTAGATACATTATCATATATCGACAGGTATCACTTAGTATGTTCTCTCCCTGCAATTCTTAAAACCGATAATGATTTCAAGGGAATTTATCTTAAAGGTGTCGGTAGTGATTTTGACTTTTCATACATAAGTAATAATTTAATAGCCGGTAAACTCCATGATTTTAATGAGTCAAGCAATAAAAATGTTATATACATTTCGCAGAAAACTGCAGATGAGTTAAAAATTGATGTAGGAGATGAGATAAATTCATATTTTATTGCTAACGATATTAGAGTTAGAAGATTAAAAGTTGGAGCAATCTTTAATACTCATTTTGAAGATTATGACAATAATTTTATATTGGGTAATATAAAACTTACACAGGATTTATGTGGATTTACATCTACGCAAGGATCCTCGTTGGAAATTCACACTAAAAGATTTGATGAAGTAAGGACAGATACATATAGTCTATTAAGCGCACTGACTGAAGCAACTAATGACGGCACACTTCAGTCATCATATCGCATCGATAATATTTTAAATTCAGGAGTAAACTATTTCGGTTGGTTAGCATTATTAGACACAAACGTTGTAGTTATTCTGGTGCTTATGATTATTGTTGCTTGTTTTACTCTGATAGCTGCAATGATGATACTGATACTTGAAAAGATTCAGTTTATAGGCATTCTTAAGACGCTTGGTGCTACAAACAATAAAATCAGCAAAATATTTGTCCAATTATCTATAAAAATATCATTAATAGGACTTTTCATAGGTAATTTATTGGCAATAACATTTTTGGTGTTGCAAAATAAATATCATTTTGTGACACTAAATCCTCAGGCGTATTATATCGATTTTGTTCCGACACAAATCAATTATGCAGAAATAATTGTTCTAAATTTAGCAACAATTTTAATTATATGGTTAGTCCTACTGATTCCGTCAAGGATTGTTAGTAAAATTTCTCCATCTGAAATAATTAAATACGAATAATTAATGGATATTGAAATATTTAAAATTATACTTATTCCTTTATTAGGTACAATTATAGGTTCTGCATTTGTTTTCTTTATAAAAAACAAGATTCCCTCACTATTGCAAAAATCGTTACTTGGATTTGCCGGTGGGGTAATGGTGGCAGCATCCGTATGGTCGTTGCTAATTCCCGGTATGGAAATGGCAGAGCACATGGGTAAATTGCAAATAATCCCGGCAGTTGTCGGTCTATTGCTTGGATTTGCATTTCTATACGTAATTGACATGCTGACACCTCACTTGCATGCAAATGCGACAACGCCTGAAGGTGTCAAAACCAATCTGTCGAAAACGTGGAAATTAGCATTGGCTGTTACGATACACAATTTGCCTGAAGGTATGGCTGTCGGTGTTATTATTGCTTCGGCAATGCAGTACTCAACCGAGATTTCATTGGCTTCTGCATCGGCTGTTGCAATCGGTATGGCAATACAAAACATACCGGAAGGTGCTATAGTCTCAATGCCTATGCGTGCCATCGGAAACTCTCGAAAAAAATCATTTATTATAGGTTCATTAAGTGGTATTGTTGAGCCAATTGGTGCAATTGCGACAATAGCACTCGCATCGATGCTAACGCCGATTCTTCCTTATTTGTTATCATTTTCTGCCGGTGCAATGTTATACGTGGTAGTGGAAGAATTGATTCCGGAAGCATCGCAGGGAAAACATTCAAACATGGCTACAATAGGATTTGCTATCGGCTTTAGCTTAATGATGGTCCTCGACGTCATATTAGGTTAATTATATTATCAAGTCGGCAATCTAATCAAAATCATTATAAACTAATTGCAAAGCAAAGTAACACTCAAAGGTATGCTTGATAAGCACCTACAAATTATGTCGCTAAGACTAACCAATTAACTACGGGAAATGATAAGAGTTTCCTTAAAATTGAAATGAATATGACTCTACAACAACTTGAATACATACTTGCCGTCGATCAGCACCGCCATTTTACAAAGGCAGCAGAGCAGTGTTTTGTCACCCAACCGACTCTGAGCGCTATGATTCAGAAACTTGAGGAGGAACTCGATGTCAAGATATTCGATCGTACGCGCCAGCCTATAGCTCCGACTCCGATTGGCGTGCATATCATCCAGCAGGCAAAGGAAATCTTGGTGCAGGTGGACAATATGAAGCAAATTATCCAGGAGCAGAAGGAGGAGGTCGGTGGTAGTTTCCACATCGGTGTGCTTCCTACCATAGCCCCATATCTGCTTCCACGCTTTTTCCAAGATATGGTGAAGAAATATCCGAAGCTCAATATCACCGTATCTGAGATGAAAACCCCTGACATCAAGCGTGCGTTGCTCACAGGCGAAATTGATGCCGGTATTCTTGCCGAGCTTAACGATATGGAGATGTACAATCACACTCACCTCTTCTATGAGGAGTTTTACGCCTATGTGGCGCGAGAGGAGGAATTGTCGGCCAAGAGCACTATTAAGTCGTCTGAACTTAAAGGTGAGATGTTGTGGCTTCTCGATGAGGGACACTGCTTCCGCGACCAGATGGTGCGTTTCTGTCACATCAATCCCGAACGCAACGACAATCTCACCTATCAGCTCGGTAGCATGGAGACCTTCATGCGTATGGTCGAAAGAGGGGAGGGCATCACATTTGTGCCGGAGCTTGCACTCGACCAAATGAGCGACATTCAGAAGCAATTGGTGCGTCCGTTTGCCATTCCACAACCGGCTCGCAAAATTGTTGTGTTGACCGACAAGAGATTTATTCGTCACTCGCTCATCGATGTATTACAGACTGAAATTCAGGCATCTATCCCTAAATCAATGCTCAAACTTAAGCCCACTCAGGTGGCGATATAGATGGAATCTATCGGGCCATAAAACCAATCAATTGGATTTATTGTTATCATCTGAAATTATGCTCGTAACTTTGCACCAGAAAATCAAAACAACGAGATAATAAACAAAAAATAATAACAATAAAAATCAATAGAAAATTATGACACCGATCATCAATTCACAACTTCCTGAGTTCAACGTTCAAGCCTACCACAATGGCGAGTTTAAAACAGTGACAACACAAGATGTACTTGGCAAATGGGCTATCTTCTTCTTCTACCCAGCCGACTTTACCTTCGTTTGCCCTACTGAGCTTGTTGACGTGGCAGAAAAGTATGAACAACTCCAAGCAATGGGTGTGGAAGTATATTCAGTGAGCACAGACTCTCACTTCGTACACAAGGCATGGCACGACGCTTCAGAAAGCATTCGCAAGATTAAGTATCCGATGCTCGCCGACCCTACAGGTGCTCTCAGCCGCGCATTCGGCGTAATGATCGAAGAAGCAGGTATGGCTTACCGTGGCACTTTCGTGGTAGATCCTGAAGGTAAAATCAAGGTGGCTGAAATCCATGACAACAATATCGGCCGTAACGCCGACGAACTCCTCCGCAAGGTAGAAGCTGCTCAATTCGTAGCTACTCACGACGGTGAAGTGTGCCCTGCAAAGTGGAAAAAAGGTGCTGAAACATTGAAACCAAGCATAGATTTAGTAGGTAAGATCTAATTCACTCACTCAAAGGCGTGGTTTTCTGCAGGAAATCACGCCTTTCTTTTCCTCTTAACTATCAACTTACAGATTAATTAGCTCCCTAAGACCATTCCTACTATGCTTGACTCAAACATTCTTAGCCAGGTTTCCGGCATATTTGCTGCCCTTGATGCCGACTTCACTCTTGCTGCCTCAGTGTCGCAAAGCCGTGAAGAAGCAGCCGAAATCACAGAGTTCCTTCGCGACTTCGCTTCGACTTCACCTCGACTCTCGGTCACGTTCAGCGAAGCGACCGGCGATACACTCGAGTTTTCCATCCTCAAAAACGGCGAACCGACCGGCGTTAAATTCCGTGGTATCCCCAACGGTCACGAATTTACATCGCTGCTCCTTGCCATACTCAACGCCGACGGAAAAGGTAAAAACCTTCCCGACGAGGCAATCACTCGTCGCATCAAAGCCCTCGCAGGCGAAGTGAAATTGCAGACATTCGTCTCACTCTCATGCACCAACTGCCCTGACATCGTTCAGGCCCTCAACATCATGGCAATTCTCAACCCGGTCGTTACCCACGAGATGATTGACGGTGCGCTATTTCAGCAAGAAGCCGATGCGATGAAGATTCAGGCTGTGCCGACCGTATATGCCAACGGCAAAATGCTGCACGTCGGTCGTGGCACGCTCGGACAGTTGCTCGAAAAACTTGAGCAAGAAGTAGGAGTTACAGCCGACGCCTCAGTCGAAGCAGTCACACGCGACTACGACGTGGTGGTCGCAGGTGGTGGACCCGCAGGAGCATCAGCAGCTATCTATCTGTCACGCAAAGGCTTAAAAGTGGCCATCGTAGCCGAAAACGTCGGTGGTCAGGTCAAAGAGACCGTCGATATCGAAAACCTCATCTCCGTACCTCACACCACAGGTGCTCAACTCGCCAACTCCCTCCGTACCCACATCAACGACTATCCGATCGACATCTTCGAAAATCGTCGCATAGCCGGAGCCGATCTTCAAGGCAAACTCAAGACCATCACAGTCAGCGGCGGTGAATCATTCAACTCTAAGGCTGTAATCATCGCTACCGGTGCGGGATGGCGTAAACTCAACGTGCCGGGAGAAGCCGACTACATCGGTAGGGGAGTGGCATTCTGTCCTCACTGCGACGGACCTCTCTATGCTGACCGACATGTGGCAGTCATCGGAGGTGGCAATTCCGGCATCGAAGCAGCAATCGACCTTGCAGGTATCTGTCGCAAAGTGACCGTCATCGAATTTGCCGACACACTCCGTGCCGACCAAGTGCTTCAAGACAAAGCGCGTAGCCTCGGCAACGTAGAAATCTTCATGTCAACGCAGACCACCCAAGTCATCGACAACGGCGAAAAAGTAATCGGAATCGAAGTTAAAGACCGACTCACCGACCAAGAGCGTCGCATCGACCTCGACGGCATATTTGTCCAAATCGGCCTCACAGCCAACAGTGCTCCATTTGCCGACCAACTTGCGACCACACCGATAGGCGAAATCATCATCGACGCCCACTGTCGCACCTCATTGCCGGGTGTATATGCAGCCGGCGACGTCTCAAGCGTTCCATACAAACAGATTGTCATCTCCATGGGCGAAGGAGCCAAAGCGGCCCTCACAGCCTTCGACGACCTAATCCGCACCACCTAACCCCGCATCGGGTTGACCAACAGACATACATGGGGCGATAGCAGAAAAGTTTCTTGCTATCGCCCCACACTTTCCCTCCAACACCTCTATCTTATCAATCCCATCTATAGCATCTATTCTATTTATTCTCTCTATTTCATCTACCTCCTTTAATATGCTTTTCCCCATTTAGTCCTCACCCCTCCGCATCGCTCCCCCTAAACTTTAAACATTACTTCCTTTCGCCGAAAAATAATCTTCGCAAAACTTGGACTATTCATCAAAAAATTACTAACTTTGCTACATATACCGACACTCACCGCAACGACCTAAGAATATAAACGAAACAACGCCCACTCAGGTGTCTAACATATTAGGAACTCCTTGATAGGTTTTATGAGCTTTGGTCGGCTTGCGGTAACTATCGAGGGGTTCTTCGCTTTTAACGAATAACTTCTGATAATATAAAATTATAGGAAAATGTCAGTAGAATATCAAGTAACAAATGTTTTTGATGATAGCATATTTAGCTTGTCGGAAGAAGACATAAAAAATCGCTATATAACTCCTGCATTAGAGTCGTCTGGTTGGACTAAAAACCAAACTCGAATGGAGTTTACAATTATGGAGAAAACTGAGTTTACCGATGGTAAGATTATCATAAAAGGGAGAAAAGCCAAACGAGGTAATCGTAAATCGGCAGACTATCTGTTGTTTCATAAAAACAACTATCCTTTAGCAATAGTTGAAGCTAAAGACGCGACAAAAGATGTGGCTTATGGCATTCAACAAGCGATAGATTATGCTCGTATTCTTGATGTGCCGTTTGCATATTCTTCAAATGGTATGGGTTTTGTGGAGCATGATATGAAAAATGGCACTGAACGCCGATTATCTATGTCGGAGTTCCCAAAACCTGAAGAATTATGGAATCGTTATAAAGGCAATTACGAAATAACCGAAGAGGTAGAAGAAATAATAAAGCAACCTTATTTCTATCGTGAAGGGATCAACCGACCTCGATATTATCAACGAATAGCGATAAATCGTACTGTGGAAGCCGTTGCAAGAGGACAACAGCGAATAATGCTTGTAATGGCAACCGGGACAGGAAAGACTTGTACGGCATTCCAAATTATTCATAGACTTTATGAATCGAAGAAAGTCAAGAAAGTGCTTTATCTTGCCGACAGAAACATATTGATAGACCAAACGATATTAAATGACTTTGCTCCTTTCAATGAAAAAGGAATTTTGACAAAAGTAAAGGCTAAGAATTTGGAAAGTCAGTATGATATTTATATGTCACTTTATCATCAATTAAGTGGTGATGAGGACGAAGAGGCTTTCCGTCAATTCAAGCCTGAGTTTTTTGATTTGATTGTGGTTGATGAGTGTCATAGAGGTAGTGCTAAAGAAAATTCTCGATGGAGAAAGATTTTGGACTATTTTAGCGGAGCTATTCACATTGGTATGACTGCGACACCTAAAGAAACTGAAGATGTATCAAACAGTCATTATTTTGGTGAACCGGTATATACCTACTCATTGAAGCAAGGTATTGATGACGGATTCTTGGCACCATATCGAGTATTGCGTTTCGGTATAGATAAAGATTTGGAGGGATATCTTCCTGAAGAGGGAAAGGTTGATGTGAACGGACAAATTATTGAGCATAGAGTTTATACATCTAAAGATTTTGACCGAAAGCTTATCATAGATAAGAGAACAGAGACTGTAGCGAAACGTATTACAGAATATTTGAAGCAGACCGATCGTTTTTCAAAGACTATTGTTTTCTGCGTTGATGAAGAGCACGCTTTGCGTATGCGTGAGGCTTTGATAAATGAAAACCAAGACCTTGTTGCACAGAATGACAAGTATATAATGCGAATAACAGGTAGTGATGATTTAGGCAAGCAACAACTTGAAAACTTCATTGATAACAACTGCCGTTATCCGACCATTGTAACAACTTCAAAATTGCTGTCTACCGGTGTTGATTGTAAAATGGTTAAATTGATTGTGCTTGAAAGCAACATCAATTCAATGACCGAATTCAAGCAAATCATTGGTCGCGGTACTCGTCTTGTTTGGGATAGAGATAAACGCTTCTTTACAATTATGGATTTCAGAAAAGCGACACTTTTATTTAGTGACCCCGAATTTGACGGCCCTGCAACATCTACATACGAAGGAGATGGCGAAAAGCCTGTTCCACCTGCTATTGATGATGAAAAAGAAGATAGGGAGGAATTTTCAGATGACCCTGATAAAGTCGAAGAGCCTGAAATGAAATATCGTGTAAGCGATGTAAGTGCAAAAATTATAAGTACAACGGAACTTATATATGGTCCAAATGGCAAGCTTATAGCTAATCATTCTGAAAACTTCAAAAATCTTATCAATGAAAAATTTGAAACAGAAGAGGCTTTCAGGAATGCGTGGCTTACCGGTGATAGAGCTGGAATTATGAGTGAATTTGAAGAGAACGGAGTTGATTTCAATCGATTCAAATCACAAATCGGTAATGATGTCGATATATTTGACATCATAATGATGATAGGCTTTAACAAAGATGCTCGACTAAAGGCAGAGCGAGTGGAAGGTGTTAAAGAATCACCTATATATACAAGTCTAAACGAAAAGCAAAAACTTATTGTAGATGAATTGCTTGCAATATACATTCAGAATGATTGCGTAGCAATCGAAAAGATTGACACGCTAAATCTACCAAACTTTGCAAATATGGGTGGCTTGATACCATGTGCAAGAATAATGGGTGGCAAACCAAAATATTTGAACTTTATAACAGAATTAATTAACAAAATATACGAAGATTAAAGGAGAACAAAATTATGTCAATGGAATCGCTTATTAAGAAGTTGCAAAATATAATGCGTGGTGATGACCTTTCGGGAACTGTACAATATCTGAAACAAATGATATGGATGATATTCTTGAAGATTTACGACGCACAAGAAGAAAAATGGGAACTGCTTGAAGATGATTATACTTCGATTATTCCTGAAGAATTGAAGTGGAGAAATTGGGCAGTTGATAACAATGACGGAAAAGCCTTGACAGGCGATGAACTTATCAAGTTTGTCAATGACACCCTAATTATGGGTTTGAAGAAACTTGAAGTAAACGAATATACACCTAAAAGACATTTAATCGTATGGCAAATGTTCCAAGACGCTTCAAACTTTATGAAGAACGGAACAAAGTTACGCCAAATGATTAACGAGTTAAACGAAAAAGACTTTACCAACTCAACCGAAACACATGAGTTTGGTGATATGTACGAATCAATGCTAAAAGACTTGCAAGAGTCAAAGCGTGACGGTGGCGAGTTTTATACTCCACGAGCATTGACCGACTTTATAGTAGAAAAAGTTGATCCTTGCTTGGGAGAAAAGGTTGCAGACTTTGCTTGTGGTACTGGTGGATTCCTTGTGAGTGCATTGAAGCACTTGACAGCCAAAGTGCAAACTCCTGAAGATTTGCAACTTTGCAGAAACAACCTTTTCGGAATCGAAAAGAAATCATTCCCATATTCATTGTGTATGACAAATCTTATTCTTCACGAAGTAGATGAGCCTAAGATTTACCAAGACAATTCGTTGAACAAGAATGTTCGTGAATTGAAAGAGAATGATATGTTTGATGTCATCTTGATGAATCCCCCTTATGGTGGTACAGAAGATGAAATCATACAAATGAACT
>SUXG01000035.1 GCA_015061085.1 Bacteroidales bacterium
ATAGATAGGCGAGCAGTGCCTTTGGTGATAATCCACAAACAGCCCAACTCCATCCTATGAGGTTGAAGATACTTGGCAACTTGTTCCTGTTGAACAATTGATTTGAGGACAACACAATCTTCAAGTGATACTGCCGGAATGGTATTCTGCACTGTTTTCATACACCGAAATAAATTGTAAGAATACAAAATTACAAACAAAATGGATTGGTTCAATATCTGAAAATGTTAAAAGACCTGAATAGTCCAACATTGCGGAAAAACAAAAGAATATTTATGAGTTACACAACCCCGCTAATTGAGTATATGCACACGATAGGGATTTTTTGCAACCACTGCATACCAGTAATTTCCCGCCATCACTGTGCGGTTTGATAATCTGCAAACGTGGCGAACTTCAAATAAGTGATGGTAAAAGCGACAAAACATTGTGTCTAATGTCAGTTCTCTCATAAAGCAGCAACCTCCAAGAACTCGGCACCACATTGATTGGTTACTCGCACTTGTGCCTCAATCTCATCAAGATACTTAACGGCAGCATCGTCATTGACATTCTCCATCTCAATTTCATCGAAGTAGCGTCTTCCTGTTTCGTATATGGTGATATTGCGGTCAATCTCAAACTTGATGCTTAATAGTAGCATCTTCTCCCTACGGCTATCCTTTGAGAAGATAATCTTCGATATTATCTTCTCAAAGAGTTTTACATCCTTATATCGGTTGTAGAAGTGGGTAATGTTTTTCTGCTCCTCCTGCACCTCCTCGGTTGGGTTTACCTTATTGTAAATCGAATCTTTAATTTCTTGCGGAGTAGGCATAATATCCTTTACCTCATACTCCTTGAATACCTCCTGCATTATGGTATAATATCGAAGCAGGTCGGTGTTGTTATCCGAAGCACTCTGCTTGAGTTTGTTTGTGCAGCCGTTCTTCACTCGTTGTTTGTCTGCATCCCATTTAGCCGCATCTATGCGGTAGCCTATCGTAAACTCAATACGCTGGCTCGCAAAAATAACTCTCATTCGGAGGGGACGTTCTCAATGACGGGAACACCGTTTTTCTTACGGCTCTCCAAGGCAAAAATGATGTTTTTTTAAATGTTCATAAATTGGGCGCGTTAAAAAGTTACACACATTTTTATATATCAAAATGCACCCTATGAGTTTCAATGAATTTAACAATTTTATAAACGCTTAATTTACAACGGATTGAGATTTTATGAAATTCTATGATTTCGTAAGTTCTGGAGCCTCTCTTTCTGTAGAAAGCGAGCTAATTAGTTGAAAATCAACAAGTTGGTTCGCTTTTTTAGTTTTGTCATAGACACATTAGAGACAATAATAATTAGACTCAGAATAAGATTGCATTTTTTACCACACAAAAATACATGCTGATGTGTGCTATTAGTAGAGATTCAATGAATGAAAATCTACGCATAATAAAAAAAAGCGACTAATGATGTAGGTTGAAAAATTTTTTGTAACTTCGCCTAGGTTAGACACGGATGGTCACCAATCTCAGACATAGAGTAAACACATATCAGTAAATACACCAAACCGAGTCAACCTTTTTCCAGAATGCACAGAATACATGCTGATGTGTGCTATTAGTAGAGAAAGAATTACCGAAATTTTGAACCGATAAATTTTTATATTCAAAATGAAACAAGAGATAAAGCCGGAAGATAGTAGCCGTTCGCAAGCTTTTTGCTTGTGGATGACTTCGCCAATGCCTATGGTGACATTGACTAAAACTTTTGACATCACGCGCTTGGTTAAATACAGTCGAAGAAAAGGTTTGAAATTAAATATGCTTCTCTGTTGGTGTATCGTCAAAGCTGCAGCCGGAGTAAAGGAGTTCTACACGCTTCCTGAGGGTGGAAAGTTATTTGTTTACGATTGTCTTGCTGTTAATGTCATAGTCAATAATGTCAAGGGTGGAATAAATTCATGTGATATACCATATATAGGCGATTTTGAAAGTTTCTCTGTTGATTATAATGAACTGACAGAAAAAGTGAAACAATCATGTGATAGCGTTATGAGGGATGATTGTATGGTGGTCGGTACGTCGGCAATGGTGGCGACCGAAATTGATACAATTGTCAATCAATATACCGATAAATTTTCTAATCCAATGGTGATGTGGGGGAAATATCGTAAGCGCTGGTTGAAAACATTGCTTCCTATTTCATTTCAGTTTCATCATGTTCAAATGGATGGTGGTCATGCTGCACAATTTCTTGAATCACTGCAGCAGACCATAAATGAAATTTGATTTGCTAATATTTTCCAAAATCCTCCAATGATTACACTAAAATGCAAAAATCGAAGATGAAGAAAATAGAAAATGACGAATTGAACGATTATTTGGAATGTACTTGTGGACGTTGTGATGACGGCAAATGTCAATGTCGCGATTGGGAACAAGAGTTTCCTCCTGCTGCATTGATATTTGACGATGAGCAGACGGATTGGTACGACGATTTGGATTAGCCGGATTTGTTGGCTTGATTCCTTTTAGCAAGCTTTGCTATTTTGTGATTAGTGCTTTGCGTGGCGTTTCACCCGGCATAGAAATAATATAGATGCCGGGGATAACATTGTAGTGGTTGACTTTTATCCCGTTAAGAGTATAAATATTTGCATTTGATGGCAGTTGGTTTACTCGTAAATGAATAGGAGAGTCGGGAGTAATTTGTTGCACAGATGTATGACTTGTTATTGATGTTGGCGCAATACCTATTACATTGCTTCGCTGATTGTAAGTGACGATGCCGGAGATATTAATCGATTTTTTATCGTATATAGTGATGTCAAACAAATTGATGATAGGCAATTTGTAATTGTTACTTGTTATATTCATCGTCAAAGCATCTAAGTCAACGCTTTTGAGTGTGATATATTTATTAATGTATTTTTGTGGGTTGTCAACAATCTCTTTGATGTCGATAATTTCTGCATTGTAATTTTCTGAAACAATACGGTCGTTGACGTAAAGTGCCGGAGTTATGTCGTCGAGAGTCACATAATAGCCTTCGATTGAAGGTTGTATGATTGAGCCATCTGTGATTTCGTTATTTGATAGAGGAGTATAGATTAGCAGACAATTGTTGAAGTTGTCGGTATTATCGCTGACGAAGATGTGGTTGTCGGTGTGAGCGATGACTTGAAGAATGGTATTTATGCGAAATAGTCCGTTTGGATTAGGATTTAAAGTGTAGTCGTTATTGGTTTGTGACTCTGCCAATCGACCAATTTCGAGGAAGTGGGCAATATCGGATGCTTCGTTGTCAAATCGGGTAAAAGTGACAGAAGATATTTCACTTTCGCGTGCATTTTTTACAGCTTTTGCCCAAACAGTACAACTTTCTTCAATCTCGATAGGAGAGATGTATTGAAGCCAAGTAGCATTGTCTAAACTATATAATAGTTCGGCATTTTCTGTCGCAGTGGTGATAGTAATGTCGAATGGCATATTGAAGTTGTGATTTTCGTCCATCCATTGAGGCAGAATGAATTGAGGCATGGCAATAGGCTCAATGACGTTGGGAATGAAGTTGATACGTATGCCGGTGATATATATTTTCTTTTCAGATGTAAGCGAAAAGATAGTGCCTTCCTCTGGATATACTGTTGATAGGTCGTAAGGGAAAGCCACAAAATTGCCTATATGCTCATCTTTTCGAGCATCTATTTCGAGATAGCGTTCGCGATTACCTTGTTGATTATTGATTGCGATATTACAAATCGAAGAAAACGGTTGGTCTTTGTAGAGTTGTATTTCTATTTTATGGATTTTGCCGTCTAATTGAGGTAGGGTAATGCGACCGTCGGGATAAAGTATGAGATATTTTCCACTTGATGCTTGTGCCACATTTTCAAACTTAAAGATACAGTCGTTTTTGACAGAACGACATTCGAGGCTCGATTTGCTTGTCGGAATGAGTGGTTGCCAATCGTTTTCAGTGTTGGACGTAAACTCTTGAGTGATTATTTCTTCTGCATTGATGAATGTTACGGAGCCTAAAAAGAGTGATAATATAAGTGCTAAAAATTTGTTCATGGGTAATTGATATTAGAATTGATAGTTTCTGCAAAAGTAGTAAAAAAGTTGTAATGTAATGAGCATTAAAATAAAAAAGGAAGAAAATAACGTTAAGAATAGCATATTTATATTGTGAGAATGGGATAAAAAGATTAATTTTGCGAATAATAAAAGAATTATATGTCAATGAAAATAAATAGAATATTTGTATTGGGGCTATGCCTTATGGCAATGAGTATGGGTTTGGCAATCGAAAATCTTCCAAAGATAGAAATCGAAGGCAATACTTATTATTATTATGATGTCAAGAAAGACGATAGCCTTTACGGCATAGCTAAACAATTTGGTTGGGATATGCAGACCATAATAGCAGCCAATCCTAACAGCAGTACAAATTTGAAAAAAGGACAAAGGATATATTATCCGATTGCAGATCAAATGCAGTCGGCAAAAACTGTTGCGAAAGAGCAATCTCTTGATGAAGTGTGTCATAAAGTAAAACATGGCGAAACAGTATATAGTATCTCATTGATGTATGGCTTGAAGCAGGAAGATATCTACGAGTTAAACCCCTCGTCGCGCTATGGCATTAAGGCTGGAGAGCAATTGGTGGTGCAAAAGGCTGTTACAATTAGCAATGATTCAGACGATGTGTCAAATGTGTATTACACAGTGCAATCGGAAGACTCTTTGCTTGGTGTGGCTGAAAGCTATGATACAAGTGTAGAGGATATTCTTCGATTAAATCCCGGATTGTCGGAAAGCAGTTTCAACGAGGGTGATATCGTCAAACTGCAACCAAATTCTGACAAAAATGAAACAGAAATTCGTAATATCGAAAAGCGTCAAGTAGAGCATTTTGAGCCATATCGAATAAATAAGGGTGATACTTGGACATCAATTTCTCAACAGTTTAATATTACGACTGAGGAGCTTAAAGAAGCCAATGATGGCATCGTAGAGCTCAAAAGAGGTAGATATTTGTCGATCCCGGTATATGAAACAGTGGTTAGCGAAGAGAAATATGTTGTAGAAGATCCAAGAGAACAGACGATTGAAGGTCGTCAAGAATTATACGATGAAATTCACAATCTGGTAGAATCTGAAGAACAAAACCAAAGTGTAGATCTGGGCATTGTGCTTACGGTCGCCGACAATAAAAATCGTGAAGCCGAATTCCTTAGAGGCTTGTTGGTCGCTGTCGATGATTTGAAAGAAAAAGATTATAAAATCAATCTTCATGTTTACGATGCTACATCCAAAGAAACACCAATAGATTCAATACTTAACAAGGCGGAAGTGGGAGAGTTCGATATGTTGATTACAACATACGAAAAGAATTTTCCTAAAAATGTGGCTGATTTTGGTCAAGATAAAGACATTGATATCATAAATGTTTTTGATGTAAAGTGTAATTTATTTAATACGCATTCTAACTTTGTTCAACTTCTCCCTCCAACGTCATATTTCTATGATGCTGTATTCAATTATGTGAAAGAAAATAAGGCTGACTGCAAATATGTATTTGTCGGTAAAAGTAATCCTAATGATGCTGATGCGTTGGATAATATGATTAAGGAATATTTGAAAATCAACGATATAGATTATGTTGAAGTTGAGCATATCGAGCAACTTGAAGCACTCAAATTTGTTGATGATACAGAGTATCTTATATGCCCTCAATTGACAAAAAAATCTGACATAGATTTGTTTCTGTCTATGATGTCGAACATATATGAAACAAATGATCGCTTAAATTTTTCGGTATTAGCGCGTCCGAATTGGATTGTCTATGCCGATCAATTCAAAGATAAATACAATTTGTTTAACACATATATTCCGTCTCGATTCTATTTTGAACCGACAGATTATAATACAGAGGCGTTTATCCGGAAGTTTGTAGAAAAGTATGGCGAGCATCCTGTGAATTCTAATCCTAATTATGCTACATTGGGCTATGATGTAGTGAGATTTTTCATTGAGAGTGAGAACTATAATAATGGTGACAGCAACAATGGTTTTATCAATTACAATGCGTTGCAAACAGACTTCCATCTATCCAGAATGAGCAATTGGAGTGGATTTTTGAATCAATGTGTATATTTGATAAACTATACTCCATCAGCAACAGTGGAAAAAATAACGTTAAACTAAGTTGATGACCATGAAAAATTGTCGATTTACTATATTTATTCTATTCGTTTTATTTGGACTTTCACTAAAAGCACAAACGCATTATGAATCTAATATTTCTATAGGAGCAAAAGGTGGTGTCAGCATATCAAGAACATTTTTTAATCCTAATGTGCCACAAGGCATGAAAATAGGTGGAGTTGCAGGCTTTACATTTAGATATATTGAAGAAAAATACTTTGGTTTGGTGGCAGAACTTAATTTTGAGCAAAGAGGGTGGACAGAAAACTTTGAGGATGCACCTTATAGCTATAGCAGAACAATCAACTATCTGCAATTGCCGGTACTCGCACACATCTATTTCGGAAATGAAAAAGCCAGATTTTTTATAAACTTAGGACCGGAAATCGGTCTGTTTATAGGAGAATCGACGTCTGCAAATTTTGATATTCATGATTATGAGTCATTGCCTGATTTTCCTATACGTAACCGTAATAATACGCAATTTGTATTGCCTGTCGAGCAAACAATAGATTATGGTATTTCTGCCGGATTGGGTGCAGAAGTATTTGTCAACAAGAAAAATTCGCTAACCCTCGAAGGACGTTTCTATTACGGATTAGGAAACCAATTGAAGTCGGGGAGAACAGAGCCCTTTAATGCTTCTAACTCAATGTCGATAATGGTGACTCTCGGCTACTGGTTTAGAGTGAAATAAATGTTTGCCAAATAGCCATATAGATAGCCACTGCAGGAGCGACAGCAAGTAGCGAATCGATACGGTCGAGAATACCTCCATGGCCCGGAATCATATTGCCTGAATCTTTAAGATTAAGCGTGCGTTTCATCAACGATTCGACTAAGTCGCCCCATGTAGAGAACAATGTCACAATAATCGCAAGGCCAATCCAAAAGATAATGTTGTTGCCAAGTCCCCACCATTCAGAACAGAATAAGCAAAAAGCGCAGGCAATGGCTATATTAAACCCTAATCCTCCGAAAAATCCCTCCCACGATTTCTTTGGAGAAATGCGTTCAAACAAGCGATGTTTTCCAAACCTGCATCCGATGATATAAGCTCCTGTGTCATTAATCCAAATGAAAGCAAACATGGCAAGTACTAATCGTAGACTGATCTCAAGACCACAATATAGCAATAATGATAACGAGCCTCCGATATAAACGATAGTCAAAAGAGAATAGGCTAAACTGTGTAAAGGATTGTCTTCACGACTATACAGCTCTGCAATAAATCTTATCAAAAACAAAGCCATCGACAAGTATAAAAGATTAGCATAAGTGCTGGCTGCCAATGCAACAGATGTCGCAATATCTAAACTTATCATCCATTTACGCTCGCTCCTTAGACCTTGCGTAATCTTTGTAAATTCTATTGATGCAAGTATTGCCAATAGTAAAACAAGAATGAAAAATGAAATTTCACCTCCTAATATGCAACCAATTATAACTCCGGCGTATATGATGCCTGAACCTGCGCGTGTAAGAAATTTTTTCATATTCCGTTTGCTAATCTAATTATGACTGCGAAGTTAACGATAATTTCTGAATATATGTCAATTTAATGCTATTTTTTGCACATTTTCGTGTTTTTGTGTAATCCGCAATGTCTCTGCAAGGCTTTGCGCATGTTGTCGCATCTGTTTGCGAATGCGATTGGCAAACGATTGCTGTTGCTTCTTGCTACGGAGATTTTCTCCCCATGCTCTTGACACAAGGTCGTTAGCAAAACTTACCTCTGCTTCGGCTACCTGTATCTGCTCTTGAATAGACGATACTGCATTTTTTCGCCTAACTCGTTGGAAATTGGCGAATTTGTTGTACCTTTGTCGGTAGATAACTCTTGTTCAGTCGGATATTGACCGAAATTGGGTCGGTCGAGAAGTGACGATTGTTCAGGAGTTATTTCGTTACTACGATATATCACCTCCTCGTTTTGTGGTAAATTGGCATCCGTTCTTCTTCCAAAAGCAGTAGATATTGCGTTAACTTCAATATCTCTTCCTGCATTCTTAACATCAGCTCCAACTACAATATATTCGCCACTCTCTGTTTGTAGTGTAGTATATATGCGATAGGAATCTTCTCTATCTGTAAGCCTTGCTATAGCGAATGGATTTTGCAAAGCATCAGGCAATTGTTTCCAATCTCTTTCGGATAAATTGTGTGAACCATCTTTGCCAAAGTGACGAGAAATGACACCATATTTGATAGTGAACTTTTCTCCACGCAATCCTAAATCTTGCATAAAATCTGGTGTTTTAGCTACATCAAAGAATTTCATGCTAAATAATTTAGATGCTACATCTTTACCTTTTGAATAGAGAGTTCTTACGACATCAAGCAAAGTAGGGTTTTCCACATTCTCTGTGTCATTCGCTTGTGGACCAACTTCCTCACTTGCCGGTAACTTGCCGGTAACTTGCTGACCTTGCGATTCTGTTTGTTCTGCTTGCTCTGTTTGCAAACTTGCTCTGCGCTTCGGCACATCTACAATTGCTTACCACGCAGCAAGGTCATTAAGTAGATGTAAAATCGTATTAATTAAATTTTTAGGTGGTAGGGTAGGTGTTAATTTACTATTTATTGCTATCTTTGCATTATATTAGAATTAAATCTGTAAAACCATGTCAAAGATTATCTCTATTGTTGTACCATGTTATAATGAAGAAGCAGCGTTAAAATATACGATTCCTCAATTGCTTAAAATTTTTGATGACCTTGTAGGACAAGGGAAAATTTCATCAGAAAGTTTTGTGTTATGTGTTGATGATGGCAGTCGCGATAAAACGTGGGAAGAAATTGCCAAGCTTCATGAGAAAGATAATCGAGTGAAAGGTATCACGTTGGCACACAATCGAGGACATCAATATGCTTTGCTTTCAGGTTTGATGGAAGTAAAAGATAAATGTGATGCAGCAGTATCTATTGATGCAGACCTCCAAGACGATCCGTTGGCAATAGTGCAAATGGTGGAAGAGTTTTTGAATGGCAAAGAGATTGTCTATGGAGTAAGGGCATCGCGCTCAACTGATACATGGTTTAAGCGTACAACAGCACGTTGTTTCTACAAATTCCAAGCTTCAATGGGTCTGCAGACTATCTACGACCATGCAGACTATCGATTGATGAGTAGCCGAGCTCTTGAGATATTGAGTCAATATGGTGAATCAAATTTATTCCTTCGAGGAATAATACCGCAAATAGGTCTTGACACAGCAATAGTTAAATATGATCGACACGAGCGTGTGGCAGGAGAGTCAAAGTATCCTTTGAAGAAAATGCTTGCATTTTCAGTTGATGGCATAACGTCATTTTCAGCACGCCCGATGCGCATGATATTCTTTGTAGGATTGACTTTACTCTTGATTGACATCCTAGTGGCTCTCTATGTCTTGATAGCCTATTTTGGCGACACTGCCATAGCAGGTTGGCCATCAATCATGCTCAGCGTATGGTTTTTGGGAAGTTTGATACTGATGGCAATCGGTATTGTCGGCGAATACATTGGCAAAATCTTTGTCGAAGTCAAAGCCCGCCCTCGATTCAATATCAAATCCACTATCTGGTAGGCTACATCGTTGCTGGTGGCAACATCACAAGTATAGCTGATGTTGAACTTGACGTCAACGTAATAGTTCGTGGCAATGACATCATCGCGTCTGAGGGCGTAGCTATCTTCTCTGTATCGGGCATCCGAGTCGCTGCTGAAGGTCTTGCTCCCGGCGTTTACGTCGTAGTTCTCTTAAGGTAAAGGTGAAATAATCCATTAAACTCTTATAACACTTTTAATACTCTCATCGAGTTTGTTAAATATGACAAACTCGATGCTCTTTTATTAGGTTGTATTGTATTTTAACAATATAAAAATGCTTGCAAAATCTTTAATGCCAAGTGTGTTATGTCAGTGGATTGGAGTGCTATAGCCTCACATAAGAAATCTATTCAGAATGTTACATTCGCATATTGCTACCTTGAATTGTACGAAGTTGAAGAAATAGGAGTGTTTTTTAGCAATAGATTTTGTGAATTGAAGAAAAAATATTAATATTGCATTGAGCTTGTCATTGTAACCAAGAGTAATAAGCGAACAATAGAAATAAATGGTTATAATATTAGGTGTTGTATCCATTTTAATATTTTTGAGTGGATGGATGTATTGACTCATTTTAGGAGTATAGAAGAACTTACAAAAACACTCTCCCGCGAACAAAATTTGCTGGGTGAGATGTTTGAGAAACGAAAACTTATGAAGTTTCCGTTAGGAGTTGCTATAGATTTAGTTGGTGGTAATGAAGCAAGACTTAGGAAGTTGGTTGACTATGGAGTACTCGTAGAAACAGGTAATACTGTTGAGATTGAAAGTGATTACTTGAATTTCTTTGAAGAGGTGTTGAATGTCAACGAAGAAATTAGTGTGTTGAGTGTTCAGGAGTGTATTAATACTTTGAAAGAGTATATAGGTTATTATCTTCAGGAGACAAATACTAATCGAAAAGCCGGTTATCAAGATAGTGTGCGACAGTTATTGAAAAAGACAGGATTCAGGACACTGAGGAATGTTGTTGATCTGAAACGTAATATGGATAACGCTTACAAGCAGGAACCCAACTATATCATTAAAAAGAAGAAATTACAAAACTTAGATGAGAAGAGTCATAGCATCCGCTCAATGATTCGCGAATGTGAGAAGTTAATGGATAATGAACATGCATTCTTCCTAATGGCAAACGATCCTCACATGGCAAAGACTTGTAGCGATGTGAAGCACGATTTCGTTGAGGCTTATCATGCACTGATGGAGATTGATAGACAGATAATCGTCTATATCAATCAAATTGACCAACATAATCTGCTTTATAAGAAGATACGAAAGCTCAAATATTTGCAGGACCAACTTCTCATAAAGACAGATACTAATTTGGTGCAAATGCTGGAGGATAAGAATCCTCTATGGATGGAATCCCGACAGTATAGCAAAATTCGTCTTTCTTTGAACATGATACGAGATAACGAGCAGATAGTAAAGATGTTAAGACGAATAGCTGAGCGTAACGGCATACAGAAAATAGCACGGACAGAAGCGGAACCTCTGACGGATGATGATTTGCAGGAACATATTCAAAGACTGAAGGAAGTAGATCCGATGGAGGTTTGGAATGCGTTCTCGGCTTCAAGCTACAATCTTTTTGATTTTATTTTGAGGTACGATTATAAAACAAAGCGTAATATAGAAGACCACACCGCCCTTTTCTGTCAATTGGTCATTTTGCATCCGGATGAATGTCGGATGACTGGTAAATATGCAACTTATCAAAACATTGAATACCCTATTATCTATGCGAAATAATACTCAAAGAATATACGAACGACTGAGCCGAGGAGAATTCCTTTCGGTGGATAGTACAGATACCTCTATTCGTCATTTGTATGAAGATATTGAGGAGAATCTTGATGACTATGCTGACTATTTCAAGGAAATCGGCCTGCAGTTGGAGTCTGGCAATGGCTATTTTTATTTCTCACGTATTGGAGAGGGAAAACAATCTGTTGAGCAAAAACTGGACAGCTTTTCCAAATGGCTCGATTACTTGGACTTTCTGAAGTGTTATAATCAGTCTTTTACTGCAGGCTATCAGTTCCGCAAGAGTAATCTTGTTGAACAGATTAGTCTGGATATTGAACTAAAGGAGAAGGCCGGTCATCTATTTAAGAAGTATGGTGTTGGTTCTAATTTAGATATAGTGAACAAACTGCTTCAAGAGATGCAAAGTATGGGCTTTGCTGAATGCATTAGTGAACAAGATGAGACTTACAAGATTACTTCGGCATTTCGTTATGCTGAGGAATTAATAAACATGATTCAAATAGCCAACGAAGATGAAATACCTGAATAAAATCATATTTATAAATAGTGCGAACATTCCGTATGCTGAGATTTCTGTAGATGGTAATGTGCATTTCACAGGAACTCAGGGCGTGGGTAAAAGCACAGTGTTGAGAGCACTGTTGTTCTTCTATAATGCAGACAAGCATCGTTTGGGAATTCAGCAGGGACAAAAGTCATTTGACGAGTTCTATTTCCGTCAGTCCAATTCGCATATCCTCTATGAGGTGATGCGCGACAATGGAGCATATACCATTTTGGTTAGCAGATATCAAGGACGTGCATCCTGGCGATTTATTGATGCGCCTTATCAGCGTGAATGGCTTATTGATGAAGATAGACAGGTGCTGAGTGACTGGGTAAAGATACGTGAGCGTATAGATAAAAATGTGGTTGTTTCTGCAAGGATAGATTCTGGTGTAATGTTTAAGGATATTATCTTCGGTAATACCCATGACCATAAATATACACGTTATGCATTAGTGCAGAGCTCTCACTATCAGAATATTCCACGAAGTATTCAGAATGTGTTCCTAAATACAAAACTAGATGCAGACTTTGTAAAGAATACTATCATACAATCAATGGCAGATGAAGACCTGCCCATAGATTTACAGACATATCGGCGATTGGTTACAGATTTCGAACGTGAATATGATGAGATAGATTGTTGGTTCCGCCAAAAGAGAGACGGCAATTATCCAGTACGTCAACAGGCATTGAAAATAGCAGAACAAGGACGAAAAATTGTAGCACTCGACCAACAGTTGCAGGATATATGGCGTATGCTGAATTATGCGGTGGCAGATAGTGAACAGCAGATTCCGCTTTTGGAAGCTGATGCTACAGATATAAAGACGAACATCGAAAAGGAACGCCAACGTGAAAAGGAACTCACTTCTGAATATGATAAAGAAAAAGACTCTCTCAATCAGAAACTTGGAGCCAAGAAGAGTAAACTGAATGAGATTGCACAGGCAAGAAAATATTATGGTGCGATTGGTATTGAGGACAAACTTACTCTTGCCGGTCGAGAAGATTCCATCAAACAGGAAGTTGCAGATAAGCAAATGCTCTTAGACGACCTTTTGAAGACTCATGCCTCTATTGAAGAAAAATACAATATAGCCAGAGGAAAACTATAAATCGCCCGTCAAGCCTTCGAGAATAAACAGAAAGATGAATACTATAAAAAACAAGCCGCTTTACAGAAAGAATGTAAGCGTCTGGAAAATGAACGTACGAAAGGCAGAAATCAACTGATTGAAGCTTTCAATAGTTGGAGGCATGAGTCTGACGAGCGCTTGGAAATATTGCAGAAAGAACAGCACAGAGCCGAGAGTGCATTAAAGGAACTCCGACAGTGGCATCCTATGGCTGATGAAATCAAGCAGGTGATTGATCAGTTGCAGCAGTTGGATGTAACAGCAAAAGAGAATGTAGCCCAACAGACAGCAGTCAAAAGTCAGATTTCTCAAATTACTGCTGAATATGAGATGCGAGAGACTGAACTGAAACAAATGTCTCTGCGTGAGCAAGAGCGCTTAGAGAGAAGTCGTACGCAGTATCGTGAGCAAATTGCAAAAATAGATGACTTGCTTACCCATTTGGATGGTTCTCTTTACCAATGGCTTTGTGAGAATGCAGAAGGATGGGAAGACACCATAGGCAAGATTGTAGATGAAGAACGGATTCTTTATGCTCAAGGACTAGAACCTCGGTTGGACGTTGCGTCTGATAGCTTGTTTGGCATAAAGTTGAACTTGGTCAACATTGACTCTGTGCATCGCACGCCTGATGAATATAGGGCTGAGAAGAAGACTTTGGAGGAGCAAGTGCTGCAGATGAATCGTCAACTTGCCCAATTGCCTGTTACTCTTCAAGAGGAGATCTCAAAGCTTGGAAAGAAATATGCCA
>SUXG01000010.1 GCA_015061085.1 Bacteroidales bacterium
TAGGTTTGAACCATCTGTAACAGATGTGGCTCGTTCAACATTGTGGACGAAATTTGCATATCCTTGAATAACGGGAATCAGTTTATGCCGATTCTCACTCTGTCCAATCTCAGCAATGTGAATATCTTGCTGCTTTTGCTGTAGCGTGAGATTATTCTCAATGCCAATTTCGATGCACCGTTTTAGTGTGAGAGTGTCGCTTTGAGCAATACACTCTACAGCTCCGATTGTGAACATCATTACTAATAAACTTTTCAGTTTCATTTTACACCAATTTTTTATTCATTAAACTCGGTGCAAAGTTCTACAAAACCTCAAGGCGATAGAATATCTGAAACTGCATATAGCCGCTCCATATCGAAACAAAAAAGTTAAAAAGTGTTTTATAGAATAGACAATAATACAAATAGACCAACAGGTTTAGTTTACCCTATTGGTTATATACCCAAAACGGACTAAACTTGTTTTTGCTTTGACAGCAGCCAAAAAAGATGCTGACGAAAAGAGAAAGAAGCTCATTCTTCTTTTTTCGCCAGCATTTATCTTAAAAGTTCAATAAAATACAGCCAACCTTGATTTTTGGGTGTAAAAAAGGGTGTAAATCTCGTAACTACTTGATTTACACCCTTTACTGCGGAGAGAGAGGGATTCGAACCCCCGGAAGCTCTCACTTCAACGGTTTTCAAGACCGCCGCAATCGACCACTCTGCCATCTCTCCAATTTTTTTTGTTATTGACTCGCTTGTCAATAGCCAAACAGTATTTATTTCCGTTTTGCGAGTGCAAAGTTAGACATTTATTTTTAAACACGCAAGTTTTTTAAGCAATATTTTTACTATTTTTTATAAATTTATCGTAACAATCTGATTATCAACAATAATAAAAAATCAATATTTACACCCTATTTCATCAGGAAATAAACCAATCGCAATGGTTAGATTAAAAATAGCACATAATCAGTTTAGGGGTATTCTTTTCAATTTCCTTAAATATCCTTTTTTAAAGATTGATTTATGATAGTTTCGTTGTAACTTTGCACTTAAAACGAAAAATATGCAGACAGACAGTCGTTTTCATAAATTTACGGACGATGAGTTGGAGGGCATTGATTTGCCTTCTTTATTCACCTACCCTTTTAATTACGTTCCTCACGAATTATGCAAAATAGCCTCACTACATTTGACAGACTACCTCAATAGTAGGTCGGATTGGAAGAAAGAACTACAGGCAGGCAAAATGATGGGCGTGCTGATTGTCAAACATAACAACAAGATTGGATACCTGACTGCATATTCCGGAAATTTGGCTCATCGCTACAATCATGAATATTTTGTGCCGGCAGTTTGCGATTTACTCTCCTCCGACGGATTTTTTGCTCCACAAGAAGCTGTCATCACCGGTATCAATAAAATGATTGACCAAGAGCTTGTCAACCCAGAGCGATTAAGCGCAGCAGATTCCATACGTCAATGCGAACTAACTGCTAACGACGAAATAAATGCCTACAAACAATTGATGAAAGAATCGAAAGTTCGAAGAGACATCATGCGCAAACAGGGTTATGATGAGGCTGCTCTAATTGCAGAAAGTCAGTTTCAAAAAGCACAGTTACGACGTCTGCAAAAAACATGGGCAGAACGTATCGATAAGTTTAGAGCAATCATCACAAATAGCGACAACAAAATAAAAGCATGGAAAGAGGAGCGCCAACAACGAAGCATAGCATTACAACGGCTTGTTTTCGAACGTTTCGTTATGCTAAATGCTAATGGAGAAAGTAAAAACCTTAATGAAATTTTTTCGACGACTCCACAAGGATCTCCTCCGTCGGGAGCAGGAGAATGCGCTGCGCCAAAACTTTTGCAATATGCTTATTCAAACGGCTATCAACCTCTGGCTATGGCTGAATTTTGGGTCGGAAAATCTCCTAAAGACGAGGTGCGACATCATGGTCATTTCTACCCTTCATGCAAAGCCAAATGTGAACCAATCTTACAATGGATGCTACAAGGACTCAATGTTGAGCCAAACCCGTTGGAAAACACTGAGAAGAATGTTAAAATAGACATACTGTACGAAGACGAATGGATCATAGCCGTTGATAAGCCGGAAGGGATGCTTTCTGTTCCCGGCAAACTTTCTGTCGATTCTCTTCAGCAACGTGTGCAAAAGATGTTTGAGGGCGAAGAAATCCATATCGTTCATCGCCTTGATATGGCTACATCAGGAATTCTACTCTTTGCTCGATCTTCCGAAATACACAAGCGACTGCAAGCCATGTTTAAATCTCACAAAATAAAAAAATGCTATGCTGCAATCCTTGACGGAGAGATTATCAACAACGACGGAGTTATTGATTTGCCATTAGTACTAAATCCAGATGATCGACCACGCCAAATGGTGAGTTACCGATATGGCAAGCCGGCAATCACGCATTATCAGACGATCGACATCCGAAATGGCAAAACATTTATTCTGTTCTATCCTATCACCGGTCGTACCCACCAATTGCGGGTGCACTCATCGCATTGCGACGGACTGAACACTCCAATACTTGGTGACACTTTATACGGCACTGCCAATAACAGATTGTATCTTCACGCGCATCGCATAGACGTCAAACATCCAATTAGCGGAAAAGAGATAACCATCGTTTCACCGATTCCTTTTGGTCGCGATATTTTTATGAAAAATAATAACAAACTTTAGCAAGCTTCTATTAATTCCCGGATTTGATTAACACTTTAACTTTGATCCGGAACTATCTGACGATAGCCTATTTTAAAAAAGTCGTAAGAATAATCTTTATGTCTCACTATTTGATCATTAAAAATGACAATATCCAAATCTATTGGGACAACACCTGTTTTCTTAGCTTCAGGTGTTCTTCCTGAGGATTTTTCGTAGTCCTTAAGCATCAAATTAAACTCATTTTGCTCACACTTAGTTTCTCCGACAACGACAGCATTCAGGTAGTCACTACCGACTCCACTGAGGGGCGGTGTCGAATATATCGCCGAGCACTTGAATGATATGAGATTTTCTTCAAGCCACATCATGGCTTGCATCATCCTACTATTAGAGTCTGGCGTATTGCTTCCAAGCGATATTACAACTTTATTGAGCATTTTCTTTTTTGAGAGTTATCAAAGTCACCTCAGGCGTAGCACCAAGTCTGAAAGGAAGCGCCACTTCTCCGAGACCGATATTTACATATAATTTTAATTCTTTACCTTCCGGATTTTCCTTTGTGTAAAGGCCACCCCACTCCTTATATTTCCACACAGCCGGCGACCATTTCCAATCACCAAATTGCAAGACAAACTGCATCCCATGTGTATGTCCGGATAAAGACAAATCTATATTTGAAATTTCCGATACCTCACGTTTCCAATGTTCCGGATTGTGGGTAAGAAGCACTTTGAAGTTTTCGTCATTAAGATTAGAGTATGCTTTTCGCAAATCGCCATAAACAGAGAATGGAGGCTCACCCCAATTTTCAACACCTATAATCGCTATGCTATCATTATCTTTTCTTACCCAACAATGCTCATTATTAAGCATTCGCCATCCCATTTTGTTTTGCACATCAATCAATTCTCGATTATTACGTTCTTTTTCGATCGCTGATGACCAATCCATATAATCGCCATAGTCATGATTTCCAAGCACAGAATAGACTCCCTGCTTCGCTTTCAATCTGCTTAATGCGTTGACAAAGGGATAAATTTCTTTCGTATTACGATTTACTATATCGCCGGTAAACAATACCAAATCAGGGTTCAGCGCATTAATAGTATCGACCATATTAGAGAGAAAGGCTGTATCTGTACCCCATGTACCTGCATGAATATCACTGATGTGCACGATTTTATAATCGTCAAACGACTTAGGAAGTTTTTCAAATTCAATAGTCTGACGTGTAACTTCAATATTGTTGCGAGTAACTAATGCGCCCCACCATATAGCTACAAATGAGAATAATGCCAATAATCCTCCAATATATTTCAAAACGCTCAAATGCGTTGACTTCCAAAACAACATAACTCGCGATAAGAGCGAAAACAATGCATAGAGCAACTTAGGGATAAATAACGACAAGAATGTATAGAGCATCCACATTATCGGCTGCAAATCTGCTCCGGCATCACGACGAGGAGAAAGAACAGCTATAATAAGCAACGCCCATATCGACAATAATAAGACAATGACAGTCTTTGTTTGCCATCGGTTTTTAAATGAGCGCTTTACATCTCGCCATATAATAAAATCGACACAAAAATTCACGATGAACAATATGCTCATCATAACAACAGGCAAACGCATAGCTCTTTATTCTCCTAAAATCGTGTGCAGTTTATTTTTCAATGGATTGGAATACATAGTCAACATCAATGTCATCATGTAGTCTCTTTCTTCTGTCGTAACATCTTGAACATCAACCTTATCAAGTTGAGTATTTAGATAGTCTATAAATTGTTCTTTTTGTTCAGAAGTATATTTACGCTCAAAACGAGTTGTCTTATTCAACAAATCGAATGCTATATAGTTTACTTCGAAAATTTCATAACTACGGTGAATTGCTTGGTCTATGATACGACCGACATGATGTGCAGCCACATTTGTATCCTTGAAATCGCCTATCTGGTCTAACTTCTGATTGATACGTGGAGTCATTTGGAAATGCACTTTTCCCTTATGTTGAAGCAATCCTGTTTCCATTGAGAAAAGGTCATCACGTTGCGACTTTTTAAAGTTAGGATCACGACGTTTCAAAAGGAATTCTCTTGCCTTCAGATAATCGTTAGGGTCATATTCGTATGATATCGACACCGGCAACAGATTAACTTCCTTAAGGTTGTCAATAAACGTACCACTATGACCACCCAAAGCCAACATCTTAATCAAAGCCTCCTGCGTGTGATCACTACTATCCTTAGCTCTGCCCTCACGTTGCGCAATCCATACCGACTGTTTTTTGTCAAGAATAGCGTGATGAATGTAGCCCGACAATTGCTTTGCTGCTTGCAATGCTTCACGCATTCCGGTATTTCGCTTCACGATGAAACTTTTATTGAGTCTGACTAGATCTGAAATCCAGTCAAAAATCAACAAATTATTTCCAATAGCGATTTCTGTCGTTGGCATACTATGACGAAGAAATGCCAAATTCATAAACGAAGCATCAAGAACGATGTCTCTGTGATTGGTTATAAAGACATAGTTCAAAGCTGAGTTATAGTACTTTGTTCCGCCAATAGTTATTCCTGATGTCGTCTTTTTAGCAAGCATCTCCAAGAACGGATACATTATCAAATGCTGAAAATCATATTTGTTTTCGATTTTCAACAACTCATCTATCAATCCCGGAATTGCTTCCTTAGGCATTACGTATCCTATTGCATGCAAAAAAGCCGGTTCCTTAACCAATTCTTCCATTTTCTGATGAAAAACAGAATCATCATAAGGACAAATATCGCTAAAATCGTGAATGTCTGTCATATTATTTACGGCAGTCTTTGGGTTATTCTAATTATCAGTCTTACGCACTAACGTTTTAAAAGAGTGTAAGATTTTGACAAAGATAACACAAAAATTTTATAATCGACTCAATTAATACATTTTTTATTAAAAAAAGAGCCTTTTTTGATAAAAAGACCCTTTTAATAACTTTTATTTACCTTGATTATTCTTCCGAACCATATACTTGCTCAAGATATGCTGAAATCTGAGAAGGAGATTCACCACGTGATATTATCTTACCGTCAGGACCGATAAGCATCAAGTGTGGAATACCTGTGAACCCATATATATTATAAGGTATGCGCTCTGCATTATACATTATATCCCATTTGATTTCATATTTATCGACTGATGCTTTTGTGTCTTCTGCCTTATCGCGTACGGCGACACCAAGTATTTTGAAACCCTTATCGGCAAACTTGTCATACATCTCTTTCAATGCAGGAAACTCCTTAATACAATACGGACACCATGACGCCCAAAAATCAACCAATACATAATTCCCTTTACCGGCAAAATCGCTCAATTTAGATTCCACGCCATTAGGTTGTTTGGCAGAGAAATCCACAAATTGCTTACCGGGCATCGTTGCTGAACGCAAAATCGCAGAATTGCGGTATCTATTCACTCTTTTTGAATCCTTTATATGCTGAGGAGCGACAGAAAGCATGCTATCAATCTGTGGCAAATCACTGAAACGCACATATTCTGTAGCAAAATAGACACCTGTCGCCTCTTCTTTATACCTATCATAATTTTCCTTTAGACAATTAACATAAAGTTTCATATCATCAAGATTTTCGACAGAGTCAAGTCGTGAATTTGCACGTTTGAACTCTTCGTTTGCAGGAGTACCTGTAGCCAAATAAGTCGAATCCGACAAAAATATTTTTCCCGGCTCAAGGACTGCGTATGCACGTGTTTTACCGTCAATCATAATCTGCGCCAATCGAGGGGACTCACATTCACCGACAAACAATACTTTCCCTTCTTTGATTATTGCACTGTCTAATGCAATCGAATCATCATAATGTGCCAAAACAGCCGTCTTACCATCAAATTTATCAGGAAATTCTGCATTAAATTCATACTTAGTATTATTGCAACCCATCATAATTGATGCAATAGCAAAAATAGATAATATCTTTTTCATAACATACGATTATTTAATTTTTTTGCAATATTCGCAAAAATAAGTCAAACAACCAAATTATCGCTCATAAATTGTGTTAAAACATAAAAATCAACTAAATATATTTATGTTGCTACAATCCGGAACTATAGAGGCTCACATATATTATATCTTGCAATAAAAGACATTTCCATCGCTACATATTACATCATTATAAAAAATATCGCAAATTACATCCTTTATTTTTTGGCACTGTGCAAACTTTTATCTATCTTTACGGCAAAATTTCGACAATAACGAATCTTTGTCAGTCAAATGATTCTATCAATGACTGCAACATTCTTTATTTCAGACAAACAATAACATTATACATTAAATAAAATGGAAGAAAATCTTATTAAAACCTGTCTTCATGACCGCCACGTAGCATTAGGAGCATTAATGTCTCCATTTGGTGGTTTTGATATGCCTATTCAGTATTCAACAATTATCGACGAGCATAATGCTGTTCGTAATAAAGTTGGTGTTTTTGATGTAAGCCACATGGGCGAAGTCAGAATTTCAGGCAAAGACGCATATAAATATGTAAGCCACATCTTCTGCAACGATGTAACAGGCGCTCCTGACGGACAAATTTTCTACGGCATGATGTGCTATGAAAATGGGGGTGTAGTTGATGACCTATTGGTATATAAAGTTAACGAAGAAGAATATTTCCTTGTAATCAACGCATCAAACATCGATAAAGACTTTGCATGGATTCAAAAGAATGCAGAAGGTTACGATGTGAAATGTGAAAACCAAAGCGAATATTATGGTGAAGTAGCTGTTCAAGGTCCAGAAGCAGAAGCTACATTGATTAAGCTTCTCAACCTTCCTTTGAACGAAATTCCATTCTATAACTTCAAGACATTCGCTATCGACGGAGAAGAAGTGATTATCAGCCGTACAGGCTACACAGGTGAAGACGGCTTCGAAGTATATGGCAGCCACGACTTCACACGCAAAATTTGGGATATGTTGATGAAAGAAGGTGTTGCTCCTTGTGGCCTTGGATGTCGTGACACACTTCGTTTTGAAGTAGGTCTTCCTCTTTATGGTCATGAATTGACTGCCGACATCACCCCTATCGAAGCAAGCCTCTCAATGTTTGCTCGCCTCGAAAAGCCTGAATTTATTGGCAAGGAAGCATTGTTAAAACAAAAAGAAGAAGGTGTGACTCGTCGTATTGTCGGCGTAGAGCTTGAAGGCAAGGCTGTTCCTCGTCAAGGCTATCCTGTGGAAGTCAATGGCGAAGTGATCGGTGAAGTAACAACCGGTTACAATTCAATTTCCACAGGCAAGAGCGTTGCAATGGCAATGGTAAAGAAAGAATATACTAAATTAGGCACTCCTGTTGAAATTCGCATCCGCAAAAAGACATTCCCTGGTGTGGTTGTCAAAAAACGTTTCTACGAAAAAAATTACAAAAAATAATATAAACCTAATAATTAAACTATAGTATTATGAGCAAAGTATTGAACGACGTTCGTTACGCAGATTCTCACGAATGGGTGAAAATCGAAGGTGAATTCGCATTTGTAGGTATCTCTGATTATGCACAACACGCACTTGGCAATATCGTATATGTTGATATGCCTGAAGTTGGTGACGAAGTGACTCAAGGCGAAGAATTCGGCGCTGTAGAATCAGTAAAAGCAGCAAGCGACTTGATTTCTCCTATCAGCGGTGAAGTTGTTGAAATCAACGAAGCTCTTGAAGATGCTCCTGAACTCGTTAACGAAGACGCATACGAAAACTGGATTATGAAGGTTAAATTCACTGATGCAGCTGAACTTGACAACCTTCTCGATGCAGAAGCTTACGCTAAAATCTGCGAAGAATAATCACTAACGACTTATTAAATATGGGTCTTATAGGCATAAGCCCTATAAGACCTATATTAGTTTAAAAAAGCAATCAAAAAACTATGAGCAACAAATTTATTCCACATACAGAAGAGGATATTCGCTTCATGCTTGATCGTATCGGCGTGAAAAGCATCGACGACCTCTATGCGGAAGTTCCTGAAGAAGTGAAGCTTAAGGGTGACTATAACATCCCTTCGGCTATGTCAGAAATTGAAATCCGCAAATATTTCAAAGAACTCGGCGATAAGAACCGCCAACTCACAATCTTTGCCGGCGGTGGTGCATACGATCACTACTCACCATCTGTAATCGCTCACCTACTCTCTCGTAGCGAGTTTTACACAGCCTACACTCCATATCAGCCTGAAATCTCACAAGGCACGCTCCAATATATCTTCGAATATCAGAGCATGATCTCAGAGCTCAACGGCATGGAATGTACCAACGCTTCTATGTATGACGGTGCAACAGCAACAGCTGAAGCAATGTTCATGATGGTCGCTTCTGCAAAGAAGAAAAATCGTGTCGTTATCTCAGGCACAGTAGCCGACAGAGTAATCAACGTCGTTAAGACTTACGCTAAATTCCGTGGTATCGACCTCACAGTAGCTCCTGAAAAAAACGGCGTAAGCGATTTCGACGCTATCAAGGCTGAACTCGAAGCAGGTGACGTAGCAGGCGTTATCGTCGCTACTCCTAATAAATATGGTATCGTAGAAGACTACACAGGTTATGCCGATGCTATCCACGCTGCAAAGGGTATGCTTGCTATCAATGCCGACCCTTCTGCGTTGGCTGTGCTCCGCACTCCAAAAGAATGGGGCGCTGACATCGCTTGCGGTGACGGTCAATCTCTTGGTATACCTCTCTGCTTCGGTGGTCCATACCTTGGCTATATGTCTTGCTCACAAGCGACTCTCCGCAAGATGCCGGGTCGCGTAGTCGGTGCGACAACTGATGCCGACGGCAAGCGTGCATTCGTGCTCACCCTCCAAGCTCGCGAGCAACACATCCGTCGCGAAAAAGCTACTTCAAACATCTGCTCAAACCAATCGTTGATGGCTCTCTATGCCACTATCTATATGGCATTGATGGGCAAGGAAGGTATGAAGGAAGTCAACCGTCTTTCTGCTGACGGCGCTCACTACCTCTACAACGCTCTTTTGGCTACAGGCAAGTTTGAACCGGCATTCCCGGGCAAACCATTCCTCAAAGAGTTTGTCGTTAAGACATCTCTCGACATCAAGGCTGTCAACAAGAAGCTCGAAGAAAACGGCATCATGGGCGGTCTCGACCTTGGCAATGGCTTGGTAGCATTCGCTGTGACTGAAAAGCGCACTAAAGCTGAAATCGATCGTTTAATCACTTTAATGACGGAGGAATAAGACATGAAATACTACGATAAACTTATATTTGAACTTTCACGCCCGGGACGTAAAGGCTACGAATTGCCTAAAAACGAATACGGCATCCAAGAATGTTCTATCCCGGCAGAACTCCGTCGTGAAGCTGAGCTCGACCTCCCTGAAGTCAGCGAGTTGGACGTTGTTCGCCACTACACAAACCTTTCAACTAAAAACTTCGGCGTCGATACAGGCTTCTACCCTCTCGGCTCTTGTACTATGAAGTACAACCCTAAGATCAACGAAGAAGTGTCGGCTATGCCACAATTCAACAATATCCACCCTCTCCAAAGCGAAGACTCTATCCAGGGTGCGTTGGAACTCTACTACAATCTTCAAGTAGCTCTTTCCAACATCGCAGGCTTCGCAGAGTTTACTCTCAACCCTTACGCAGGTGCTCATGGTGAGTTGACCGGTCTTATGGTGATGCGTCAATACCACGAGTCACGTGGCGACTTCAAGCGCACTAAGGTCATCATCCCTAACAGTGCTCACGGCACCAACCCTGCATCGGCTATGGTGGCCGGTCTCCAAGTGGTGGAAGTGAAGTCAAAGCCAAACGGTTCAGTCGATGTTGAAGACCTCAAGCCATTGCTTGACGACACTATCGCCGGCATCATGATGACCAACCCTAACACACTCGGTATGTTTGAAGTGGAAATCATGGAAATCGCTAAGCTTGTGCACGAAGCAGGCGGTCTGCTCTACTACGATGGTGCAAACCTCAACCCACTTCTCGGTAAGGTTCGTCCAGGCGACATGGGCTTCGACATCATGCACATCAACATCCACAAGACATTCTCAACACCTCACGGTGGTGGTGGTCCCGGTTCAGGTCCTGTCGGTGTGGCTGAAAAACTCGTTGACTTCCTCCCTAACCCACGCGTTAAGAAGAACGACGAAGGCAAATTCTATATTGACTGCGGTAAAGAAAGCCTCGGATCAGTATCTACATTCTTCGGCAACTTCGGCGTGATGCTTCGCGCTTACGCATATATCCTCACCCTCGGTAAGGAAAACCTCAAGAACGTCGGTCCAATGGCTACTCTCAACGCCAACTACATCAAGGAGTGTCTCAAAGACGACTACCTCCTTCCTATCGATGGCGTTTGCAAGCACGAAATGGTATTCGACGGTCTTAAGGACAAGAGCACAGGCGTGACTACGCTCAACATCGCTAAACGCCTCCTCGACTACGGTTTCCACGCTCCTACCATCTACTTCCCACTCCTCTTCCACGAGTCAATGATGATCGAGCCTACCGAAACCGAATCACTCGAAACTCTCGACGAATTCATCGAAGTAATGCACAAAGTAGCTAAGGAAGCTCGCGAAACTCCGGACGACGTTAAGAATGCTCCATTGACAACATTGGTGCGCAAACTTGACGAAACCGGTGCAGCTAAGAACCCTATCCTCAACTACAAAACACTCAAAGCAAATGCACAGTAACCTTATTATAATAGGTGCAGGTCCGGGCGGTTATGAGACCGCCTTGGATGCTGCTAAACGTGGCATGAGCGTTACGCTCTTCGAAGGCGCTCACCTCGGTGGTACCTGCCTCAACGAAGGTTGTATCCCGACAAAGTGCCTCTGCAAAAACGCAGAAGTGCTCACACAATTCAAAGAAGCCGACAAGTTTGGTATCGACGATTTCCAATTCACTTTCGACTTCGGCAAGGTCATGGCTCGCAAAAACGAAGTCATCGCTACACTTCGCGAAGGTATCGCATCGCTGATGAAGGCAGCTAAGGTCAACGTCGTAGAGGCTTACGCTTCATTCAAAGACGCCAAGACCATCGTCGCTAACGGCGAAGAATACACTGCCGACAACATCATCATCGCCACAGGTAGCACATCTCGCTCCCTCCCTATCCCGGGAGCTGACCTCGACTGCGTCATGAACTCTACCGACCTTCTCAACATCGATCGCATCCCTGAAAGCCTCTGCATCGTGGGCGGTGGCGTCATCGGCATGGAATTTGCTTCTATCTTTAACGCCATGGGCACAAAAGTGACTGTCGTTGAATTCATGAAGCAAATCCTACCTCCGTTTGACTCCGACATCGCTAAACGCCTCAAACAGAACCTTTCAAAACGTGGTATCGACATCCTCACATCGGCTGCCGTTCAGAAGATTGAGAAAAACGAGCAAGGCGAAATCGTCACTACTTACGAGTCTAAAGGCAAGACTGCAGAAGTCATCACTACCGACATCCTCATGGCTGTGGGCCGTGCTCCTCGCATCGCCGGTCTCAACCTCGAAGCGGCAGGCGTCGAATTCTCACCTCGAGGCATCGTAGTCGATGACAACATGCGCACCAACGTCGAAGGCATCTATGCTATCGGCGACGTCAACGCACGCCTCATGCTTGCCCACGTAGCGACTTTCCAAGGCATTCGTGCACTCAACGCTATCGAAGGCAAAGCCGACGAAATCGACTTCAGCATCGTGCCATCAGCCGTGTTCACTCAGCCTGAATGTGGCATGGTCGGCATGACAGAAGAGCAATGCAAAGCAGCGGGTATCGCCATCCGCACCGGACAATCATTCTTCCGTGCCAACGGTAAGGCTCTCGCTCTCGGCGAACCTGACGGCCTCTGCAAGCTCATCTTCAACGCTGAAGACGGACGACTCATCGGTGCTCACATCATGGGCGTACAAGCTGCCGACCTCGCTCAGCAAGCCGGCGACCTCATGACTCGTGGCACTACACTCCACCAAATGCACGACATCATCTTCGGACACCCTACTGTCAGCGAAGTGATACTCTCAGCCGTTCACGCAGTGAAGTGACCATAAACACATTAGCGAATAAAACTTCCCTAATATCATACGACGAGGGCGACCGGATGGTCGCCCTCGTTATTTTTTGCTTTGCATCGCATGCGCTTCAATTCTTGCCTTGGGCGGCTCCGCACGCCCTTGGCTGAGAATCTCAGCCATGCTCTGAATTTTCCTTGCTTGAGCTTAGGATATGAGACGGATGCCAAGTAACCTATAGGGCAAGGCGCAGCCCCAGGTTGATGCTCACGTAGTCAAGGATCATGTTGTCACGATCCGACACTCGGCAGTTCCTCGCGTTGAGACCCCAACTGCCGCCACGGCGCACGTGACCAGAGCCGGAAGATGGTCCTTTAGGATTAGACTGCGAGCCACTGCTGTAATCGCCATACCAATCACTGCTCCATTCCCATACATTACCACTCATATCATATAATCCCAATTCGTTTGGTGACTTAGTCGCGACGGCGTGTGTCTTTGATGATGAATTGCTATCATACCATGCTACGCTACCGATGTCGTTACTTCCTGAGTATTTATAGCCTTTGCTCTTATTGCCTCCTCGAGCAGCATATTCCCATTCGGCTTCGGTTGGAAGTCGGAAATTCAATCCCGTAAGGGAATTTAGCTTCTTTATAAACTCCTGGCAATCATTCCATGACACCTGCTCCACCGGCAAGTCGTTCCCGCTATAATAAGACGGATTATTGCCCATCACAGCTTGCCACAATTCCTGCGTCACCTCAGTCTTGCCTATCATAAAGTCACTAAGAGTAACCTGATGTACTGGCGTCTCATCAGAATCATAATCAAAGAATCCAAGCCAACCACCTCTTTGCTCAGTTGTCGCACCCATAGTAAACGTGCCACCTTCAACTGCAACCATATCAAACGAAACGCCGTTTATTATTATAGTGCGTATCGAACCCTTTTCCTCAATGACAACTTTTTTATCACTAATATTTTTGGTGGATTCTTCATACATTGCTTTAGGAGTAGCAGTCTCCACACGAACTAAAGATTGCGTCTTGATAATAATAGACTCATTGTTGATGCAATTTTCTACATAGTCGTGCAACTCTTTGCCATCCTTGAAACGCTCGGCAGGCGATTTCGCAAGGCAACGCATGATGACCTCTTCAAGCCAGTCGGGATAATCCTTTTTATAGTCCTCTCCGGGATGCGCCTTCTCGAAAGCCGCCTTGCGGAGAGCGAAGATTGACGGTGGCATTTGGTCTTGATGTGCCAAACTGAGCTCGTATTCTGCCTTTATAGTATTTGAATTTTTCTTATCAAACGGGAATGGCACTCTGCCGGCAAGGTATTCGAAGAGCACTACACCGAAACTGTAGATGTCAGACTGCGGAGATAATTTAGAGCCGTCCACCCATTTTTCAGGCGCCTTAAATTCCGGTGCACCACCTCTACGCACACTGCTGCGAACCACATTGCCTCCCTCTATCGAAAGACCAAAGTCCAACAAGACAAAACCTCCTTTGCGACGTCGCATGATATTGCCGGAATGAATGTCGTTGTGGATGACGCGATATTTGTCGATAAGCCTTTGGCGTGTGGCGGCGTCAAGCAGTATTTTAGTGCCGTCGTTCGGATCATCAAGGAGATTATCTTCATCACGATCCATGCAATATTCGTAAATATCTTCGTGGCAATAAGCCAATGCACTGCTGATTTCGCTCAGAAGTCGCAACACCTCCTTGGTCGGCACAAAACCATTTTGACTCTTCAAATAATGATACAAGTCCATACCGTCAATATAGTCCATCTCCACAATCGCTTTTTGAGCTTTAAGTAGAGGTTGATAGATATGAACTATGTTAGGATGACTGCCATTGCCAAGTCGCAACAACACACGACACTCATCCAAAAACTTCTTATAAGCATCATCTTGCTCGCCATGAGCTATGGTGGCATTCAGAACGCGTATGGCGCGTATGTAGCCCAAATGGTTGTGGCGCACCTTATAGACTGTCGCGTAACCACCCTGACCTAACTCATCAAGCAATGTATAATCTTCTAAAAATGCCATAGATTGATTTCTAATTTGACAAGTTGACACCTCAGTATGCAGTAAGAATCTAACTCCGACGGCTGATGTATCAATATATTTATTTCGCAAATTTAACACAATTTTTCATTTTATTATTCTCAAAGAGCAACTAATTTGAAAAAGCAACCCCAAAAATCGTCAGAATATGTTTTTAGAGGCGTTAGGGTATGTTAACATAGGTAGTGGTGGGTGTAACCGATTTTTTTTGTACTTTTGCGTTCAAAATAAAGTCTAACTCATGATTCGCAATCTTTTACTCGTTATATTATGTATTTCAGCCATGTCGGTATCGGCTAAAGATTACTATGAGCGCGTCGATTCTGCCGACATCTATATCGCCCGACAACGTTGGGAGGATGCCGAACGCACACTTAAGGAGGCTCTAAGACTTGAGCCGGGAAATATACTCAACTCAATGCTTTTGTCAAATTTGGGATATGTGCAACATTCGCAAGGCAAACTCGACGAAGCAATCGAGAGCTATAACATCGGACTTGCCATGACTCCCAATTCACTAATCCTGAAAAAACATCGTGCGAATGCTTACATCGACGCCGGCATGACAGACGAAGCATACGAGGACCTTGCCGACGGTATTAAAATAGACCCTAACGACATCGAATGTCGCAACAAGCATGGACTGATCGCGTTGGCGAAAGGCGAACTTGACGTAGCAAAAGCAGACTTCGAAACTATTCTCAAAAACGATGCATCGACAACTGAAGGTCTGCTGGGCATGACAATATGGGCTGACTATTCAGGCGACTACCCTACCGCTATCGAATATATCACCCAACTTATCGACAAAGAACATCGAGCTGAAAATTATTTCACTCGCGCATTGCTATATGTAAAGACAAACAACCTCCCTGCTGCCGACGACGACGTGAGAGAGGGTCTGAAAATCGACAATCGATATGGCGACCTTTATCTGATCCGAGCCTACCTCCACAAATTACGCTATCGAAACGAAGAAGCAGAAATCGACAAAAAACTTGCAATTGAGTATAATGCTGATGCTCAATTGATTCAACAATTTTTTCCATAAATTCTGCCGATAAGATTTAATTTTTGATTTGCAACTAAACTATTTTCTGCTTAACTTTGTACCGAATTTCCTAAATTAAAGTTTAAGAATTGACTAATATATCTCAACATATCGAATTCTTGTTGCGCCGTCACGATTGCGTCATTCTACCGACAATCGGAGCATTCATTGCTTCGTACAGGGCGGCACATATCAACAACGAATGGGGAATTATCACTCCCCCAAAGCGTGAGATATATTTCAACGCATCTATCAACAATAACGATGGACTGCTTGCAAATTCTATAGCTCGCAAAAATCGTATCTCTTTTGAAGCAGCCAATCGTTTGTTGCTTCAAGAAATCGAAAAAATTCGCACTCACCTTGAGCACGAAAAGGAGTATTCAGTAGGCAAATTGGGCATTATCCATTATGGAAAGGAAGCAAACCTTGATTTTGAACCTTTTAAATCTGATGTTCAATACAACTCACATTACGGACTACTCCAATTCAAGATGAAGACTTTGGCTGAAATCGAAAATGAAAACATTTCGTCGGTCAGCCAACAAGCTCCGGTCGTCACCCGAAGAAGCGACAAAAACTACTACATCCCTGTCAACAAGCAATTTGCTCGTTACGCAGCAATGTTTATCGTAGTGTTCTTCGCGGCAATTTCATTGTCAGTTCCTCTCGGTCAAAATCAAAACCAAGAATTTGCGTCAATCGTCCCAATCAAAAAGACCATAATTCAGACAACCGAAGAATTGCAAAAAACTGTTGTTGAAGACACCATCGCTCCACAACCTGTTGAAATGGAAATGGCAGAAAAAGTTGTTGAGACTGTTGCTCCGGAATGTTATGCTGTTGTAGCGACAGTGCGCTCAATTAAAGAGGCAGAAAAATTTATCCGACAAGCAAACACGGATAAAGAGCTACGCGTAATAACCATCGGAAAAATGAGCAGAGTCTATACCAATTGCGGCAAACGAGACGAAATTGCAAAAATAATCTCCAATCCGGAGTTTCAACAAGAATTTCCCGGAGCATGGATTTGGCAACCAAAGAAGTAATCAATCAAAAAAATAGAATCTCGGCATCAGTCGAGATTTTTTATTTTTACCCTATTTTCAACGCAATTAGAAAAACAATTTTTTAGACGCAAATTTATTTTTACTGATAATCAACAACTTATAAAATACTATAAAATTTATTTAAAAAAATATGCTGAAAAATTTGCACGTATCAGAAATTAGTCGTACCTTTGCACTGCAATTCAGAAAACGACTATAATCTGGGTAGCAAAGTACATTAAATTATGCGAAAATAGCTCAGTTGGTAGAGCACGACCTTGCCAAGGTCGGGGTCGCGGGTTCGAGCCCCGTTTTTCGCTCAAAGTTAGAACATTGAAATAAATTGAATCGCAACGCAGCAAATTTCAACCTTATAAATGCGAAAATAGCTCAGTTGGTAGAGCACGACCTTGCCAAGGTCGGGGTCGCGGGTTCGAGCCCCGTTTTTCGCTCAAAATGCTGCTAAACAGATTCAAGTCCGGGTGGTGGAATTGGTAGACACGCTACTTTGAGGGGGTAGTGGCCGTGCGGCCGTGTGAGTTCGACTCTCATCTCGGACACTTTCAATTACAGAATTTGCCGATCTTTTCTATATGATTAGATCGGCTTTTTTATTCTCCTTTTTTCACTAATACTCTCCCACTCTTCCAATCAGATTTTATACCACTTTATCGTCTTTTCTATCTTCATTACCAATTCCTGCATAATAGTATTAGGAAACTTCTATAAATTTCTTTATAGTGATTTGTGAATTTTTAGGCGAAGAAATTTTTATTCTTAACGCAAATAACATATCGAGCGATACGACTGATTTAAAGGCAAAAAGAGGTCGTTTAAAAACACTTTACACACAAAAAGGAAAACCAGAAAGCTAAAGTATTAACTAAATCAGGAATTTTTTAGATATTTCCTTTACTTCAAATCATAAACTTTAATTAAACTATGATGTTATAATGACATAAAACATTTTTAATTAAAATTATACATTTACTTTGCTATGAAAAAGACACTATTCACATTATTGACTTTTATGCTTTGTGTAGCCATAAACACACAAGCTCAACGAATTTCAAAAAATGAGTTGAAGTCACTTCAGATTTTTTTAAATCAACCTGCAGTTGAGGCATCGACTAATGCCGAAGCACTCAAAATCTACAACCTCAACAATCCGGCTTCATGGGAGGGTGTAAAAATCGAAAACGGATCTATCACCGAAATCAATTGGGGCAACAAAAAACTTGCCGGCACTTTGGATTTATCCGGATTTCAAAATCTACAAAAAATCGATATTTCCAGAAACAAAATCACATCGCTCTCATTAGCCAACAATCCTGCTATAATGGAAATCAATGCCGGAAGAAATCGCATCAGTAAATTCACTGTCAGCAATTGCCCCAACCTTCAAGTCCTAAAACTTAATCGCAATCAGTTGCCAAGCATTAATCTCGATGGCATGCCTCTTTTGAGTCAACTGAATGTTGCAAGTAATGTCTTAGTCGATATTAATGTTAGCAATGCTGCTAATTTAAAGACACTCAATTGTGCCAACAATCATCTTGAGAACATCGAATTGGCAGGATGTAGCAACCTCAGAAATCTATATCTTGGTTACAACGACCTGACAAGTATCACTCTTACCGGTCTAAACAAGCTCGAAAACTTAAACATCGACTCAAACAAAATCGGTAAACTTTACATTCAAGGATTTGAAAACCTTCAGACTGTCCTATGCAGTAGCAACCACATGAGCCAATTGGTTATCAATGACTGCAGAAACTTGTCGGACATCGATGCTCCATACAACGACTTGACGACATTTAACGTTAACGGTTGCCCTAATCTAGCATTCATAGATTTAGAATGGAATGACTTAAACTACCTTGATCTGAGTAATCAATCATTTTTGCAACGTCTTGACGTTTCCAACAATCAATTGCTTACACTCGACGTCAGCAATGATAGCATGTTGTCATTCATCAATCTAAATGGTAACTACTCATTAACCGATTTCCGCACATTAGGTTGCTATTCACTTCGTCAGATACGTGGCACATGGCACGACTATAATTTCTAATCTACCACTATATATACGCAATCTTATAAATTGCTCCAATGATGCTTATAGAAATATTATTTTCTCTATAAGCATCATTCTTTTTTAAGTCTAATCATAACATTCATCTGATGTTATCTTATTATTAATTTTTATTAACACAGCCATGCAATATTCAGGCAGCACCAATCCGGTATATTTGCCAACAATTCAAACTAATAACAAACGGCAATAACAAATGCACTACATTGACAAAAAACTGACTTAAACGCTTATTTATATATAGTTAGATTACTATCAAGAAACACTCATTTACTGGCTAACATATATATGTTGCGCACTCCTCTGCCACCCAATATCACCATATCGAGCGACAGAGGAGTGTATGTTTAGAATAATCCGCCCAAAATTCAACAACAAAAATTGATAAAGATGATTTGTGTTTTTGTGGATTTTTTATTTTTGTAGTATCTTTGTAGTCTAATATAGCAATTAATAACTACAGATGAAAAATATTCGCAATTTTTGCATTATAGCACATATTGACCATGGTAAGAGTACGCTTGCCGATCGTTTACTTGAGTTTACAAACACTGTATCTTCAAAAGATATGGAAGCACAAGTGCTTGACGACATGGACCTCGAAAAAGAACGTGGTATCACGATTAAAAGCCACGCTATTCAAATGGAGTATGAGCGCAATGGAGAAAAATATATCCTCAACCTCATCGACACTCCGGGACACGTCGATTTCTCATATGAAGTGTCACGTTCTATCGCTGCATGCGAGGGAGCGTTGCTGATTGTCGATGGTTCACAAGGCATCCAGGCTCAGACCATTTCCAACCTATACATGGCGATCGATAATAACCTTGAGATCATCCCAATTGTCAATAAGTGCGACCTCGATAGTGCAAAGCCGGAAGAAGTTGAAGACCAAATAGTCGATCTTCTCGGATGCGACTATAGCGATATAATACGAGCAAGTGGCAAAACAGGCTTGGGTGTTGAAGAAATCCTAAGTGCCATTATCGATCGCGTACCTGCTCCTAAAGGCGACCCTGAAGCGCCACTACAAGCTCTTATCTTTGACTCTGTGTTCAACCCATTCCGAGGCATCATCGCATATTTCAAAATCGTCAACGGTACAATCAAAACCGACGACTTTGTAAAATTTGTTGCTACATCAAAAGAATACCATGCCGATGAAATAGGCGTTTTGAAGCTTGATATGTCTCCTCGCAAGGAACTTTCAGCAGGCAACGTGGGTTATATAATCTCCGGCATCAAGACATCGAAAGAAGTCAAAGTGGGCGATACAATTACTCATGTAGCAAAACCTTGCGATAAGGTCATTGATGGTTTCGAAGAAGTAAAACCGATGGTTTTTGCCGGTGTCTATCCTATCGAAACTGAGGACTACGAAAATCTTCGCGCATCGCTCGAAAAACTCCAGCTCAATGACGCATCACTCACCTTCCAACCGGAATCATCAGCAGCACTCGGATTTGGTTTCCGTTGTGGCTTCCTTGGATTGCTTCACATGGAAATTGTTCAAGAGCGTCTGAGTCGCGAATTTGATATGGAAGTAATTACAACAGTTCCTAACGTGTCATATAAAGTTTTTGATAAAAAAGGAAATATGGCAGAAGTACATAACCCATCCGGGCTTCCTGATCAAACTCTTATCGATCATATCGAAGAACCATATATTCGCGCATCTGTCATCACACAAGCAGACTATATCGGACCTATCATGACTCTTTGTTTGGGAAAACGTGGCGAACTTGTAAAACAAGAGTACATCTCAGGCAATCGCATGGAAATGATTTTCGACATGCCTCTCGGCGAAATCGTAATTGACTTTTACGATAAATTGAAAAGCATTTCGAAAGGTTATGCTTCTTTTGACTATCATCTACACGATTTCCGCGAATCAAAACTCATCAAGCTCGACATCCTTCTCAATGGAGAAAGCGTTGATGCTCTTTCTACGCTTACACATTTCGACAACTCTGTGCGTTTCGGACGCAGAATGTGTGAAAAGCTAAAAGAATTAATTCCTCGCCAACAGTTTGATATTGCAGTACAAGCCGCTATCGGCGCAAAAATCATTGCACGCGAAACAATTAAAGCTGTTCGTAAGGACGTGACAGCGAAGTGTTACGGTGGTGACATCTCTCGTAAGAGAAAACTTCTCGAAAAACAGAAGCAAGGGAAGAAACGTATGAAACAAATCGGTTCTGTAGAAGTGCCTCAAAAGGCGTTTCTCGCAGTCTTGAAACTCGACTAAACAAACTATCTACCAACAAATCTGTTATAAAAGTGAGTCAATAAAATTTTTCTCAACTCTGCGTCAACTACATGGAAAAAGTACTTTTTACAGCACGGAAGACTATCCGCAACTATACCAATGGTGGCAACATTTTGATTGCCGCCACTATTTTGGCAATGATAGTGGTCAATATACCATTCACTTCCGAAATCTACAACAGTCTATGGAACAATGAGATTGCTCTACAGATTGGTCAGTTCAACCTCTTCAGTCATCATGGTCACCCGATGACTATAATGCAGTTTATCAACGATGCGCTGATGGCTATCTTTTTCCTCAACGTAGGACTCGAAATCAAGCGTGAAATCTTGGTCGGTGAATTATCGTCATTCCGCCAAGCCATACTCCCGATTGTAGCAGCTATCGGTGGTATGCTCTTTCCTGTGGCTCTATTTTTAGCACTTGGACATGGCACTGACTACATCAATGGTGCAGCTATTCCTATGGCTACCGACATCGCTTTCTCGCTCGGCGTACTGGCCATGCTTGGCAAGCGTGTACCATTGGCGCTGAAAGTCTTCCTCACTACGCTGGCTGTAGTTGATGACATCGGCGGCATATTAGTCATCGCCATTTTCTACTCGTCAGAGATTAACGTCACAATGCTTCTAATTGCTGCTGCTCTATTTGTTGTGTTACTACTCGGATCGCTCTTTAAGATTAAAAGCAAAATCTACTACCTCGGCATTGGTGCTTTCATCTGGTTCTGCTTCCTAAACGCAGGTATCCACCCGACAATTGCTGGGGTGCTAATCGCCTTTTGTGTGCCGGCAAAACCTCTGCATACCCCCAACTATTATATCAATATCATCCAAGCTAAGATCAGCCACTTCAAGAAAGATATGGCTGTCAACTTTAAGGAACGCACATTCCTTACTAAGCAACAAGTTAACTGGTTTAAGGAGATAGAATCGGCTTCTGACAAGGTGATTTCACCACTTCAGGATCTCGAAGACTCACTCCACCCTATTGTCAACTACATCATCGTGCCATTATTTGCTTTTGCTAATGCAGGCATTTTCTTGGGCGACTTAGAGATAACATCGATATTCCAAGGTGTCAGCTTAACAATAATGATCAGTTTAGTAGTCGGTAAGTTTTTGGGCATATTCTCATTCTCTTGGTTATGTGTCAAACTTAAGATTGCTTCAATGCCGGCAGACACCGATTGGAAGATGATAGCAGGCGTGTCGTTACTTGGTGGTATCGGTTTCACTGTGTCTCTCTTCATCGCTAACCTCTCATTCTCAGGCGACATAGCATCTATGGCAATACTTAATAACGCTAAATTAGGTATCGTCGTAGGTTCACTCATAGCCGGCATACTCGGCTACATACTACTCGCTGCAACTCTTCCTAAAGGAAAAGCAAAATAACCCATCATCGCTGATACTCTTTATCATGGCAACATCCGTACTCGACCAAATCCTCAATCTCAGAGAGCAACTCAATAAGCACAACTACAACTACTACGTGCTTAACTCTCCAACTATCTCCGACAAGGAGTTTGACCTTCTGCTGAAAGAATTGGAACAACTTGAAGCAAATTATCCTGAATTTGCCGATCCAAATTCGCCAACACAACGCATAGGTTCTGACTTAACAAAAGGTTTTGAGCAAGTACGTCATATCAGACCGATGATGTCGCTCTCAAACACATATTCATTTGAAGAAGTGACTGATTGGTATAATCGTATTAAGAACGCATTAGGCAATGAGAAGTTTGTAATAACCGGAGAGATGAAATTTGATGGCACATCAATTTCGCTTCACTATGAGAATGGCAAACTTGTCAGAGCCGTTACTCGTGGAGATGGTGAAAAAGGCGATGATGTGACAGCAAACGTAAGGACCATCAAAAGTATCCCTCTTCAGCTCCTACCCGGCAATTGGCCTGAATCATTTGAAATTCGCGGTGAAATTCTGATGCCATGGAATTCATTTGAGCGTCTTAATATCGAACGCGAAGCTGAAGGCGAACAACTTTTTGCCAACCCTCGTAATGCCGCTTCAGGCACACTCAAACTGCAAGACCCTAAGGAGGTGGCTCGTCGCAACCTCGATGTGCGTCTATACTATCTGCTTGGCGACAACCTCCCTTCCGACAACCACTACGACAACCTCATGGCAGCTCGAGAGTGGGGATTTAAGATTGGCAACGAAATTCAACGCTTCGACTCGCTCGACAGTATTAAGCAGTACATCGAGTATTGGGACATCGAACGCAAGAATCTCCCTGTAGCGACCGATGGTCTTGTGCTAAAGGTCAACTCCCTACGACAACAACTCAACCTCGGCTACACCGCAAAATCACCTCGTTGGGCTATAGCCTACAAATTCAATCCCGAAAATGCTTGTACAAAGCTTAAATTTGTATCGTTTGAGACAGGTCGCATGGGGGTAATTACTCCGGTTGCTAATCTCGAACCGGTTCAACTATCCGGTACTATTGTCAAACGAGCATCACTCCATAATGATGATATAATTCGCCAATTAGACATTCATGAAGGCGATTGGGTATATGTTGAAAAGGGTGGTGAAATAATACCTAAAATCACAGGTGTCGAAAAATCAAAACGAGAAGAAAATGCGAAGCCTATCAGCTTTGTAAGCCACTGTCCGGAATGTGGCACTCCATTAGTAAAAGTTGATGGAGAAGCAGCTTGGATCTGTCCAAACACATTCGGTTGTAAACCTCAAATTACAGGGAGAATTCAACACTTTGCCGCTCGTAAAATGATGAATATCGACGGCATTGGAGAAGAAACTTCTGAATTATTATATAATGAAGGATTGGTAAAAAATATTGCTGATATATATTCTTTGACAATTCCTCAACTCGCAAGTCTTGAACGTTTGGGCGATAAATCTGCACGCAAAATCATCAATAGCATAGAGAAATCAAAACAAGTACCTTTCGAAAGAGTTATATATGCCCTATCTATACCAAACGTTGGAGAGACTACTGCTAAACGACTCGCTAAAGCTGTAAAATCAATGGAAAATCTCCAGAAGATGACTATTGAAGAACTTACTCAGATTTCTGATATCGGTCCTATCGTGGCACAATCTATTATCGATTATCTTACCCACCCTATAAACATTGCTAATATCGTAGCACTAAAATCTGCAGGATTGCAAATGTCTATATCTGAAGATAAGACACATCCTGCAGGTAATGCTTTGGAGGGAAAAACCATAGTCATCAGTGGCACATTCACCCACCACTCTCGCGATGAATACAAAGAAATTATCGAACGCAATGGTGGCAAAAATTCCGGTTCCATTTCAAAGAAGACTTCATTTGTTCTTGCCGGAGAAAATATGGGTCCGGCAAAACTCGAAAAATGTCATGCTCTCGGTGTTTCTATAGTCAATGAGGATGAATTTTTATCCTTAATCTCTTAAATCTGAGTAAGACTGAACATTTGGCATAACTTTCGTTTTTTATTATTTGAATTAATATTCGCTAAATAATAAAAAATGAAAAAGTTTTATATTGCAACATTAATAATATTTATATTTAGTACGTTATGCAACAATGTCATTTATGCCCAATCATCTTATAATCAACCGATTTCCAAATACGAAAAAGCAGACTCAATAGATTTGACATACTATGGCAAAAAACGTCCATGGCAGGCAGCAGCCATAGTTGTCGGCACAAACCTTGGCGTATGGGCTTTCGACCGCTATGTAATGAAAGAGCCCTTCGCATATATCAATGCAAGCACAATAAAAGAAAATTTCACTTACGGCTTTGTTTGGGATAACGACAAATGGTCAACAAACATGTTTATGCACCCTTATCATGGTAATCTATACTTTAATGCAGCCCGATCCAACGGCTTCAATTATTGGTATTCAGGACTTTACGCATTAGGAGGCAGTGCCATGTGGGAATTGTTTATGGAGAACGAACATCCTTCAATTAACGATATCATAGTCACACCTATCGGGGGAATGGTCATAGGAGAAATGACCTATCGAGCATCCGACCTCATCTTAGACGACAGAACCATGGGCTGGGAACGATTCGGACGTGAAGCATCAGCTTTCGTTGTGTCGCCAATGAGAAGTTTGACTCGTATTATTAACGGCGATGCTTGGCGCAAGCGTTCTACATCGGGGCGTCAATTCGGTATACCGAATATTGCTGTCCAATTATCTGCCGGCGTAAGATCTCTAAGTTATCGAGATAACCTCTTTGACCGAGGGGTTGGCTTTGCTTCTGAATTAATCGTCGAATATGGCGACAGATTTGAAGGAGAAGGTCAGAAATTATTCGATTATTTTACTGTCAGAGCTAATCTGAACCTCCAAGCATCACAGCCGGCAATAGGCAGAATCAACATAATGGGACGTCTGCATAGCAAAGACTTGATAAACAATGACAAACAGATGATTAATCTTGCCATGTATCAACTTTTTGACTATTTTGATTCTGACACAATATCCAAACAGTCTGCCAAAGTTCCTTATCGTCTATCTACTCCTGCATCTTTCGGCGCAGGAATGATTTATCAGTATAAAGCAGACAAACGCCATAAACTTGATGCATTCGTAGGTGTAAATGGCGTTTTACTCGGAGGCGTACTAAGCGACCATTACAACATCTATAAACGCAACTACAACCTTGGCAGTGGCTTCAGCACACGTGCGACCGTAAATGCTTCTCTATGGAATGGCAAACTTAATCTTACTGCCAATCATCAATTCTATCGACTATTCACGTGGAAAGGCTATCCGGAGGATATAGAGTGGAAAGAATATGACCATAAGACACTTAATGTACAAGGAAATGAGTCGCAGACATCGTTTCATGTGAGTGAGATTAGAGCAGACGTTAAATTACTCAATAAGCTATATATCACCGGATCTCTAATACATTTCTTGCGAAATTCAAATTATAAAGATTTGCCAAACGTTAACTCTGTTTCTCTTGAAACCAGACTTATGCTTACCTACCAACTATAATCAAAATATTACGATAAGAGGCTGTCTAACTATAGTCGGACAGCGTCGCTTGTATTGAATAATACTGAGTGTGTCTAATGTCATTATTTGCCGTATGGCTATGAATTTCAAGCAGAGATGCACATTAAACCACAATAGATGTTATATCGTAAGGATTATGTAATAGTGTTTATCAACTATCGTCCCACGAAAGATATGATTAATTGAGAAGATAGCAAAGCCACGTTGAAGAGGTATCAACTTGTAAATTCGTTTACCATCATCACCACCGTTCCAACCCGGCTTTTGCGGCCGATTATATTTGAAGTCGCTTTGCATATCAAAACGAGTCGAATCATAATTGACTTCGGACCAAATTCCTACCGACCCATGTTCCTTGAGTCTGATATGCAAAGACTTACCATGTAGCACTATTTTAAGCTTAAAACGCATATACGCCGATAAAATCTAAATTAGGAGATGTTATTAATGACCTTTAAAACGAATGAGTGAAATTGATACTCGAGAACTATTTATTGATGCGTCGTCTAAGAGCAGAGAATGCTTTTTGGTAGAGCGACGAGTCATCCATTGTGTTGAGCATTTCCATCAATCTGCACATTGGGATAGTGAAAGTCAACTCATTTTCCGGGATAAGTGGACGTGCCGAAGGATCAAGCATTCCAATAAAGCAACTTCGTCCATTAGTTTTATTCTCTCTTATCGGTCGAGTCACAATTGAAGCACAACCTGATGAGAATTGAGTCACGACAGCATCTGCTGAGTTATTATCGTAAAAAGCCCATGAGCAAAGTCCGGCAAGAATGTCGGGAGTCGCAAAAAACAGTAGCGCTTCTGCATCACTCCACTCCTTAAGATTGTCAATTCTGACGAAATTCAAATAAGGCTTCTTGGTTAGCTCGATGTTCAATCCTCGGACATAGTCCACGACCATTTCCTTTGTCTTCTTGTAATGCTCTACTTCGGAAACGAATACCGGCACACGCTCCGGCATCTCAGTAAAAGCAGTGTATAGACCACCACCTCCACAGATAACATTATCAGCCGAGAGTGTCAGCGGGTCTCCATGACGAACATTGCTTATACTGCCGACTAAACATTTTGGCACCGACCGTATCTCTGAAACCGGAGTGTCGCTATAACCGAATGCTATAGGAAGCGGGGCTTTCTCTCCGAACGCTTGACGATACTTCTCAATAAATTCTTTTACTGTCACGTCACTCGATTGTGATAATCTTTGAGAAACCTGTGAGATCGAACACCGAACGCACTTCTCTGTTGAGATTACGTATTAAAAACTTCTTCCCTACCGCTGATTGCATCTTCTGTGTGAATAGAATCACTCTCAGACCCGAACTGCTGACATATTCCAAATCCGCACATTCGAATATGAGCAAATCTGTAGTAGCAATAATTGGCTTCAATGTCTGATCTAATTCAGGTGCAGTGAGCGTATCGAGTCGTCCGATGATAGCGACTTCAATACTCTCTGGTGTCTGTGATATCTTTACTTCCATATATTAGATGTTTGATTTATTTACATTTAATTTCTTGGTTATCAATAAAATATTACGTCCGTCTATGCGTTGGTATTCCACGCTATCCATAATTTGACGGATAAGGAAAATACCTAAACCTCCGATTGGGCGCTCTTCCGACGAGAGAGTAGTGTCTGCTTCCTTGGCCTCAGTAGGGTCAAACTCCATACCATAATCAATGATTTGGATTGTCAGAGTGTCAGCATCCAATTGAGCTTCCAACTCTACGACATTGCTTTCTCCCTTAGGGTAAGCATAAAGAATGACATTCGCGACAGCTTCCTCCATAGCCAATCTGATTTGAAACACCTCTTCCGTAGGCAAGTTGAGAGTTTCACCGATTTCATCGACAAAAGCATTCATCTGCTCGAGTTCTGAAATCTCATTTTTCAACTTCACTTTAAATAATGCTTTGCCCTCGTTGTGCAAAGGACTATTATAACGACAACAGAGCACTGTGATATCATCACTTTGTGGAGTGTCTTTAGCATGATCTTTTACATCATTCAAAAGACCTTCGACAATAGTCTGTGTATCAGCCTTATAGTTGCGAAGTATGGATTGCACCATTCTCTCATTGGAGAACAGTTCCTTATCGTGATTTTCTGACTCATTGATGCCGTCGGTGTATAAGAACAAAATGCTTGAATCCTCCAAGAAGCACTCTTGGCCTTGGTACTCGTATGTGCCCCAGATGCCTATTGCAAGGTTAGATACGACATCTAAGAATTTTGCATCACCATTCGGACCGATAATGACAGGTGGATTATGTCCGGCATTGCAATAGTCTAATCGTCCTGTTGTCAAATCAAGTATTCCGACAAATGCTGTGCAGAACATATTTGACTCATTTGAGTCAGAAAGCGCATTGTTTAATATACGCACAATATCCTCCGACGTTTTGGTATTCACAGCAATCGTTCTAAACAATCGACATGTGACCGCCATTACCAACGAAGCAGGCACCCCCTTACCGGAAACGTCACCAATAATGAAATGCAACTTATTGTTTTCAATAAAGAAATCATACAAGTCACCACCGACTTCTTTAGCCGGTATCAAGCATGCATATAGGTCGATATCATTTCTATCAGGGAATGGAGGAAAGACTTTCGGGACCATGCCAAGCTGAATCGAACGAGCAATGCGCAATTCGCTTTCGATACGCTCCTTATTGGCTGTTGAGAATTGTAGTTTCTGAATATAGTCATTCAATGAACGCTGCATATACTCAAACGAATTGTATAGCATCTTCATTTCATTATTCGACTTTATTTGAGGCAATGTCACGTGAAAATTACCGGTCGCAATCTCATTTGCTGAATTAGCAAATTGCTCCAACGGTCGCATCATTCGCCTGATAGTCGTGAAACATAACAACACAAGTAGAAGCAAACCGACAACAGCTATGCCAACATTGAGTCTATTCATATCCTCAAGCCCGGCAAATATATCACTCGTTTGACAGACAACTCCGACCGACCAACCTGTAGCCTCAATTGGTGCATAGAAAGTATATACTTGTTTTCTATTAATTGTGCTACGTTCCATCCCCGACTGCCCTTCAATCATCTTATGGCCCATGGTGCTCATGATAGTATCACCTTCGAAATATGCTTCCGAGAATATCGTCTCATTAAGAATCAAACTCGTATTTGGATGCACCAAAAATGTTCCACCACGACCTATCATATAATTGTAGGAATTCGGATAAGGCTTAATAGAATTTACTTGCTTCTCAAACCATTCCAACGATAAATCGGCAGTAAAAACTGCTATCAAATTGTTGTCCTTGTCATAGATAGGATGAGAGTAAGTAGTCATAATCATTTCCCCACCACCTGTATCATAATACGGTTCGCTCCAATAAGGCTTATTGAGCAACTTTGGAATCTGATACCAGTCCATGTAGAAATAATTGTAGTCTTCATCGCCGAGTTGCTTTGTGACTATATTATTGTCAGCATCACGATACGAATACGGCGAATAATAGTAACCTTTTTCTTTATAATAAGACGGCTCAAACGCTACAGCACTTCCCGACACAAAACTATTGCTTTGAAGCATTTGTGTCGTGATAGTGTACATATACTCCGGATTGTCAAGATTATTGCTTATCACCCATGCCAAATTGTGGGTGGCAATTTCGACAGATTGAAGTACGCTATTAATTCGCAAGATAGTATTGTTGAGCGTAGATTCGGCTCGTTGGATTGATTCTGCCTTGACATTCTGACGAGCATAACGACCTATGCTAAACAGACTGAGAAGGAATAGAAACGTGGTCACTATCAGAATGACGACAGTGAGACGAAATGAAAACGATTTATATTTCGTAGGCGTACTTATTTGCATATATGAGTACCTTTGATTTTATCAATCGAAAGTGGCTTATTGATAGCACCACGCTTAATCAAAAATTGATTTATCTGGTTAAACTTTTGAATGTCTATATCAAACGACGGCTTATTCGTTTTTTCGTCACATTGCAATTTGAGTATCTGCTCCAGCATCCATTTCTGATAACGTCGGCTGACCGGTATATGCTCTCGCTCCATCACTTTGATTACTATTTCAAGAGCTTTGTCAGGGTGCTGTTGAGCCCATTCCCACCCCATTCTTGAAGCCACAGCAAAAGCTTTAGCCTGATTTGGATATTTCTTGTAAAAATCTGCTTTTATATACAGACCATCTTCCGGAAAATCATATCCGATATCGGATAAATAGATGTAGGGATTATTTTCAAAGCCCGACATTCGCAATTGATATTCTTCACCATATCTCGCAGCAAATGTAGCATCAATCGCACCCGAAATAAAGAGATTGATATTTTGCACAAAGGGAACCCACTCTATATCAAGACCTTTATCTTGACTGATACCCTCTGCCAACTCTCTGAAACTTGCACTCCATATTCCGACTTTTCGCCCTTTGAGGTCTGATAAGGACTTGATATCGTTGTGTCTCGCTACTACAACAAGGCTTGAGTGCTGCGATGTCTGCAATATGTTGACTACATCTAATCCATTACTAATTAAACTTATTGCATCATATAATTTTAATGTCAACGCATCACAATCATTCAAGTGATTGTTAATTCCGGTGGATGAAGAGACATGATTGATTTCAACATCCAAACCAAGATTCTTGTAATAGCCCAACTCCTGTGCCACATAGTAACCAACGAATTGACTTTGCGCAGTCCATTGAAGTGTAAATTTAATACGCTTAGACTGAGCGACATTGACGCTGACAAGTAGCAACAAGAGAGTTATTATGTATTTTAGATTCTTCATACCCTTCACAGTTATTTCAACAACAAACGTTCTTGATCTAATTCCAAATGTATTCTATGCTGTCCGTCTTCCGACGACTCGGTCATCAAGTCGCAAAGTCCACTGAGAAGACTGAAACTAAGTGTATCTACAGCAAGTTCATCGCTCAGATAATCCACTCCTTTATCCGGCATCGTCGCATCAATACTCATACGCACCTCATTGTCACTCTTCGAAAGCGTAAGTTCTACGCCATTGTCAAGCGGAATAAGGTTGAACAATTCTTCAATGGCAAGCTGAATAAATCGATATGCTTGACCTCCAAGTCCGAAACGATTACAGTAAAGCTCAATACGAGCATTCAATTCAGGACGATCAAATTGAGGTGACGAAATATGATAGATCATATTCTTCAGATGATCAATAAATTGCCTTGTTTCTTCCTCTTTGGGGTTGTGAAAGATGTCGTTGGGTGTCCCACTCTCCACAATGCGACCGTCACTAAGAAAATGAACTTTATCTCCCAGCTCTTCGACTGCATTCATGTCGTGGGAAACCATCACGATAGTTATCTCCTTTTTAAGATGACGAAGCACATCCATAACTTCGCTTGTGGCTATAGGGTCAAGCGCTGACAACGGCTCATCGAGAAGCAATATCTTAGGATTCATCACCAGGCTGCGAGCTATGGCGACACGTTGCTGCTGACCTGTTGACAATTGAGACGGCAATACATCGGCCTTTTGGCGAAGTCCGACTGCTTCCAATTGTCTCAATGCTATTTCTTCTGCATCATGCTTTGACATTTTGAGCACCTGAATGGGTGCCAATGTAAGGTTATGAAGCACTGTCAAGTGAGGAAACAGATTAAAACGCTGAAACACCATACCGACATGATTGTGGGTACTACCCTCTTGTTTCATATTCAAATCAATATGCCCACTTTCCGGCTTCTCAAGTCCGGCGATACAACGTAGCAGTGTGCTTTTACCACAACCAATCGGACCAATAATACAAGCCATCTCCCTCTCAGCAATATTGAGAGAGACATCGCTCAATATGGTCTTGCCATTGAACGATTTACTGATGTGTGAAACCTCAATCATGTTTGATAAATTTTACATACAATAGGTTAAACCCCTTACCAATGAGCCATGACAACAAGAGATATATCAATGACACTATCAAGAGAGGGACAAATGAATCAAACGTCAATGCTCGTATGGCATCCACTGCCTTCACAAGATCCTTTTGTGCTATATATCCGGCGTATGAAGTCGAACGCAACAGCAATTTCAGTTCGCCTCCGACAAGAGGCATCATTGTCTTATACGCTTGTGGTAGCGTGATATGTCGGAATGTCTGAAACGGAGTAAGCCCTAATAGTTGAGCCGCTTCTTTCTGCTCCTTGCCGACCTGCGAGACATGTATCTTGAAAATCTTATAGAGTGAGCCCGAAGTATAGACACCAAGTGCCACAATCGAAGCTGCTATGCCATGAACCGAGCCGTAGAAGATAACATAGTAGAATAGCATCATCAACACCACCGATGGGATATCATGCACCGTCATCACAAACCAGCTCAACGGCTTATATATCCATAGCCATTTGTGCTTAAGCGATAGATAAGCCAAAAATGCACCTTATGCGATAGCCAATATTCCACCAAAAACGAATATTATAAGCGTCGTGTAAAAACCGCCCAAAATCAGCTTCAGCGCATCACCTGACAAGAAATTACGATAAACCCTATCTCCGACATTACTGATTATATCCGAATGTTGGTCAGTAGTTGCAATCATCGATTGCTCTACGATTACACATAGTCGAGCGTCCGACTCAGCAATCGGGATATACCCCAAGCAACCGTAATCACCATTACGATTAAGCAATTGATTACCAAGTTCTTCTTCGATGATAGCAACATCACATTTTGAAGCTTCTATATCAACAAAGAGACTTAAAGCCTTGTCATAGTGATTAATCTCTGCCTGTGGAAATGTTTGAGTTATAGTCTCTTCATACTCGTCAGCATGATAAATTCCGATAGTCTCCGTCGTAAGGTCGGAAATATCGGTATAAAGTGTCTTTTCCTTGCATCCCAGAAGCATCGGAAGGCAAAGAATTGAAAGTATTATTGCAATATATCGTAGTTTCTTCATACCCGGAAGTTAGTCCTTAATATCATCTGCTAAAAGCAATTGCATTTTAGACTTATCTCTATTTTTTCCTCTAAGAGATGTGCTATGCCGACAGGCAATATCTATTCACAACAATTTACCCAATTTAGCAAAAACTTTTACAACACAAAGTTAATAAATTCTTTATACAATAGCAAATACACCCGACAAAGAGTTACTTCAAAAATAAAAAAGCAGACTCAATCACTATGGAACAGGATTGAGTCTGCCTAAAATATTATGTCTGCTTATCGTCCTTCACCGACAAGCTGCAATCTGCCGGCATTGTCGATTGACGGACGGATAAGGAAAGGTGTCTTATTTCACAATCACCTTAATTAATAAATAACGTTTACTCATCTAAGATAAAACATCAAATAATATTAATAGTAATGAAGAAAGTTTTGTTAATGGCCATAGCATTTTGCGTTGCATTTGTAGCCAATGCACAAGATGTGCCCTACTCCAAATACCTAAGTTTCAACAAACAAGAGTTTAAGGGAAGTCGCTTTAAATACGACGACGAGACCAACACATGGTCGCTCAACAAAACCAATAGTCTGAATGTAACTCTAAACATTTTGTGTATAATCGCTGATGCAGAAGAGGAAATACGTCCGGCTACAAACGACTACTCTATCGTCGTACAGATGGGTAGAGATGAGCATGCAGCATGATCTACCTTGGTCTCTGGAGCCATAAGGGTGCAGAAAATGGTATCGACAAAGCAGCTAAAGAAGCCGGTATCACTAAGATTTCACACGTGGATTCTTACACTACCAACTACTTCTTCGGTATCGTTCAAAAGCAAACTACTAAGGTTTACGGCGAATAATCCGACCTAAAAGAATTCCACAAGACTGTGCCAAAATGAAAAATTCATGGCACAGTTTTTTATTTTTTGAAGGGACGATAGTATATCGACAAGCCGAAAACCTGTTAATGTGAACGAAACCACAAATCCGGCTACTTGGACAATTTCTATTTTTGCAGAGTATAAAAATATGCTAATTGAATTTATCGTTCAATTAGCATATTTTATGGTTGTCAGATTAATTAATGCTTTATGTCGTAGCCTTGAGCTTTTAGATAGTCGAGAATACGATATTCCATAGCATGACGATAGTAGTCAAGAATGTGGTCACACCAATCGTTTGTTGTAGTGCCACCGGAACGAGTCTGATTGTATTTCTTGACGATATTGTCGTATTCTTCAAGTTCATCGACCATCTTTTCTGTGTCTTGGCGATAGTGATTTTTATGGAACATAAGAGAGTCACCTTGCTTTGGTTTCAAATCAGGTTGTTCGCGAGGAACGCCTAAAGCCAAACCACATACAACAAACACACCCTTAGGTAATTTCAACATTTCAGCAAGACGCGCAGGGTCAACAGTGCGAAGATAACCGATGCAGTTGCTGCCAAGACCGGCAGCTTGAGCTGCAACGACTGCGCTCATCATAGCCAACGATGCGTCAATGATACCGATAGTCACGCCATCCATAGTATTTGTAAACTCAGGCACATTGAAACCCTTGCGTTCAGCAAGACGAGTGATTTTATTATAATCAGAACAGAAAATCAAGAGACGATTGCAAGTCTTAAGTTGCTTTTGATTAGTCATCACATAAAGCTCTTCTTTGAGTGCTTGATCGTCGATGTCTATCACAGAAAATTGTTGTCCGTTATAACTTGTAGGCGTATTTTCGATAGCCTTGTAGATAAAATCCATTGTTTCTTGAGGTATTACCTCACGCTCATATCGACGCACGCTTGTGCGAGAGAGCAATGCTTCTTTTACATCTTTCATTTTAGTATCCTTATATATTGTATTTTTTTATATCAAACGAATAAAACCAACCGAATTTTTCTAAAAAAGCCGATGCTCACATTTTAATATGACCATCGGCTCTATGTTGCCCACACCAAAGGAATGTGATGAAACTCCGTATGACAGGATTTGAGTGCCGTTCAATCTTTGTAATCCGCCTGTGCCTAAAGCATCACCCGAAGATGTGGGGCCCGCCATCGACAGAACAGCTTGTCTCGGTATTTCATTAAAATTTGATGAGTTTCCCAATCTGCTTTGATGTGGAATATTTTCCTCTGAAAAAACTCTCTTGTTTTAACTTTACAACACAAAATTAATAAGAATGGTTCATATTTCCAAATTCTTTTTTAAAAATTTTTATTAACAGATTTTATTACTCATTAATAAATAAAAGAGACACCCGTCAAGATGTCTCTCTTATTACTATATTTAATTCATTAATTTTAGAACCAACGTACGTAAGCGAAATCCATACGATGTGGGAGTTTCGAATTGTTAGGATACATTCTGAGTGCGAAACGATAAATTCCGGCTTCCTTGATAGTATCATTTATAGCGTATGTAAGCACCGATCCTTCTTCTGCAACGACTTCAAGAGGCTTTGCCAAATAGAATTTGCTTACGCCATCTACTTCTTTATACAACACGATTTCCACCCCTATTGATTTACCTAAGCCCTTAGTATCAATACGACAATCTGCAGTGTATTTAGAGCCTGTCTTTGGCGTAATCAAATTAGGATCATTAAGGTTGACATTAAGAATTTGTATTTGATCCCACTTTGAAGCAACTTCTTCTTTCCATGCAACAATTTCACGAGCTTCTGCACAATCATTAGCTGCGATACGAGCAGCACGCAATGCTTGAGGAGCATAGAAACGATCAATATAGTCGTCAAGCTGACGTTTCATTGTAAAGTTTGGAGCAATATGACCTACTGAACGCTTGATATATTGAATCCATTCAGGAGAATATCCCTTAGAATTCTTAGCAAAGTACAATGGTACGATTTCATTTTCAAGCATTGAATAGATTGATGCTGCATCAAGTTTGTCTTGTTGGCTTTGGTCTGTGAAAGTGCGTTTTTCAGTCAATGCCCAACCACCCTTTTCATCAAACTTGTAGCCTTCATACCACCAACCATCAAGCACTGAGAAATTGAGCACTCCATTCATCTCAGCTTTTTCACCTGATGTACCTGATGCTTCAAGTGGACGGGTCGGTGTATTCAACCAAATATCGACACCTGATACAAGACGTTTAGCCACAATCATATTGTAGTCTTCAAGGAAGATAATCTTACCGAGGAATTGAGGCATACGAGAAATTTCCATGATACGCTTAATCAATCCCTGACCTGCACCATCAGCAGGGTGAGCCTTACCTGAGAATACGAATTGAACAGGGAATTGCTCGTTGTTGACAATCTTTGCAAGACGATCCAAATCAGTGAAAAGAAGGTGTGCACGCTTATATGTAGCAAAACGACGAGCAAAACCGATAATCAATGCGTTAGGATTGATTTTATCTACAATTTTCATCACTTCTGATGGATCACCATGATTTGCAAGCCATTTTTCCTTGAAGTCCTTCTTAACGAAATCGATGAATTTATTTTTGAGGCGCATTCGCATGTTCCAGATTTCTTCATCTACAACATCGAAGATTCCTTCCCATGCTTTCATATCACTCTGGTTATCAAACACTTGTTTGCCGAGTTTTTCAGCATAGAATTCTTTCCATTCAGAAGCAGCCCATGTCGGCATGTGAACACCATTTGTCACATAACCAACGTGTGATTCTTCAGGGCTGTAACCTTTCCAAACGCCTGAGAACATTTTCTTTGACACCTCACCATGCAACCAGCTGACACCATTAGCTTCTTGGCAAGTGTTCAATGCAAATACACTCATTGAGAAACGTTCGTTTGTATCAGGATTTTCGCGTCCCATATTCATAAGGTCGCTCCATGAGATACCAAGCTTAGCAGGATATTCACCAAGGTATTTACCGAACAATGACTCTTCAAAATAATCGTGACCTGCAGGTACAGGAGTATGTACTGTATAAAGTGATGATGCTCGAACTATCTCAAGCGCTACATTAAACGGAAGATTTTCGTTTTGAACGTAATCAGTCAAACGTTGAACATTCATTAATGCGGCATGTCCTTCATTTGCATGATAAATCTCTGTCTTAATGCCAAGTTTGTTCAACATGTGAACGCCACCGATACCCAAGAGATATTCTTGTTTGATACGATTTTCCCAGTCGCCTCCATATAATTTATGAGTAATCTGACGATCAAACTCAGAGTTCATATCGAAATCTGTATCAAGAAGATATAGCTTCATACGACCTACATTTACTCTCCACACATGAGCATAAACGATACGTCCAGGATATGGAACTTCAAGAATCATCGGAAGTCCATCCTCTCCCATTACTTGTTCAATAGGGAGTTGATCAAAATTTTGAGCTTCATATTCAGCTATTTGCTGACCATCAACTGATAACACTTGTGTGAAATAACCATATCTGTACAAGAAACCGATAGCCGTCATATTGATACGGCTGTCAGATGCTTGTTTGATATAGTCACCGGCAAGTACGCCAAGACCTCCTGAATAAATCTTCAAACAATTGCACAAACCATATTCCATTGAGAAATATGCCACTGATGGTGCATCAGTGCGCATTGGTTGAGCCATATATTCCTTGAATGATGCATACACTGATTGTATGCGAGCCATTAATGCCGCGTCATTCAAAATTTCTTGATAGCGTGATGAACTGATACGTTGAAGCAACATAACAGGATTTTCTCCTGTTGCACGCCATATTTTTGTATCTAAGTCACGAAATAAGGCCTTGCCCTCGCTATTCCATACCCACCAAAGGTTTTTTGACAACTCTTCAAGTGGTTTTAATTCTACCGGAAGTTCTGCACTAACCGTTACATTGCGCCATGTCGGCTGATTTGTATTACTAACCTGTAGTTTCATATAAAAATTTTTAGTTAAGTTCTTTATTTTTTTATTGATTACGCATATTGCGACGACTTTGAGCGACACAATATGCTTCATTATATTTTTCGATAAATTTCTTCCAATCGGCTGCTGATAAGGTCAACATAGCCTTTCGTCGAATTTCTGACAATTCAGCGTCAGACAACTCTACCAATTCCAATATCGAACCGGCAATAGATTCTTTTGCAATATTATAATTTGAATCTGTACGAGCGATAACCTTTACCCCACAATCATCAAAACTATTATTGAAATTCGACATTATCCACTGCCCAAAACCTGCTTTATCACTCGAAATTGTCGGAACTCCGAAAGCGATACTTTCAAGCGGAGTGTAACCCCATGGTTCATAATATGAAGGAAATACTGTCGCATCAAGCCCCGGCATCATATCATAATAGGCAATATCTAAAATGCCATCATTGCCGTCAAGATAACATGGCAGATAAATGATTGTCACTCTATCGTTTAACTTATTTACACCCAACGAACGAAGTCTGCATGAAATCGCATCACAATCTTCATTGTTTAATATATGAGTTTGGTAATTTACTTCCACATTATCGCATTTATCGGTCTTAATATTCTCCATTAGTGTATGTGAGGGTTCTTTAACCCATGCCGGAACCATTATAAATGCCACAATATCACGTTTTAAATCTGTTGATGCATATCTGATATGATTCATTGCATCTATAAAAATATCAATACCTTTATTGCGATATTCATTTCTGCCGGAAGTCGCCAATATAAATGTGTTATCAGAGAAATTTTTGCCGGTCAATTTGTTTGCTATATTCAACAATGCCTTACGACTTTTTTCTCTCTGCTCATTATATTTCTTTGATTTTGGAACAAAATTTGGTTCAAAGCCATTTGGTGTAACCACATGTGGCATCAAATCCAACAACTGGTTACATTCGACTGCCGTCACATCACTCACTGTTGTAAAACAATCGGCATTGTACGCTGCTGTTTTCTCCAATGAATGTTTTGATTCCATATTTAATTCTCCTGCCATCTGATCGCCATTATAACCTGAAAGATAGTCATACAATGGCTTGCCGTTACCACAAATGCTACGGCCTATGCTTGTCGCATGCGTTGTGAATAGTGTTGCAATATCGGGATTAATTGAGCGAAGATGCAATAATCCCATGCCGGTGGTCCACTCGTTAAAATGTGAAATAACGCCCTTCGCATCGACTCCTAAATGACGACTCAACGCATCTATTACAATTGCTGATGCAATCCCAAATGCACATCCTTCATCATAATCGCCATATGCGTGAAGCGAATCAACTTTATAATTATTCCAAATATCTCCATAAAAAGAATTCAGATGCTCATATATCCCATCAAATTTCACCAACACTACGATAGGATTACCAGGCACCATCCAACGACCGACACGTATTGTCATACCATACGGCAACAATAGATGTTTAACGCAATTCTTCAATAGCGTTTTGTATTCCTTAAAATATGGAGATGGATTGCTTTCTGTCCAAACATCAGGTCCAATGAATACGACCTTGTCTTTATACAAATCTTGAAGAGACTTTGCTTTTGTAGAGAGCACTGTATAGATACCTCCTATCTTATTACATACCTCCCAACTTGTCTCAAAAATTAACTCAACGTTTTCTTTGCAATTATGCATATAAATCCTATTTACAACTTTTCTTACTTGGGTGATTTTCTACCTTAAACCTGCGTAAACCAATTTTGTAGATGCAAAGTTACAAAATTTTCGTTAATTAGCATAATTTTCAGATATAAAGTTTTTTACAGCAAGAATATTATTCGCAAGGTCAGCAATACACGATGCTCAATACTGACGGCTCTACAACCGATGTAACTATCCTCGCTGACAATGGTGACGGCAATGTGACCGTTACTGCAAGAGATGGCAACAAGGAGGGTGGTGTGACCGATGGCAAGCAGATTGTATTGCCTAAGTCGCAGATACAACAAGGTGTAAGAGAGTTTAAGCGTAATCAGTTGCGTGGAGAGACTGCACAACAAACATCTATTCCACAAGAGTCACAACCGACCGAGGTAGCAGAGCCAACACAAGAGCCATCTATGCCTACCGATGAGCAAGGCAACATCTTGTATGAGCAGATGGATGCCGATAGTGCTTGGGATAGATTGGTGGCAGAGTCGGGAGATGATGTTGACATCGCAACAATGGTGGCACAAAGCAATATCGAGGATGCTCAAAAAGCACTTGACGAGGCGAAAAAGCAAACTCCGAAGTTGGTAGGTACAACCGAAGAAAAACTTGCAGCTGCGAAAGCATTTAAGGAATCGGTTGTTAAGGCGCAGAATGACCTTGCTAAATGGCAAGAGATTGCAGATGTGCCGAAGCGCAGAGCAAGTTTGCAAACAGAGCAAGCAGATTTGCAAACAGATTTGCAAACAGAATCGCAAGGTCAGCAAGTTACCGGCAAGTTACCGGCAAGTGAGAAAGTTGGTCCGACTGAGACAACCCCGGTAGAGGAAGTTGCACAAATCGAAGAGTCTGCACCTATTGAAGAACAGACAAAGGGTAATGTTTCGACTATGTCACAAGAAACTGACCAAGTTGAGGAAGAAAAGGATGTTGTCGAGGAATTAAGAGAAAGGAATAGAGTCGGTAATGAACGTGACCAACGAGCAGGCAGACCACCAAGACCGAGTGATTACATAGAAGCTATCGGCAAGGGCGATGATAAAGCCATGAAAGCGTGGGAGGGAGAATTTAATGACTATGCTCAAAAGTTGAATGCCGATGATTTGCCTGATATAGAAAGCACTATCAGACAGATGCAAGGTCATATAGATACCATTCGCTCGGGTAATCCGAAAGGATATAAGGATAATTCGGCATACAAGGCTTATAGTGGTATTAAGAAAATGCTTGAAAAGCGCAGACGAGAGCTTAACAAGCAATCGACTGAGAACAATACTCGTTTGTCGGCAAGGTCGAATGTCGGTCTTGTGGAAGATGCACGCACTCGCACACTTGGAGATAAGACTCGCAAGATGCTTGATGCAATGGCTAAACGATTGGGGTTGCAAGTTGAGTTTGTTGATGAGATTGTAACAGGCAAGGATGAGAAAGGCAACAATACCTACGCTAATGCTGACATCGTAGGCAATAAGGTACGCATTGCATGGGATAAGCGTGACCAAGCTCTTGACTTCCTTCTTGGTCATGAGTTCACTCACCGAATGCAAAACTTGTCACCGGAAGCATACGCAGAGTTTGTTGAAGCTGCCAAACAAGCACTTGGCGAAGAGGAATGGAACAAGCGCATCAACCGAATGAAATCGCTCTACAAACAACATGGCATTGCTATCAGCGAACAAGGTATCATCGATGAGGTAGTAGCTGACTATGCAGGGGAGTTGGTAGAGGAACGTGGTGTGTTTGACAACTTTGTGGAACGCAACAAGGAGAATCGTGGTTTGCTATCTAAGATTGCCGATGTGTTGAGGTCTATCAAGGAGTTCTTCACCCTTGGTAAGCAACGCAAGATTAACAATGCTATCGCAAGGCTTGAAGCGTTGATTGAGTCTGCGAGTGAAGCGAATGTGAGAGGTGATGCCGTAAGCAGTGAAGAGCAAAGAAATTCGCTCATCGGAGAACAAGGAGCGACTGCACTTGACAAAGCAGAGGAAGCGACACATCGCATGGATAACCTTGCAGTAGCGAGAGACATGGAGGCTGAGGGCAAAGATGCCAAGTCTATCCGTATGGCTACAGGTTGGGAACGTGGTGCAGACGGCAAGTGGCGATATGAGATTGAGGATATAGGCGAAATCGAAACTCCCGATGAAGCTATTGCTCGAATGGAAAAAGAGCGCAGAGCTATAGAAAAGGATAGAGAGCGATTGGACTATGTCGTTTATCAACGATTACCACGCAATGCCACTGAAGAACAGAAGGCAAAGATGAAAGAACTGCGCAAGCGACACAAAGAGCTTGTTAAGAAATCATCAGAGCTATGGAATGCCATTTACGATAAGAGCAATAGTAAACTTGGTGTTCATTTGTCAGAGTATATTGGAAATGACAATGAATTGCTTAAGGCTTACCCGGAATTGCGTAACATCGATGTTTCGTTTGTAGAAAATTCTGCAATGATAAATGAGGGATTTAATGGTAGTTTCAATGGTCACACGATATGGATAAATCCGTATGCTGAAAATGCTCGTTCTATTCTTATTCATGAGATACAACATGCTATTCAGAACATTGAGGGTTTTGCCAAAGGTGGGAACAATAAGACGGCTGATATGCTGCGAGATAAGGCGAGAGTATGGGCGTGGAGAAATGCGTTGGTTCATACTGCAAAAGAACGCCCTGAATTATCGGGTACTACGGCTGTCGAAAAGGCTTTGATTGAAGAGTATAAGGAAGACGGATTAGAGGATTATATCCCTTCAGAAGAACAACGCATCAAAGGTCTTAATCTATATCTGCGTGGATATGACAATGAGGGTTATGAACAAGCATACAACCAAATGCACAAAGTCATGCCCAGAGAGGATTACACCACATATCGCAGGCTTGCGGGCGAAGTAGAGTCACGCAATGCACAGAAGCGCATGGATATGACTGCTGAGCAACGCAGAGAAACATTGTTAAGTGAAACCGAAGATGTTGCAAGAGAAGACCAAATTTTCTTAATGGAGAATAGTGGTGTGAGTGGAATGGGGTCAACTGTGGTTAAGCGCAAAGCTGATATTGCAATGAAGTTGAAAGGCAAGGATATTTCTCCTACTCAATTAAAGGTGGTAGATGCTTTTGCTACTGATACCAATAATATTGCAATTGAAGTGATTGATGCCAATGGAAAGCAACGCAGTATTACATTGAAGCAAGGTCAAGATAATAAAGCCGGTGTGAAACATAGTGTATTGAAACATTATGAAACTGCTTCAAATTATTATACGGCTGAAGAAATTCTGCTTATTCCTCAAATTATTGAGAAAGGCGAGCGTATTCAGAATGGAAATAAAGTGTCTTACAAAGCAGAAGTGAATGGTGTTAAGTTTACTGTAACAACCGAAATGCGAAGAGGTAATGAAGAATTTACAAACTTCTTTACAAATAGAAAACCGATTAACAAGAGCCTGTCAAACACTGCTAAACAGCACGGGACTACCTCGCAATCGGTTTCTACCGACAAAGGTAGTGAAGAAAATTCAGATACGCAAGAAAATTCTGTAAAAGCACAATATTCTTTGCAAGGGGCATTCTACTCTAACGCTCACCATGCTGTGGAGGACATCAAGCAAGACGAGGCTACACCTCAACAATGGATTGCGATGCTGAAGAAGAATGGTGGTCTCAAGGCTGGTGAAGACAAGTGGTTGGGCCTTGAAGATTGGTTGAACACACAACAAGGGTCAGTGACCAAGCAAGACATCATCGACTATATCAATGAGAACTCTATCAAGATTGAGGAGGTGGAGTATAGAACAACAAGCGAAGCATTATCATCCTTGCAAAGAGAATTTGATGTATTGACCGATGAATTTGCCGGTAATGATGAAGAAGCCTACCAAGAGATGATAAATCGTTATGGAGATGATTTTGAAATGGCAATTTGGAATGATGAGGTAGGACGATTGCATTTTAATTATGGCTTTGAAAATTATGCTGATGTATTTGGAGACTCAAAAGTAATCAACTCCACTCGCCTTGAATACACCACTGAAGGTCTTGACAACAAGCGAGAGATTGCGTTAACTGTACCAACTATTGACCCATATAATCAGAGTGATGATATTCACTTTGGTGATGCAGATGACGGCAGAGCCGTGGCATGGATTCGCTTTGGTGAAACAACTGATGCAGAGGGCAACCGAGTTCTTGTGATTGATGAGATACAAAGTAAGCGACATCAAGACGGTCGTGAAAAGGGGTATCGAGACAGTAATCATCACGAACAATTTGAGAATGCTCGCAAGGCTTACGCAAACGCAGCTAAAGCACATAGTGATTTTCTCGCAGAGATGAAAGAGAAGTATGGAGACCCAATGGCTGTAAGAGGTGCGGCAGAGGAACGCAAGGAAGCTCGCAAGGCATGGAAGATGCAATGGAGTGTTGAAGAGTTAGGCAAATACGATGAACTTACCGATAAAATGCACGATGCACGCAAAGTGTATGATGCTATTTCGGATAGACGTTCCGGTGTTCCGTCAGCTCCGTTTGAGAAGAATTTGCAAGAGCTTGCAATGAAACGCATACTCCGTTATGCTACCGATTTCGGCTTTGATAAGTTGGCTTGGACTACAGGAGAGCAACAAGCAAAGAGATATGACATAGGCAACGTGGTGAATAGTATTGAATACAAAATCGATACTGACGGCTCATATCTTATTGACACTTACGGCTCAAATGGCTATCAGATAGATGCTATACCGACTAATTTTGCAAATGAGAACGAGGTTTCGGAAGTGTTTGGCAAAGATTTGTCAAACAAGATAGTCAATGACCTTAAAGAGCAGAAAGAGAAGATAGACGCTCTTAAGCAGAAGAAACAAGCATTGAGAGAGCAGATGCGTGGCATGGATGAAAATTCTGCCGAGTATGACAATTCTCTTGCCGAATACGCAAAAATCAGCAAAGAAATCAGCGATGCGCAAGAGCCAATAAGATTAGAGGGTGACGGTTTGCGTGTCGGTGGAGAGGGCATGAAAGGCTTTTACGACAAGATGCTTCCTTCGTTCATGAACAAGTATGGCAAGAAGTGGGGAGTCAAGGTCGGAGAAGTGACAATGCCTAATCTTGAAGAGGGTTATCAGACCATGCACTCTGTCGATGTTACCGATGCGATGAGAGAGGATGTCCGTAAGGGTCAGCCGTTATTCTCTTTGCAAGGTAATTCTTTGACCGCCGAGGAGCAAAGGATTATTGATGAAGCGAAAGCTAACGGCACATATCTCAAAGCACCTAACGGCATGGCTTCCAACCTCAACGAGAGACAATGGATTCAAGTTCGTACCAAAGCGTTCAAGGATTGGTTTGGCGATTGGGAGTTGGCAGCGAAAGTCGTTAAGATTATCAGCGCAAATATGGAGCATGGCTTCAAGAACTTTGCAGAAGCTCGCAAGTGGGCGAAAGAAAATCTCTTGGGAACATATATCAATCCTGAGATTGGAGAAATAGTTGTCAGTGGGAAAGCAATTGATAAGTATCTTTCCGGTAAGGCAGTCGAGCAAAGCCATTCAAGAGATGCTCACTTGTCTGCTCTACAAGTGTTACCCAAATTAATTGAAAATTCTATCGTAGGAGAAATCCATGAAGATAGAGATAAGAACTCTAATATTAAAGATATTGTCAGGTTATTTGGAGCAATGAATATTGGCAATGAAACAAGTAGAGTTAAGATAACTGTCAAAAGATACTCCGATAACAACACTCCGAATAAGGCATACACTTATGAAGTAACAGAAATAGAGCCGTTAGACGGACATTGGACAACGCATGCACAAAATGCTGACTTTGTCCCCACTTCCAACGACTCTATAACGGGAGCAAAGTTACTAAAAGGAATTGAAAACAGCAAGGGTTTGCCTATATTAAATTATTCAAAAGTTGTCGATGAGAATGGCGAGCCTATGGTGGCATACCATAGTGGTAACGAGGGAATCAATGTTTTCAGCAGAGAATTTGACAAGCAAGGTATTGGCAGACAATTTTGGGGCAAAGGTTTTTATTTCGGCACTACTAAAAGCAAAGACGAATGGGCCAGACGATATAAAAATAAAACAGGCAACGATGCTACTCAGTACGCAGTATATTTGAATATCAAAAATCCAATCTATACTGCGGTTGACGGAGAAGTTAAAGATTCCGGTTATGATGGAGTTATAATTCCTCCTAAGAAGACAGTCGAAGGAGAGACTGACTATATGTATATTGTAGCAGAGCCTACCCAAATCAAGTCAGCGACCGACAATGTCGGCACGTTCGATGCGAGCAACCCGGATATTAGGTATTCGTTATTCGGTGGCAATAGTGGGTATGTCGGTTACTCGATGAGCAAGCGAGCTGCGAGAGCAAGAGAAGAAGGCAGATACCCAAAGACTAATTTCCGAAAGGAGTATGGTGTCACTGCGAAGTCGTTTGACGAACTTGTGGATGCAAAAATCATCGCAAGTGGAGAATGGCATCACACATCGAAGTTTGGCAACGAAACGAAGTTCTATCATTGGGATGAAGATTACTATGCCGACATCTACGAAGAGAACAAGGCTGTAATTGACAAGTTGAGCAGAGAGCGCAAGACTGATGAGATTGTTTCTTTGTTTGAAAATCATCCTTTGGCGCACAAGGCAGAGTATGACAACGAAACGGAAAGGCTTGTTGATGATGTAAATCGTGAGTACAATGACAAGATTCGTGAAGTTGAGAATGAAAAACGAGACAAGGAACGAGCATATAATAGTGCAGTGTTTGATGCTCTCGGTCAATTGACAAATGTTGTCAAGACAAATAATGGCAATTTATGGTTTAATGCTTCTAATGGTGTCGGTATTCAGATAGATAGCGCAGGTAATGAGGTGTCAATGAACTATGGAGGAGCAAATGGCAGCAAAGGCGCATTGAGATACGAAGCTCGCAATGAGTTGCAGACTGCGATTGAGAGTGTAGCAAAAGAGAGCAACATCGAGTCGGCTGATGCGACTTATTACACCGATAAGGTTAATCAGCTGAATTCAGAAAGAGCAGAGCGTGTGGCACAACTCGTTGAAGCGAGAGAAAAGGAGTACACACCGAAAGCAAGGTATTCGCTTGCATCCGACATGGCGAGGGATGAGAAGATGCAGTCTTTGTTAAAGAATACTCCACTATGGAATGATGTAGCAAAGACTATGACTAACGCTGACGATTACACTATCGCAGTGGAAGCCTTAAACAGACTTGACGAGGATGCAGTAAACTCTGCCAATGAAGCCATAGACAATGCTAACGGAGTGTTTGCCAAAGCAGATGCTACGGATGTTGCCAATCGTTTGGAACGTGCTTTGCAGATGATGCGCAATGCAGAAGTCAGCGAGGGCGAGGGTCAGCAGATGAGGTATTCGCTCCGTACTAAACCAGAGCCAAAGAAGACTATCAAGGTTTACAAGTTGTTTAATGTTGATGAGAATGGCAATCCACAAGCATTGTTTATCGATGCAGCCAATTCATTGGAGGTCGGTGTATGGTATGATGCCGATTCACCTACAATCAAAGACCTTGAAGGACTTGAAATCGAATGGTCATATTTGTTGGATAATGATGGCAATGTAGTCGATAAGAAGCCTTTGAAACGTGGCAAGGGTGGCAACTTTGTAGGTCTACCTTCAAAGGCAGATGTAAACAAAGCGACACAAGAGGGTCAACGATGGATGACCGTATCAACATCGAAGTCGGGAGAAAAGGCATATCACACTGTAGGCATTAATGGTGCAGGGGGTGTGTCAACCTACGCACTTCGCCCGGGTTGGCATGCAACGAATGTTCCATCAGCTCGTCACATCGGTGTTGGTAAAGACGGTGCTAATGCCAAGTATCGTGGAGCAAATCAGAGATGGTTTGAGATTGAAATCTCTGCCGATGTGGATTATAATGAGGAAGCGAGAGAGCGTTACCTCAAAGCGCATCCTACTTATAGCAGAGAGAAAGCGTATTCGGATTTGAAGGGCGATATACCTGAACGTATTCCTGAAGATGGTTATTACAACTTCAAGACCAACTCAAATGCTAATCCTAATCAAGATTGGTACATTGCCGGTGCGATAAAGATTGTAAGACCATTGACTGAGGAAGAGGGTCGCAAGATTTCACGCAGTAAGGGCATCGCAGAGGATTTGCCGTACAAGGATGGTGTGAAGAATTTCGATGAGGAGAATAAAAAAACGACTATTAGAGAGAGGAGCGGTGCGGTTTCAGACAACTCATCATCTAATAGTCTTCAATTGAACAGCAGCGCGCACCTAAGTCCTCGTCCACTTGCGGATTCAATTGACATTGCAAAGTTACAAAATAATTCTGTTACCACATTGTCTTCTTTGCAGAAATATCTAAATAAAGGGTCGTTTGATAAAGCTATTAATTCTCCAAACGATGCAGTAAGGGAATTAGGCAAGGCTTTAAAGTTAGATAAATCAAAATCTTCAATGTCTTACTATGGAGATTTCTACGAAGGAATCTTCTATGCAGATGGCAAGACTTTAAAGTTGAGAGTATCTACTCACCCTGCCAATGGGGCAAGAATAGGGAATGATAATGCCGATGACAAAATAAGCATTGTTATATATAAAGATGGTGAACATGTCAGCACAGGCGAGCATAATGGATACACAGAATATGTTTATGAACCATCCGAAATTTCACCTAACGATGCTGCAATGTCAATTCTTAAAAGTGTAAAAACTTTGTTGGAAGAAGGAGAGTTTATTGATGAGTCTAATAAGGCTCATGGTCAAAACTATCCTTATATTGACAACGATGGCAAAGTACAGTACTCTCTCCAAGGAGGCAGATCAATTGCTGACAAGTATGAGAAGAAAGTCAACACCAAGGGCAAAGGCGGAGCAATGCACTTGTCGAAGTTCAACTTCATGGAAGCATGGCAAGATGAGATGCGAGCTTTGAAAGAGGTGCAACGCATCATCGAGCAAGAGTATGGTATTGTATTGGAGTCTTACGAAGATGCGTACATGGCAGAGAATGCAATGTCTTCAATTGCCAAAGCATCGTGGGACAGATACATCAATGAGGTGTATGAACCGATGATGCGAATCCATGACGAGTGGATACGCAGTGGCGAAAGCAATGAAAGCATTAACCACTATCTCATTGCCAAGAGTGGTTTGGAACGCAACCGAGAACTGATGGTGCGTGATGCTCTTGCAGAGATGAATAAGATGGATGCACAAATCATCAATGGCGAGTATAGTGGCACTGTATTGAGACTTGCTAACGCACTCCGTCAAGGTCAAATCTCTCAAGATGAATACGATACTCAAGTGCAAGAAGCCAAGAACAAAAAGGCTCAAGCATTAGAGGATGTCAAGAGTGTTCAGCAAGACAGAGTTGATGCTTATCGAGCAGAGCGTGATGCGTTGAGAGAGCAACTCAAGAATGGTGACATTACTTATGAAGAGTTTAATCAGTTGTCTGATGAGGTTGCAATTCGCCACGCCAAGGTTGAGGAAATCAAAGACTACTCCGGTCTTACTGCACTCGCAAAGCAATACAATGAAAAGGATTGGAGAAACTTTGCAGAACAGATGGTTGTCAACTTTGAGAACAAGCATGGCAACACCGATGTACTTTGGGAGCGCATCAACAATGCGACTAAGAAAGCCGTTGAGAAGAGTTATGAAAGTGGTATCACTTCTAAGGAAGCCAAAGACCATCTTGACCAAATGTTCTTGTGGTATGTGCCAATGGGTGGTATGGAGAATGATACAGCAGAAGACATCTACTCATATCTTAATCGCAATGCTGATAGTGCGTTCACGCAGACCGTAAAACGTGCAGAAGGTCACTCAGAGCATATCAGTGATGATGTAATGGCTTTGATTGCAAACACCATGCAGTCTGCTATTCTCCAAGGCAATCGCAACAAAATGAAGCAGAAGTTCTTGAACATGGTGGAGAACTATCCTACCGACTTGTTCACTCTTGATCGTGGTTGGGTTGTGATGCAAGGGAACGAATGGGTAGAGTCTCACCCGGAAATTAAGGCAGACTACACACCTGAAGAAGTACACATCAACCTACCCTACCAATTCTATGACCTCCAAATTTTTTATATTCTCTTGATCGATTACAAAACGAATAATTGTTCGCTTATTATGCCATCCTTGCTTCCCGGCGGCTCCGGGATTTATGTGCAATAAGTTTAATTCATTATCATATATAACTTTTAGGATATGAGAGTGACCATCAACAAACAAGTTAATTTGATTTTCTCTCAATAGCTTTTTTATACCAGGTGAATACTTTCCCGGATAGCCACCTATATGCGTCATAAAGACTTTTACATCTTCAACCTTAAATTTTATCATTGTAGGACATTCTTGACGCACAAATCCATGATCAACATTGCCTGACACAGCACGTAATGGAGCTATTTTTTCCAAACGCTCCACAATCGATATGTCGCCAATATCTCCGGCATGCCATATCTCATCACATCCGCTGAAATAGGTCACATATTTTTCATCCCAATACGAATGTGTATCGCTCAATAGTCCTATTATCTTCATATTCAAAAAAAATTGGAGACACACAAAATGCCTCCAATTTTAATAATTATTTGTTTAATTTTCTTCGTATTGCATGGTCAATTTGTCATCACCTTCCAAATATGTGACTTTTACTATGCCTCCATTCTTTCCTTCAGCACCAAGATTAAGTATTATTTCAGCAAGTTCATCTTCCAAGTATTTTTGGATAGCTCGTTTCAATGGTCTTGCTCCATATTGCCGATCGTACCCCTTTGTTGCAATGAAATTTTTAGCTTCATCAGCTAAATCCAATCTATAGCCTAACTTTTCAATTCTCTCAAAGAAACCTTTTAATTCAATATCTATGATATTAAATATTGCCTCTTTATCAAGTTGATCAAACATTATTATATCATCCACTCTATTCAAAAACTCAGGAGAAAAGACTCTGTTCAAAGCCTTGTTTATCACACCATGAGCCTGCTCTTTTGTGACAATCTCAGTATTAAAACCTACACCCGATCCAAACTCCTTGAGCTGACGAGAGCCGACATTGCTGGTCATAATAAGGATTGTATTTTTAAAATCGATTTTTCTTCCTAAAGAGTCAGTCAATCGACCTTCATCCATAACTTGCAACAACAAATTAAACACATCAGGATGAGCTTTTTCTATTTCATCAAGAAGCACGACAGAATACGGGCGACGACGCACTTTCTCAGTCAATTGACCGCCCTCTTCATAACCGACATAGCCCGGAGGAGCACCAACTAATCGAGATACTGTGAATTTCTCCATATATTCACTCATATCCATGCGTATCAGCGTGTCGGAAGAGTCAAAGAGATATTCTGCCAACTTCTTTGCCAAGTGAGTTTTACCCACACCCGTAGGACCGAGAAACATAAACGTGCCGATAGGTTTGTTTGGATCTTTCAGACCGATACGATTTCGTTGTATAGCCTTGACTATCTTTGTTATAGCATCATCCTGACCGATAATCGAAGCCTTAAGCGAGTCTCCCATTTTTAATAACCTTGTACCCTCTGCTTGCGCAATTCTTTGAGTCGGAACGCCGGTCATCATAGCGACAACTTCTGCCACCTTATCATCATTGACCTCTTGACGATCATTATCAAGACGTCTCTCCCACTCTTTTTTGGCTTTTGCAAGTTCCTCTTTCTGACGGCTTTCCTTATCGCGAAGATTTGCCGCAAGTTCAAAATTTTGAGCCTTTGCAGCAGCAAGCTTTTCTTCAGTCGTCTTATCTATCTCTTTCTCAAGATTTTCAATTTCTTCCGGAACTATTATATTTGTAATATGCACTCTTGAGCCGGCTTCATCCAAAGCATCGAGAGCCTTATCCGGAAAATTTCTGTCGCTTATGTAGCGCTCAGTCAGATTAACACATGCCTTAAGTGCCTCATCTGTATAGAAAACATTGTGATGCGACTCATATTTATCTCTGACATTCTTCAAAATCTCAAGAGTTTCTTCCGGAGTTGTCGGTTCAACCATTACTTTTTGGAATCGACGTTCAAGTGCACCGTCCTTTTCTATATTTTGACGATATTCATCAAGAGTAGTCGCACCGATACATTGCACCTGACCTCGCGATAATGCCGGCTTAAGCATGTTGGCTGCATCCATCGACCCTGGCGTAGCACCGGCACCGACTATTGTGTGCAACTCATCAATGAAGAGAATAATGTCAGGATTTTTAGTCAACTCATCGAGAACTGCCTTAATGCGTTCCTCAAACTGTCCTCTATACTTTGTCCCTGCCAACATACCCGCCATATCCAATGATACCACACGCTTATTGAATAGCACTCGAGACACCTTTCGCTGTACAATCCTCAACGCCAAACCTTCGACAATAGCAGACTTTCCGACACCCGGCTCACCGATAAGCACCGGATTGTTTTTCTTTCTGCGCGACAATATTTGCGCCAAACGTTCAATCTCTTTCTCTCTGCCAATGACCGGATCAAGTCTGCCTTCAGCAGCTGCCTTAGTCATATCATTGCCATATTTATCTAATGCAGGAGTGTCAGTCGCCTGTTTAGAGACTTGTGGAGATTTACGCTCATGTGAATGACTATCCGATGACGCATTAGGATTTCTACCAAAAGGAGCATCATCTTCTTCATCATCGCCCTCAGTAAACCCCTTGCCAGCACTTGGCGACTTATTGACATTGACACTTGTAATTGTCAAATCAAAATCCAAATATGTTTCTTTTATATGTTTTAAAAAATCGCTATCCATCGCTCTTTCATCATGTATTAATGCCAAAAGGATATGTTCTCCCATTACATTCGGCGAATTTATTTTTTTTGCTTCTGCAGCAGCCAATCTAAGATATCTTAGTGCAGAGACTGTCAATGTGTAATCATCATTAAGAGTCGTTGTCGAAAGATTATTATCATTTTCTATTGATAAATGCTCGCGAATTTCGTCTATCATCTGATCCACAGGCACATTGATTCTTCGAAGAAGAGTATTGACAGTACCTTGTGAAGTCACTACTCCAAGCAAAAAATGCTCCGAAGAGATGACATTAGAATTATATTCTTGTGCAATCTTACGACCGATGTCTAAAACATTCTTTAATTGCCCTGAAAAATCGTTGTTCATAAAACTCATAATAATTTGGAACGACAACCGACAAGTATCGTGCCAAAACATCAATTCAAACATAAATTGTTCTCACAAGACTAAAAATCATTTGCGATTATAAACCTTTTATTCAAAAAACAATCATATTTTTCAGAAAGCAATATGACAAAGAATAGTATATAACTATTTTTTTGAAAAAGAATTTTAATATATGCCATATTTTGCTTACCTTTGTACTAAATTTAGACTGATAGTGACAAATCTTAAAATCATCTGAATTTTAAGCATAAAAACAAAATTGAATTAAACAACATCAAATGCAAGAAGAGGATAAAATAATTCCGATAAACATTGAATCGGAGATGAAAAGTGCCTACATTGACTATTCGATGTCGGTCATCGTATCACGAGCACTGCCCGATGTAAGAGATGGTTTCAAGCCAGTCCACCGTCGTGTATTGTTTGGCATGGACAAATTAGGCAACGGTTTTTCCGGAGACACTAAAAAGTCGGCACGTATAGTGGGTGAAGTAATGGGTAAATATCACCCACACGGCGACTCATCAATCTACAATACTATGGTAAGAATGGCCCAAGAATGGTCATTACGTTATCCATTGATTTTCGGACAAGGAAACTTTGGTTCAGTCGATGGCGACTCAGCCGCAGCAATGCGTTATACCGAAGTAAAACTCGAACGTATCGGTGAAGAAATGCTTCGCGACCTTGATGCCGATACTGTAGATTTCACGCCAAACTTCGACAATACATTGCAAGAGCCGACTGTGTTGCCAACAAGAATTCCTAACCTTCTTGTCAATGGTGCATCAGGTATCGCTGTCGGAATGGCAACAAATATGCCTCCTCACAACCTTACAGAATCTCTTGATGCCTCAATCGCATTAATCGATAATCCGGACCTTGAAGTAAGCGACTTGATGGAATATGTTAAGGCTCCAGACTTCCCAACCGGAGGCGAAATCTTTGGCTTGCAAGGTGTAAAAGATGCTTACGAAACAGGTCGTGGACGCGTTATCATCAGAGCTAAAGCCGAAATCGTCCCTGGCGACAATCATGACCAAATCATTATCACCGAAATTCCATATGGTGTAATCAAAAATGAATTGGTAAAAAGTATTGCCGACCTCGTTGTCGAAAAGAAAATCGACGGCATAGCTGACATTACCGACCTTTCTGCACGAGGAAAAATGAACATTACAATTGACATCAAACGTGATGCCAACGCAAATGTAGTGCTCAACAAATTATATAAGATGACTCAGCTTCAGACATCTTTCAGTGTCAATAATGTAGCATTAGTCAATGGTCGTCCTCGCACGCTCAATCTTAAAGAACTATTAAAGGCATTCATCGACCATCGCCATGAAGTTGTCATTCGTCGCACTCGTTTCGAACTCAAAAAAGCTCAAGAACGTGCCCATATCCTTAAGGGATTAATGGTGGCTTGCGACAATATCGATGAAGTCATTGCTATAATTCGCTCTTCCGAAACAGCAGAAGTCGCTCGTGAAAGATTGGCGACAAGATTCGAACTTGATGATATCCAGACACGCGCCATTGTCGAAATGCGTCTCCGTCAGCTTACAGGTCTGGAGATGGACAAATTGCGCAATGAATACGATGAAATACTCAAACTCATTGACTTTTTGAACGAAATTTTGAACAACGATGATGTCTGCCGTAAGGTAATGAAAGACGAGTTGTTGGAAATTCGCAACAAATATGGTGACGAACGTCGCACTAAAATCAATATGTTCAGTGGCGAATTTAATGTTGAAGACTTCTATCCGGATGATGAAATGATTATCACAATTTCACATTTAGGATACATTAAACGTACTCCATTAAGCGAATTCAGAGCTCAAAATCGTGGTGGCGTCGGAGCAAAAGGTAGCGACACTCGTGACACAGACTTTATCGAGTACATCTACCCTGCTTCCAACCACAACTATATGCTATTCTTTACACAAAAAGGACGATGCTATTGGTTGAAAGTTTACGAAATACCTGAAGGCAATAAAAATTCGAAAGGACGTGCAATTCAGAATCTTCTCAACATCGATGCTGATGATTGTGTAAATGCCTTTATCCGAGTTAAACATCTTGATGATGAAGAATTCACATCAAGCCACAATCTCATCTTCTGCACAAAGAAAGGTATCATCAAAAAGACTTCTCTTAAGGCATATTCACGTCCTCGCTCTAATGGTGTCAATGCAATTATCATACGCGAAGACGACCAAGTGATCCAAGTACGTCTAACCGATGGCAATGCCGAAGTTATCATCGCAAACAAAGCCGGTCGTGCTATCCGATTCCACGAAAGCAAAGTACGCGAAATGGGCAGAATGTCAACCGGTGTTCGAGCTATGACATTAGATGACGACAACGACGAAGTTGTAGGCATGATCACAATGACAGGCAAAGAAGACGAAACTGTGATGGTGGTTTCTGAAAATGGTTATGGCAAACGCTCTGCATTAGAAGACTACAGAATAACAAATCGTGGAGGTAAAGGTGTCAAAACGCTTGCTATTACAGAAAAGACAGGCAACCTTGTGGCTATTAAGAATGTCACAGATGCCAACGACCTTGTCATCATCAACAAAAGCGGTATTACGCTACGCATGTCTGTAGCCAATATCCGTGTTATGGGTCGCGCTACACAAGGAGTTAAACTCATTGACCTCAACAAACGTGGAGACACTATTGCTTCTGTCTGCAAAGTAGATTCCGATCCTGAAGAGGTTAAAGAGTCAAATGAAACTGTTGAAAACACCCCTACTACGGATGTTAATACCTACACAACTAACACAGAATTTCAAAACGAACAATAAAACCTATAAATATAGAAAGAAATGAAAAAGATTTATGCTTTAGCACTCGGTCTTGCGACAGTATTCGCAGCCGGCGCACAAAACGATGCCAAATCACTTTATGAATCAGGCAAAAAAGCAGAAGATGCTTTCAATAAAGAAATTCCTTCTGCATTAACAACCGGACAAATGTCGCCGGAAAATGCCTTTGCAATTGTAGAAGCTTACAACTTCTATGTTAAAGCGCTTCCTCTTGATTCAGTTCCAAACGAAAAAGGCAAAGTAAAACCTGTCGTTTCAAAAAAGATTGTAACTTCTTTTGTGAACCATACTAAAAACAGAAGTTTTGAAAATGCCGCTATCTTCCTATATCAAGCAGGCAAACAATACCCTGAAGCATACCAAGCATTTATGATTGCCGGCGACCTCCCTCGCAATCCATTGGTAGGAAAAGACGGAGCAGTCATCACAGACTCAATTCGCTCTAACAATTACTACAATGCCGGTTTATGTGCATACTCTGCAAAATCTTACAAAGAATCAGCTGAAGCATTTAAAAAAGCTCGCTTAGCTGATCCTACAAATGTTGATAACTTCGTCTATGAAATAGCGAGCTATCAATACGCAGATTTTGAAGACCAAGCATTAAAAGAAAACACTATTTTCGAAGCTGCCCAAGAAGCTTACAAATATCATGGCGCAAAAAATATCTTTATCTTCAATAACTACGTAAACAAATTCTTTAATAACGACGAAATCGAAGCAGCTAACGCTATCCTATCTGAAGCAGAAAAGAACGAACCGGAAAACGGTAACGTTCAATTGCTTTTCGGCCTTCTTAAAAACAAAGAACAAAAATACGATCAAGCTGCTGAATATTTCAGAAAAGCCGGTAATTTATCAAATGTTTACGGCACTCTTCTTGACGCCAGCAAACAGTTGAACCTTCTTGGGAAAAATGCTCTTAACGAAATCGATTTCCAAGCAGAAAATGCCGCAGAACTAAAAGCTGAAGTTAAGAAGAACTATTTTGAAAAAGCTCTTGAAATAGCAAATAAGGCAAAAGCTCTTCCTGATGCCAACAACCAAATTAACAATATCATTGACGATATCAACTATAGCCTTGAAAACTATTTCAATTAATAGCATATTCTTCTCTTAATACAATAGGCAATCGTATCGTTTACCCGATACGATTGCTTTTTATCACAAAACAAGAACTTTTCCCCTTTACTTTTCGTTAGTTTTTAATAACCAAAGTTTTAGCGTATACTCAATATGAACCACAAAGCATTTATATACCTTTTGACACTACTCTTCTCGCTGACAACGTTTGCTCAAAATAAAAACGTTATTTCAGCCGAAAAACTGATTAAGGTCAAAGGCAATACATCAAAAGCAAGAGAATTAATCAGCCAAGCCATGACTGATTCTACAACAGCAAACAATGCTCGCACGTGGTTTGTTGCTGCAAATATTGAGATTGAATACTTTAGGGACGAGTACCATAAACTAACGATTAACCCTAACGATTCGCGTGTCAATAAAATCGCTATGGCACAATCACTAATTGATGCTTACAACTACTATTTAAAAGCATTACCTTTGGACTCCGTTATCACAAAAAGAGGCAAAATTAAGACGACATATTCTAAAGACATTCTTAAAAACTTAAAAGATTTATATATCGGACAGCATTTCTTATGGGCAGCATCTACTTTCAATCAAGAAAAGAAACGATATCCGCAAGCATTCAATGCTTTCACAATACAAGGCGACATCCCCGGACTACAATTATTTTCTAAAGATTCTAATATCAGTTCTATCACTGATTCAATCAGAGGCAATTCATATTTCAATGCCGGAATTTCTGCTTGGTCAGGAGGAGAGCCTCTTATCGGCGCTAAATCATTTTGTAAAGCGCGCCAACACAAGTATCTAAAAGAAGACGTTTTCTCTTATGAAATAGCATGCTATCAAGCTCTTGCACAAAAAGATACTGCATACATTGACCTTGCGCAAAACGAAATGATAAACACAGCAAAAGCCGGATATGAAACTTTTGGCAACAACGTCCCGTTATTCCTTCATCTCTACATAAGAGGTCTTACTTTGAACAACCAAGCTGACATCGCATTAGACCTACTTAGCCGAGAGATAGCAAAAACTCCTCAAGATGGCATTTTATATCGTCATCGCGCATTCGTTTATGACAACATACATGATGACGAAAAATCTGTCGCAGATTACATCAAAGCAGCAGAATTAACCCCTGACTACGAAACATTAATTGAAGCAAGTCGTAAAATAGGAATGGTCGGCATAAAGAAAATCAGAGAAGCCAACAACAATTCTGAGCCAACAGCAAACAAACGTCAGATTATCGATTGCTACTTCAACAAGGCTTTAGAATTTGCGACAAAAGCCAAAGCCATCAATCCAAATAATCCTGATTTGGACATTATAATAGAAAATATTACTTACAACATCGAAAGCAATAATTTCTGATAAAAGGACTATCAAAGTTCCTATATTCTATTAATGTACTTCTGTGTTTTTCATAGAAGTACATTTTTTGTCTATTCTATTATGATAAAAATGACAATAATCTATTGTTACATAAAAATTTAACTAAAAACCAATTTTGAGTAAAAATGATATTTGAAATATAGATTTTTCTGACTAACTTTGCAATCTAAAACTCAATAGAAAATGGAAGACGTAAAAAAGATTAAATCAGCTCTCGTTTCAGTATTTCACAAAGATGGTCTTGACCGAATCATTAAACTACTAAACGACAATGGCGTTAAAATAATTTCAACAGGTGGCACACAATCTTTTATCGAAAGTCTCGGTGTCCCTTGTCAAGCAGTAGAAAGCCTTACAGGCTACCCCTCAATCCTTGGTGGCAGAGTTAAAACACTTCACCCAAAAGTATTTGGAGGAATTCTAAATCGTCGTGATCATGAAGGCGACAAGGCACAAATCGCTGAATATGAAATTCCTGAAATAGACCTTGTAATTGTTGACCTTTATCCTTTTGAAGCAACAGTTGCGAGTGGAGCAAGCGATGAAGACATCATCGAAAAAATCGATATAGGTGGAATTTCTCTTATTAGAGGAGCTGCCAAAAACTTCAACGATGTAATCATAGTTGCATCAAAAGCGCAATACGAACCATTACGAGAAATCCTTGAATCTCGTGGTGCAGAATCGACATTAGCTGAACGCAGATGGTTTGCTAAAGAAGCATTCGCTGTTTCATCGGCATACGATAGCGCTATTTTCTCATGGTTTGACAAAGATGAACCATCAGCACTCCGAATCGGTGCCAACAACGCTATGCATCTCCGTTATGGCGAAAATCCTCACCAACAAGCCGGCTTCTATGGCGATTTTGATGCTATGTTCTCTAAACTTCATGGCAAAGAAATTTCATATAACAACCTTCTTGACATCGATGCTGCAGTCAATTTGATAAACGATTTCAACGAGCCGACATTTGCTATCCTTAAACACAACAACGCTTGTGGACTTGCATCTCGCAACACTATCGAGGAAGCTTGGGATGCCGCATTGGCTTGCGACCCTGTTTCGGCATTCGGTGGCGTACTAATCACAAATGGAAACATTGACCGTGCTACTGCTGAAAAAATCAATACAATTTTCTTCGAAGTCATCATGGCACCTTCATACGATGATGAAGCCCTTGAAATATTGAAGAGCAAGAAGAATCGCATCATCCTACTCGCTAAAGACTTGACTCTACCTAATATCAAATATCGTACAGCACTCAACGGCATTCTTGCTCAAGAGGCAGACTCAAAGGTGGAAAGCATTGATGATTTCAAACAAGCTACAAATAAAGCTGTCACACCGGAACAAGTCGAAGACTTGATTTTTGCTAATAAAATCGTTAAGCACAGCAAAAGCAATGCTATCGTTTTGGCAAAGAATAAGCAACTTTGTGCAAGTGGTATCGGTCAGACATCACGCGTTGACTCTTTAAAACAAGCTATCACTAAAGCACAATCATTCGACTTTGATTTAAATGGCGCAGTTATGGCATCTGATGCATTCTTCCCATTTGCCGACTGCATTGAGATTGCACATAACGTAGGCATCGATGCTGTAATCCAACCCGGAGGATCTGTACGCGACCAAGACACTATAGATTACTGTAATGAGCACGACATCGCTATGGTCATCACAGGTTTCCGTCACTTCAAACACTAATAATTAAAACGAATTAAAAATGGGACTTTTTTCGTTCACACAAGAAATAGCAATGGACTTGGGGACAGCCAATTCCATAATTATATATAATGACCAAATTGTTGTAGATCAGCCTTCTGTGGTTGCTATCGAAAGCAAGACAGGCAAAGTTATGGCTGTCGGCAACGAAGCTCGACAAATGGAGGGAAAAGAACCTCCGGGCATCTACACCGTTCGTCCATTGCGCGACGGCGTAATTGCCGACTTTAATGCCGCAGAATTAATGATTCGCGGTATGGTCAACATGGTTTGGCCAAAACGTCGTTGGTTCTCTCCTACTCTGAGAATGGTTGTCTGCATCCCTTCCGGCTCAACAGAAGTGGAAATACGTGCCGTGCGCGACTCAAGCGAGCACGCAGGCGGACGCGATGTCTATATGATCTATGAGCCTATGGCAGCAGCTTTGGGTATTGGCATTGATGTCGAAGCTCCTCAAGGCAACATGATAGTCGATATAGGTGGTGGTACGACTGAAATTGCAGTCATCTCTCTCGGTGGTATCGTGACAAACAAAAGTATCCGTATCGCCGGAAACGATTTGACTGCTGACATCGAGGAACACATGCAACGTGTTCACAATGTGCGCGTCAGCAGCGCTATGGCTGAACGTATCAAAATCAACGTCGGATCTGCATTGACAGAACTTGAGAACCCACCGGAAGACTTCATCGTCGATGGTCCTAACCTCATGACAGCCCTACCGATGAAGGTGCCTGTATCTTATCAAGAAATCTCGCATTGCATCGAAAAATCGATAGCTAAAATTGAGAATGCTGTGCTTGCCGCATTGGCACAAACTCCTCCGGAGCTATATGCCGACATCGTCAAAAATGGTATCTATCTCGCCGGTGGTGGTGCTTTGCTTCGTGGTTTGGACAAGAGATTAACTGATAAAATCGGTATCAAGTTCCATGTCGCAGAAGATCCTTTGCATGCTGTTGCGAATGGTACCGGAGTTGCCTTAAAGAACATTAATAAATTTTCATTCTTGATAAGGTAAGCCCAATCAGAAGTGCGTAATCTACTGAATTTTATACTTAAATATAACACATGGTTGATTTTTATCTTCTATGTGTTATTAAGTTGTATCCTATTGTTTAATGGTAGAAACATCTATCATCAATCAGTATATCTCACTTCTGCCAATAGTGTTTGCAGTTCTGTCTATGGTCTGACAAACAATATAACAGGATATTTCAACCTACGAGAAGTAAACGACAATTTGCAACAACAGAATGCTATGTTGCAGAATGAAATCTTAAATCTTCAAAATAGGTTGAAATATTATGCAACAATGATTGATACCGATTCGATTCAAATAAGCGATCTGCAAAATAACAGATTTAATTATGTCATAGCATCTGTAATCAATAATAGTGTTCATCGCCCAAGAAATTATTTTACAATTAATAAAGGTGGGAATGATGGTATTCGTCCTGGCATGGGCGTTGTTGACCAAAATGGCGTTGTAGGTATTGTCAATGTCGTAGGCAAAAACTCATCACGCATAATATCACTATTAAATACCACTCAACACTTCTCTGTTAAGATTAAAGGCACAAACTACATCGGTTCTTTGTCTTGGAAAGAAGGAAATCCGAACATTGCATACATTGAAGAAATGGCTCAGCACATGATGTTTCATGTTGGAGACACTATCGTGACAAGCGGATTCTCTACGACTTTCCCAGAGGGAATACCAGTCGGCACAGTATTGTCTCGCGTAAAAACTTCCGATGACAATTTTTTTACACTCAAAGTCAAACTTGCATCTGATTTCCCTCAGTTAGGCATTGTTCGTGTTATTAAAGACAACTTTAAGACTGAATTGGATTCTCTGCAAAATTTTGATGCAATTAACAATTAATAGGCAAATAATAATGAGTCGTGAAATAATCCATTATAGCATCTTATTTATATCTTTACTTCTCATTCAAGTATTGATATGCAATCATATTGTCCTGTTTAACGTTGCCACGCCCATTATTTTCATTTATTTCATTGTCAGATTGCCAATGCATCTATCGACAAATTGGATAATCACATTGTCTTTTTTACTTGGACTTTTGGTAGATATTTTTTCTGACACGTTAGGTATGAATGCGTTGGCTTGCACTACCTTGGCAATGATGCGTCGCAAAATATTTGCTTTATATAACAACAGAGAAGACCGATTTAAAGAGATTACACCTTGCATTTCGACATTAGGCATCATGACATTTTCCAAATACCTAATTACTATGTCATTATGCTATTGTGCTTTGATATTTCTTATTGAATATTTCTCTCTAAGCCACATCACAATAATGCTGATAAAAATAGTTAGCAGTACAATTTTGTCTTTTATTATAATATTAGGTATAGACAGCTTAATGGCAAAACAATCGTGAGAAAAGATTATAGTCTTGAAAAGAGAAAATACATAATAGGCGGCTTCATCACACTTATTGTGATAATATATATCATTCGCCTATTCAATTTGCAAGTCATAGACAACAATTTAAAAGAAATTGCAGATAGCAATGCATTTTTACGTCGCACCATTTATCCGGCGAGAGGTTTGATTTATGACAGAAATGGCGAGCTTATCGTTTTTAATCAGCCTGCGTATGATGTTATGATTATTCCGAGAGACGTTGCAGAATTTGACACTTTAGAATTCTGTAAAACACTCAACATCAGCATAGATCAGTTTCATAAATACTGGTCTGAAATGAAAGATAAGCGAAAAAATCCCGGCTATTCTTCTTATACACCTCAAAAATTAATCTCTCACCTATCGCAAGAAGATTATGGCCGTCTGCAAGAGAAATTATATCTTTTTCCCGGTTTCTTTATACAGAAACGCACAATCCGACAATACAACTATCTTGCGGCTGCCAATGTATTGGGCAATATACGCGAAGTTTCTACTAAGGATATTGAGAATGATGGCTATTATCGCTCCGGCGACTACACCGGCGACTTAGGCGTAGAAAAGAGCTACGAGAAACATTTGCGTGGAGAAAAAGGTGTCGAAATTCTAATGAAAGATTCTCGTGGAAGAATCAAAGGTCGTTTTGATGAAGGACGACACGATAAATCTCCGATCTCAGGAAGAAATCTCACCCTTTCTATTGACATTAAACTCCAAGAATACGGAGAAAAATTAATGCAAGGCAAAAAGGGAGCTATCGTAGCTATCGAACCCTCTACCGGCGAAATTCTTGCATTGGTCTCAAGTCCAAGCTATGACCCTTCTTTACTCATTGGTAAAGAAAGAGGAAAAAACTATCGTGCGTTAGTAAACGATACAGAACGTCGTCCACTATTCGATCGCGCGTTACAAGCGACATATCCACCCGGCTCAACATTCAAACCCTCTCAAGCACTCATTTTCCTGCAGGAAAAAATTGTAACAACAGGCACTGCCTATCCTTGTTACGGAGGTTACATAAACAGAGGTTTGAAAGTTGGTTGTCATGGTCATGCTTCGCCAATTACAGTAAAACCGGCTCTCGAGACTTCGTGCAATGCCTACTTTTGCTGGGGTTTTAAAAATATGATTGATAAGCGAGGTACTACCCCAAACTCTCAACTTACCAAATGGAAAGACTATCTTGTTGAAATGGGATATGGCTATCGATTGGGAGTCGATCTTCCAAGCGAATCTCGTGGTTTTATTCCAAATGCAGAATTCTATTCAAAATCTTATCGCGGAGCAAATTGGAGTGGAAACACGATCATCTCTGTTTCTATCGGACAAGGTGAAATTCTTGCGACTCCTATTCAAATAGCAAATCTTAGCGCAACAATTGCAAACAGAGGTTATTTCTATACCCCTCATGTAGTCAAAGCTATCCAAGACACAATATTGCCTAAAGAATTTTTGACAAAAAGGGCTCCTCATATTGACAAAAAATATTATGACATAGTCGCAGAAGGGATGAGAATGGCTGTCACAGGAGGTACTTGTCGCGCAGCCAACATTCCGGGACTTGAGGTCTGTGGCAAAACAGGTACAGCACAAAACCCTCATGGTAAAGACCACTCTGCGTTTATGGGTTTTGCCCCAATGTCAAATCCTAGAATTGCAATCTGTGTATATGTCGAGAATGCCGGTTTTGGCGCGACTTTCGGTGTCCCTATCGGCACACTGATGATGGAGATGTATCTCAAGGGAGAGATTTCAGCCGAACACAAAGCCATGGAAGACAGAATGATAAACTCAAAAACTTTTGTATATCATGGAGATAAGAAATAACAATAAGACAGATGTATCGATGTTCCGGTCAATTGACTGGATTACAATCATATTATATTTCTCATTAGTAATAATGGGTGCTATAAGCATATATGCCGCAACCTACGATTTTGACAATGCAAGCATGTTTGATTTCAATGAATTTTCAGGGAAGCAATTCACATGGATAGGTCTTTCGCTTATTATCGGATGCGGTATATTATTAATAGATTATCGAATATATGAAGCATATGCGTACCCTATATACATCGGATTGCTTTTACTTCTGCTTATCACAATATTTATCGCTCCCGACATCAAAGGGTCTCATTCTTGGCTTGTACTCGGACCGGTAAGCCTGCAACCTGCCGAATTTGGTAAATTTGCGACAGCCCTTGCTTTATCAAAGCTTTTTAGCTCCTATAGTTTTACACTAAATCAAAAAGCCAGCAATTATTTTCGTGCGCTTATTATCATATTCTTGCCTATTATCTTAATCTTGATGCAGAAAGAGACAGGTAGTGCATTGGTATATACATCGCTTATTTTTGTGCTTTATCGTGAAGGCATGAGTGGATTAATCCTTTTTTCTATGCTTTGTGCCATTGCATATTTTGTGATAACAGTAAAATACTCTACACCTTTAATATTAGGCATTCCTTGTGGAGAATTTATCGTATTTGTAATGATTGTTATAATCTTTATCGCTATGCTGCTTTTCTTTTGCAAAGATTTAATAATTGCACGAAATATTTTCATCGGATATGCGATATGTGGCATTATCGTTGGAACGCTTACCTACTTTGACATAATCATTAATGGCAGAATATTTTTTATTGTAACGCTTATCATTGCAATCGGTTATACTGCTATTGATATGTTTAAACATCGCATTGAGAAACATCTCATAAGTATTGGGTTTGTTATAGCCTCTGTGATTTTCATGTTTTCGGTAAATCATGTTTTTAATAGTATTCTCCAACCACACCAACAGAACCGTATAAAAGTAACTCTCGGCATAGTTGAAGATATTAAGGGGCTCGGCTACAACGTAAACCAATCAAAAATAGCGATAGGCTCCGGAGGTATCAGTGGCAAAGGATTTCTTAATGGGACACAGACAACACTTAAGTATGTACCGGAACAACACACAGATTTTATTTTCTGTACCATTGGAGAAGAACATGGATTTGTTGGGTCTGTAACAGTCTTAACTCTTTATCTATTGCTAATTCTAAGAATAATATATATTGCCGAACGACAAAGAACAGCATTTGGAAGAGTCTATGCCTATTGCACTGCATCTTTTCTGATTTTTCATTTGGCAATCAATATAGGAATGGTAATAGGATTATGTCCTGTTATTGGTATTCCTCTGCCTTTCTTCAGTTACGGAGGCTCTGCGCTATGGGGATTCACAATCCTTCTTTTCATACTTTTGCGTATTGATGCCTCTCGTAAAGAACGTCGGGATTAAATTTTGTGGATAAAATAATGTTTACTTCAAGAAAAAGCATTATATTAGCAGATATTTTTATAACTTCATAAATTAACATTCGATATGGCAAACAAAAGAGATTTTAGAAAGTATGTAGGTAACGTTGTCAACAACATCTGCCAAGACATGATGATAGCATATTATAATATTGAAAATATTGACGTAAATGCTATTGACGAAGCAATCATTGACATTTTAAAAGCAGGTGAATTTGCGCTTGCTCAAAGTAATGTCAAATTTGACAGAAGTATAAAAAGTTTCAACTCTCCGATAGAATACAGCAAGGAAAAAGCAAAATTCTATCGCACTGTTTATAATAAGATACACAAAGAGTTTGTTGAAGCGATTGCAAACGCACTGAAGAAATTTAATACAGCAATCCCTCAAGAAGTTAAAGATCGTAACAAACAATTATAAGAATTGCCAATTTCTTATAGTGTTTAATCAATATTATACGGGAATTTGAATAAATTCCCGTAGTTAGATATTTCACAATTCCGTTCCATTTAAATTATCTCATATTATGATAACCAAACCGCTCAAAGTCGCTTTATTCCCACAAGAAATCTTCTGGAAAGACAAAGCATCAAATATTGATACACTAATACGTCTGATGCCGACCATTCATCCCGAGACAGACCTATTGATACTTCCGGAAATGTTTTCTACAGGCTTTGTGACAGGAGATAAAGAAGAAGTCAGAGCATTGGCTGAACGCAATACAGGAAAAACTATCGACCTCATCAAAGAATTAGCGTCGCAATATGGTTTTGCCATTGCCGGTAGCTTTATAGCTGACACCGGAGGATCTCTATATAATAGAGCCTTCTTTATTGAGCCTAATGGTGATGAGACTTTTGCCGACAAAAAGCACCTCTTCACTATGGCAAAAGAAGATCGAGTATTCTCAAGAGGGCACGACAGATTGGCTGTCAGATATCGTGGATGGAACATTGCGATGATTGTATGCTACGACATACGTTTCCCGGTGTGGTGTCGCAATAAAAATAATGAATACGACCTATTAATAGCTGTTGCCAATTGGCCAAAAGTCAGAGTCGATGCATGGAATCAATTGCTGATTGCACGTGCTATCGAAAACGAAGCATACGTCTGTGGTGTAAACTGCAAAGGAATAGATTATAACGGTTTTGAATACACAGGCGATTCTGCAGCGATTGACTTTAAAGGAAAATCTATCAACATTTCCAACGATGATTCAGAGGTCATATATGCTGTACTTGACCACGAAAAACTTGATGCTTTCCGCACTAAATTCCCTGCATGGAAAGATGCAGACTCATTCCAATTAACCGACAACTACTAATAACACATCATTCCAATAGAATGGAAAAACAGATAACTATCGACTCCGTTACTATCAACTACAACGAAATCGGGCCAAACGAAGGCGCCCCTATACTACTGATGCATGGTTGGGGATGCAACCAGACTACTTTGGCAAGCATCGAACAGATTCTATCCCCTAAAATGCATGTTTTTAATATAGACCTCCCAGGGTTTGGTAAAAGTTCTGAGCCAAATACTGTGTGGGGCATTGAGGACTACACTTCTACCATTGAAAAATTTGTAACTAAATTAGGCATCATTAATCCGATATTGTTGGGACACTCTTTTGGTGGAAGAATTTCTATATTATTTTCTTCTCGAAACACTGTGAATAAAGTGATACTTACTGATGCTGCCGGTGTTAAGCCTAAACGCACAATGAAGTATTATATTAAGGTCTATAGTTATAAAACAATGAAACATCTTCTACTGACTCTATTCGGCAAAGAAAAAGGAAGTCGGTTATTAGATAAATATCGTGGTAGAACAGGCTCAAGCGACTATAACAATGCTTCGCCCATGATGCGTGCCATACTAAGCAAATGCGTCAATGAAGACCTTAAACAAGTCATGCCACTTATTAAGGCTCCGACATTGTTGATTTGGGGAGAGAATGACACTGCTACCCCACTTTCAGATGCAAAGACTATGGAAAAGCTTATCCCCGATGCCGGACTTGTAAGCTTTCCCGGATGTGGACACTATAGCTTCTTAGACAATCCTGTCGGCTACAAAGCTGTTATTAAAGAATTTCTTAAAAACGAACTGAAATGATGACAATCATCCTTATTATTTGTTTCGCTATCAGCGAAATATACATCATCCTTAATTTCAAGCATGATATCCACATGCTTCAACAAAACAGCTATCGAATAGATCGCTATTGGAGATGGTTGAAAAATGGTAATCTTTGGAATGCCTCAGAATTAATCGATATTGCTCTTTTAATGCTGCTGATGTCAACTTTGATGCCTGCCAAGATTGCAACAATTATGATTGCCATAGTTGCAGTTTTCAAAATTATCAACATTTTACGCAAGAAATTTAAAAAGCCTCTCGTATTCACAAAACGCGTGTGGCGTATATATTCTTGCGTCGGAATTATTGCTTCATTAATTTTCGTCCTTACCACTATCTTTTCCGACGAACTGAACAATCCGGTTATCCCTATGGCTATATTGCTTCTAATATCCATTTTCTCTTGGATATTAGTAATATTTTCAGTTTTATTGCTTCAACCTATCGAAAATGCGATAAATCGTAAATTCTACAACGAAGCTCAAAACATCCTTCGCTCAATGCCTGACATGAAAATTATTGGTATTACAGGAAGTTTCGGAAAAACAAGTACTAAGCATTACTTGCATCGTATTCTATCCGAGTCTTTCGATGTATTGATGACACCGGGATCATACAACACTCCTATGGGCGTCATTCGTACCATTCGCGAAATGATGAAACCATATCATCAAGTATTCATCTGCGAAATGGGAGCGAAACAAAAAGGCGATATAAAAGAAATATGCGACCTTGTAAATCCTCACATGGGAATTATCACTGCTGTCGGTCCGATGCATCTTGAGTCTTTCAAAAGCATCGAAAACGTTCAAGCAACTAAATTCGAACTTGCTGACGCACTTCCATCTGAAGGACTCGTCGTCGTAAACAACGATTTTGAATATTGCGAAAATCGTAAGGTCAATAATGTCAAGACCACAAGATATGCCGTAAGCAATCCTAAAAATGCCGACTTCAAAGCCGTAGATATTGACTATTCGCCAAACGGCACAACTTTCCGCATTGTTGGTCCCGACAACTTCTCTTTAGAGCTATATACACAATTGATAGGAGAATGCAACATTTCAAATCTTATCGCGGCTGTTATTATCGCTCTAAAACTCAATATGCCTGCTGAACGAATAAAATACGCAGTAAGCCAAATCGAACAAGTAGAACATCGTCTTAACCTAAAACGTACTGCCGGAGGGGTTAATATCATTGATGATGCTTTCAACTCAAATCCTGCCGGATCGAAGATGGCTGTCGATGTTCTCAGCCAATTTAAAACCGGAAAACGAATCATCGTCACTCCGGGAATGATTGAGCTTGGAGACAAACAATATGAGTTAAACAAAGCACTTGGCAAACACATTGGCGACAGTATCGACATTGCTATTATTGTTGGTGCATACAATCGTGAAGCGCTTCTTGAAGGCGTAAAAAGTGGATCTATCGAAGAGCAAAACGTCTATGCAGTCGATAGCTTCAACGAAGCCCAAGCTCTACTCGCTCGAATACTTCAAAAAGGCGACACAGTCCTTTACGAAAACGACCTACCCGACACATTCAAGTAATCGAAATACTTAACTATAATTATGCCAATTAATAGGCTTTGAATGGTCTATTAATTGGTATTACTTTTATTACTTTTATCTCAAACTCCCAGAAACAAGGATATTATCGATAAAACCGACCTATTGGTCAAAAATTAGGCTTATTGGTCAAAATTCATGATAAAACCTTTGTAAGTCGATGATAGTGACCACCTTTGAGTATTTCAAAAAAACATAAACTCCCCCATTAATAACTATTGCAGACAATTTTTGATTGCAACATTTAACATCGTAGTTAATTTTATATTACATTTGCAATTAATTGCCTAAATTTTATTTTTTGTCGATTTATAATATCGATAAAAATATGATTCGATTAGTTCATTTCATAAAGTAAATTTTATATATAATCAAACATATCAAACTATCATGAAGCACTCAAGATTTTATCAAATTGTTGTCGCTATAGCGATGATGCTTATGGGTTGGCTACCATCACTCGCCCATGATTTCGAAGTTGATGGTATCTGCTATAACATATTATCAGACAATAGCGTTGAGGTCACTTACAATGGCTCTTCTTATAATAACGATTATGAAGATGTTATAATTCCTGAAACGGTTACACATGATGGTAGTACTTATAGCGTAACAAGTATCGGCGAGAGTGCATTCTATGATTCAAAATTGACAAGCATCAAAATCCCAAATAGCGTAACCGGCATTGGATATAGTGCGTTCGCATTTTGTACAAGTCTCACAAGCCTCGAAATCCCAAATAGCGTAACAAGTATTGGAAGCTATGCATTCTATGGATGTATTTAGAACCCCCAAACAACCAAAACTATTCAGAAATAACCAAACATAAACCTTTAATTGTCAGCATATTCTAAATTTTAACACTTTCAGACTGCTTTTTGATGGTTCCCAAATTTCCACATATTTTTGAGACATATTTCTGACGTGGAGAATTTGCGGAGCTTATTTTTTGTCATTTCGTGTAGATAGTTGACAAGGGTTTACATCCGTTTACAACGAGCGACAAATTCCGCCCCGATATGTGAGGATAGTCACATAGTGTAGAAAGGCAACAACGGTTTACTACTGTTTACCTCCGTTCACCATTTCAGATAAATGAGAATGAAGAAGTGAAATTAGTAAACGATAAGCAGTATGAAAGTAACCAAGAAATGTGCTTTTTGTGGTCAGTCCTTTGAGACCCGAAGCGGAATGCAACGCTAT
>SUXG01000036.1 GCA_015061085.1 Bacteroidales bacterium
ATCTGTGGAAATTTGGGAAGCATCAAAAAGCAGCCGAAAAATGCTAAATTTTAGAATTTACTGATAATTAAAGGTTTATATTTGGTTATTTCTGATTATTCTTGGTTGTTAGAGGCTTCTAAATACTGTAACATTATATGTGACTCCATTATATGCTATTGTTTTAGGTATTGTTATATCTCCTGAATATTTTTTACCTTCACAATATGTTACTTCTACTTCTTCTCCTTTTTTAGTAATTTTATATGTCAATCCATTATATTCAAAACAAGTATTTATATCAGGAGTAATTTCACCTCCATCTGTTTCTACTTCTATGATATTTGTAAATTCATTCCAGTAATCTGCTGTTTCATATGATATTTTACTACCCTTTCGAACATATAAAGGAATAGATTTATCAACTCCTTCAAATACATTAGACGATTGTATCCTTGGTGGAACAACGGCTAAACATACTATTTCTGCTAAACTAACACAATCGTAGAAAGCATAATTCGCAATTGTCATTACAGATGAAGGAATCTTAAATTTTGTTAATCGCAAACATTCATTAAATGCTCTACCACATATTTCTGTTACTGTGTTTGGAATTTCAATACTTGTTAAGTTAAAACATTCACTGAAAGCTCCAACACCAATTGACTTAACAGTGAAAATCTTATTATCAAAGGACCGCTCAATATTTTCTGGAATAACAATATCACCTGAATATCCTCCATAAGAATCTAAACCAAAAGAAACCTCAGCCGTGCATTCTGATTCATTTATAATGTAAAATATTCCATTATGATACATTTGTGCATTTACATTAAAACTAAACATAATTGTAAGAACAATTATGACTTGTATTTTTTTAATATAATTTTTCATAACATATTATTTATTAGAAGTTAACTTCATTTATATTTATAAATTTACCCCAAATTGGATGATTTTTATAGTTTGATAAAGCCCCTTTTGGAACATATAGAGGACAACTAACTTCGTCAAAAGTATCTTCATGTATTGTCGGAGGAGTTGTAGCAAGACAGACAAATCGGCTAAGACCATCGCAACCGGCAAATGCTTCTTCTCCAATATAAGATACAGAATTAGGGATTATGATTTCAATTAATCCTGTGCATGTTTCAAAAGCTTCTTCTCCGATATAAGTAATAGAATTTGGAATTTTAATATTTAACAATTCTTCGCAACCATCAAATGCAAATTCACCAATATGGGTAACTGTAAAAACATCTTCTCCAAGTTTTATCTTATGGGGAATTTCTATATCACCAACACAAAGGTCTTCTTCTACACAATAGACTGTTGCTTCAATTTGATTGATAATCTCATAATAAAGAATGCCATCAAACAACAAACCATCTTGTTCAACACATTCCTTGACTATTTCAGTTTCCGGTTCTGAATCACCTCCTTCACCATTTTGTGGTTCATCTTTTTCACAACAGATAAACAGAGGAATTGCTAAAAAGAGTAATAGCAGTGTTTTTAAATTTTTCATAATAAATCTATTTAATTGTTTGTATTAATATGTTTCGCGATGAAATCAAGGGCTAATTCTTTATCAATGGTGCGTATTCCTCTTGCACCTGTAGGGTGGAATATACCGATTATTTTAGTCCCACAATAGTCCCCTACAGAGAAATTAAACTTACATGAGTCGCTATCTTTTGTGTATTTACCTCGCCAAATCTCATGGAAATCATTTTTGCCTGCACGTTTTTTCAAATAATCATATACCCATCCAACAGATAAACATACAACCAGTTTAGGCTTAAACACATCTTTAATTGCACGAAGAGTAAAATCCGCACTCTTTTCAAAAAATTCTTTTAAATCATATTCTGTTAATCCTTTATTTTTTAATTCAGGAATTAGTCCTTTAATATTTCCTTCATAGCCGGAATATATTCTATTCATGAAAACTGTCTTATCTTTTGAAAAGTTAGGTTTTAAGTTACAATCAGTTATCGAATCAAAAAATGAATTCCACCAACCTTTTTCATCAATGTTTCCTTTGTTTCCCGATTTGAATCGATTTCTATCAGACCATTCATTTTCGTTTGATGGAACAGTTTTTGTCAACTGTTCATGCGGACAAATGCCAATCAACATTGTTTCAATCTCGTGATTAAATTCAGATGGCACAGATTGAATTACAGCATCATTAATTTGATGTTTCTTGAAGAATACGTTTATCCAATCACAAACATCATTAACCCAATCATCATAGAGTTGCTCTTTATCCATAAGTTTTACTCTACCTCCGGACTCCCTACATTGGCATTATGTTAATACAAAAAAAAGCGTGAGAGCCGTACTTGTTGCTCGTTCACGCTATCTGAGGCCTTCGCATTGCCCATCAATGTAGAACGAGCAACGCAGAAGCCTCACGCTGAATATGATATGTGATGCTATACGACACGCCAAGTGCCGTACAACGATATTATACATATCCACAAGGCATCTACTATTGCCACATTCTTGACATTGATTTAGAAGTTGCGAAGTTCCAGATAGCCAAGAAAGAGCGTAAGTAAACGCTTTCTATATTATGTCTGCACCCACCCACATTACCCATATCGGGCTTCTGCAAGCGATATGCACTGCAAATATAGTAAATTGGTCTGAATACTCGTTAATAATTATGAAATAAAATTACTTATTATGTTGTAAAACATATTTTACTATTACCTATACTGCATATTATAAGTTATGACGCACTATAATGTGCAAATAATTCATTGCCAAGGTATATGAGGATTTAATCTGATTTTGATAAATACGCTTCTTTATATTTATTTTACTATATAATAAGAGAGGGATGCTCCGCGATGGAACATCCCTCTATCGTATTTTGTGTTATGTATATCAGCTATTATTTGCCGATTGCTGCCTGAGCTGCAGCTACGCGAGCGATAGGCACACGGAATGGTGAGCAGCTTACGTAGTTCATACCAAGGTTAGCACAGAACTTAACTGATGATGGTTCACCACCATGTTCGCCACAGATACCAACCTTAAGTTCAGGTTTAGTAGCGCGACCCTTTTCAACACCCATGCGTACGAGTTGACCTACACCTTCTTGGTCGAGAACTTCAAACGGATCTACTTTGAGGATACCCATTTCTTTGTAGAATTTCAAGAACTTAGGAGCATCGTCACGAGAGTAACCGAATGTCATCTGAGTCAAGTCGTTAGTACCGAATGAGAAGAAGTCTGCCACCTTAGCGATTTCGTTAGCTGTCAATGCAGCGCGTGGAACTTCAATCATTGTACCAACTTTGTATTCTACAGTTTCGCCACGTTCTTCGAATACCTTAGCGGCAGTAGTGTTGATAACGTTTGCTTGGTTTTCAAGCTCTTTGAGTGTACCTACAAGTGGAACCATGATTTCAGGGTGAACATCGATGCCACGAGCTTTACAGTTAAGAGCGGCTTCAATGATGGCACGTGTTTGCATTTCTGTGATTTCAGGATATGTGATACCAAGACGGCAACCACGGTGACCAAGCATTGGGTTGAATTCAGCAAGGCTTTCAACTTTATTTGCAACTTCTTCAAGAGTCAAGCCCATTTCTTTAGCAAGTTCTTCTTGAGCTTCAGTTGTGTGAGGAACAAATTCGTGCAATGGTGGGTCAAGAAGACGCACTGTAACACCAAATCCGTCCATAGCTTCGAAGATACCTTCGAAGTCGCCACGTTGCATAGGAAGAAGTTTAGCAAGAGCTACACGACGACCTGCTTCATCGCTTGCAAGAATCATTTCGCGTACTGATTTGATACGATCGCCTTCGAAGAACATGTGTTCTGTACGGCAAAGACCGATACCTTGAGCACCGAAGTGACGAGCTTGTTTTGCATCACGTGGAGAATCGGCATTTGTACGAACAAGAGTCTTAGTATATTTGTCAGCGAGATCCATGATAGCACCGAAGTCTCCATCAAGTTCAGGATCTGTAGTAGCAACTTGGCCGTCATATACATCACCTGTAGAACCGTTGAGAGAAATCCAATCGCCTTCACCATAAACTTTACCGTCCATTGTGAGAGTCTTTTCTTTGTAGTCAACGATGATTTCGCCGGCACCTGACACGCAGCATTTACCCATACCGCGAGCAACCACAGCAGCGTGAGAAGTCATACCGCCACGCATTGTGAGGATACCTTGAGCGACAGCCATACCACGGAGGTCTTCAGGAGAAGTTTCGATACGAACGAGGATTACTTTCTTGCCCTTTTCAGCCCATGCTTCAGCATCTTCAGCTTGGAATACGATTTGACCTGTAGCAGCACCCGGAGAAGCAGGAAGACCCTTAGCCATCACTTTCGCTTTCTTCAATTCATCTTTATCGAATACAGGGTGAAGAAGTTCGTCAAGCTTTTGTGGCTCCATGCGACCTAAAGCAGTTTCTTCGTCGATAACGCCGGCGCGAAGGAGGTCCATAGCGATTTTCACCATCGCAGCACCTGTGCGTTTACCGTTACGAGTTTGGAGCATCCAAAGTTTGCCGTCTTGGATTGTGAACTCCATGTCTTGCATGTCTTTGTAGTATGCTTCGAGGCGGTCAGAAATTGCGATAAGTTCAGCTGCGAGAGCAGGCATAGTTTCTTCGAGTGAAGGATATTTAGAAGCACGTTCTTCTTCAGAGATGCCTTGAAGTGCAGCCCAACGACGAGAACCTTCTACAGTGATTTGTTGTGGAGTGCGGATACCTGCAACAACGTCTTCACCTTGAGCGTTAATCAAATACTCACCTGTGAAAAGGTTTTCACCTGTTGCAGCGTCACGACTGAAAGCAACACCTGTTGCAGAGTTTTCACCCATGTTACCATAAACCATTGCTTGAACGTTTACAGCTGTACCCCATTCTTCAGGGATTTGGTTCATGCGACGATAAAGGATTGCACGTTCGTTCATCCAGCTGTCAAATACAGCGCAGATACCACCCCACAATTGTTCCCATGCTGAATCAGGGAAATCTTTACCTGTGAAGTCAAGAACAGCAGCTTTAAAGCGCTTAACAAGTTCTTTCAAGTCTTCAACTTCAAGATCAAGGTCGTTTTTAACACCTTTTTCTTCTTTTACTTTATCCATGATTTCTTCAAATGGATCGATGTCTGTTTTGCTCTTTGGTTTCATGCCGAGCACAACATCACCATACATTTGAACGAAACGACGATAGCTATCCCATGCGAAACGAGGGTTGCCACTCTTTTCAGCCAATGATGCAACTGTAGCATCGTTCATACCAAGGTTAAGGACTGTGTCCATCATACCAGGCATTGAAGCACGAGCACCTGAACGAACAGATACAAGAAGAGGATTTGATGGATCATCAAATTTCTTACCGGTAAGTTCTTCAACGTGTTTTATAGCTTGTTCTACTTCAGGCTTGATTGAAGCAACAACAGCGTCGCGACCAGACTTAGTGTATTCAGTACAAACTTCTGTTGTGATAGTAAAACCGGGAGGAACCGGCATACCCAACAAGTTCATTTCTGCAAGGTTAGCACCTTTGCCACCAAGGAGATTTCTCATCTCTGCATTACCTTCGGCTCTACCATCACCGAATGTATAGACATTTTTCACCATTGGATTAATTGATTTATTAAAAGTTATTCTTATATATGGTTTAAATATTTATTTTTACATACAAAAACTGCTATTTTAATGTAAATTCAGCATTTTTAGACTGCAAAGATAGTTATAATATGTGGAATATGACTAATTTTGCAGTGAAAAATAGTAAGATTTATGGCAAGAAAGAAGAAATTGCTTCCGGAATTACCGGAAATTGAAATATCAGGCGTTGCTGCAGAAGGCAAATCGATAGCGCGAGTGAAACTTAACAATGATAGCGATGACCAATTGGTAATATTTATTCCATACGGTGCACCCGGTGACATTGCTAACATTAAAATCGATAAGAAAAAGAAAACTTGGGCTGAAGGACACATCACTCAATTGGTGAAGCCTTCATCATTGCGTGTCGAGCCTGCATGCTCTCACTTTGGCACATGTGGCGGTTGCAAGTGGCAACATCTCCCCTACGACTTTCAAGCTGAATGTAAGGAGCAGCAAGTCATTGACGCTCTGGAGCGCATTGCAAAAGTGGAATTGCCTCCAATTTCTCCAATCTTAAAATCAAAAAATATTTGGGCTTATCGCAATAAAATGGAATACACATTCTCCAATAAAAAATGGAGAACATGGGAAGAAATCAAATCATGCGATGAATTCAAGGATAGTTCGAATGCTTTAGGCTTCCATATTCCGGGTGCTTTCGATAAAGTGCTTCACATCAACAAGTGTCATCTGCAAAATGAGTTGGGCGATGAGATTAGAAATTGGGTGTATGATTTTGCAGAGCAAAACCAATTATCATTCTACGACATCAAAAACCAAAAAGGCCTGCTAAGAACAATGATGATACGCATTGCTTCCACAGGCGAAGTAATGGTCTGCATGGTGTTTGGTGAAGATGATGCAAAAGCTATCGAACGAATCATGAGTGCATTGTCTGAACGTTTCCCTTCATTGACTTCCTTGCTCTATGTTGTCAACCTAAAGGTTAACGACACAATTGGCGATCAAGATGTCGTAGTATTTAAGGGACGCGACTACATCAACGAGTCAATGGAAGGGCTACAATTCAGAGTTAATGCAAAATCTTTCTATCAAACAAATTCGCTGCAAGCATACGAATTATATAAGGTAGCAAGAAGCTTTGCAGGATTAGATAAGGAAATAGAAGCGGATGAACGTCCATTAGTCTATGACCTTTACACCGGTACCGGAACAATTGCAAATTTTGTGGCAAAAAATTGCCGCCAAGTAATCGGTATCGAGTATGTACCTGAAGCTATTGAAGATGCCAAGCTTAACTCAAAGGTTAATAATCTTGATAACACCTTGTTTTATGCAGGCGATATGAAAGATATTCTGACAAATGAGTTTGTAGAACGACATGGCAAACCTGATATTATGATTATCGACCCTCCTCGTGCCGGAATGCACGAAGATGTGATTAATGTCATCATGAACACAGAGCCTGATGTATTGGTTTATGTCAGCTGCAACCCGGCAACACAAGCTCGCGACATATCAATGCTTGATTCTAAATATAAGGTGACAGATGTTCAGCCGGTCGATATGTTCCCTCATACTCACCACGTTGAAAACGTAGTAAGACTGATAAAACGATAAATTGTCTGTATATCAATAGAAAAGGAGTCTCTCGGACTCCTTTTTCTTATTTGCTTTGCTGTTGCTTAAGTAGTTCTGCTTTTTCCTTGCGGCTTTTAAATCTTCTGTTTGTAAGCGCAAATCTGACAAGCAAATAGTTCACCGGAATACAAATCATCATTGCGGGAAGGAGCGCCAACGTGTCGCCGACCAAGCCCTTGAATATTGCCACAAACCCCACTTGTAATCCCATGTTTATAATGTGGCTTAAAGTAAATCCAATGCCTTTTTTGGCATTAGGCTTTGTGTGGAATGTGAAATAGTTTGACATCACAAAATTAAAGACGAAACTCAAAGCATAGCTGACCATTGTCGCAGCAACAGCCGGTATGTCAACGAGATCTACAAAAATGACATAAAATCCATATTGTAGCAACGTCGCAACCCCACCGACAATACCAAATCTGATTATCTCGCTGATTCGACTATTTCCTGTCACTAATTTTCTAATTTTATTTATCATAACCATTAGTTGTTTTTAAAGTCCATAGGATTACATCCATTTATAGAATTTACGAAATAAGGCGGACGTCGTTTGGTTTCGACAAAAATCCTACCTAAATACTCTCCTATTATTCCAAGTGCAAGCAAAATAAATCCGCCAAGAAATAATATGACAGTCATTAATGTCGGAAATCCTGCCACCGGATCACCATAAATTATCGCTTTAATGATGATGTATATCATGTAGATAAATGCTACAAACGACGTAACGACACCAATTAAACTTGCCAATTTAAGAGGCATGACAGAATGTGACGTGATTCCGTTGACTGCCAAGTGAAGCAACTTTCTGAAATTCCATTTAGTCTTTCCCGCCACACGCTTGCTGATGTCGTATTCAACGTATGTCTTATTAAAACCAATCCAGGAATACATCCCTTTGGTATATCTTTGCGTTTCACGTAGCGTTTTAAGAGCCTCGATACATTTTCTATCCAAAAGTCGGAAATCTCCTGATTCACTATCAACTTCGATGTCAGACAATTTCCTTATTATCTCATGAAAAAGTTTTGAAGTAGATTTTTTAAAAACGCTTTGTTCTCGCAATCTTCTTTTGCCAAAGACATCATCATAACCATCCTCCCATTTTCGCAACATTTCCGGTATTACACTCGGTGGCTCCTGAAGGTCTGCATCAATTGTTATCGCACAATTCCCTCTAACATAATCAAATCCTGCCAACATTCCGATTTCCTTACCAAAATTGCGTGACATATCAATATAATTGACACGTGGATCTTTTTTGCGTAGTTGATCAAGAATATTCAATGTATTATCCTTGCTTCCATCATTAATGAAAAGCATTTCAAAGTCATACTCGTTTGAAAGCGAATCAATGACCTTGCACATTTCTTCATAGAAATGAGGTAGCGACTCTTCTTCATTGTAAGTAGGGACTATTATTGAAACCTTTTTCATTGATTGCTGAGCACTATATTGTTTATCTCTTCAATGTATTGCAACACTTCGTCTCGCCCGGTACCTTTCTCTGACGATGTTATAAATATTGGGGGTAATTCTTCCCATTCTTTGCTCAATACCTTTTTATATTCTTCAACTTTTGTCAGGATAGCATTTGGACCTAACTTATCGGCTTTGGTAAAGATAATAGAAAACGGTGTACCGGATTCTCCTAACCAATTAATGAAATCAAGATCAATCTTTTGTGGCGAATGACGGCTGTCAATAAGCACAAATAGATTAGTCATTTGCTCTCTTTTACTGATATAATCTTTAATTATTCTACTGATTTCATTACGTTGCTGCATGCCTCGGGAAGCATATCCATAGCCCGGCAAATCGACAATATACCATTCGCCATCGTTGATCTTAAAATGATTGATCAACAACGTTTTCCCCGGCTTTTGCGATGTCTTGGCAAGGGCTTTTCTTGATGTAAGCATATTAATCAATGATGATTTGCCTACATTTGACCGACCAATAAAAGCATATTCCGGAACATTGATATCCGGGCATTTTTCTACTTTGGAATTGCTAACTTCGTATTGAGCATTTCTTATCTTCATAACTGCAAAGTTACTAATTTTTAACTAAACAGCAAAATTTTAGTTTTTAACCTATTTTTCGCAGCGTTTAACCTACATTCATCTGCATTGTGCTATTAGGGCATAAATGGAAAAGGAACATATTGAATAGCCTATGAGGCTATTGCATACCTATCCATTGCCATTTCCATTACCATCACCATTACCATTACCATTACCATTACCATTACACACTTCACTATACAGGTTCGGTAGTGTTTCTACACTGTTGAAATTAAGAAAAGAGTTGTTCATAATAAAAATAGCCTTGTGATTTTACACACTAAGCTACTTCAATTCTATTCTATCGCCATCTAAAAGACAATTTTAGGTTTAACAAAATCAGAATTATATTACAGAAACGTAAAGCTATAATACAAACATTTATTCTAAATAACATAATTATGATATTTTGCTATTAAATATTCTATGAGTTAGCGTTGTCGCTTTACAAGTACTCTATATATTCTATTATATAGTGTTACTATAAATCTTTTTCATTATATTTGCACTTAATTTTACTTAAAATAATCATGACACTATACATAAGAAATACAGAAAAATTAATAATAAAGTTCGCCCATGAGCAAAAATTCTGGTTAAATTATTGGGTAAAAAAATGTGGATTCAAAATTGAAGAAAATAAGCCTTATAAGTGTCCTGCATGTAAGGAAATATTTTCAGGAAGAAAATTTAAAGCCTATTTTGCTCAACCAACAAATATTACTAATCCAAATAAATGGTATATCATTTTATTATGTGATAAATGTGGTGAATATAGTGAAAGAATTGAGGTAAGTAATACAACTATGGCTTTAGTTAATGATAAACTCAAAAAAGATTGACGGTAAATCACACATATGTAAAATAAAAAATCTTGATATCATAAAAAGACTTCCATTCCATTGATACGGAAAATGCAGACATCACGCACTTGGCGTATTTGTCGGCTTGTGAGGAGTTTCATACGACGCACACCCTTATAGAAATCATATCGAAGCGGAATACAATTATTCCAATGCTGTATTTGGCCGTCTTTCGTCCAAAGCGATATGTTTACAGGGTCGCCGGCTTGAAGCATTTTCCGTAGCGTACTTATGTGTATAGAATTAGCCATTAGTTAAATGTTTGATTATAAGGTTCGGTAAATATTCCGTTAGTGTCCTCACGGAACGATTTCATTAGATGTGGCGTTTTCATGGCAAACTGCCAAGTAAACTTAACCTTGTTAAGTTGTTCATCGTTGTCGCTAATTTCGCAAGTGCTATCGGTAATTATTACATCGAGAAGCGATGAATCATTCAGCCTTACGGAATGCGACATTAGCAGTTGTTCTACCCAATAGGCTTCATCGCTTGTCAATGGAGCTGACTCGACTTCGTAGGTTTTATCCACAGATTGGTCGTAGAACAAATGCCGTCCACCTACCACAGCCGTAGAGCGATTAACCTTTGTCTTGGTGGTAGTGATAGCATTAAAGTATGCTATCTCGTCCACATTAAAGCAATTTTTGAAAGTGAACGACACATCAGGCATAAAGTCCACCACATAGTAAGTCATAAAACGATTGTTGTACTCAATAGTGTACGACATTAGTTTGCTTATTTCTGCTCCCCAAGCCCTTTTGAGCATTGTATTTATTAGAGCCTGATTCACTACAATCCTTGTCACACCGATATCATCGGTAACAAGCGAACGAAGCGTAACGGTAGCGTTAGCCGTTTCGCCATTCTCATCAATAAATACGCAATGAGCCTTTACCTGACCGGTACCTTGTCCATGAAATAGCCACAAATAGTCGGTCGAATCTCTTGGTACACGCTTAGCCGTGAGTGTAGAGAGGAAATTGAATGAGCCGAACACACCGGCTTCTGCGTCAAGAACCAACGAGCAATACAGCGTATTGATGTTAAACGAGCTGATATTCGTGCCGTCTGCCTTATTATAGTATAGTGTGAATGCTACGAACGTCTGTTTCTGCGCTCTCATATACTGCTCAATAACTTCGCCGATGTTCACGATTGTAACTTTGCCGTCAAAAGCATATAGTTTTGAACGGTAAATCTCTGTCAATCCATCTTCAAGTGTAATCTCGATTACATCTTGATCGGTTGACAACTCAATGTCGCCAATTTGCGACGAGAATACAAAAATTGGAATTTGAGTAATTAAACTTGTTGCCATAGTAAATAAGATTTATTTACCACGAAGTTACAGCGATGACTGCGAGTATTAAAAGACACAATTTTAGGCAATCTTTCGACTGCCTTAAAAGGAATGTAGAGAAGTGGAATGTTATTTCTTAGCAGTCAACTGAATCAAGTTGAAGACACCTACATCAGTGACTAAGATAACTTTGAAAGAGTGTTCAGGGAACAACTCAGTCAAAGTGCTTATACGATGATAAGTAGTGTAGAAATCTTTTCAACGCTCACGGCCACATTCGTAGCCGTAAGCATCATTCTTGATGATTTCGTAGAAAGAGTATTTAACTTCCATAATCATTCTGATTTTTTGATTGGTGATAAGATTCTTTTCTTCCATTCGCCCATTACCAGCTGCACGAGCAAGAAATTGTGGCGATAGATTTGATTGTCGAGAATGAGATTACGCCAATTGTCGTATCTCTCCATAATTTCTTTGACTTTGAACGACGCTTCAAAAAGTTCGTCAAGCTCTTCTTTTGTGAATTTGTCT
>SUXG01000002.1 GCA_015061085.1 Bacteroidales bacterium
CATCGTCACCCCAACCGGTGATGTTGAATTGGTTGTTGGTAGCGTCTAAGAACAGGTCGGCAGTTTGACCCCATTGGAAGTCCCAACTTGGAGTAGCTGTTTCAGGGTTCATGCGTACGAAGATGAGGCCACTCCATTCGCCTTCAGGGATTGTGGTGTTGACCACGCCGTTGGCATCAGGATTAGCAAAAGTAGCCCAAGCGTTGGTGTCATTGTTAGCGTTGAAGACGTATAGTGCAAACCATGCGTTGTCGATAGTCCAAGTCTCAGTAGGGTTAAGGTAGATAGTCGCTCCACCTACGAAAGTAGGGACCGGCTCTTTGTAAACGCTCCAACTACCTATGTATGCACCATTGTCTGCAAGACCTGAGATGTTGTACTGGTTGTTGGTGCCGTCATAAATTAAGGTTTCGGTCTTTGCTAATGCGTTTTCGATAGATGCTTGGTCGTTGGAGTTATCTTGGCGAGTGAAAATCATACCTGTCCACTCACCTTCCGGTACGAGACATTCGTAAGTTCCATAGCCATAGTTGTCTGTCATCGTTGCCCAAGCCGATGTGTTCTCGTTTTCATTAATCACTTGAAGAGCAAACCATGCGTTCTCAGCGCTCCATTGGTCAGCGATATTAAGGTATGCTTTGAAATTGCCTGCGAAAGTAGGTAGAGGTTCAGGTAAAACCGGTACGACATAGTCTTCGTTGATTGTTACAGCACGCACTGAACGTCCAAGCACACGAAGAGCTGATCCTGAAGAATAATTTCCTCCATATATCAAGTCGGCTGTGAACGCATATTCAGGGAGACTAAAACCGCCTAAGATACAACCATTACACCATAATGAAGCAGAAGCGCCTTCGCCGACAATGCTGCCATCTTGCTTGTAGCCTGCAGCAGGGAAGAATACTGATTTGTCTTCGTATCCCGGAACTTTACTTGTGAAGCGAATACCCGGTATACCGTTTTCTGTAGCTGTGTAATCTACGTTGCAATAGTCAACGAGTTCTTGGAACTCTTCGCGTGACGGCATACGCCACTTTTCGCCATACATCACAGTGGCAATATCATCTTCGGCTTCAAGAGTGTTTTTGTTGTCGGCTGTGCAATATTTAGTAAGAGAAGTTTTAGATGTTCCGAATTTGTAATAACTCCATGAGTACCAATCTTTTTCTTCGAGTTCACCCCAAGAAAGGTAATAACCATATTCTTCAGGAGAAGTTGCACCGACGTTGTAGGATGCCCAATTCACAGTAAGACCAAGATCGACGTATTCCACTTCGATAGGTTCGATTGTCGGCTCGGTGTAGATGCTCCATTCAGATGAAGCTATGCCTAATTGGTTAATACCTAAAATGTTGCATTGATTATTGACTCCGTCATAGAAATAATCTTCTGTTTTGGAAAGGGCAGTTGAATTGGAAGGAGTGTCGTATTCATTTCCAATTTGATAGAAAGCCATGCTTGTCCACTCTCCCTGTGGAACCATTCCTTCGTAGATGCCATCTTCGTTGGTGTCGGTCAAAGTAACCCATTCGTTTGTGTCGGTGTTAGAGTTGTTGACGTATAGTGCAAACCAACCATTTTCAGCATTCCATACATTTGAAGGATTGAGATATATTTCGAAATCACCTGCAAAGGTAGGATCTTCGACAGGACCTGCATAATTCTCATTGACTCTTACAGCGCGAACAGGGCGGCCAAGATAGCGATAAGTGCCCGAACAATAGTAGCTTTTCGCATAGTCACCTTGACGCCAAAACTCGGCTGCAAAAGCAAATTCAGGTAGGACAACTTCGCCGTTAACGCATTTATTAGTCCAATAAGTGGATAGTGCGACATCTGATACATGGTATTCATCTTGAATCCAACCGGCAGCACAAAGGAAAATAGATTTGCCTTCGTAGCCGGGAACTTTACTTGTAAATCTGACACCGGGATAACCATCTTCTGTGGCTTCGTAGTCTACTTCACAATTGTCATAGAGTTCTTGGAATTCTTCGCGAGAAGGCATGCGCCATTCACCACCCCAAAGCATAGTGGCGGCGTCGTCTTCTGCCTGAAGAATGCTTAGACCGTCGGCAGCAGTGTATTTGGTGAGGGAAGTCTTAGATGTTCCGAATTTATAGTAGCTCCAAGAGTACCAGTCTTTTTCTTCGAGTTCACCCCAAGCGAGGAAATAGCCCGGTTCGCCCGGAAGTGTAGCCCCGAGGTTGGTAGAAGCCCAATTGACTGATAGGCCGAGGTCGATGATTTCTACGTAATCCGGAGTATTGTCATCAGGGGTGTCTTCCGCTTCTTTTAATTTCATTTCGACGATGTCTTCTGTCGGAAGCTCGATAATTTCGCCATTTGTTTTTTGAATGATAAATATCTCAGCTATTGCTGTTATTGATAGTATGGCAAATATCAATGATAGGTAAACATGCTTTTTCATTTCTTCAAGATTTTAATAGTCTGATTGTTTGCTTTAACAATATATACGCCGGGATTATAACCGGAAATGTCTATCGCATTATAGCCACTGAGAGAATAGTCTTGATAGTAAAGTTTGCCATCAATGTCATAGATTGCGACAGCGTATGATTTTCCATTGATGATTACTTCGTTTCCGTTATAATAGAAAGTCATTTCATCTTCTTCGGCAGATTGAATGCTGACAGTGTTGTTTTCAAAATATATTTTGTTGATGTGTTCCTTGACAAATGATGTTTCAAGCATATCGGTGCGTATGTACATCAAGTCGCCTTCAAATGTCGCTGTTGGCTTATCGGTTGAAATATATTTTTGAGTAGATCCATTGACAAATTCTACAACTAATGATACTGTGCCATTATCTTGGGAATTAGTGGTTTTTGGTTTTACGGCGCGAATAGGACGACCTATATAGCGATATGTCCCGGGACAATGATAACTTTTTGCATAATCCCCTTCTCTCCAAAATTCTGCAGCATAGGCAAATTCAGGAAGAGCTATTTCATCATAATTAACGCATTGGTTAGTCCAATAAGTAGATAATGCGACATCTGATACATGGTATTCGTCTTGAATCCAACCGGCAGCGCAAAAGAAAATAGATTTGCCTTCATAACCGGGAACTTTACTTGTAAGTCTAACACCGGGATAACCATCTTCAGTAGCTTCGTAGTCTATGTCGCAGTTGTCATAAAGTTCCTGGAATTCTTCACGAGTCGGCATACGCCATTCTCCTCCCCACAACATTGTTGCAGCATCATCTTCAGGTTGAAGCGTATTTATACCATCAGTAGCAGTGTATTTGGTGAGAGAAGTCTTAGATGTTCCGAATTTGTAGTAGCTCCAAGAGTACCAATCTTTCTCTTCGAGTTCACCCCAAGCGAGCAAGTAGCCCGGTTCGCCCGGAAGTGTAGCCCCGAGGTTGGTAGAAGCCCAATTGACTGATAGACCGAGGTCGATGATTTCGACACAATCCGGAGTATTGTCTTCCGGAATGTCCATGGCATCCTTGAATCTCATTTCGTCGATGTATTCTAATGGTAATTCAATGGTTTCTCCATTGCTTTTCTCGACTAATAGTATCTCGGTTTCGGCAAACGAAGGTGTTGCCATAGCGAGAAGTATCAGTGATGTGTAAATAAGATTTTTCATAAATTTGATATTTTGAGGATTAAATATGCGTTATAGATAGATTAATTGAATTGTTGAAAGATTGATAAAACTCGTCCCTTTGAATGACGTTGGCAAGTCGATATTGTCAATGACGGCAATACACGAGTTCATCTGCATCTCTATAGGATTGTAGATCTCAACTGAGTCGTCGCAACTATTTGCATGCACTATGTTGCACAACAAATAGCATAGCAATAAAAAAATAATTTTTTTCATGATAGTTAATTTATTTGGTAGTTTTACAAAGATTTTTTGTTTCTGGCAAATTTAATTAACTATTTTGATTAATGTAGCAAAAAGTCAGAATGATGATGTTTCATTTCTTGAATTACAACAATAATAGCGAATAATTGCACTAATGTGATATAAAATTAGAGAGCGATACGAGTGTTTAAGTTCAAGAATTGCAACTACGAATTATGTTGTTGCACATATTCTGACGGACTCATTTCTTTGTGTTTTTTGAATGCATTGTAGAATGTTACACGGCTTTTAAAACCGACAGATTGAGCTATCCCCTCCAAAGTCCATGTCCCATAGTTTTCTTTATCAACCATTCTTTTGCATGCCTCTTCGACGCGTAATGAATTGATTAGTGAAGTGAAATTTTGTCCATAAAGTTCGTTGATAACTTGAGAGACATATTTACTTTTAGAATTGCATAATTCTGCTAATTGAGTTAAACAGAATTCTTGCTGATAGATTGTGTCAGTTTGTGTAAGAACATGCGTTATTTTTTCTTTTAGTTCTTGCTTGGTAGAGTCTTCCAAAGAACTATTTTCGTATTTAATGATTTTTTTAGTGATGTTTTGAATAGTAAGGTTTTTATGACGTTTTTTTAGGTTGAACCATAGGTATAAAATAATAATAATGGCGGTTATTGCTATGATAAGTACTAAAATGAGCCATTGGTTCTTGTTTTTGTAACTATTCAATCGTGATTCTTCTTCATGTAGTTGGCGTATGAAATTTAGCGAATTAACTTCGTCAAGATTGTTGACCGACATTAGGGAGTCTTTGAGTTGGAGGGCAATAATCGAATATTCCGAAGATTTAATGCTGTCGCCTTGTGTCTCATAGAGCTCGGATAACGCAGAAGCCGAAAGGGTCCTTGCATCTATCATATTGTTTTTTGTAGCCAAATCATACATTATTTCTTCGTAATATATAGCAGAGTCGGTGTTGTTCTCGATTACGAAGGATTTAGTGATGTTGGCATATACTTGAAATTTGAGAATATTGTTTCGAAATTCGTTGGGGATGCACTGTAGCTGACGATTAAAGTAGTATCGGGCTTGAGGATAATTTTTGTCGGCTATATGACAAAGTGCATGGTGGAAATTCATAATGTAGTCATACGACTTTTCTGTCGGAGGTATATTAGCTTTATTGAAAGCATCCAATTCCTCTTTCATCTCTTCTATTTTCTGAGCACTATAAAATCGGTTTCCTAAATTAAAAAGTGCTGTAATCAGTGATGAGTATTGTTTGTGTTTCAGAGCATTCCAGAAAGATTTACGATAGGCTTCTTCTGCTTCTTTGAAATTTTGTTGTTTAGGACGTTGTTGAGCGTATGTCATCATGAGCGCACCTTGCTCCATATATATGCCGGTTAGCTCCTTATCCATTTTGCTTTCATCACATAGCTTAATGGCTTTAATGAGTTGTTGACACGCTTTGTCATAGTCGTAGAAGCAGAAATATAATCTTGCAGAATTAGTCAAAGCGTTGATACAAATGGATTTTTCTTCTTTAGACATTTCTGTTGTAGCTTTGTTTCCGCAAATAGAAAAACAGATCAAGGCAGAATCACGTTGCTCCTTTTCAAGGAAACTTTTACCTAAATTAAACAGACTGTCAGTCTTTAGGTCATTCCATCTGGAGTATATACTATTAAGATTCTCTTCGGCAATAGAATTAAAGGCTACTAATTGCAAAAGAGAATACATAATAATTTTAAGTATAGTATTGTTTCTCATACTTATAAATTAATTAATGTCCTAATAGGATAAATACTACAAATGAATCAAATTTTGTAATTTGGTTTGCAATATTAATAATAACTTTTGAGATATGCAATTATGAAGATGATAATTTTGAATATTATATTTCAATTAATGTTGTTGTAATAGTGTGTTGTAAGGATATTCATAGCGTGTGTAATAAGAAAAGAGATTGCCCTTATGGAGCAATCTCTTTTGACTATGTTATGAAATAGATGTTAGGTTATTTCACTATTACTTTGATAGAAGTTTTGCCTGCGTTAACTACATAAACACCAGCATCAACTTTAACTATAGTGTTGGCTTTATCAATAGTTTTATTGAAGATTGTTTTGCCATCTGTAGTATAGATAGTTACATTCTTACCTTCAAAGCCTTTGATTACGATTGCACCTTTAGTGCCGTAAGCAAAGTCTGAAGAAGTAATGTTGTCAATACTTGTAGTGACAACAATCGCTGTGTTAGACATTTTTCCTTTGTTTGTAGAAGTAACCGGAAGGATGTTGTATTTGTAAGTATTGCCGAGTTCTACCTCATTGTCTGTGTATGAGCTGAGTACATTAAGGTCACTTTGTATCTTTTCGCCATTACGGAAGATGTCGTAGCCACTGATTTGATCTGTTACATAAGGAGTGTATGCCAAATCATCGAGCATCAAGCCGAAGATGTCTTGAGATGTATAGTTGAGAGCAAAGTACTTAGCGTCGGCAGGAAGTGTTACGGAAAATTCTTCCCATACAGGATCAAGGTTAGGATTGCTGTATTTGCCGATTTCAAGTGTAGTCACCACATAGAATGACTCGATGTCGTCTGTTGTAGAGGAAGCCATTATGCGAAGAACTTCAGGACCGTATGCGTAGTACAATGGGCGAGCTGCAAATTTTACTTCACTGCCACCTTTGATTTCAGGAGAGATGAGCCAATCGTTGGCCGGTGCAGGAGCCACATATTCTTCGGTTGGGAAAGGAACAAATGCGATAGCGAAGTTGTCGCCAGAATAAGCTGAGTAGCTTACAGCTGCACCTGCTTTTTCTGCCACTTTGTTGGCTTCTTCAGCTTTCCAAACAATGAATGAAGCTGCTTCACCATGACCTGTTGCAGGGTTGATGTTTGGTCGCCACCATCCGTTGTAGCCATACGTTTCCAAACCATCGGCGTCAATGTTTTTGAATTCACCGAGTTGTGTAGCCTTGGCGTCAAACGTTGGGCAGTCTTCAAATCCTTCTACAATGACATCAGCATTTGGCTCTGACCATGTCAATTCTACAGATTTGCCGTCTTCACCTGATTCTGCTTTAAGGTCAGTCACAGTCACAGCATCGCCTCTCTCTACAGATATGTCAAATGATCCACTGTCGTTTTTGTTATTATCGTCAGGGGTTGTGATGCTGAACACCACTTTAGCATCTCCTAATTGATCGCTGTTAGCGTTGAGCGTAAATGGATATACAACGACTTCGTGCTCTTCGTATTGTTTGTCGTTCGGAGCATCAACATCTTGTTCGATAATTAATTCGCTTTCTTTGAATACTTGCCATTTGCCTTTAGGAGCAACGCTTGTTTGGAAGCCACGATTAGTGACTCTTGCTTCATAGTTTGCATCGTCATAGATAGATGGGTGGCGTTTGCCTGTCACAGAACTTACTTCGAAGTCATTTTGGAGGTTGTCTTTGTATTCATAGTTGTCAAGGAAGAAGATTTGCTCATACTTGTCGAATGTGATTTCGATGTATGTAGATACCCAACCTTTGTCTTTGAATTCTTCAGGAAGTTTGATTTCGATTACTTGCCATCCTTCGTAGTTTTCGTCAAACAATGTGCCCACCTTCTTGGCTTCGATGCCGTTTGCTTCAGCGTAGATTTCTACTTTAGGCATATCAGGAGAAATCCATGTGTCGAATTTGAGGATAGGCTCTTTGCAGTCTATAGTAGAGAATTTAGGCATCATGAAGCGACCTTTACGACTGTTTTCGATACGACGAGGTGAGCAAGCCAATGCGAAGCCTGTGCCATCTTCACGACGGAAGTCTTTTTGTATGATATCGTCATAGTAAAGATCTGTCACACGCCAAATAGTGTTGTATGTTTCGTCAAGCTCGTATGAGTAGCAAGGACCATATTCAAGACCACCGTCAGGGTATGTTTCAATCATAGGTAGAGTGTGTGGCTTACCAAGTACAGTTGTGCATATGTCAAAAGCAGGGCTTTGACCGGCAGCGTTCTCAACAAGGATACCGAATTGGATAATTTCCATTCCACCTGTTTTTTTGCTAAATTCGTATTCAAATACATCTGTACCGATTTCTTCATAGATTTCCCATCCGTTTGCTGTCGGGATAGCGCAGTGGTATGTGTTGCCTGTAGGACTTACATAACCACCATTCAAACCGATTGTAGGAGCTTCCCATGTAATGCGCATTGTTTTGTTGTCGTCAGAAACGTCGAGTTTCATGTTTTCAACATAGCCCGGAAGGTCTACGCCGGTGAATACAGGAATTTCGATTTCGTAACCTCTATTCTTGTCAATGAAAGGACAAATTTTGATAGTGTTGTCACCTTGAATTGTTTCTACGACGATAGATACTTTTTCGCCCGGTTTGCCTTCGACAGGGTCATAAGCTACTTCTGTTTCAACGTATGCAGTGATAGCCTGATCTGTATCTAATGGAGTGCCGTCAATTGATGTTGTCGGCATATTGAATTCTACTGTTGCGCTAAGTTCACCTTTTTTTGCAGGTGTGGCTTTTGCATTTGTTACAGCTGCAGGACCGTCAAGTGATACGTTTTCTGCCTTGACATTGATGTTGCGCATCAAAAGGCTCACCGGAAGTTTAACTTCAGAATCGTATTTTGCATAGATGCCGATGTAGTATGTGCCGGCTTCTTCTATTTGGAATTTGTCGTAGTATGTTTTGAATGTAGTGTTGTCAATACCTTTTGTAGAGCTTATCACTGTAGTCATACTTTCAATAGTAGGTGCATTACCGATATAGACTGTGTAGTCGATAGTTGTGTATGGGGCAATGCTCAAAGTGTTTGCTAAATCTGTCGAGAATGAGTATAGTTCGTTGCCGTCTTCAAATTTCAATGGAGGAAGAATCAACCAATCGTCTATACCATATGTTTCAGTGTAAATGTCGTAAGCAAAGAGCTCTAAGCAGTCTTCTTTGTAGAAGTCGCCATCTGCTGCGCGATATTGCCATGTCGTGTCGCCCTTAGGGTTGATTCGGGTGTAAAGAGCAAGAGCTTCAGGAGTAGGCTCACAATAATAGTCTAATGAAACTGCAGCACCGGCTACGATAGGGTTAGAGTAACCAGGATATGATTCTTTGCCATTGCATTCAGCATAGACTTCAGCTACATATGCTTCATATTCGCCGTCTTCGAGTGAGTATTCAAGACTAGTCTCAGTGATGTTACGTGCTATGCGTTCTTCATTGAGGTAGACAGAATATGTCACTTTGTCGGCTTCGAAGTAACCATTGTTTACACCTGAAGTTACAGCGTCCCAGCTGAGACCATCTGCTGTTAATATGATATTTGTAGGAGTCTTTGGAGTGTCATGACCTATGTGTATTGGGTAAGCCTTGCGAGTTTTTAGATTGTCAATTGAAGTTATGAATGTTAATGTGTTCAAACCTTCAGGAATGTTACGAAGTTCGATTTCTTCAGTCGCACCCGGAGTGTAGTCTTCATTCCATGTTTCATCTCCGGCAATCATCAATACCACATTGATCTTTTGACTTTGAGGTATTGTAGAACCATCGATAGTGGTTGTAGGCACTTGAATTGTGATTGTGCCATAATTGTTTGGTGTGCCCTCAAATGTGTTGCCAATGATTTCTATAAAATTAGGAGCTGCAGGATTTGCTTCATAAGTAGGAGTCATGAAACTGATGTATTGTTCCATTCTGTTGTAGTCGGCAAGTTTTACAGCAGTTTCTGTAGTAGTATCGATTTTGTAGAGGTGAGAAGAATTGTCGGCATCATACATGTTTGCCCACAAGAAACCATTTAGTTGAGGAGCATAAATGATTGAACCATAGTTGCGAGTTACGGTGTTGTTGTCTTCGAATACAGGTGTGAATTGGGGAGTTTGGTTGCCTGCAGTGTCGATAGTAACAAATTCTCCTTTGAAGTTAATGCCATAGAATGTTCCCTCATGGTATGTCATAGCACTGCAAATTTGAGATGGATCTATCTCTTTTTGTACGCTAATCACATTTGTAGGGTTTGTCAAAATGATTTTAGCAAAGGTAATACCTGTAGAGCTTGAATAGTCGTATGAATATCCGTATACGCTATTGTCGTTGTGGTTGTATGCAATATTGATGAATGCACCCAGACAAGTGTCGTCAAGAGGAATTGTAGTCGGACCTGAAATCAACTGACCTGTCTCGAAGTTGTAAATAGTGTAGTACGACTCTTGGATGTAAATACCCATTTCATCGAAAAGAGTTGTCAATGTGTGCACTTCGTTGTCATGGTAGAATGCCATTGACGGAGAGTCCCAACTTTTGAATATTGTAGAGTATGTGCCATCTGTGAAGATTTGGTTGAGTCCTATTTGGTCCCAATCGTAAGTAGGATCTTCATAGTAGTTGAGCCAACCATAGATGTTTGAACCACCTGCAGGTGCAAATATTGGTGCAAGGTTAGGACTTTTTGCTTGTCTGGAAAGACGAGCGGTAGACTTTACATCTTTGATGGATGAGTTGGTCTTTTGTCGTAGAGGGATTTCAACAGGCGCTTTTATACGCTTTGTGGCTTCTGTTGAGCTTGATTTCTGTTTTTGCATAGTTGCATCGTTTGATGCAAATGCGCTGAAAACTGAAACAATCAGAGCCAAATAGATTAGTGAAATAGTCTTTCTCATAAATCCTTATTTAAATTTGTTAATGATTTTTTGCAAATTTAGATAAAGGATTTATAAAACGATTTAAACTATTTTAAATGTGGCGAATTTGATTGAATTTTGTGATTTTTCGTGACTTCTTAATGTCTTATTTTGTGTGTTTAGTCTGTGAAGCAAAATTGTCGGTGTTTGTATATATTGTCAGTGGCGAATATGTGTCGATATTAGCCATAGATCATGCGTTTGTATTCTTTCTTGAGGTTGCTAAGATATTGTTGTGTGATACCTAAATATGATGCGATGATTTTCATTGGCACTTTTTGGAAAATCTCCGGTCTATTTTTTGCCAAGGATATAAAGCGCTCTCTTGCGTCACCGCTGATTACAGAGTTTTTCTTTTCGAAGAAGAAGAGTTGACATTGAGCCATGCTCAACACCCAACGAGCAAACTCATGAGATTCTGCAATAAGATTGTCAAAACGTTCTTTTGATTGCTTCATTACCACAGAATCGCAACACGCAATGACTTGATAGAATGCCGGCTTGTTGAAATAATACGGATGAAGTGAGTACATCATTGTTCCCGGTAAAGAGAATCCCCAACAACAATCTTTGGCTCCGCTAAGATATGTGTGGGCCATTATACCCTCTTTTACAATGTAGATATTTGTATCTAATGAACCATCTGCAATCAGGATGTCGCCTTGATGCAATGTTATTTCCTCCATTGACGAGATAAATTGATCCATAATCTCATCTCGGAGTTGGTAGGAACATTCTTTAGAAAGCAGTTGTTTTAATTCTTTCATTATTTAGGGAAATGGTAAAAACTTATTTAGCCACAAAGGTATAATAATTGTGCTATTTTTCAAAATTTTTATTTATAATAGTTGTTAATTGATAGTTATAATTGTTGGTATTGATTAGTATCTCCTTTTGAAATGTCTCGTTATAAGGCATTCTACATCTTTGAGAATGGGTGATTTTATGAGTCTTAAGCCAATGTAATATAACGTCAGTCCCACAATAGATTGAAGTATAATCATAGTAATATTGTGGTCGATAAAACTACCGATACACCACATTGCAATGCAACATGCGATTGTAGTTATAAAGTAGGGCATCATGTCGGTAATAAATGAAGTTTTGTGGTATCCGGTGTTTCGAGAGGCTCTAAATAGAATAAATATATATGTAGCTGCAGATGCTGCTAATTGTCCCCAAACAAGAGCTTCGACAGATTGCATAAATATGGTGGATATGATAGCCACAAGCGTAAGACCATCTTTGATAAATTCTACGATTACTAAGCTTTTTGCATGACCTAACGATAGAAGATAATTATTGTAGAGCGATGTGAGTACAACAAATATTCCTCGCATTAACAATATTTGGAACAATATGATTGCAGAGTCCCACTTATTGCCAAAAAGGATATGGAATATCGGTTCTGCCATGACGATTAATCCACACATAAATGGGAAAAGAATGAATGATGTAAAATTATTCGTTTTTTTTACAATTGATTTAAAACGTTCTCTATCATCTTGATACTGTGATAGAACAGGCACAAATGAGGCTGTGAGGATTTGCGAGATAGAGGCACTACCCATTTTGCTCCATTTGTCAGCTTGAGTGTAGTTTCCCAAGGCTGCGAGATTGTAGTATGCTCCAATTACAAACGAATAAATATTTAGAAAGACTGTGTTGAGAAAAGAACTTGTGAAGACTCCCATGCCGACTTTGTAGATTTGCCGAAGAGAATCTATGTGGAATCCTCCATTAGGCTTCCAACCTCCGACGACCCATAGCCAAGTGGTTTTGATGCCGGCAAGAATTATTGATTGCCACACCAATGCCCATGCTCCAAATTCGTTTAATGCCATAATTATGCCGACGATTCCGGATATAATAAGTCCAAAGAGATTGGATACAGCAATCATTTTTACATTCATGCCTTTCATCAATCTGTTGGTTTGGACGATTGATAATCCATTGATGATGAAACACAAAAACATAACCCGTGACAGAGGGATAAGACGAGTGTCTCCTTGGAAAATATCAGCAATCAATGGGGCTGCAAACCATAGTATTATGTATATGATTACGCTGACAATAAGATTAAACCAAAAGACTGTAGAGTAATCTCTATCAGTCGGCTCTTTCTTTTGTAACAATGCGGCACCAAATCCACTATCTACAAAAAGTGTGGCAAAGGCTTGAAAGACCAATATAGCTCCGACTAATCCGAAATCGTCTTTAGACAATACATTGGCCAATACAATTCCGGTGATGGCATAAATAATTTGTGATGAAAACCGGTCGATTGTATTCCATTTGATGGTTCGTGCGGTCTTTTGTCTGAAGGAAGACTCACGATTGTTGTCATTGGAGAAACTGCTTGTCATTATGTAATTTCTTCGATTAAATCGGGCTTTTTTGTCAATGATAGATTATTTCAGTTGTATGATATTGCCTCCTCCACTTTTCTTTATTGTCGGGTTACCTTTATAGTAAATTTTAGTGGTGCCGATACCTTTGGTTTGTAGTAGGTCGGTAGGGTGACAACCGATGCTGCCGGTTCCCAAAATTGTGCATATTACTTTTTTTGCAATAAGTTCGTCGGCTTGAATAGTGCCAGTCCCAATAGTTTTGATTTTTGCTGTATTGGCACTGCCGTTGGCAACGATTGTGCCATTGCCGGTAGATAATTGAATTTCGGCAGTTGTTGTTTTCAAATTATCAATGATAATTTTGCCGTTGCCGATAAGTCTTGTTTTGAATAGTGGACAAGGAGAAGGTGTGTCGATAAACACTGTCTTCTCGGAAGACGATTCAATGCTGTTTAGATAGTCGGAATATACTGTCAGATTAGGAAGATCGTCTTTTCCGGCATACTCTGTTGCGAGTTCTATTTTAAGAGTACCTTTGTTATTGCTGAAAATGTAGGCATTGGCAAAGGTGCGATCAGCGTCATAGACTGCGTATCCTGCAGAGTCTGGATTACATCGATATATGACATTGATATTGTTGACTACTTTTAAATGAGTAAAGTCACCAATCTTAATGCGATATGTATTTACGTCTGCAAAACAAGATATTGCAGAAATAATAGATAGGATAATTACTGTTGTTAAATTTTTGAACATATTTCTTGATTTAAAAATTTTTCTTCGATTTCATCGAGTATTTTTGTCAATTCATCTAATGTGTCGGCTCGTAACATTCGTATACGCGTTTCCTTGAAGTTTGATATGCCTTTTAATAACGGAGTAGCAGCGAGATGACGTCGGATATGTAATATGCCACGATATTCGTCGATACGATCGATGCTCTCTTGAATCTGTCGTCGTAAGATGTTCATTTTTTCGGTGTCGCTGAGAGGGGTGACTTCGCCGGTGGTGATATATTGGGCAATCTCTCGAAATATCCATGGTGCGCCGATTGCTCCACGACCCACCATTATGCCATCGACTCCGTATCGATCGAAATAATCATTTGCTTTTTTAGCAGAAGTGATGTCTCCATTTCCGATGATAGGTATTGTCATGCGAGGGTCTTCTTTGAGTTTCCCGATGAGTGTCCAGTCTGCTTCACCGATATACATCTGACTACGTGTTCGTCCGTGTACGGTCAACGCGCTGATACCACAGTCTTGAAGCATTGGCCCGAGGTCGCATATAATTTTGTTTTCGCAGTCCCATCCAAGACGTGTCTTGACGGTGACAGGTAGATTGACGGCTTTGACCACTTCGCGTGTGATGTGTAAGAGTTTAGGGATGTCGCGTAGCATTCCTGCGCCAGCGCCTTTGCCTGCTACTTTTTTGACTGGGCAACCGAAGTTGATGTCGATTAGCTCAGGCTTAGCATCTTCTACTATTTTGGCTGCTTCAATCATGGCTTCGATGTCGCGACCATATATCTGTATGGCGACAGGCCGTTCAACTTCGTTAATTTGAAGTTTTCGTGTTGTAGAGTTGATGTTGCGGATCAAGGCTTCAGCTGAAACAAATTCTGTATATACCATTTTTGCTCCCATTTCTCTACAAATAAGGCGAAAAGATGGGTCTGTGACATCCTCCATGGGTGCCAGCATTACAGGCTTTGAGCCAAGTTCGATTGATCCGATTTTCATAATTTAAATCTATTATGCAAAATTAATGATTAATGTTGTGCAATGTGTTTAAAAGAAGTTAAAAGAAATAAATTGAGTGTTACATTATAGTTAGCGTCGAACAATTCTGCGAATGAATCAGTTCGGCGACATCTCTGATTTGTTGAGGAGTGACTTCCATTAGCATTCTTGCACTCCACTCGATATCATGGATTTCGTTGTAATAAAGTAGGCTTTTTCCGAGTCCGATAGCTCGTGATTCTTTGTGGTCGGAACTTACGTGTAATTGACCAAGGTATTGTCGTCTCGCTCGCTCAAAAATGCTCGGTTTCATCGTATTATTTGCCAATTTATCGAGCTCGCGGTGGATGATTTTTTTGCATTTTGTAATATTTGACGAATCGCAACCAAAGTATATCTGGAATAGACCACAATTACTCATCAACCCTACTGAAGAATCGACTGTGTAAACGAGACCGTTTCGCTCTCTTAATTCTTGGTTAAGTCGAGAGTTCATACATGGACCACCGATGTAGTTGTTGAGTAGAAACAAGGCAAATCGGCGATCGTCATATTTGCCGAATATGCGTGAGCCGATAATGGTGTGCGCTTGATGTCCGTTGTTATTGATTGTTTTTTCGAAGGGTGCAATTGTCTCCGGAATTTCTCTATTGTTGTATTCGTATGGGAATTTAAGATTTCCGAATTGTTTTGTGATTTCTCGCTCTACTCTGTCGAATGGAGTCGGGTCAACACAATATATTGCCATATTTTGAGGAGTATAAAATTTATCGATGAAATCGCGACATTTTGAACTGTTCAGACTTTTTACACTTTCTGGAGTGCCTAAAATATTGTGTCCCATAGAGCTCCCTTGATAGATGAAATCTTCAAATTTATCAAAGACTGTTTCGCTTGGACTGTCAAGGTAAGAGTTGATTTCATCGATTACGACTTCTCTTTCCTTGTCAAGCTCATGCTCGGGAAAAGTCGCATTCTTGACCAAGTCTGCGATTAATTCCAGACCTCTTTGGAGATAGCCTTGCGGAGCGACTGTGTAAACCACAGTCTCTTCCTTAGTCGTATAGGCATTTAGCTCGCCACCGACACGTTCCATCCGATTGCTGATATGCCAGCTGCTTCGTTGTGAAGTGCCTTTGAAAATGGTGTGTTCTACAAAATGAGCTAACCCATAGCAGTCAAGATTTTCGTCTCGACTGCCGGCATTGACAGCAATGCCACAATAGGAAACCTTCCCGGATGTGCGGTAGTGTACGCAACGCAACCCATTGGGTAAGGTAAATATGTTGTACGTCTGATTTATCATTTGCTATTGAAAATGTTATTAGAATACAAAGTTAGTGGAATTCGTTTGTATGACAAAGAAAATAAACTTCATTTGTACGATATCATTCAATTTGGGACAATAAAAAGGAATTATTTAAGGTTGTATGTGATCTATATAGAACTGATGATAATGTGTTGAAATTAGTGCTTTTATGAATTAAGTTGTTGTTTTATGGATTGTATAGTAAATATTAAATTAATATTTTGTGATATTTTGATTGATTGTCACTATCTTTGCAAAAAAAGAAATTTAAATATGTATCGTATATATTGTGTAATATTTTTTGTTGCATTATTTGTCAATGTTTTTGCCGGAAAGGATGATGTTTCTGATGTGAAATTGCCAATATCGGAGTTGAAGATGCTCGACAATTCGTTGCGAGACGCCAGAAGGTATGATAAGGCTAAAATGTTGACCATAGATTCGTTGCAAAAAGTTTTAAAGAAAGTATCATTAAAGGACTATGTCGCACAGTGGAATTTAAACATGGATATAGGTAATCAGTTTAAAGCATTTAGTGCAGACTCGGCATTGAAGTATTATCGTAAATCATACAATATCTCGATGCTTGTAGGAGTAGATTCGCTAAAGAAACTGAGTGAAGTTGCCAGTTTGAATGCTCTTTCTGCAGCCGGTATATTCCCTGAAGCGGTGAATATGTTGGATTCTCTTGAAAAAGAAAGTGCTCAAGAATCGATTAGAATAGAGTTGTTGAAGGCCGGAAGGCAATTGTATTCTTACATGTTGAGCTATGTCGATAATCATCAACAATTCTATGCAAAGTATAATGAGAAATATAATAAGTATGATGATGAGTTGTTAAAGATATTGCCCAAGGAGTCGGCGTATTATAAATTTGTCTATGCAGAGCATCTGATTCAAGAGAATAGATATAAAGAAGCAAAACAAATATTGGAAGTATTGATGAAGGAACTGCCTGATCACACAAATCTTTATGGTATGTGTGCGTATCAGATGGCTGAAGTGTATAGAAATCAAGGAGATGAAACACAGTATGCACGATATTTGGCATTGTCGGCGATAAGTGATATAAAGGGCAGTGTAAAAGAGACGATGTCGTTGCCAACGTTGGCGCATTGGCTATATGAGCATGGCGATTTGGATCGTGCGTTTAACTATATTAATGCCTCATTGCAAGATGCAATGACGGGTAATGCGCGAATGAGGACTGTGACAGTTGCTCGATTTGTGCCGATGATCGATAATGCCTATCGACAAAAAATCAATTCATCACGAGACGAGTTGATGATATATTTCATTTTGGTCACATTGTTATTGTTGATCTCCGGAGTTTTATTATTTGTGTTGATGCGTCAAATGAAGCGTATCAGAGAAGCTCAAAAAAAATTGGCTGCCACAAGTAGGATTCAGGATTCATATATAGGTAACTTCCTTGGACTTTGTTCGTCGTATGCCGATAAGTTGGAATCGATGAGTAAACTCGTTAGCAGAAAAATATCAGCCGGGCAGACAGATGAATTGCTGAAATTGATAAAGTCCGGAAAGTTTACAGATGATCAGAATGATGATTTTTACAAAATATTTGATAATGCGTTTTTGGATTTGTATCCGGACTTTGTTGATGAAATAAATAAGCTGTTGCGACCTGAAGATCAACTTGTCGTCAAAAATGGTCAGGGCCTATCTCCGGAATTGAGAATATATGCCTTTGTCAGACTTGGAGTGGAAGAGAGTACCCGAATTTCTCAGATTCTTCATTATTCTGTAAGTACTATTTATGCTTATCGAAATCGAATGAGAAATCGAGCAATAAATAGGGATAATTTTGACTCTGATGTGATGAAAATCGGAAGAAATTTTGATTAATAGTCTGTATTATAAGTTATATTTGTGGATATTTAATCTAATTATAATCTGATGATTAGTAAATATAATACTTATATTTTTATTATAATATAGATTGAATTTGAGACGGATGTTGTAATTTTGTAATCGCTAAGGTATTAGCAAAGCTCTTTCGGAGTTTTTTATAGAATCGAACAAAGAGATAAATATCATATATGTTAGGTTTGTAGACAATAAAATTAGATTTATGATTCGCATTGTGCAGGTTTCTTGTGAAAGACGCCTGCTTTTTATTTATATCCACATGATCAGTCGATTCCATAAATGAATATAACCATCACTTAGATTGGCAATTAAAGATAGATTGTTTTTTATTTGAAAATATGGATTTGTGCTAATTGATGACTTCGATAATTGATGTGATTGGATATCGAAGTGAAGAAAACTAAATTATCAGTATATAATGCCGGATTTAGGGAAATGAGGTCTCATTTGGAGGACTTTCTATGTCAATAACTAAGATTTTGAGTTATATTATAACTTTAATATAACTTGTATTATAAAAATGTAAGTAGTAGAAAATCAACTGAATAATAATTTTATTACTTATATAAATATTTATATTGATATTACATAATTTGCGTAGAAACACAAAGGGTAGTAATTTTGCAATGTCAAAATAAAATGACATGTACAGAAAATGATTCGTCATATAAATGGCAGAAAATATAGTTAGGAAAATTTGGTATAAAAGATTAAGGTTTTTATAAGATTAGTAAATAAATCGTTTATGTTAGGTTTGTAGAAAATAAGATTAGATTTATGATTCGCATTATGCAGGTTTCTTGTGAAAGACGCCTGTTTTTTATTTATATAAACTACAGAAAAATCATATCTGCTTGCAATTTAAAAGCTATTGCACTAACTTTGCAGAATATTAGAGGGAATATGAAAATACTTATTATAAATGGTCCCAATTTAAATCTGTTGGGCAGGCGTGAGCCGGAGATATACGGAACGACATCATTTGAAGACTACTTTGCTTCTTTGAAAGAAAGATTCAAAGAGGTTGAGTTATCGTATTTCCAGACAAATCACGAGGGTGAAATAATAGATAAGTTGCATAGCTGTATAGGTGTGTGCGATGCAGTTGTACTGAATGCGGGTGCATATAGTCACACATCGTTGGCCATAGCAGATGCAATAGCTTCGATAGATTTGCCTATTGTGGAGGTTCATATAAGTAATGTTTTTGCACGTGAAACAATCCGACAACATTCAATGCTGTCGTCAGTGTGTAAAGGAGTGATTGTCGGTTTCGGTCTTAAATCATACGATTTGGCAGTCAGTTCATTAATTGATATTTGCAAAAAATGAATCAAAAATTAGACGAATATATATTAAATCATATTGATGAGGAGCCCGATTTTCTACATCAATTGGATAGAGACACACATTTGTATCATTTACGACCTCGAATGTGTTCGGGACATCTCCAGGGTCGCATTCTAAAGATGCTTGTAAGAATGATAAATCCAAGTAAAATTTTGGAGTTAGGGACCTTTACGGGATATTCAGCGTTATGTATGGCTGAAGGAATGTCGGAGATGTGCGAATTGCATACAGTGGAGATAGATGATGAATTGGAGGATTTTGTAAGAGCTCATTTTGAAGAATCCGGATTTGCCGACCGATTGCATTTGCATATTGGGGACGCAAAGGAGATAATCAAGTCGATGAATGATGCTAAATTTGACTTGGTCTTTATGGATGCAAACAAAAGAGAGTATTGTGAATATTATGAATTAATATTTCCTTTATTGGCCGAGGGAGGCTATATTTTAGCTGACAATACACTGTGGGATGGACATGTGGTGGATGACTCACACATTAATGATGCTCAGACGCAGGGTATCATGCGATTTAACAAAATGGTGGCAGAAGATCCTCGAGTGGAAAAGGTTATCCTTCCGATTCGTGACGGATTGACTATTATACGAAAAATTAAAAATTAAAAAGATCATATATATGGAAACAAAAAGACAAGCTAAAATATCTCGATTATTACAAAAGGAATTAAGTGAAATATTTCGCCGTCAAACAGCAGGCTTGGGTGGAGTATTGGTGTCGGTCAGTGTTGTCAGAGTGTCGCCTGATTTGGGCATAGCTAAGGCTTATTTGAGTATATTTCCAAGCGAGAAGTCGGCGGAAATACTTGAGAATATCAATGCGCAAAGCAAAAGTGTGAGATATGAGTTGGCACAAAATGTTCGACAAGTTTTAAGAAAATGCCCGGAGTTGCAATTTTATTTGGATGACTCGTTAGACTACATCGAAAACATAGATAAATTGTTAGCTTCTGATCCACTGAAAGAAGATCCGAATAATTAAAAGAGAGTCGGGCAACAAATCACCCAATATTATCGATGAAATTTAAAATTCCACTATCAGCTCGGATTGCCTATCGTTATCTAATGTCGAAAAAGACATATAGCATGGTCAATCACATATCCATTGTTTCAATATGTGGAGTCGCAGTTGCAACAATGGCTATTGTTTGTGTGCTGTCAGTATTTAATGGTTTTCAAGATGTGTTGGGAGGAAAGTTGGATCAGCTATCGGCTGATGTGAAAGTGACTTCTTTGAAAGGAAAAGTTATTGAGTCAGCAGATTCTCTGATCGATCTTCTTGAGTCTTTGCCGGAGGTTGCGATGGTGATGCCTATGGTCGAAGACAATGCGTTGGCAATATATAATCGGCGTCAGTTGCCTGTGAGGATACAAGGCGTTGATGCCGATAAATATTCATCAATGACAGCCATTCGAGATTTAGTGAAAGAGGATGGCAAGTATGCTCTCATTTCAGATGTCGATGAGGCGATAGATGTCTTCGCTGATAGTGTGTCAGAAGATGTGCTTGATGAAAATGCGTTATTTGCATATGCCGATGAGTTGTATGCTGATGAACCGATAACAGAGCCAATGGATGATTATCAAGCTATAATCAGTGTCGGTGTAGCTGTAAGTCTGAAAGCACATCCTGACGACTCAAAGTCATTAGGTCTTTATGTTCCGAGAAGATTGGGGATGGTAAACATGGGAAATCCTGCAGCATCATTTATAAGTGATTCGCTTAGTATCGCAGGTGTGTTTCAAGCAGACCAAGCGCAATATGACGAAAATACAGTGATTGTAGATATTGCATTGGCAAGACGAATGTTTCAATATGACGCAGAGGCTACAAGTGTTGAAATTAATTTGAAGCCGGGTGTTGATTTAAATGATTTTTGTGCTACTTTGTCGGAAAGTTTGGGCGCAGAATATGTAGTGCAAGACAGGCATAGTCAGCAGGATGTGCATTTCAAGATGATAAATATCGAGAAATGGGTGACATTCCTTTTGTTGGCATTTATATTGTTGATAGCATCATTCAATATGATTAGTTCGATGTCGATGTTGATAGTGGAGAAAGTCGAAAGTATCAAAATATTGCACAATTTAGGTGCTTCTCGTGCTATGATAGGAAATGTGTTTAGGTGGGAAAGCTGTTTTGTCAATATTGTAGGTTCTATCTCCGGTATAGTGATGGGATTAGTGTTGTGCTTGTTGCAACAACATTTCGGACTTATTAAACTTAACGGAGAAGAAGGCAGCTTGATAATAAGCGCATATCCGGTAAAAGTGTTGTTTGTTGATATTATAATAGTTTTGGTGCCGATATTCCTGATAGGCTTGTTGACTTCGATGATCTCGGCTCATTATGCCAAGTCATCTCTCAACGAAGAATAATATTACTGATTTAAATCTCTAAAAATATCGAGGGCAGTCTTAATCTGCTCTACTGATGAGTGGCAGTCGATTATAGGCGTGCCGACAGATTTCATCAGAGTGAAATTTATTTCCGAATCGGCGTTTTTCTTATCTTGTCGCATGAAATCAATCAGTAAATCATAGTCATTGCATGTAATAGGCAGTGAGCCGAAGTTGTCTTTGACATATGAACTGATTTGATGCAAAACTTGGCTTGGGAATTGCAATACTAAGTGGCTGAGTACCAATTCGGCAACGATGCCGTATGCAACAGCAACTCCGTGGGGTATGATGTGATTTTTGGATAATGACAGACTCTCAAAAGCGTGCCCGAAAGTATGCCCGAAATTGAGCGCTTTGCGTATGCCGTTTTCGTATGGGTCTTCGGCGACAATAGCTTCTTTGACCATCACCGAGTCGCGAAGTATATCCATGAATTCGTCTCGATAAATTGAATCGATGTCGGAATTTAATATGTCAGAAGTGGATTTTAAATCTTTGAGCAATGCGTGTTTCAGCATTTCGCCAAGACCGGAAAGAATATCGTCATGGCTGAGAGTTTTTAAAAAACGAGTTGAGATTATTGTTGCAAATGGAGGATGGATTGCACCGATAGCATTTTTGATGTTTTGGTGATTGATTGCAGTTTTCCCTCCGATTGAGGCATCGATTGCCGACAAGATTGTGGTCGGCACATTTATATACTTTATCCCACGTTTATATGTGGCTGCGGCAAATCCTCCGATATCACTGATCACGCCACCTCCGATATTGATTAACACTGCATGTCGGTCGGCTTTATTGTCGATTAATGCTTGCCATATTTCAGACAATGAATTTATGTCTTTGTGGTTTTCACCGGATTCTATAGTGATGTGGATAGCTGATTGAAAGATGAGATTATCGGAAAAATATTTCAATGTGTGTTGACGTGAAAATTTGTCGGTTAGGACAAAGATTTTTGAAGGTTTTATTTCGGCGATCAACAGATTGAGATTGTCGATAATATCGTTGGAGAATATAATTCGGGTGTCCATATCAATCGTTTTGCGATAAGGTTAGAAGGAGGTGTAGATTGTCGGCAAAACTTTGCATAGAGTCGAAAACAATGTCTGCTCCGGCATTATATAGGTCAGACTCTGAAAGTGGTCCTGTGGTAATTCCGATAGTGAAACATCCGGCTGCATGACCGGCTTGTGCTCCAAGAGGAGCATTTTCGATGACTATGGCATTGGAGTGACACACCCCGGCTTTTTCCAGACCTTTAAGGTATGGTTCCGGATCGGGCTTACCTTTTGTGACATCAAGTGCAGTGATTCGTTTTTGTGGTTCGAATGCACTCGGGAAATCGGAGTCTATATATTTGATTAGGCTGTTTTGAGCAGAGCCGGTCACGAGCACTCTGTCGATACCGCAGTCGATGAGGTTTTGTAGCATGGCATTTGCTCCCGGCATCACTTCTTTTTTGCCGATTTCAACGAAATATTCTGCCTTTTTCTCGTAAAGCTTGCGCCATTCTTCTTCGCCGGCTATTCTTCCGTATTTTCGTTGGAAAAGGAGATTGATTGTGGCCTTTCCGGTCATCCCTTCGTAGAGGTAAAACTCTTCGCGAGAACATTCGATACCGACTTCGCTCATCATTTTGTGCCAAGCCAATGTGTGATATTTCATTGAGTCATAGAGCACTCCGTCCATATCGATTAATGCGGCTTTAATGTCAAGCCTGTCGATATGGTTTCTACTAATGTATGAGTTGATAGAAGATTTTATTTTGTCGGATATTGTCATAGGAAATCAAGCAGATTTATTTTGTTGCAGTTATGTGAAAACAAGCAGTTTTATACTCATATTTTACAAGACATCTCTCTTGCTTGCGCAAATCAAGCAAAACCTCTCCGAGTACCCCTTTGAGGTCATTGCCGTTGATTGTGCGAGTCGAATCGAGGCAGAAGAAATGGTTGTAGCTGATGTCAAATGTAGTCCCAAATTGATGTGTTGATGAGTCTGAAGCATTGACATTTACGCGACGAAGTTTTTTGACCGTGGTTGGAGTTCGCAATAGGCTTGTTACTTTGATTCGATAGCCGTCGGCTCCTCTGTTGGCTAATGAGTCGATGAAATTTTTGCCAATGTCTTCCAAAAGTTCAGCAGCTTCCGGAACAAGAAACGGCAGAGAGTGAGTCAATTTATCGACATGGTAGAATTTATTTGACTCTATTTTTACGATAGGACGTTTTGTGAAATATGAATTTTTAACCGAGACAATTGGGTCAATACCTAATTTTTCGGCATAAGCATACTGATATTTATTGCTGTCATTGAAGACTTCTCTGAAGTTGCCAAAATAATTTACATGGATGCGTGCGTTGGAATACGACCCGTTCTTTAGCTCCGTATTTTTTTTTGTGTGAGTATTGTTGACAGAGTCAATTGTGATAGAGTCATTATGTGTAGTGTCGCATTGTTTGTCGCTGCATTGAGCGAGGAAAAACAAGGCGCACAGAGAGCATGCAATAATGTATGTGAATGATTTCATTGTCGATGTTGTTGAATTATTGTGTAAAGTTAGGACAAATTTGTAAAATAGACAAATGTATTGCAGTTGGGACATCTGTTTGGAAGCCTATTTTTTATAGGATGCCTCTATAAATTGTGTGACATGATAATTTTTTGTAAGGCTTGTGGTTCTCAGTCGGTAAAAGGCGAATTTTGTGGTGTATAATCAAATTTAGTTTGAATTTTCCGAAAAAATGATTAACTTCGCAACTCAAGAATAGAATATTAACAATAAAACAAAATATATCGATGAATTTTGTAGAAGAATTAAGATGGCGCGGTATGATTCATACAATGATGCCGGGCACAGAAGAATTATTGGAAAAAGAGATGGTGACAGCATATTTGGGTATTGACCCGACTGCTGACTCATTGCATATAGGACACTTGTGTGGGGTAATGATATTACGTCATTTCCAACGTTGTGGCCACAAGCCATTGGCGTTAATCGGTGGTGCAACAGGTATGATTGGCGACCCATCAGGAAAATCGCAAGAACGCAATCTGCTTGACGAAGAGACATTGCGTCATAATCAAGAGGCTATCAAGCGTCAGCTCGCAAAATTCCTCGATTTCGAAAGTGATGCACCAAATCGCGCCGAACTTGTCAATAATTATGACTGGATGAAAGAGTTCTCATTCCTTGATTTTGCTCGTGAAATAGGCAAGCACATCACAGTCAACTATATGATGGCAAAAGAATCTGTTCAAAAGCGTTTGAATGGTGAAGCTCGCGATGGATTGTCATTCACAGAGTTTACATATCAATTGCTTCAAGGCTATGACTTTTTACATCTCTATCAGCATAAGGGTTGTAAATTGCAGATGGGTGGTAGCGATCAATGGGGCAACATCACGACAGGCTCTGAATTAATTCGTCGTAAACTTGGTGCTGAAGCATACGCATTGACATGTCCGCTTATCACAAAAGCCGACGGTGGTAAGTTCGGTAAGACCGAAAGTGGAAATGTGTGGTTGGATCCACGTTATACAAGTCCGTATAAGTTCTATCAGTTCTGGCTTAATGTCAGCGATTCGGATGCAGAAAAGTATCTGAAGATTTTCACATTTATATCGCAAGAAGAAATCGCAGAGTTGGTAAAACAGCATGCAGAAGATCCTGGTCAGCGTCCACTCCAAAAGCGCTTGGCAAAAGAGGTGACAATCATGGTGCATAGCGAAGCTGACTATAATGCTGCGCTTGAGGCGAGCCAAATTCTTTTCAGCAATAAGGCAAATGAAACGCTTAAAAACATCGATGAAGCGACATTGCTCGATGTCTTTGAAGGCGTTCCTCAATTCGAAATCTCAGCCGAAGAACTTAAAGCCGGAATTCCGGTGCTTGACCTTTTGGCAGTGAAGTCAGCTGTGTTTGCTTCAAAGGGAGAGGCTCGTAAAATGGTACAAGGTGGTGGCGTAAGCATCAATAAAGAAAAAATCGCTGACCCTAATGCGAGTGTTTCGGAAGAAGTGTTGTTGAATGGTAAATACATACTCGTTCAACGTGGTAAGAAAAACTATTATTTGTTGATAGTGAAGTAATAACAGATATCGATTTATATTTCAAAGGTTGGGCATCATTGCTCAACCTTTTTTGTCTATGCAATGATTTTTCAGTAAGAGTAAATAATGAGAGAAAAGAAAGATTAAGTGTTAAGACAATATAAAATAAAGGTGTAAGAGAGTAATTTGATGCGATAAGTTGTTGAGATTGCTGATTTTTTGCTAATTTCGCAGTGTAAAAGTATTTTTAATGGGAACTTCTATAAATTGCTTTGTGGTGATTTATGAATTTTGACTGAGTTAAAGGCGAAAAGATACCGGTCAAAAACATAGAGCATACAAAAGGAAGCTCCCCAAAGCTAAAGGAATAACTAAATCCGGGAATTTTTAGAAGTTCCCTTGTGTTAATAGAAGACTCTTTTCTGTGGCTGAAAATATTATGCGAATATTTTTGGCATGGCAATTGTAGTCAGATATAGTCAGAATGATAAATAACAAATTTAGAAACAGATAGAAAATGGACAAATTAAGTTATGCATGGGGTTTGGCTATGGGTCAACAACTCCGTGGAATGGGTGTAAAAGATTTGAATGTAGAAGATTATGCAGCAGCAGTAAAGGCTGTGTTTGAAGGAACAGAATCGGCTATTCCATTCGAAGAAGCTCAAACGCTCATCAACGAATATCTTCAAAGCCTTGAAGAAGAAATGACAAAAGCAGCTCGCGAAGCAGGCGAAAAATTCTTGGAAGAAAACAAGAAGAATGAAGGTGTAAAGGTGACTGCAAGCGGTCTTCAATATGTGGTTGAGAAAGAAGGCGAAGGTGCACAACCGACAGCTACAGACGAAGTGACAGTTCATTACACAGGAAAATTGCTAAATGGTCAAGTGTTTGACAGCTCAGTTCAACGTGGCGAGCCAGCAACATTCCCACTCAATCGCGTTATTCCGGGATGGACAGAAGGCGTTCAATTAATGAAAGAGGGCGCTAAGTACACATTCTTTATTCCGTCTGATTTGGCATACGGTCCACAAGGTATTCCAAATGCAATTCCTCCACACTCTACTCTTATCTTTGAAGTTGAGTTGATTAAGGTAATCAAGAAATAAAAAGAGCTATGCGAATTAAAAGTGTCTTGGTCGGAATAGCAGTGGCTATGATGGCAGTGGCTTGCAACACAGAGTCAAAGGATGCCGGTAATGATTCATTGAGTGTAAAACCACAAGAAGAAGCAAAGGAGGCATCAATAAAAACGTTTGACGACTCAGTTGCATATTTTATGGGTCAAGATGCAGCTTTGGCATATTGGCGTGCGGCTAAAATCGATTCAACCTTGTCAGGCAAAGAGAATGCAGAACAATTCCGTAAGGGTATAGAGGATGGCCTGAAAGCCGCAACAAAGTCGAATGCGTATGCAATCGGATTGCAACATGGTCTTGTCGCATTTACAAGCATCAAAGGTCTTAATGATAATCTTAAGACAGCATTGAGCGCGGAAGCATTCATGAAAGGTCTGAATATGGCAATGGAGTCGGAAAATGCTGTCGATGCAGTTAAATTTCAAGCTGATATGAGTGAAGTGGAGGCAAGATTAAACACATTGATGATGCAGACTCAAGACACAATCAAATAATAATTAAAAAATAAACAGATGAAAAAGATTTTTTTCTATGCAGCAGCGGTGGCTGTAATGGCATCATGCGCAAATAAGCAATCAGAAACCACTGATACTCAGGTGGCAGAAGATACAGTCGTTGTGGAAGAAGTGGTCGAACAACAAGCGGTGTTTGTTGATACTACAGGTTACACCACTACTGCATCAGGTCTCAAATATAAGGTTGTGAAAGAAGGTACAGGTGCTATGCCTAAAGCTGAAGATTCTGTCGAAGTGCACTACACAGGCAAGCTCCTCGACGGCACTGTGTTCGACAGCTCTGTTGAACGCGGTGAGACTATTTCATTCCCATTGAAAGGTGTGATTAAAGGTTGGACAGAAGGTCTTCAGTTGATGAAAGAGGGTGCAAAATATGAGTTTATCATCCCTCCATATCTTGCTTACGGCGAACGTGGTACTCCTGGTGGTCCGATCGGTCCGAATGCAACTCTTTATTTCGAAGTAGAACTATTTAAGGTAAAATAATAAGATATGAAAGTAAAATTTTTAGGAGCATTGGCATTAGGAGCAACAATGCTTGTGGGATGTGGAACAGTGCCACAGTCAAAAGAACTCAGCGAAATCAGTAATGCGACAATGGCAGATTCTCTTGCGTACTATCTTGGAGAGCAAGGCGCAATGGCATATTGGCAAGCAACAGCACAAGATACGACTCTGAAAACAGAGGCTGCGCGTGCTGCATATCTTAAAGGTTTCAAGAAGGGAATGGAAAGCATTACAGAAGAAGATGCCTACAATCGTGGAGTCAGCCAAGGAATGAACCTTGCAATGTATTTGAAAACATTGAAGGCAGAATATGATGTTGATTTAAAGAATGATCCGGCACTTGCAGGTTTGGCATTCGGTATGCAAAGTGATACAATTGTAAATCCGAGAATGCTTCAACAAGCAATCCAGCCTATCGGTATGCAACTTGAAGCCATCAAGAGTAAAAAAGATAAGGAAATTGCAGATAAGAAGATTGCAGAAGAAATGCAAAAATCTAATTATCAAAAAGATGTCAATGGACTTGTCTATAAGGTTATGGCAGAAGGTAAAGGCGATAAGCTTGAGGATGGACAAATGGTGCTTGTTGAGTTGATTATGACAGATGTAGCCGGAAAGCCACTTGTTCCAACTGATGTTAAGCCACAAAAGGTCGTTGTCGGTCAACATCACTATATTTCAATGTTGAATCAAGTATTGCCTATGATGCAGGTCGGTTCGGCATACAAAGTGCTTGGCTCGGCTATAGAACTCTTCGGCCCGCAATCACGTCAATTCCGACTTAAGGGTAGCGATATCGCTTGCATGGAGGTAAAAGTTGTCGGCTATTGCGATGAAAAAGGCGAATTATCAGAAACACCGATAAAAGTTGCAAAAGAGGATGTAAAGATAGCAAATAAATAATCGGGATTAAATATTTGTTATAAAAAATAGCAGTCTATTCAATTGGGTAGATTGCTATTTTTTTGAATAAATGTTAAAAAATAGGCAATTTGATAAAGTTTTAGGGTGAAAGAGTTGTAAATATCATAAATTGTAATTAATTTCGCAAAGTAATTGAAAATATAGCAATATGGAAAAAATTGACAATTTGGATCGTAAGATCTTAAATATCGTGATGAGAAATGCTCGTATAGCATCAAAAGATGTTGCATTGGAATGTGGAGTGTCCAGAGCTGCGATCCATCAACGCATACAACGTCTGATAGAGATGAATGTTATCACCGGCTCAGGCTATACAGTTGATCCTAAGATATTGGGCTATAATACATGCACGTATGTCGGAGTAAAACTTGAAAAAGGTTCGATGTATCGTGATGTAGTGGCAGAACTCGAAAACATTAAAGAAGTTGTTGAATGTCACTTTACAACAGGTCCATATTCAATGCTTATCAAAGTCTATGCGAAAGATAACTTGGATTTGATGAAGTTGTTGAACGATCGAATACAACACATCCCTGGCGTTACAGAAACAGAAACATTGATTTCTTTAGAACAAAGTATGAACAGACAAATAGATGTGGAGCAGATAAAATCTAAGAAATGAAAAAAACATATTTGTTCTCAATAATGGCTGTGCTGCTTATGGCAGTCATAGCCTTTTTATTTTTCTATCCTGATGCGATGGAAGGTAATGTGCTTCAACAGCATGATATTCAGCAAGGTTTAGCCAATGGACAAGAAGGAAAAGCTTTTGCAGAAGATACCGGTGAAACGACACGTTGGACAAACTCGTTGTTTGGAGGGATGCCTAACTTTCAAATCTCTCCATCGTATCCATCGTCTAAAATGATATCGTGGATAACGTCGTTATATGGCTTGGGATTGCCGTCTCCGGCTAATTTGTTGTTCATGATGATGCTTGGATTCTTTATAATGTGTCTATGTTTCAAAATGAAGTGGTATGTTGCATTGTTGGGTGCAATAGGTTGGGGTTTTTCAACTTATTTCATAATAATAATCGGAGCAGGTCATATATGGAAATTTGTGACATTGACATTCGTACCACCGACCATAGGAGGTGTTGTTCTGTGCTATAGAGGTCGTTATCTTGCCGGAACGGCTCTTGCCGGGTTGTTTGGAGCATTACAACTTCAGGCTAATCACCCACAGATGTCTTACTATTTCCTTTTTGTCATATTCTTTATGGTATTGGCTTATCTTTGGTCGGCAATAAAGGAGAAGAAGATGCGTCGATGGGGCATAGCGACAGCGTGTGTCATGGTTGCAGGGGTCTTGGGTGTGTTGGCGAATTCTCCAAGTTTATACAATACATACGAGTATTCAAAAGAGACTATTCGAGGTAAAAAGACAGAGATAGTTTCTCAGCAAGAGGCTACACTTTCTGTAGAGGAGAAGAAAGGTCTTGATTTTGATTATATAACTGCATGGAGTTACGGACCGGATGAAACGTTGACATTGTTGATACCTAACGTTAAGGGTGGAGCAACAATCAAACCGATTGAAGGACAGAACTACAGAAAATCGGTGATTGAAACAGACTATATAGAAGAACGCTATAATCAAGGATTGATCGCTGCAGAAGAGATGCAATGGATGGGTCAGTTTAGTCAATATTTTGGTAATCAGCCGATGACAAATGGTCCAGTCTATGTTGGAGCAATAATTTTCTTGTTGGCTGTGTTGGCAATGTTTGTGGTTGAAGGGCCGATGAAGTGGGCTTTATTTGCAGCAACAATACTATCGATATTGCTGGCATGGGGGCATAATTTTGCGTGGTTCACACAGCTGTTTATCGATTATTTCCCGGGATATAATAAATTTAGAACGGTATCAAGCATTCTAGTCATAGCAGAGTTTACATTGCCGTTGCTTGCAATGATGTGTGTCAATAAGATCATGACCACTCCGGATTTCTTGACAAAGTATAAAAAATCGTTTTTCGGGGTTATGGGCGTCGGCATGTTGATATGCTTATTGGGATGGTTGTCACCGGGTATATATGGCAATGCTTTCAGTGCCGGCGAACTTGAGGCATTGAATGATGCCGGAGCATTTGCAAATCCTCAAATAAACGGAATATTGCATAATATCAGAGAAGCTCGACTCTCATTAGTGTCAGCAGATTCGTTGCGCTCGATGTTTATTGTTCTTTTGGGCGCAAATATATTGTTTTGGTATGCCAAAGGTGTTATCAAGAAAAACTATATATTTATCGGGTCGTTGATGTTGGTGGTTCTCGTTGATTTATATACTGTCAACAAAAGATACGTAAATACTGAAAATTTTGTGGCTGCGGCAAATGATGAAGCTGTGTTTGAGCCTACGGCAGTAGATTTGGAGATATTGAAAGACACGACGATGAACTATAGAGTCATGGACTATAATGGCTTCGGCGAAGCTCGCTCGTCATATTTCCATAAAACAATAGGAGGTTATCATGCAGCGAAGCTCACTCGCTATAATGACCTTATCGAACATCAAATCAATAAGGGCAACCTTGATGTGCTCAATATGCTCAATGCGCGCTACTTTATCGGTCGCGATGAGGCAGGTCAGACTGTTTGCGAGCTGAATCCCGACGCTATGGGAAATGCTTGGCTTGTCGATCAAGTAGATTATGTGGATTCTGCCAACGAGGAGATGTTGGCACTCACAGGCTTGGCTGTCGATTCTGTGGCTGTCGCTGACAAAGCGTTTGAGCCGGTGCTTGGCAAGAGTCAGCCTAAGATGCCGGGTGACACTATTTTTGAGACCACATACGCACCTAATCGCTTGACATATCATGCTCGTACGCAAAAGGGTGGTGTGGCTGTGTTCAGCGAAGTTTATTTTCCATGGGGTTGGAAGGCTACTATCGACGGCAAGGAAGCGGAGATAGGTCGTGTCAACTATGTATTGCGTGCCTTGAATCTGCCAGCCGGAAGCCACACTGTGGAGTTTGTGTTTGATCCGGAATCAATACATGTGACTAATACTATTGCGACGATAGCGATAATTCTTATTTATTTGCTTTCAGCCGGTGCTTTGGGCTTTATGGTGATAGGAATATTAAAGAAAGGAAAAACATCGCAGAAATAAGAAATATGAAGGCTTTGGGCCTATTTGATAGTTTTGCGCAATGGTATAAACGATTGAGGCATAGTAAGGGGTTTGGCATACATTCCCCTTTTGCCTTTATGCTTGTCAATGAAATAATTAATTGTCGTTGCAGATATTATGGATATGATGACATCGAGCCGTATATCGATTCGATGAAAGGACGCAAGCAGCGTCGCTTGGCTCGATTGTTGATCCGGCTTGTAGGGCGAATTTCGTTCAAGAAATTTATTATAATAGGAAAGGCTGATGATGTGCTGATAAAAGCAGTAGAGATAGCTGATAGCAGGGTGGAGATTGAAAGAGACGTTGAAGAGGTGTTGTCTTTGTCGCTGATTTATGTGGTCGGATTATGCGATGCGGACGAAGAGTTATCTGCTTCGATGCAAGTGGATGGAAATGTATTTGTTTTTGATGGTCTTTGTGATAGCGAATTGAGAAAACAGTACGAGAATCTTGTGTCAGAGTGTCGGCATGGTGTGGTGTTTGAAGATCGTGATATGTCGATAGTGTTTGTTTGTAATCATTTGCCATTTGTGAAATATTCAATGATAATTTAAGATGTCGGCTGAAGGAAAATATTTGCGACCATTGAAGGCTTTGGGAGATATTCTTGATGATTATTTGTCATATTTAGGTATGGAACGTGGTCTATCGCTAAATACGTTAAAAGGATATAGTTGTGACATACGTCATTTTTTTGAATATCTCGTGGTGATATCAAAGACTCCGGTCGATGTCGAAGAGGACGATTTGCATCAGATGTTGGTTGCTGTTAGTGAAATGGGGGTTCAGCCTCGCACGCAAGCCAGAATGATTGCAGCGTTGCGTTCGTTTTATAAGTTTATGCGACTGGAAGGTTATGTCGATAGAAATCCGGCATCAAACATAGATATGCCTCGGTTGGCGCACGTATTGCCCGATGTATTGAATGTAGATGAGATTGACGCGATGATAGGCTGTATCGATATGTCGAAGGCAGAAGGACAGCGCAATAGGGCTATAATAGAAGTCCTTTATGGATGTGGGTTGCGAGTGTCGGAGTTGACAGAATTGCGTATCAGCAGGATTTATGCAGAAGATAAATATTTGTTGGTAGAAGGAAAAGGTTCGAAGCAAAGACTTGTCCCGATGTGTGATGCTACGTTGAAAGAAATATCATCATATCTTGAGGATAGGGCTCGTCTGGATATTAAGCCGGGTAATGAAGATATTCTGTTCTTAAATCGCAGAGGCAGGAAGTTGACGCGAGTAATGATATTCTATATAATTCGAGATCTCGCCGAGCTGGCAGGGATAAAGAAACGTGTCAGTCCGCATACATTGCGCCATTCGTTTGCGACACATCTTCTTGAGGGAGGTGCTAATCTCAGAGCTATCCAAGAAATGCTTGGTCATGAGAATATAGGGACTACAGAGGTCTATTTGCATTTCGATAAGACATTGCTTAGAAAAGAGCTTATGGATCATCATCCGCTTTATTGTCGATAAGAAGTTTTTCCTTTTCAGAATCGCTAAACTTTTTGCTTACCCACACTAAATAACTACTGAACCTAAATAACTACTGAACCGATAAAAGGTGTCGGTATATATACAAACAAAAAAGCCAACCGTAAATATTGATTTAGCGATTGGCTTTTTAACTCTCTCCTCGGCGGTATGGACGGGACTCGAACCCGCGACCCCCTGCGTGACAGGCAGGTATTCTAACCAGCTGAACTACCACACCATGTTTGAGTCTTGCTTTCGGTTGTTATTTGTCTCCCGATTGCGAGTGCAAAGTTACGACCTTTTTTTGAACTGACCAAATATTTTGAAGAAAAAAATTCACTTTTTTGTAAAATATTTTACAACTATCTGAGAATGAGCAAAATAAAAATTATGGAAAACCGTGCTTTTTTTATGATTTTTTGAAGATGCGATGTTGGATTACTCTTGAAGACTGAAAAAATATCGCTGTTTAGTAAAATTAATACTTTGTTAGAGTACTATTTTAGTAGGTATAGTCGATATTTTTAATGTATGGTAAACGTACTTAAGTGTAAAAATAAAATTATGAGGATACAAAATAATATATAAGAACTTTTTATGCAAATACAGTTGCTATTTAGATGGTTTATCGGAACAAATAATGTTTATATATACTGATAATACAAAAATAATGGGCGAAAATCACCCATTATTTTTTTGTATTAGATTCCACTAAATTTATTCTTCCTTAATTAGATTAAATTTTGTTGAAATTTCCTTTTGTTCAATAGCTTGACGAAGATTAAATCTTTTCTTCTGCGTAATATAACCTGATTTTTCGCAAATTACTTCTATTTGAACATTTCCGGAATTGTTAAATGTAAGGCCTTTAATATCAAATGATTCTGTAGTTTCGTATGGGGTTGTTCCTACATAATTTTGATTTGTGTTTTTAACGTCTGATGTTGAAGATACAACACGAGTGTAAACATCAGCACCTCTTGGAGATGATTCTATGAACCACCTTATTATAGTGTTTTCTAAAGCAGTATTACCATCTCCAACAACTTTCTTATTCTGTTCTAATGCAGGATTATCTGATCTTTTGAGGAAATATGCAATTCTTTCCCAATCGATGTCTTCCATCGCTTTTACAAAAGCTTCATTGAGTGCTTTCGATGCCAACTGTGAATTTTTGCTCGAACCATTAATACTATAACGTCCAACAGCAGTTACATTCGGATAGACTTGCTTATTATTATTGTCAAAAACTTCCAGACTAATTTGAACAAGTCCAGACCAACCTATCCCGGAAAGATAACTGATATTATATTCTCTAATTTTTACAGACAAGTAATAATCTGTTGATATATCTGCATCTAAATCAAAACCCATTGTACGCATATAGCGACGCATGCTTTCTGAAACAAAAGGTTCTAAATCCGGATACAGAGTCGTTTTAGGAACAGATGTTACACTTGCATCATAAATATTAAGTATATTACTCTTGGAACGTGAATCTTTGACATTTAATCTTATGCCATAGTCTAAATCGACAAACTTATTTGGTTGGCCTTCGTTCAATAAATCCAATCTTATATCCAAAGTTTGTGGTTCGGTTACGACAACACTTTTTGTCAAACTACAAGATTGAAGTACGAATAATAATGATACAAGAAAGATTGAATTAAAAATTGTTTTCATCTTTACTTAGAAGTTTTAAGTTGTATTAATTTTGCCGTAACTGTTGTTTTGAAGATTATCTCGTTACCTTTTTGTTCGGCTTTGGTCGAAATGATTGGTTCGATTAGTCCGTCTGAACCATATTGTTGTGCTATATTGATAGCACGATAAGAAGCCAATCTGATTGCTATCACTTCGGGATTAAATTCATTAAAATTAGTTCTGCTATATACATTGTCAAGATAACCTTGTCTTACTACACCACTATATTCATTCAATAACATTCCGAGACCGTTATCTATATAATATAAAGAAAATTCGCCATTCTCTTCATGAATTTCTGCTTTGTTCTTTTTAATAGTTGCCTTTATAATAGCTTCGCTTGTAATAGTGTTAAGTATTTCATAATCTCCGGCGACAAGATTCAATTCATTGAGTTCTACGGAATTGACTGTGTTAATTGCATTTGGTACTATATATGTTTTTTGAATTTGAATTGATTTACATGATGTATTAATTAACGCAATCAATAATACTGCTGCAAATAATATACCTTGTTTAAAATTTCTTGACTTCATTTTTTAGTTAATTTAAAAGATGTGAATATGTGAACATTTAATTTAGGTCCAACTTCGGAATGCAGACAATAAAAAGACGCGGACCATAACTTTATTTGTTTCTGAGGTATCGCCAAACACCATTCTCCCAAATAAGTAAAAGCCCACGTCATACGACGCGAGCATTAACTTCTACTCTTGGGAGTTTCTTCTTTTTTGGCGATTTTCAGAAACAAGAATAAAGCTAACGCTTTTTATTTATATGTCTTTAATTTTCTTTTTACATAGGCATTGTTTTTGTTTTAAGTTGTGCAAAATTGACAAATATTTATCAATCCTGCAAATTTTTTATTAATAATTTGCTGTTTGCATATTAATTGACGATTATTTAATTGGATATGAAAGAGTGCAATGGTGTTATGTAACATCTTTAAAGATATTATGAGATTCGAGTAGCACACCTTAACTGATGCTCGAAGGTGTAAATGGTAATTCCAATGTTTCTTCAACCTCGTTAAAACTCTCTACTGCAGATCAATATTATAGGATCTTGTATCTGTCATATAGATAGGATAGAACTTGTGGGGGAGATATGGCAAAGGCTGATTCTCACCTGGGAATCAGCCTTTTGTGTCTGTGGGAATTTTTATTTATTCCTGTATTTTTGTGCGTGTTAGTGATTACTTTGTCACGCTTTCGAGACGCTTCATCATGATGAACATGAAGAGTGCTGAGAGTAAGCACAATGAAATGAATACTGCCCATACGCTCCACAATGGAATACCTGCCCAAAGGAAACCACCGACTGCAACGAGCATGTTACCGATAGCTGTAGCTACAAACCATCCACCCATCATCAAACCTTTCAACTTCGGAGGTGCTACCTTTGACACGAATGAAATACCCATTGGCGAGAGCAACAATTCTGCGAATGTAAGGATAAGGTAAGTGAAGATTAACCAGTAAGGTGATGTGCGAGTTTCTTTCTTAGTGTCTGCCTTGATCGCTTCAAGTTCAGCGTTAGCAGCTGCCACTTGTGCTTGGTCGCTATCAGCTGACAATGTCACCATAGAAGCGTTGTAAGCAGCCTCAAACACCTCTTTGTTTTCCTTAGTAAGCTTGCCTTCGAAGTCAGACTTAGCCTTTTCGGCTGTCTTGACTGCTTCTTCGTCAGCTGCGTTGTTCATATCCTTAGCGATAGTTTCAGCCTTGTTGACTGCGATAGCGCGTGCTTGGTCGTTAGGAGTGTTGAGACCTTGTGAACCTACTGCCATGATAGCAAAACCAATAGCCGCTACGAGCATACCGTAAGCAATCTTGCGTGGAGCTGATGGCTCTTTGCCACTCTTAGCGAGCGAACCGAAGATAGCCATTGATACAGGTGTGAGGGCCACAACGTAGAATGGGTTGAATTGTTGGAAGATAGGAGCTGACACTGCCAATTCTGCGCCTTCTGAGCCAAATGCACGATAAACCAAAAATGCAAGGATGCCGGTAGCCAATACGCCTGATAGCAATTTACCCTTAGCCGATGTGCTTTGGAATATAGAGAATGTCGCATAAACAGCCACGATGAGAAGAACAAGATTCCATACGTCGAAGAGCATGGTGTCGAAGCCGTATGCCATAGTATTTGTAAACTCATCAGCGAAATAAGTCAATGTAAGACCATTTTGGTGGAATGCCATCCAGAAGAAGATTACGACTGCAAACACAAGGCAGAGAGCCACAATGCGTTGCTTTGTTTCAGCCGGTGACAAGTTGTCGTTGACTTGAGTTGCTGTTGCACCATTCTTCTTGCCGCCTTCGACATGACGGAATGTAGAGCGGAATGCGTAATAGATGATGATTGATACGATAAGTGCTACGCATGCCACTGCGAATGCGAAGTGATAAGCATCGTTTGACGAATAGCCGAGGTCGTTTTGTGCCCAGTTCTTGATGCCAACGGCTGTGGTCGGAGCGAAAAGAGAACCGACATTGATAGCCATGTAGAAAAGAGAGAAACCAGAGTCACGTTTGTCTGCATACTTAGGATCGTTATACAAGTCACCAACCATTACCTGGAGGTTACCCTTAAAGAGACCGGTACCGAGACTGATAAACAAGAGAGCAGCCATCATGGCAATCATTGCAACCATATCTCCTCCCAAAGGGAATGACAACAACATGTAGCCAACAAACATGATAGAGATACCGATTGTCACCATTTTGCCGAAGCCAAACTTGTCGGCCATAACGCCACCGATAAGCGGCATGAAATACACTAACCCAAGGAATGTTGAGTAGATAGCACCGGCTGTGCCGGCTTCGAGGCCGAAGTTTTCACGCAAGAAGAGTGCGAAAACAGCCAACATTGTGTAGTAGCCAAAACGCTCACCTGTATTTGAGAGAGCCAAGGCATAGAGTCCTTTTGGATGTCCTTTAAACATAAAATTTTGAGATTAATTAATTACAAATTTGGTTGCAAAGTTAAGTATTATATTTCAAACTATCGATATTCTCGCCCATATTCCCACTTTTAGGCACTATAGATACTATAGAACTATAGTTACAATGAATACAATGGACATTATGCAAAAGAGACTGCCTCGAGAAGAAACAGTCCCTTTGATGTGTGTATTTGAGAAGGCTTTTCGTTATGCGCCCTCGGCTTTGTCGGTTGTGAACACGGATTATTTAGTTACTCTTTCAAGCCATTTTACCATACCGAGCATTGTACCCATCGAAATGATACATACAATCAAGAATACAGTCCAGCATTGCCAGATTGGCCAAGCATTATACATCAATGGTCCCATCCATAACAAAAGGTTACCTACTGCAGTTGCACCAAGCCATAGACCTTGGCAAAGACCTTGTAGATGTTTTGGAGCCACTTTTGACACGAATGAAAGGCCAAGTGGAGAGATAAACAATTCGGCTACTGTAAGGAAGAAGTAGAGTGCAAACAATACCCATGCACCGGCCTTAACTTGGTCGGCAATTGGTTGTGCAAGGTAATCTGTTGCTGATGGATAACCCATTACGTATGAATAAATTGCCAAGAATAGATATGCAAGACCGGCGATAAACATACCAATAGCAATCTTTCTCGGTGTAGAAATTTCTTTACCACGACGGCTCAATGCACCGAATATAGCCATGATGATAGGTGTAAGAACAATCACATAGAATGGATTAAGAGCCTGCCAAATTTCTGGCTGTACGGTTGATGTCTCAACGAAGTCGCGAGCAAACAACGATAATGATGTACCATTTTGGTGGAAAGAGAACCAGAAGAAGATAGCGACACCGAGCACAGCAAACAATGCATACATACGTTGTTTTATATCTTTTGCCATCGCTGCTTTTTCTTCAGCTGTATAAGTGACTGTCTCTGCAGCTGCTTTCTTAGCAGGTGTTGGGAACTGCTTCTTTGTGCAGATAAAAATTGTCAATGAGATGAACATCGCTGCTACTGATGCGATAAATGAGTAATGGATACCCTCATTGAAAATTTGAAGATACTGCTGACATGATTCTGCAAGGTTATCGATGCTACCACCGGCAGCTGTCATTGCTGTTGTAAGGTTGTTCATCGCTTCTGCTGTCATTGCTGTACCGTTGTTGATAAACTCATGACACAATGCAGGAAGATTTGAGTTGTAAACAAATCCATTCTCACCAAGCCACCATGAACGCAACAATGGAGCTACGAAAGGAGCGATAAGACCACCAACGTTGATAAATACATAGAAGATTTGGAAACCGGAGTCACGTTGTTTTTCATAACGAGGGTCATCATACATCTGACCTACGATTGCCTGAAGGTTTCCCTTAAACAGACCATTACCAAATGCAATCATAAACAATGCACCGCAAGTCATAGCCAATAACCATGTGCTATTTCCTGCTGTAGCAAGAATTGGGAATGACAACACTACATAACCCAAAGCCATTATGACAAGACCGGTCATGATAGTACCCTTGTAATTCTGTGTCTTATCGGCAATAAGACCACCGACTAAACTGAGAATATAGATTCCAGCATAGAAGAATGAATAAACCAATGCACTTGTTTCGTCGCTTAGACCAAACTTAGAGCATAGAAACAACACGAGTACGGCATTCATGATGTAATAGCCGAATCGTTCTCCCATGTTACTGAGAGCTGCAGGGATCAACCCTTTTGGATGATTTTTAAACATAAAATTTGTAGTGAAATTAATTATTGAATGATTTATTTAATTTTCGTGATTTAGTTACCTTTCAGAGTTTTAAACGCCAAGGCGTACATGCGCATTTGCTTCACCATCGCCACTAAGCCGTTGCTGCGTGTAGGCGAAAGGTGTTCTTTGAGACCGATGTTGTCAATGAAATAAAGTTCTGAGTCGAGGATGTCTTCCGGTTTCTGATAACTTAATACTCTTAGCAACAACGCTACTATACCCTTGACAATCATTGCATCAGAGTCTGCCTCAAACACAATTTTACCTTCATTGTTCAATTGAGCATGAATCCAAACGCGTGACTGGCATCCTTCAATTAAATTTTCGGGTGTTTTAAGGCTCTCGGCGATAGGAGACAATTGACCTCCAAGTTCGATAATATATGCATAACGGTCCATCCAATCTGTCAGACCTTCAAACTCTTCTATTATCTCGTCTTGTATATTATTGATACTCATATTGTTACATTGTTTGTGAGTGATATTTATACTACATCTTTGACAAAGATAGGAAAAAAATATCACATTTTTTTATGTTTGTGTAAAATCTATGTTTTTTTTGTGTTTTTTACATGAAATTAATAATTTATAGTCTAATTTTATTTTTTGTAGAAAAGGCAATATTTATTAACTTTGCATAAACTATAATTGAAAATTGAATGAACACAACTCCACTTAAAATTGATTTGCAGGCAATTATTAAATCTCGGTTGCCACAAAATAAGTCAAAATTCATTCCGACGTTTCTAATCAAAATGTTGGAAAAATTGGTGTGTCAAGAGGAGTTGAATGGAATTTTAAATCGCACATTCCCACATGAAGGAGTGGCTTTTGCAGATGCTGCGCTTAGTGATCTTAATATTACTGTGGATGTCGTAGGGTTAGAAAATATCCCATCGACGGGCAGATTTATTTTTGCTTCGAATCATCCTCTTGGAGGACTTGATGGAATAGCATTGATAAAAGTCATTGGAGGTATTTATGGCGATGAAAATTTTCGCTTTTTGGTCAATGATATGTTGATGAAGGTGCGGCCATTGAGAAATGTGTTTCTTCCAATCAATAAATACGGAGCACAAGGTCGTAGTGCTGCAGTGCAAATAAATCAGGTTTATGAATCTGATAGGCAAATGATTATATTTCCGGCGGGATTGGTGAGCCGTAAACAAAAAGGAGGCGAAATAAAAGATCTTCAATGGCAAAAAGCATTTATAGTCAAAGCGATTGAATATCAACGAGATATAATTCCTGTATTCTTTGAGGGATTCAATTCACTATTTTTCTATAATTTCGCCAAATGGCGCAAATGCAGTGGACTGAAATTCAATATTGAGCAAGTCTTGTTGCCGTCGGAAGTGTGTAAATCGAAAGGTAAGCATTTCCGAATTCATATAGGCAAACCAATCAGTTGGCAATCGCTTGTCGAAAGCAAAAAGACTCCGATGCAATTGGCTGCTGATGTCAAAGAAATTGTGTACAACATCAATTCTTGTCCGGAAAATAAATAGATTGCCAAGATAGGGGCATAAAAGCAATTAAAATAAAATTATTAGGGATTCTACGAACTATTTTATTTGGCAGAATGTTGAATATAAGGTTAACTATAGAATCATAAATCGAGTTAATAATTTATTAACTAATTAACCGACTGTCATTAGAGAGTTTTTTACTAATCAACATAAATGTTATGAATATAAATAAAAAAATAATCTTTGGCATCGTGTGTCTTTCATATCTTGGATTGGGACGCATCTCTGCTAATGTGATGCAAATACACTTTAACAAAGATAGACCGGTGTGCGAAACTTATTTGAGTACAATCGATAAAATCACCTTTACCGATACTGGTTTTTCGATGCACTTAACCGATAATGCTACCGAAAATTATGGCTATGGAGAAGTGGAAAAAATCACATTTTCCGATTTTAGCAGTATTGAAAAAATTGGTAAAGAGGAAAATCTCAAGCTTATGATTTCGCCAAATCCGGTCGATAATATCATTCGTATAATAGGTTATAACAACTCTGAGCCGGCTCAACTCTCAATCTATTCTCTCAACGGAGAGGAAGTGATGCGAATAGACAATTGGCAAGGCGAGCTTATCGATGCGTCTCCACTCTCGGCAGGCATTTACATTTTAAAAATTAACACCATCGCAATTAAATTTATCAAATTATGAAGAAAATATACACATTATTAGCCTTGCTGATGACATTCTTCTATGTCTCGGCACAAACCACAGAAGTGAGAAATCGTCTGGTCATCACAGAAAAAAGTGGTAAACAGAATATATTTATAATAAATGACTTAGAAGATGTTTCGTTTCAGACGATAAAATATGTATATGCTGATATCGTTATCCATGAAGTGGCTAACGATAAACTTGTCGTCTCGACTACGAAGTCAAGAAATTGCGTAAGCTACAAATTGATGTGTATGCCATCGGCAGAAGCATCTCAGTTTTCAGATTTGGAATTGGCTGAATATATCAACGAAAATTCAATAAACACCTACACACAAAATCTTGATTACGAAGAATTGAGTGGTTTTGATTTTTCGACACACGACAATTATACGCTTGCTTCTGTCGGCATCGATACCTATGGCATACCATCGGAGGTGGTAAGAGTTCCATTCTCTCTTACAGACATCAGCGATGTTCTTAATGTCTATGACATTACTCAAAATAGTTTCTCTTTCGATATTAATATTGAAGGCGATTACATATTTTATCCTATAGCAAAAGCCGAGTTGGATTATTATGGAGTTACAGCCACTCAATATCTTGAACAGTTTGGTATTCCGGGTGTGGATTCTAATAGTTATACGTGGATTGATGGCAACTATTATGATTCCGTATATTTGATGAGTGTAAAGCCTGATAGAGAATATATTCTTGCAGCCGTTCAGACAGATTCAGACAGAAATATAATCAGTGATTTGACATATACATTGGAGTTTAGTACGCCTCCGACAGCTTCTTCCGAAGCCGGCGTACAAACTGCCTATTCCGACATTACCTCTACATCGGTGAAGATTACGACTACTCCTGACAGTTCAATCAAGCATTATTATGTATATGTGCGTGACAAGGTATGGTATGATAGTATTATATCAGGCTACGGAGAGAGTATGCTTGCTACACTTCTTAAGCACCAGAGTGCCGGGTCATGGTATCTGACAGGCGATAATACTGACACATGGAGCGGATTGATTCCAAGCACAGAATATTGCATCGGAGTATTAGCAGTAGATAATAACGACGCTGAGAAACTTGAGATTTTCAATTTCACCACCCTTGAAGCATCGGGCATCATGCCTGAGGTGGGTATAATGTTGAAGCCTCACAGCACTAAGGGACATAATACATTGTCGCTAAATATAAAGTCAGAAAATGTTGCGACTATATATTATGCTTTTACTGCTGATGCTGATATTAAGGAAGAATTAGACAAAGGTTATAGTGTTGCGGATTTGGCAAAGAATCGCGGAGTGCAACTTTCGGCAGAAGAAATTGCGATGTCTGCATCGAGCAGCGGATTTAATATCGAGTTGGAAAATCTATGGCGAAGCACCGACTATACATGCGTAGTATGCGCTATAAGCGCCGAACAAATAGAAACAACAGCAAGCATTACAGCTACTACCAATCCTGAACCTGTACCTACACGCGTCGAATCTGATTTATTCGAATCTCTTGTCGGCGAATGGGAGATTTCTTACGAGTTTATGGATTACAATTATCAACAACAAGTGATCGAGGGGGCCATAGTCAGAATAGCAGCAGGCGTTGATGATGAAAGCGCTCAAGAATATCGTTCGCTCAATCGTCTTGTCATTCTCGATTATCCATTCCAAGCAGATTGGGAAATTAATCCTATACCATCGTATGTGCCTGAAGATTTGTTTAAATATTCTTATTGGAACAATAATAAATCGTTGGCATATCGTGATTACGGTCCTAAATTCTTTTTGGAAATAGATGCGAATGGAAATATAACTATTCCAACGGCACTAAACTACAATTTCTATGGTTGGAGCGATAATGTGATGCAATTTTATGGTTGTGACTATGATAATCAAAAGACTGCTCCTGCAACTTTCCCTGTAACGTTGTCAGATGATGGCAATACACTGACTATCAAGGCCCACGTATCAGGTTCAGAATTCAACAATGGTGTTTATCGTCCGGCAGTGTTTATGAAACAAAGCTCCGGCGACAAGATGTGGAATGCCGCAATTACCGACATTGTGCTCACTCGAGTGGTTAAATAATCGACTATCATCAGATAATTTTTATAAATCATAAATATAAGCGATATGAATATACGAAAAAAAATAATCTTTGGCATCGTGTGTCTTTCATGTTTTGGTTTGGGAGACGCCTCTGCTAATGTGATGCAAATACACTTTAACGAAGATGAACCTATAATCGAAACCGATTTGAGTACAATCGATAAAATCACCTTTACCAATACAGGTTTCTCGATACACTTAACCGATAATGCTACCGAAAATTATGGCTATGGAGAAGTGGAAAAAATCACATTTTCCGATTTTAGCAGTATTGAAAAAATTGGTAAAGAGGAAAATCTCAAGCTTATGATTTCGCCAAATCCGGTCGATAATATCATTCGTATAATAGGTTATAACAACTCTGAGCCGGCTCAACTCTCAATCTATTCTCTCAACGGAGAGGAAGTGATGCGAATAGACAATTGGCAAGGCGAGCTTATCGATGCGTCTCCACTCTCGGCAGGCATTTACATTTTAAGAATTAATACCACTACAATTAAATTTATCAAATCATGAAAAGAATATATACAATATTGGCAGTGCTGATGACATTCTTCTATGTCTCGGCACAAACCACAGAAGAGAGAAATCGTCTGGTCGTCACTGAAAAGAGTGGCACGCAGACCGCATTCAAAGTAGAAAATATCGAAAGCATCTCGTTTGAATATGTAAATGAAGGGACAGATGGATTCGGCGTCGACATAAGTTGCTCCTCAATCGATATCACCGGTGCCACCATTATATTTACGCCAAACGAAACTTCGACGTACTACATCGCACGCGTAATGTCGAAGAAAGATCTGCAATCATATAAATGCTATGACGATAACGGCAAATTAGACGATGCTGCAACGCTGAAATACGTTACAAACAACCCTTATATAGACGACTATGCGCACACAGGTGTATACACTATGACGCTGAATAATCTTATCCCAGACACAGAATATGTCGCTTTAGCATTCGAATATTATACCGATGTAGATAAGGTTGACTATGTTGAGTTTAAAACTCCGGAGGGGGAAATAGATGCTAAATTTATAGCATCTGACATTGTTACAGATTACAGAAAAGCCACTGTGAATATCACAGCAAAAAATGGTGGTGCGGCATGGACTTACTATCTGATGGAGAAAGAATGGTATCTCACCTACGATGAACCTATCCAAAACTGCTACTATGGATTGTACAACACATTCGTAATTAACCCGGGAAGTTACAATAACTCTTTCAGCGAATACCTCAAGACTATAGCCCTATATGGCGATCAAACCATCACACTCAACAACCTTGAGAGCGACAAAGAATATGTGCTCGCAGTATTCAATATCGACATCAATACTACCGACCCGACTCAAATCTATGATTGGTATTATTTGCCGGTAGAGTTTAAAACACTAACTCCTGACCAAGACAATAAGCCTGAAGTAGATGTGTTCGTAGAACGTATCGAACAAAACACAATGAACTACTACATCTATTTCAATGTCCATCTAAACGATGCTACAACAGAAGCATACGACAAACTATTGCCGTACAACACTTTCGGTGCATACTACCAAGATGGTGGTTGGGATAATGTGGGCGACCTCTTCCACTCACCATACGGTACAAACCACTCTTTGACTGAATACGACGCAACAGCTATTGAGCAAGCCAAATCTTCTGAAGGCTTCACCTTCGTATCAGTTTGGCCAAAAAGCACCCATGAATACTATAAGAGCGAAGGTAACTATGACTACGGTCTTTGTATCACCGTTTTCAACGAACAAGGTGTTCGTGCTCAAAATGGGGTAATTGTGACAGCTAACGAATTGGAGAATGCCGACATTAAAGAGGACTCAACCGATGGTGGCAATCTTAAGATCGACATCTCAACAGTGTCTGTAAATCCAACTAATGTAACAATCAAGTTCACTCCAAGCGACCCGAATATTGAGTACGTAGCTCGAATGATATCAAAAGCCGAAATGGTTGCTTCCGGACTGATAAATGCCGACGGAACTGTAAATGAATTGGAAACACTTGCTTATCTCCTCAGAAATCCATACATCGATACATATAAACGTGTTGGTGACTACGAAATGTTTGTCAACTACCTCCGCCCTGAAAGTGAATATGTGGCTGTCGCATTCGAATATTTCACTGAAGTGATGAAACTCGACTACTTCTCGTTCTCTACTCCTAAGGGTGATACAAAAGACCAGTTCGCAGTAGAAAGCATGGATATCGACTACACTAAAGCCACAATTGACGTAACGGCATTGAATAATGGTGGGGCGTGGACTTACTATTTGATGGAAAAAGAATGGTATATCACTTATGATGAGCCAATCCAAAACTGTTACTACGGGCTTTACAATACATTCGTAATCGATCCCGGCAAATACAACAACTCATTCAGCGAATACCTTCAGACTGTAGCTCTCTACGGCGACCAAACCATCACGTTGACTAACCTCGAAAGCGACAAGGAATATGTGCTTGCTCTATTCAATATAGATATAAATACTGCCGACCCGACTCAAATCTACGATTGGCGTCACATGCCGGTGGAATTTAAGACACTCACACCGGGTGCAGATAACAAACCTACAGTTGAAGTCAAATTAGATAAAATCGAACAAGATGATATCAACTATTACATCTATGTCAATCTAAAGGTTAATGATGTTGTGGCTGAGGCATACGATAAGTTATTGCCTGACAACAGCTTCAAGAAATATTACGAAGAAGGCGGTTGGGACAATATGGGCGACCTTTTCCATTCACCTTCGGGTTGGGGTAATCACAACTTGACAGCATACGATCCTGAAGCTATAACTAAAGCCAAGTCTGCCGACGGATATACGTTCAAATATACATGGCCTAAATCTTATCATAACGAATCAGTGAAGTATGGTGATGTCTCGGAATACTACGGATTATGTGTGACCGTATTTACCGAACAAGCATCTCGCGCTCAAGACGGCCTCATTATCTACAAAGAGGATTTGGAAAATTCAAATTATGTAGAATAATGTGTCATTGATTTAATATAGACAATCGGATAAATGAATTTTGACCTGAGGTCAATTTACATACTGCTCTATGCCCACACTCCCTGTTTTTATAGGGAGTGTGGGCATATTAAATTTTGAGAGGAGGAATCTACTATTGAAATCGTTCAATAGGTCATTTCTTCTGCCTCCTAACGTTGAGGTATGTCTTTATCCCAATTTCTATCAATTAATCGATCAATTAGCGAGAAAATGGAGAAATTTAAATCGTCATTCCGTATTGTGGATTGTATAATTTGTGTTAACTTTGCAGATTGAATGGTGTGTTCCGTTCATTACTAAAAGTTTGCAAATAAAAATTTCATTATATGGAAACTAAATACATATTTGTCACCGGCGGTGTTGTTTCATCACTTGGTAAGGGTATCATCTCGTCATCATTGGCTCGCTTGCTCTTGGCTCGCGGCTACAGAGTTACAATTCAAAAGTTTGACCCGTACATTAATATTGACCCGGGCACGCTCAACCCTTACGAGCATGGCGAATGCTATGTGACTGTCGATGGTCACGAGGCTGACCTCGACCTTGGTCACTACGAGCGTTTTACCAACACTCAGACCACTCGAGCCAACAACGTAACGACAGGTCGCATCTACCAAAGCGTAATCGACAAGGAGCGTCGTGGCGACTATCTCGGCAAGACAGTACAGATTATTCCGCATATCACCGATGAAATTAAGCGTAATGTAAAGCTCCTCGGCAACACAGGTCAATTTGACTTCGTTATAACCGAAATTGGTGGCACTGTGGGCGACATCGAGTCGACACCTTACCTTGAGGCTGTACGTCAGCTTCGTTGGGAACTCGGCAACAGCTCGCTCTGCATTCACCTCACATACGTCCCATACCTAAAGGCTGCAAAAGAGCTTAAAACAAAACCGACACAACACTCTGTGAAATTGCTTCAGCAAGTCGGTATTCAACCGGATGTACTTGTGCTTCGTACCGAGCATGATATTCCTATGGGCATGCGTCGCAAAGTCGCACAATTCTGCAACGTTGCGCCGGAGGCTGTCATACAATCAATTGATGCTCCGACTATTTACCAAGTGCCATTGATGATGCACGAGCAAGGTCTTGATGACTTTGTTATTACGAAGATGGGTCTTGAATGCAAACAAGAGCCTAATCTTGATGCGTGGAATCATTTCCTGGAAAAATTATCATCAGCTACAAAAGAAGTGAAAATAGGTCTTGTCGGAAAATATGTCGAACTTCAAGATGCGTACAAATCAATCAGCGAATCACTTTCTCACGCTGCGACTTACAACGATCATAAGCTAAAGCTTGTTTATATCCATTCTGAAAAATTGACAGATAAAGAAGTCGATGAAAAGCTTTCTGAAATGGACGGTGTAATCATCGCTCCGGGCTTCGGTCAACGCGGTATCGAAGGCAAGTTTGTTGCTATCAAATGGTGTCGCGAACATGATATTCCGACATTCGGTATCTGTTTGGGTATGCAGTGTATTGTAATCGAATTTGCTCGCAATGTTCTCGGTCTCACTGATGCCAATTCTTCAGAAATGGATTCCAAGACCACCAACAATGTTATTGACCTTATGGAAGAACAAAAGGGTATTAACAATTTGGGAGGGACAATGCGTCTTGGTGCATACGAATGTCAATTGCATCCTGAGTCAAAAGCTGCGAAAGCATATGGCAAAACAATCGTCAGCGAGCGTCACCGCCACCGTTTTGAATTCAACTCTGAATTCCGTAGCCGTTTCGAAGAAGCAGGCATGAAGTGTGTAGGTGAAAATCCAAAGACTCACCTCGTAGAAGTGGTTGAGCTTCCTGAAAAACGTTGGTTTGTAGGTACTCAGTATCACCCTGAATATCAAAGCACAGTGCTTGAACCAAATCCGTTGTTTATGGATTTCATCAAAGCCGCAATCAAATATAGTGAAGAAAAAAATAAATAATTACATTATAAATAAAACACAGAAAAACAATTATGGATAAAAACACGATAACCGGATTGGTGCTTATCGGGCTTCTATTCCTTGGTTTTATGTGGTTGTCGCCAAAACCGGAGCCAACAACCGTAAATTCAGGTGATGCTACACAGACCGAGCAAGTCAATACCATTTCCAATGGGTTGGATTCCCTTTCTCAATCGGAATTAGGATGGTTGAAAGAAAATATTCGTGCCAATGGCGTAGTCAGCGTTGTTGACTCAGTGGCTACATATAATCTTGCAGGCGATGGTTATAATCTTTCGCTTAGCAATGATAAGATTTCAGGGACAATCAGTCTTGGAGGAGAAGTCATCAATTACAGCGATGTGGTGACTCAAGATCTTACAAAAATCAGTGCAGCGCAACAACGAAAAGCTGTAGAAACACTTCGTAATGCCATTAACACTATTGGTAAGTATGGTAAGTTTGCACAATTCCTTACCGGTAAGGACGAGGTGTTGAAACTTGAAAACGATGTTCTTGCTCTCGAACTTAATGCAAAAGCAGGTACTATCTCTCGTGCAGAATTGAAGAAATATGATTCTGAATACAATGCCGATGAGACAGTCAATGACAAGCATAAAGTGGTGTTGTTTGAAAACGGTTCAAACAATCTTGATTTCGTGATTAATACACCTCAATCACTCAATACTAAAGACTTTTATTTCCGTCCTCAGCAATTAAATGATTCTACAGTGCTGATGACTCTTGATCTTGCACAAGATGTATATTGGGGAATTAAGTACACGCTTCCTAAAGGTGAGAACTATGTTGTAAAAATCGATGTTGTTCAGAAAAACATAGGTAAAGAAGTGTTGTCAAACAGCCCTATTCTCGGCGTAGAATGGAATCAAGATCTTCGTCGTCAAGAGAAAGGTCAAATGTTTGAAGAGCGTAACTCGGCTCTTTATTATAAGTTTGCCGGAGGTGGCGTGGAAAATCTAAATGAAATGGAAGATGAGGCAGAAGAGAAGGTGTCAAAATTGGAATGGATTGGTTTCAAGAATCAATTCTTCTCAACAGTGCTCATCCCTCGTGAAACAATTAATACAGCAGACTTTAAATCGACAATTATTCCTCGAGGTACAGAATATCTGAAGAATTTGTCTGCTTCTGCAGAATTTAACGACTACAATTGGCAGTCGGAAAATCCTGTTAGTTTTGATTACTTCATTGGTCCTAATTTGTATCCTCTCCTTTCTGACCTTGAAGATACAATTCATCCTGAAGAAGACCTTGAACTTACAAAACTCATTCCGCTCGGTTGGACATTCTTCCGTTGGATTAATACGATAATTATAATACCAGTGTTTGATTTCCTTGGAGGATTTGGTCTTAATTATGGTATTGTAATCCTATTGCTCACGATCTTCATTAAATTGATAATCTTCCCATTCACATTCAAGAGCTACAAGAGCCAAGCGAAGATGCGTGTGCTTGCACCGGATATCAAAGCTATAAACGAAAAATATCCGGGAAATGAAAATGCAATGCTACGTCAGCAAAAGACTATGGAACTCTATAGCAAGGCCGGTGCATCACCATTCTCAGGTTGCTTGCCAATGTTGTTCCAAATGCCTATCCTTTTTGCGATGTTCACGTTCTTCCCTTCTTGCATCGAATTGCGTGGCGAAAGTTTCCTTTGGGCACATGACCTTTCTGCTCCTGATGCTATCATCTCATGGTCGGGCAACATTCCGTTGATTACAGAATACTTTGGTAATCATATCTCATTGTTCTGTCTTCTCATGACAGCAACTAATATCATCTACACATACGTCACAATGCAAAGCCAAGGTGGAGCTCAGATGCCGGGTATGAAGTGGATGATGTATTTGATGCCGGTGATGTTCATGGTATTCTTCAACAATTATGCTTCAGGTCTAAGCTACTACTACTTCCTCTCATTGCTCATCACAATAATTCAAACATACGCATTCCGTAAAGTTATTAAGGAAGAAGATGTGCGTAGAGAGATGGCAGAAAATGCTAAAAAGCCTAAGAAGAAAAGTGGATTTATGGCTCGTCTTGAAGAAGCACAACGTCAGCAGCAAGCAATGCTTCGCGAGCAACAAAAACGCAACCATAACGGTAAAGGACGTCAATAATCATATTCATAATAGTAAATAGATGCAATCCTCAAGTCATTACGGCTTGGGGATTGTTTTTTTGTGGGGTGGAGAAGGTGTCTGCCTTCTCTGTATTTGTAGTAGTTATAGTATTATCTGTTGGTAGTGTTTGCTTTAGCGGTGAAGTTTGGTTAGGTTGCGAAGTAGGCCGGAGTGCTTGGTGCGTTTGATGGCAGAGTTGTGGAATATCAGTCGGAATTCTTCTTCGGTCATCGATGCGATGTCGTCGTAGCCGAGTGTGAGCATTTGTTCTGTGGGGTGAAATTCTTCGATAATAGTCGGTAGGGCACGACGGTTGTGGTGACAAGCGAGTTGGCATCGGTCACAACCGTAAAGTGGCGTGTTGACTTCGGGAGCTACTTGCCAGTCGTCGCGACATTCAATGGTTAGATAGCTGAGGCATCGTGATGCGTCGATGCGTCCGTTGCCCATGATTGCCTTTGTGGGACATTCTCGCAAGCATCTGCCGCATCCTCCGCAGTCGCCCATGATAGGTGTATTTGGTTCTATCTCAAGTGTTGTAACTATCTCACAGAGGAAGAAATAAGACCCTCTGCCGGGGAGGATGAATGTGCCGTTGATACCTTGGAAACCCAGTCCGGCGCGCCATGCCCAGTAGCGTTCAAGTATCGGTGCAGAGTCGATGCAGATGCGAGTCTGTGCTCCCCACGTGCGTTCTATCTCTTCGCATACAGCCTTAAGTCGCTTGCGTATTACGTCGTGGTAGTCTTGACCGTATGCATAGAGCGAAATGTAGGGTAGTGATGAGTCGCGAAGTTGAGGCGGGTAGTAGTTGTAAGCGATGCTTATCACGCTTTTTGCTCCGTCGAGTAGAAGTCGAGGGTCGCGACGGATGTCGGGATAATTTTCGAGATATTTCATACTCCCGTGTCGCCCTTGGGCAAGCCACTGCATAAATTTGTCGAAGCTCTCGGCATCGACAGGCTCAGCCTTGGCAAATCCCACGCGTTCGGCCCCTGTTGCGAGTATCATCTCGCGCAATTGTTGACGTTTGTCAGTATTCTTACACATATGCGCGTTCCTTTATTTTAATGCGTTGAAGAGTCCTTGGCAAGCATCTTCGAGCAGCTCGATGACGATGTGAAATCCTGCCATTCCCTCGTAGTAGGGGTCAGGGATATAGGTGTAGTGGTTGTGGTCGGTGCAGAAGTCTATCATCCTGACCACTTTTCTCTCGTCTTCAACAGTCGGAGCCATGCGACGAAGATTATCGTAGTTGGTGTTGTCCATAGCGACAATCAAATCAAACTCTTCAAGGTCGGTCGATTTCACTTGGCGAGAGCGATGCTCAAGTCGGTAACCATGTTGGAATGCACATTGGCGCATGCGACTGTCGGGCAGTTCGCCGGCGTGACCACCGTATGTACCGGCTGAGTCAAGACGAAAGCGATGGCTTTGACTTGCCTTATCAACTACGCTCTGCATTATGCCCTCGGCAGCCGGAGAGCGACAGATGTTGCCAAGACATACAAATAGGATACTGATTTCGCTGCGACCTTTCAATTCGTCGATTATATTGCCTGTTGTCATAATTCTAAAGAGATTATTTTCTACAAATTTACAACAAATCCTTCAACGTCGCAACCTTTGTAGTGTATAGACAGGAGTGACGGTTCATTTTTTTTCGCGCTATAGTGCAATATATCGAGCCAATGGCGTGTTATATAGTTAGTACAATCAATTAAATCAATGATATGAATAGTTTCGTGTATGATATTCCGGTCAAGGTCTATTTCGGCCAAAATCAGTTGCACCACCTTGGCGAAGAATTGACCAAATATGGTCGTCGTGTGTTGCTTACCTATGGCGGTGGTTCGATAAAGCGTATCGGCCTCTACGATGAGGTGATGAAGCAGCTCAATGAGGGCGGCTTTGAAGTGTATGAACTTTCGGGCATCGAGCCTAATCCTCGCATCGAGTCGGTGCGTGAGGGTGCTGAAATGTGTAAGCGTCATAACATCGACGTGTTGTTGGCTGTCGGTGGTGGATCAACGATTGACGCAACCAAATTCATGGCTGCCGGTGCTTGTGTAGATCACGATCCGTGGGATTTCCTCAGCGAGAAGTGGGCTCCGATAGAAAAAGCTTTGCCTATCATCTCCATCCTCACTCTGTCTGCCACTGGCTCTGAGATGGATAGCGGTGGCGTAATCAGCAATCCAGAGACACAGGATAAGATAGGCCGAATGGCTCCACCGATGTTGCCTAAGGTGTCGTTCCTTGATCCTACAGCTACATACTCTGTCAGCAAGTTTCAGACAGCGTGTGGCGCTGCTGATATGATGTCGCACATTTTGGAGGTCTATTTCAATATGGAGCAGGATCTCTATATGCTCGACTGCTTTATGGAGGGCATGATGAAGACTATCATTCGCTACACTCCGATTGCAATGGAGCAACCCGACAATTACGAGGCCCGTGCCAACCTAATGTGGACATCTTCATGGGCAATCAATGGTTTTGTCGATGGTGGTAAACGTCAAGCTTGGAGCTGTCACCCGATAGAGCATGAACTATCTGCCTACTATGATATTACTCATGGTCTGGGATTGGCTATCGTTACTCCACGTTGGATGGAACACTGTCTCGACGAAACCAATGTCAGCAAGTATGTGCAGTTTGCAGTCAATGTCTTTGGCGTCGATGCGTCATTACCACCTATGCAGATTGCTCGCGAGGGTATCAGCCGATTATCTAATTTCTTCTTCAAGACGCTCGGTTTGCAGAGCACTCTGTCGGAGATAGGTATCGACAGAACACACTTCCCGATTATGGCTCGCAAGGCTTGTGGCAAGGGTGTGCTAAAGGGTTTCAAGCACCTTGTCCCGGCTGATGTGGAAAAAATCTTCGAAATGAGTCTATAATCTCGAAAAATATTAAATAACAAAGGAGTGGGTTGTGCTACGATTCGCTCCTTTGTTGTTTTAGGGGGTTGATGAGAAAATAAGAGTGTAAAAAATAAGCAATTTGTTTTGTGGAATTAAAACGAAAAAGGATTTAGATTTGAATTTTAAATTTAGTGTTATGATAATAGAAAATTTAGACATATAATTTGTGTTTCTGACAAAGGTTCTGTGGAGGTTTTATGACATTATTTTCAGTTCATACATTAAACGGTGTATTTCATACAATGGGATAAAAATAATTTGGGCAATCGTTGCAGATAAAGCTAACTTTGTCATGAACTAAAACAAATCGCAAAAACAACTACTAAAAACATCAAATCAACATGAACAAGAATGTCACTTTCGATGCTAAGCGCTCGGCAATCAAAATCGGTATCATGGCAGTAATAACATTGATTCTGCTAATACCTCTCAGTATGATTAGAAGTCTTATTGAAGACAGAGAAATTACGAAGTATGAAATTATCGATGACGTAAAGCGCTCTTATGCCGGATCGCAGATTGTAGATTCTCCGATATTTGATTCTGAAGTGGTAACAAAAGATGAGAAAACCAATAAGGATAGCACATTGACCTATTCAGAAAAATGTGCACAGGTGGATATTAAGGCTGAGATTAATACCGACGAATTACATCGCTCCATCTATGATGTGATTGTCTATAATTCCGCGATCGATATTTCCGGTAAAATTGAAGTGACAGAAAATGCCCTTAAAGCCACAACAAATACATTTCTGATAGGGATAAGCGATTTTAAAGGATTGTCGGAAATCCCACAACTCCAATTTGGAGGCAAGAATTACAAACTAAGTAAATATTCTAATCAATTGAAAGCGGAAGTAGAACTTCCCGAAGGGGCGAAAGTCGGCGACTTTATTGATTTTAAACTCGCCCTGAACTTGAAAGGTACAGAATCGCTGGAATTTAAACCATCGGCTAAAGAAACTTCACTGACTATGAATTCAACATATCCGCATCCGAGTTTTCAAGGCGAATTTTTGCCAACTCAAAGAGATGTTAGAGCCGATGGTTTTAATGCAGCATGGAATGTTCTTGATATCAATATAAATGGCGATGAATATATTGAGAGTGTATCATACAATGAGAGTGCTTACGTAGAAGAAATGTATGGAAGCAAAGTAAGGTATATGGGAGTGAAACTTGTGAATCCGGCTGACCCATACATGCAAGCGATGCGTTCTGCCAAATTTGGTATTTTGATAGTATTGTTGGTGTTTGTTGCCGGTCTGTTTGTTGAGTTTATCACAAGAAAATACATAAAGGAGGTGCAATATGCGGTAATCGGTTTGTCGTTAGTGTTGTTCTATTCATTATTGCTATCGTTCTCTGAGTTTGTTGTCTTCGGAGTGGCATATATAATTGCGGCATTGATGACTGTCTGCGCATTGACGCTCTATTACCGTGCTATCCTTAAAAGTCGTAGTGCTTACGTACTCGGACTATTTGTGGCAATGGTCTATGGAGTGAATTATATGCTTCTGCAAATGGAGACATACGCTTTACTTGCCGGCTCGTTGGTATTGTTTGTTTTGCTTTGCGTTGTGATGTATCTGACCTCTAAGACAAAAAACGGCAATGAGGTATCTATTTCTAATTCAGAAGAAGACTAAACGGAATAAATGTCAGTGAATTTCAACCTTGCGTGGTAAATACTGCTTACCACGCAAGGTTGATAGATTTTTATTAAATGTGTGCTCATTATAGCTAACCAATAGTTTTGATACATGAAATATTATTTTGAAAAGTTATTTGTGCTGATTACAGTGGTTGCAATAATTATGTGTAGTTGTTCTGAAAATGGAAAATTGTCAAACGATGAGGTCGAAAAGAAACGGATGAATTCGGTTTATTATTGGCGAACTGTGTTTTCGCTTGATACAACGGAAGAAGCTTTTCTTGAGAGACACAAAATAGATAGAATATATTTAAAAATGTTTGATGTTGCAATAGAGGATAATTATGCGATGGGTAAGCCGGAAGTTGTGCCTATTGCTACAATGCAATTCAAATCGGCTATTCCAAATGATATAGAGATAGTGCCGGTGGTATATATAACGCTTGATGCGTTGCGTGCTATGTCGGGCAGAGAGTCGGAGTTTGCATCACTGCTTGTGGAGAGATTGAAGGCAATGATGTCTTATAATAAATGTGGCGAGATGCGAGAGATGCAATTAGATTGTGATTGGACAAAATCGACAAAGAAGATATATTCATCGTTGTGCTCATTGGTGAAAGAAATGTTGGGAAAAGAAGGGATAAAATTGAGCGTGACCATTCGTCTGCATCAGTTACAAGAGACTCCTCCTGAGGTTGATAGTGGAGTGCTGATGCTATATAATACCGGAGCATTAAAAGATGCCAAAACAAGAAATTCGATATTAGATGTTGAAGATGTAGAGCCTTATTTAGACAGGGCAGATTATTCGCTTGCGTTGGATTATGCTTATCCGGCATTCGGTTGGGGCGTGAAATTTAAAGAGAATGAGTTTGTCGCGATAGTGTCAGATCAAGACACAGTCGTATCGAAAGGAGAGCTTGTAAGAATCGAACGCCCTTCGTATAACGAGATTATCTTAGTAAAGCAACTTGTGGAAAAGGCGTTGGGCAAACCTGAAGGAGGGAATATTTTATATCATTTAGATAATAAACAATTAAAGAACTATACAGAAGATGAAATTAATCAAATATTTGCTTATTAGTCTCGCAATTATCTGTTGTGTAGAATTGTCTTTTGCTTGTTGGTATCCATGGTACACGCCAAAGGGATACTATATGTATCGAGTTTATGCTGATAAACCGGTATTGAATGTTCATGAAGTGTCGGAATCGGAGGAAAACTGCAAGGAATGGCAAAAAATGACCTCGCAATCTATTCCGATTGAGGATATTGATTCAGTAGTTTATAAAATGCCGTTGGAAGTCTATGAGGAAATCTGTAAAAGCAAAAAGACTAATGGCGATAACAAATTTTTGGAATGGATAGTAGAGAAAGATACAGCAATACTTGATTTCTTGCTACTTGCAAAGACCACCGAATTTGTGCGCAATCAGCGTAATTCCCGATGGTACTATCCAACAATGCAACAAGGGGTTAGGATGACATTGGAGGAGATTGCCGACAGAGCATTATCAAATAAGGATAAGCGTCTGCATCAAAGGTATTTGTTGCAAGGCATCAGAGCGTTGTTCTCGTTGTCTCGCTATGAGAAATGTATAGAGATATGGGATAAAGAAGTGGTTCGTCTTCCGGAAAATAATTTGATGCGTCGGTTGATAAAACCATATATCGAGGGCGCAAAATTTCATAAGAAGCGATCAGAAAAAGCTGTTGAATTTTTTGCAGAATCCGGTGATGTTGAGTCGATGCTCTATTGCTTGAATCGAATGGGTGAAAAATTGTCGGCAGAGGATGCTCTTGGTTTAGTGTGTGAGTATAATCAGAACACCAAGTATGTTGCCAAAACGTTGCAGGATATTGTGCGAAGCATTGAGCCATACGGAGAATTTTATGAAGAATATTATAGCGATGATTATAACGATAGCGATAGGGAGGAAAAATTGAATAGAATAGAAAAAATGCTGACTCTCTGTCGCAAAATGATCGAAGACAAAAACACCAACGACAAAGCAATGTGGTACTACACAGCCGCTTTCCTCACTGATATAAAGGGCAACGCTCTGGAAGCATCAGAAATACTGAAGAAGGCAGAAAAACAGAAAACTTCCGGTTTTATCAGCGAGTCAATAGCTGTGTTTAGAATATATCTTGATGCAAAACTCTCTGTCTATGACAATGCATACGATGCAAAATTATTTAGGCAGATTAAGTGGCTTGATCGCAAAATAGTTGGTAATATCAAGACTATACAAACGGATGATAATTCTTGGTTTTGGGCATTAGATAACTGCAGAAGTTTTTACTATTGGAATGATATGATGCGACGCATTTTGCTTGCTGAAGTATGTCCTCGTATGATAAAAGTCGGCAAAAAGGTTAGAGCTTTACAGTTGGCAAATATGGCTGACAATCGTCTTGTCAGACTTGTCGATAAGTATTATATATACCATTGGGAAGAGCAGAGAAATGACGATGAAAAAGTCAGAACAGAGACATTGTCAATGAAGCTCTATCGCTATTCAAAAGAAGAAAACAATTATCATGATTATAAAAATCATTTCTTTGAGATGATTGATAGTATTGGGGTAGATATTGCTATTGCGTATGTCAATAATGTTTATAGCTCAAATAATAAGTTTGATAAATTTCTTAATGCAAGGGGATATATTGAAAAGGACTATTTATATGATATTGTGGGTACTCAATGTCTAAGAAATATGCGTTATTCAGATGCGATGACTTACTTTGAAAATATTAGCAGCGACTATCAGAATCATTTGAATGTTGTCCTTTATTACGATCCGTTTTCAGTGGAGAGAAAAGCGATAAGAAATGGCAATGATTTTCGTTATTCATTTGCACGCGAAATGAATTCGTTGGAAATAAATATCAAGCGAACCAAAGACCCTAATCGTAAGGCGGAGATGATGTTTAGGTTTGCTATCGGAATTAGAAATTCATTCGGAAGATGCTGGTCTCTTACTCAATACTATAAAGGCGAAGAGTTTTATGGCAGAGTGTGTAAAAAGAGAAAATGGCAGAACTATGCTTGTGCTAAAACAGCCATGAGGAAAGCAGAACAACTGATAAATTCGGCGTTGAAAACAGCGACAGATGATAATTATGCAGCTGATATGCTATATGAATTGAGCAATTTCAAAACTTTGGAAGCAAAATATCCGAATTCAAAGAAAGCCAAACTTGTCAGAGGAAGATGCGATAATCTTATCGACTATCATGCCAATATCCGAAAATTCACCGGGAATGAGTGAATTATAAGGCAATGTTAATTTAGTCAAGCATAAAAAGACTGTGATAAATCAGTAATGGTTGTAGATAATGATGCGCTTAATTTATTATCGCTATCGTTCTTTGAGTTTGTTGTCTTTGGAGTGATATATATATTTGTGGCATTGATGACTGTCAGCACGAGGTAAACCGTATTAACCTCGCAAGGTTGATATGGTTTGTATAAATATGAATAATGGTTTTATAATAGTTGTCAACAAATAGTTGACAACTATTATTTTGTTTATTAAGGATGTATTAAGTTAAAGTGTAGATAAAGTGTTAAAATGTCGAATTGTAGTTTTTTTGAGATGCTAAAATCAATGCTGATAAAAAAATATTAGGTAGATTATAATATTATGTAAATCAGGTAAATAAATAAATTTTCAGAATTATTAACATTTATTAACGGGGGGTAATGCTGCGCATAAAATTTTTAGTAAATTTGTGATGTAAATTGTTGTTTTGGTAGTTGCTGACAATTGAATAAAATATAATCATATTCTGGTTGGTGATTATGAATATACAATAATAATAGATAAATAGTTAGTATGAGATTTAAATTAATATATTAACTTAAAAATTAAACAAATGAAAAAGTACTTATTTGCAGCCCTTGGCGCAGGTCTCTTGATGACTTCATGCCAAAGCGACGAGCCATTCGCACCGGGCAATGGCACAGCGCAACAAGTAGCATTCACAGTCAGTCTTCCTGACGCAGTGTCAACACGTGCAGGTGGCATAAACTCAGCAGCTGGTGGCGTTAGCAACAACGTTGGTGCAAACGTAACGTTCAACGTAGCGCTCTACCTTATCGGCGGAAGTGAAACTGAGCCTGTATATACTGCATCAGATGTGGTATCTTCAACAGGCAACCACACATCAGCTACATTCGAGCCAACACTCGTAATCGGTGAACAATATCGAGTAGTGGCTTATGCTAAGTTTGACGATGATACTCTCAATGAAGAGTTGACTGCAATCAATGTAACTCCTGAAATCAACAATGAGCAAAAAGACGAGTATTTTGCAAATACTATCGTAACAGCAGCTCCTGAATTGTCAGCAACATTGAAGCGCCCATTCGGTAAGCTTCGCCTTATCGCTGAAGACTTGCATGAAGCAGAACGTCAATATGGCGCAGAAATCGCAAACGTGGAAGTGACATATCAATACACTCGTCCTACTGTGTTTAATGCGTATGCAGAACTTTCTGCAACAGATAACGTATATGGCGTATTCGGTGCATACACAGAAGCCGCTCAGACATTTACAGCTGCATACGGCGAATATCAAACTGACACAAACGATTCACGCACTATCTTTGTTGACTACCTTCCAGTAGATTTGGGCGAACAAATGGTGCCATTCACAGTGAAGGTTACATTCAGCAACGGCAGAGAATACACTCGCGATTTCCGTCAAGATATCCCTGTGAAGCGTAACCACTTGACAACACTCAAGGGTCGTCTCTTCACAATCGATTCAGACTTGACACTCACAATCGAAGAAAACTTCGACGGCGAAACAGTTGAAAACTTTGATGAAGATATCGAATGGATTTTTGCTAATGGTGGTACTATCACATTGCAAGAAGATGTTAAATTGAAAAAATCATTAATTGTTGCAGAAGACGCAAATGTGGTTTTGAATCTTAACGGACATAACATCGTTACTGAAGTATCAAGCAATGACCTTGAAATCGGCGATGCAATCATCGTTTACGGTAACTTGACAATCGAAGGTGAAGGTACAGTTCAAGGTAATACACGCGCTGTATGGGCAAGAGGTAACTATGGCGCAAAAGTAAGAATTAATGGTGGTCACTATATTGGTTCTACTACTGCAGATGCAAAATGCGAAGTTATCTATGCTTCCGGTGATGGTGTAATCGATATTTATGACGGTGAATTTGAGGCTGTTAATCAAGCAGAAGGTTTTGCTGCACCACAATATGCTGTTCTTAATCTTCAAGGCAATGGCAAGACAGGTTGCGATATCAATGTTTACGGTGGTAAATTTAAAGACTTTAATCCATCTGACAACATCTCTGAAAATCCTAAGAAGAATTTCGTAGAAGAAGGTTATACTTCAGTTGAAGCAGATGGTTGGTATTTGGTAGGACCTGAAGTTTCTTCATTATCTGCTTTCGAAGAAGCTATCAATAAGGTAAGTTTTGTTAATCTTAACGAAGCTATTGATAACGGAAGTAATTTATTTGCCATAAATGGTAATGATGTTGTTATCAATATGAATGATTATATGATTACAGCCGGCGGTCAAGGAACAAATAACTATGCTTTTAATGTGATTGGTAGTGATGTTGAAGTTAATGATGTTAATCTTAATGGTGCAGGATTTGCTGTTCTTGATGGTTCAAATGTGACAGTTAATAGAGGCACAATTGCAGCAAAGCCCGGAAAATCAGGTCGTAATATGTTCTATGTTGTTGGTAATAGTACAGTGACAGTAAACGAAGGTACATATACATTCGATCGTACATCATGCTATTTCGTTTATGTAGAGGCCGGTTCTACATGCTATATTAATGGTGGACATTTCGAAAAACTTTTAGCTAATAATGCATCAAAAGATTCATTTGTAAATAATGCAAGTGCAGGAACTGTAATTATTACAGGTGGAACATTCAACGTAGATCCAACTAAATGGCTCGCAGATGGCTACAAAGCTGAAAAGAGTGGTAAAATTTGGACAGTATCAAAGAAGTAATACCCAAAGATGAAAAATGATATTTGGGAAATAGGCGATTGACTATTTTAACGATTTCATTTTTATTTAAATTAATTTTAAACTATTTATGGCTGTGTCGCTCTTTATGGAGCGGCACAGTTTTTTTAGTATCTATTAATCTGTGTTGTCAATTCATTGTAAGGAAATAGAAAGAAAACCAAGCTTATTTTATGCAGATGCAACAGTTAATCAATACCTATGCCAATTTCCGGGATGCACTTGTAATGAATGAACTACAAGGCAATGTCAATAGAGCATGAAACATGGAGAGCCTATGAGATATTAGGACCAATTGTTGACAATAACTTAATCTGAGAATTTTTGGAAGTTTCCTTAAGTTTTTATTTTGATTGAGGCATGGAAGAACGCAAAGTGCATGAGAGAGGGGTAATTTTCACCATAAAAGGTGTCGCTTGACGACGAGGTTTGATACTGAGATGATAATAGAATGAGTTCTGTTTGTCCCATGTCCTAATATCTATTTTACGAGTCTCTCCCGCAGGAATAGGATATGCGATTCGTTCATATCGTTTGTGCAATTGTAATGAATCAGTGGTTAAATATTCTATTTCTATTGTTACAGACTCCAATAGACAATCAGTCTTATTTGTAATAAAAAAAGACTCTATTTTAGACGATATTGTCTTGTCATAGCCGGAAAATACGATTTGACTAAGTGAATAGCCATGGTTGCAAGTTTCGCATGCGTCTGTCGATACGACGAACGAGCCGTTATTTACAATTATTGAGTCAGACACTTCGACCTCAATATTTGTCTTTACTCTCTTTGACAATACGCTTGCAGAGTATATTGCCATTAATGCTAATAGGCAGAAGATAACTCGTTTCGTCATAGTTGCTTACAGATAACGTGGTGAATTACGCATCGATCCGTTGCCGTCATAGCTCGGATAGACTTTAATAAATCCTCTTTTTTGAGTTCTCTTAGGATCAGATGTTTGAATTTTTATGATGCGCCAGAAATTGGGTAACAATCCCATGGGATTTATTGTTACGCGATGTTCCTTTTTTGTAAATGTTATCCCATGTCCATCCTCAATCAGTGTTGCGACGCATTCTTGAGGTTTTGAAAAAATGTTGTTTTGGCAGTTAGTAAACAGCCACATTCGATATTGATCGGCGTCAGGAGTTATCGACAGATAGCCTATGATACTTCCGGGGACGATTAATTGGTCTTCTGCTTCTACTGCTATCACTTGATATTGAAATTGTTTGGAGTATTCGACAGCATCAGAGCATTTCTTTATCCACAATAAAATCTCATCATCGGGAAATGCCCACAGACCTTCAAGTTTGTCGATAGGGCATGTGTCGCAATAAGCCATTACAACATTGCGATTTACGCCTTCTATAATTGCAGAATGAGGAATTTTTTCGTTTCCCTTGGGCAATATAAACGTCGTAAACAAGACTATCATCAATCCGGTCAGGCATCTCATGGTTAAAAGTTATTATATTTTTGTAGAAAATTTGTATTGGAAGCCGAAGCTGAGAATTTCTTTAAGCATCCAATGCTTCCAATGTTCATTGAGCTCAGAGCTTGAGTCATAGCGTAAATGCACATAAATCTGTGTGCTTAAGAACTTGTTGATGCTGAACGAAAGTGTGTTTTCCCAGTCTCCTGTCAAGTTTTTGTAGTTGGAGAAAATGAAAAGTCGCGAACGATAATTGATGTTCTTGGCAATATTCCAATCCATGGTAAACTCGGCATTGCTACCAATTTCGCTTGTCATCTTCTTGCCTGATTCGATATTGAATTGAGTAGGATCAACGTTGGAGTCAATACATGTTTTCAGATTGTATGAAATAGGAGCAATAGAAGCATTAAACTTCAACGATTTGCTATTGTTCGTTGTGTTGTAGGTCATACCGAGACCGAGGTTCAAATCCGATGGTGAAAGGAATGAGGCTATCCTTGTCGTCGAATTTTGTGGATAGGTGTTTAGTAATTGTGTTTTAAATTGTGCTGTAAAGCTGTAGAACCATTTTTTGAAAGCTTTTACGCCGGCTTTTATATTCCATTGGAAAAGGTCTTCTGATATTGAATATTTGTGAACCTCATCTTGTGGCGTAGAGTATAGACCTAATTTATACTGAACGTTGTTTTCAAATAGCAGATTAGGATGATAGACTTCATTAAGCTTTACATTCCAGAGAAAATTAGCCAATAGTGAAAGATTATTGTTTCCTCCTTGATACCAGTTTGGCGATAGATAGGCTTGAGAAAACTGCACCGAGCCATCAACGACATGAAGCCAATGCGTCTTTTTTATTTCAATCACTTGAATGGTGATTTCGGGCTCTATGTCGGTTGGAATATCGGTGATTTCTTTAAGTTTGACATCTTCCAATTTTTTAAACTCAGGTAATGTCCAAGCCAAGACTACATCACTATTCGGATGATTGATGATATAGTCATATCTGAGGTTGGAATAAAAGTAATAGTTTTTGCTGATGTCCATCTTGTCGATATAATTGTCGGCAGATTTTTTTCCATCCGGCATCGCACAGCGAAGACGTGACGTCGCATAATCACTTTTAATCTCCTCTTCAAGTGAAGTCGTTCTTGTCGGTTGATAGTTCGACATTATCAATGGCAAGCGCAACATCGTTTCGCTGAATTTGTTCGGTTTGTATTTTGGAAGAGAGTCTTTTATCTTTCTGATATTTTGTGCGATAATAGTGTCCAATGGTATCTCCACCACCACTTCCTCTTTTGCTACGCTATCGACATTTGTGTCGATAACAGCTATACTATCGAGAGAAATATTTATATAAGCAGAATCCGATGTCGCAACAGCATTTTCTTTTGCAGCAATTTCTATTTGATTAGCCTCCGTCAGAGATTGCGATTGTGCAGTCAGTGTAATACACAAAATAACAACGGCTGCCAATGAGATGAACATTCGTTTCATAATCTTCCTATTGTTTTGGGGTTAACAAATCATCATATTCCGGAGAATGTATTAATCTCAATGCTTCTTTGAATATCGGGTCATGTCGATTGTAAACTTTGAAATAAGTTGCATTCTCAAAGATGTCACGACCAATCAAAGCCTTAAGGATCATGGCAAATAATGGTTTTGACTTCATGAATTGCTCTTCATTGTATTCAACCTTTTCGGTATTTGCCATCTCGACTAATTCGTTAATCATTTCGTCTGTGACCATAAATCCTTCGACATATTGAGTGTCGGTTTTAAATGTCTTTTTGAGTTGCTTGCGATTAGCATCGACATATTTAATGGCATACTGATTTATCAAACCTTTAGCCATGACGTTACGGTAGTATTTGGTGTATTCTGTAGTGTCAAGAGCTACGAATTTATCAGCTGAAATACCACCTCCTCCGTAAATCGGGCGCTTGTTGATAAGAGTCTCCACTCTCAATGAGTCATTGTAGTGAATACTGTCTTTGTGCATCAATTCTCCTCTGTCGAGTCGGTTTTGAATATCTTTGTCGTAGCCTTTTTTATCTCCTTTTTCGTATGGGCGTTGAATATCCCTGCCTGTCGGGGTATAATAGTGTGCAATGGTCAATCTTATCATAGAGCCATCAGGGAATGGGAATGGACGTTGCACAAGACCTTTGCCGTAGGTTCTGCGACCGACAATCAAACCACGATCCCAATCTTGAATTGCTCCGGCTGTAATTTCTGAAGCTGATGCTGAATACTGATTGACCATGACGATAAGACGTCCGTCGGCAAATAGAGGCTTACGTTCGCTCGGATTGGAATATGCTTCTTGACGCTTAGATGCACGGCCTTCGGTATAGACTACCAATTTTTCCGGTTCGATTAATTCGCTGACAAGTTCAATCGCTGCATTAAGATAGCCACCACCATTGTCAGTGAGGTCAAGAATAAGACTCTCAAGGCCTTCCTTTTTTAGTTTTTTGAATGCTTCAATAAACTCATTGGGGGTGTCCATGGCAAATTTGTTGATTCTTATATAGCCTGTCGTTTCGTCCACCATGTATGCGGCATCTACGCTATGGATAGGTATGTCGGCGCGAGTGATTTTAAAATCAATAGTGTCAGCCGGTTGCCCTGCTTGGCGACGCAATATTTTGACATCTACTTTGGTCCCTTTTTTGCCTCGCAACATTTTCATTATCTGCGAGTTTTTCATCTTGACGCCGGCTATTATTGTGTCGTTGACGGCAATGATTCTATCGCCGGCGAGCACTCCGACTCTTTCTGACGGTCCGCCTGCCACTGTCTGAATGACATAAAGCGTATCTTTGTTCATATTGAACGAGATGCCGACGCCGCTAAACTTGCCTTGCAACGGTTCGTTCAGCTCGCGTGTCTCATCTGCTGTGCTGTAGCTTGAATGAGGATCCAACTCGTTGAGCATGCCTCGGATAGCATCTTCCACAAGTTTGTCCTCATTGACCGTATCCACGTAATACATAGCGACAGCTTGCTCTGCTGCGCGTAGTTTCTGATTGGGTGTGAATTTCGTAAATTGTGCATAGACTATTGTTGCAACTATGGCAAGAACAAAAATTATAAATAGTTTTTTCATCTGATGATATTCTAAATTGTTGCTATGATTCAATAAATCGTATATTTGTTTTCTCAAGGAAGAAAATCTGCGACATCATAGTTGTTGTGTTGCAATTCTCTAACCATTGAGCTTGATACGTATGAATGTTCAGGGAGGGTAAACAAAATAATTGTCTCTATTTCAGAAATTTTTCGATTGACATCGGCAAGATTCCTTTCATATTCAAAATCGCTATATGAGCGTGCTCCTCGCAAAATGAATTTTGCTCCATGTTTTTTTGCAAACTCGATTGTCAGTCCGGAGTAAGACATTACTTCGACCATTGGATTGTCGGCATATAGTCGGCTGATAGCTTCTATTCTGTCGTTCAGCGAATTGCTGCTCTGCTTATGCTCATTGTAGCCGATAGCTATGATTATCTTGTCGAATAAGCCCAAACCTCGTTCTACTATCGATGAGTGCCCTATCGTAAACGGGTCGAATGAACCCGGAAAAACTGCTATGCGTTCCATGTTATGAAATTTCTGTATCATCTTCAACTACAAGATTATCGATAATAAATCCTTGTCGAGTCATAGTGTTCTTACCCATGTAGAACTCCAATAATTTCTCTACATTGTCGTCTTTCTTTAATTTTACAGGGTCAAGACGAATTTCAGGACCGATGAAATCCTTAAATTCATCAGGGTTGATTTCTCCAAGACCTTTAAATCGTGTGATTTCGGCATTGTTGCCAAGACGCTCAATGGCTGCTATTCGCTCTTCATCGGTGTAGCAATAGAATGTGTCTTTTTCGGTATCATCCGATTCTGCTTTCTTCTTTTTTGACCCTCTGGCTTTTACCAATTTTTTATTTCTTACGCGGAACAACGGCGTTTGTAAAATATAAACATGGCCTTTCTTTACCAAATCGGGGAAGAATGTCAAGAAGAATGTCAGAACCAGCAGACGTATGTGCATACCATCGACATCGGCATCGGTGGCAATAATGATTTTATTATATCTTAATCCTTCAAGTCCGTCTTCAATATTCAAGGCTGCTTGTAGCAAATTGAACTCCTCGTTTTTATATATGATTTCTTGTGTCAAGCCGTATGTATTCAAAGGTTTTCCTCGCAAAGAAAATACTGCTTGTGTCTGAGCATCACGCACCTTTGTGATTGTTCCTGAAGCAGAATCACCCTCGGTTACAAAAATAGCTGTCTGCTCGCGTAAATCCTCTTTTGCCGACGACTTCAATGTGTCGTTGTAGTGAATGTTGCAGTCGCGCAATTTGCGATTGTGCAGACTGGCTGTCTTTGCGCGTTCGCGTGCCAATTTGGTCACGCCCGCCATCGCTTTGCGCTCTTTTTCGCTACGTTGGATTTTCTTAAGCATAATCTCCGTAGTGTCCGGATTCTTATGCAGATAGTTGTCAAGCTCAAGCTTGATGAAATCACCGATGAATTTGTTAATCGTAATCGGGCTGTCGGGAGCAATCTCTTTGCTTCCAAGCTTGGTCTTTGTCTGCGACTCAAACACAGGCTCTTGTATTCGCACACTGATAGCAGCCACCATACCATTTCGGATGTCAGAATACTCGAAGCCTTTTCCGAAGTGCTCTTTTATTGTGCGGGAGACTGCCTCACGAAATGCTGTCAAGTGAGTGCCACCCTGAGTTGTGTGCTGTCCATTGACGAAAGAGTAATACTCTTCGCCGTATTGCTCTGTGTGGGTGAGTACAAATTCGATGTCATCGCCTTTTATGTGCAGAATAGGATATAACGGATCTGCGGTCATGTTTTCCTTTAAAAGGTCTAAAAGCCCATGACGAGATATGTAGCGTTTGCCGTTAAAAAAGATTGCCAACCCGGAATTGAGATAAGTATAATTATTGACCATTGTTTCCACAAAGTCAAGATTGTACTTATACTCCCTGAAAAGTGAGTTATCAGGTACAAAACGCACCATCGTTCCGTTTGGCTCGGTGGTAGGCAAAATCGATGTGTGCTCAACGAGATTTCCTCGTTCAAACACTACTTTTACACATTCGCCGTCGCGATGGCTGACCACTTCACAATATGTCGATAATGCATTGACAGCCTTAAGACCGACGCCATTAAGACCAACCGACTTCTTAAAGTTCTTATCGTCAAACTTACCTCCGGTGTTGATTTCAGACGCGACATCTTTTACTTTGCCCAACGGAATTCCTCGTCCGTAGTCACGAACCATAACCTCTCCATCTTCGCTAATAGTAATGTCGATCTGTTTACCGACACCCATATTAAATTCGTCGATAGAGTTGTCGATTACCTCTTTTATCAACACATATATACCGTCCTCGGCATGTGAGCCATCGCCTAATTTCCCGATATACATACCCGGACGGCGACGAATATGTTCGTTCCATTCAAGAGTCTGAATAGCACTGTCATCATAGCTTGACAACACTGTAGAATCTTGTGTTATATCTTCGTTTTCTGCCATATTTCTTTCCAAAACTGGGTAGCTTTATAAATTATATAAATCTCAGAGAGATAAAAAAATGCTTATTGAATAGAAGCATTTAATTATGCTCTTTCTGTGCAAACTTCGCTTGCGAAGTTACAAAAAAAATAGATAACTTGCAACACCTTTTGCCTCTCGGAGGCTGGGAGTTGGGAAAATTATCTGTCGTTTTAATAAATCGGAACGATAGCGGCAATAAAGAAAAATGGGGAATTTCACAATTCTCCACTCTTTCCGTCCTACAGAAGGACTAACTAATTAACCTAATATCAACATTTACTAACCAAATAATCATTATGAAATTCAGTTCTATGCTATTATAACTACTTTCCTGAAAAAGAGTTCAATACTCATTGTTAAATTTTCTTACGGGGATTAATGGAAGTTTCCTTATTTCAATAAAACAGGTCCAAATTGAGATAGCCGAAAATCTCCCTCCTTAGGGTAAATCTGCGATAATCCTTCCGTCTATGGGTGGAGGGAGATGGCGGTGATGAGACGGTCGGGTGTTCCGGGGTCTCGGCGCCAACTGTGGAATACGGGGATTTTGTTTTCGCTTGTTGTCGGTCGGTTAGGGGTGTTATTGCCAAGTGAATTTGCAGTTTCAAAGGTGCATTGATCAATGGTGTTGCGAAGAAAGTCATTATCTTCTGATATTGAGTTGAATGTGTGGCGGGTGCATGGTGATGAGGTGTTGATGTTAAGGGATGCTAAACCTTTGTTAATCATGCGTTTGAAGTTTGCTTTGATAAGGTCGAGGTGTGGCTTTGCTTCAGCAAATTTGTGTTTGGTCAGAGGGTCGATGATGTCGTCGTAAGTGATGCAATCGGCAAATCCGGCATCGATGAATTGTTGCGCAAGAGCAAAATCTATCTCATAGCATTGGCGACAAATCGAAGGACCGAAGCAGGCAAATATATTAGTAGGGTCAGAGCCTTTATCGATAAGCATATCAATGGCATTATCAACTATGCCGTTGATTGTTCCTTTCCACCCGGCATGAATGGCAGCGACAGCCTTAATGTCATCGGCATAAAGCAATATCGGTACGCAGTCGGCAGTGCGAACTCCGATAGCAATGTTCGGCGCGTCGGTGATGAGTGCGTCAGTGTCAGGAAGAATTTCTGACGGCTTCCCGTCGGGGCTTTCAATAGCTATTTTATCGCTAATCCACACGACATTAGAGGTGTGTGTCTGCATCGGCATTATGAGTTTCTGCCTTTTGCAGAAATCGACTTCCTGCAGTGGTACGCACGAAGAAAAAGCTGCATCCACATTTTTATGCAGATGCAGTTTGTTCCATATTTTTGATGAATGCTTTGCTGCTATCATTATCTGTCCGGATTGACTGATGATTCTTCTTCCCAGAATTCGTCGTTCCAATCTTCGTCTGTCAACAACAAGTCCTCATCGTCATCGATAGGCTCCGGCTCGAAAATGAAGTCGTCTTCTTCTTCGACACGATGACGAATATCAAGCGGACGATGAGTAATAGTAGAGACGATTTTATTGTTTTCGTCGTTGATTTCACGCCAAAGCAAATCTTTGAGCTCAGTGAGACCGAATCCTGTCACAGAAGAAATGAAAACTGTCTGAACGCCTTCCGGCAACTCATTCATCATCTCTTCTCTTAATTCATCATCAAGCATATCCGACTTTGTAATTGCGAGAATACGGCTTTTGTCCATTAACTCTGGGTTAAATTCGCGCAATTCGTTGAGCAGAATTTCGTAGTCCTTCTTGATGTCGTTAGTGTCAGCCGGAATCATAAATAGGAGCACAGCATTGCGCTCGATGTGTCGCAAGAAGCGCAGACCGAGACCTTTTCCTTCGCTTGCTCCTTCGATGATGCCCGGTATGTCAGCCATCGTGAAGGATCTGCCGTCGCGATATTGCACGATGCCGAGACTTGGCTCCATAGTAGTGAACGGATAGTCTGCGATTTTTGGGCGAGCAGCAGAGATAGACGATAGGAGAGTGGATTTTCCGGCATTAGGGAAGCCTACAAGACCGACGTCGCCAAGCAGTTTCAATTCGAGTACGACAGCTTTTTCGATTGCCGGTTCACCCGGTTGGGCATAGCGTGGTGCTTGATTTGTCGGAGTTGCAAAATGGCAATTGCCAAGACCTCCTTTCCCTCCTCTCAATAGTTTTATCTCTTGATTGTCTTCTGTTACCTCACAAAGAAATTCACCTGTCTCAGCGTCAAAGACTGTTGTGCCAATTGGCACTTCGATGATGCGGTCCTCGCCGTCTTTGCCGAACGAACGATTCGCACCTCCGCTTTGTCCGTCGGTAGCAAAAATATGTCGTTGATAGCGCAGGTGCAGCAAAGTCCAAATGTTGCGATTGCCATGAAGGATGATGTGACCACCACGACCACCGTCGCCACCGTCAGGACCACCTTTAGGCACATATTTGGCTCTGTGATAGTGGCGAGAGCCAGCACCACCTTTGCCTGAGCGACAAAGTATTTTTACGTAATCAATGAAATTCGATTCTGCCATTTGCTTGTAGTTTTTTAGTGTTTCAACTTATCGGAAGTCCGGTCGAGTCATAAGTTCGCTTGCGTATTTAAAATCTTCAGGAGAACCAATGTCAATCCATGTTCCGTTGATTCTGAAATGACTGACTTTTCGTCCGTCGGCGATCAATTGCTCAATGAAATCGGGAGCATCGAGGTATTCACCCGATTTAATTCTGTCGAGCATTTGACGGCGTATGATATATATTCCGGCATTAGCCAGATAGTTGTGGGTCGGTTTTTCGATCAATCCTTTGACGCTGTCTAAATCATGGTCGATTATTGCAAACGGGATTGAGACAGTGTAGGGTATTACTGCCATAGTCAGGTCTGCTTCGTGTTCGATATGCCAAGCAAACATATCCTCATAGCTGAGCGTAGTCAGCAGGTCGGAATTCATCACAAGCACATGGTCGTGCTTTAAATCATCGATGAGAGCGACAGATCCTATTGTGCCAAGGCGTTTGGGCTCAAGGATGCATTTGATTTCAGTGCCGCAGCGAGGTTGGCTGAAGTGAGTCTCTATTTGCTCATGCAGATAGTTGACAGTCACAAAAATATTATCGACGCCATTGCGTATAAGTTCATCGACGTTGTAGTCTATGATTGCTTTGTTGCCAATCTTAAGCAGAGGCTTTGGCGTTTCGAGAGTAAGCGGACGAAGTCGCTCTCCACGTCCTCCTGCCATTAGCACAGCATCCATGGGGAGCAAATTGATAGTTGTTTGCAAGTCAATCGCATCGATTATTCGATTTTCGCTGTCGATTATCGGGATAAGATTAATTTGACTTCTCTTCAGTTCGCGAAGATAGCGAAAATTGTCAGCATCAGAGCGCAAGAAGCGAAAGTTGCGATACATTATTTTTTCTATCGGAGTGTCTAACGCATAATCGGCTATCAGCCCTCTTCTGACGTCACCATCAGTCAGAGTGCCAACGATTTTGCTGTCATTGTCAATGACAAATAATGTCATTATATCTCCCGACAAGGCATTGAGCGATTTTAGAGCATCCTTGAGAGGAGAATGATGATAAATGAGGTGTTTTGAAATATCCACCTTGCCTTTAGAGGTGATTGCGTTATTTTTCATACCCGATAATTTAACTGCAAAGTTACAACAAATTAAGCTAACTACACGAAATTTAAGCGATTTTTATTTGAGTTTTGATTTTAGAAGTTTTCTTAAATCTGTTGTAATTGTTTTGTGTAGGCATTGTTTATTAGCTCAATTTCATGCGTGGAAAAGCATCGATAAAAGATTCCGGCGTAATATTGATAATCTCGACGTTACGACTTTTGGCATAATCGGCAATATCAAAATAAGAGCGAAAAGCAATATAAAGACTTTGAAGAATCTGATGCAAAGGATATTTATGATATTCTGTTGCCACACGCTTACGCTCTGATTCGTTGTCTTCGTAGAAATGTGGTTGAATGCTGACCACTCTGTTTTGGTCGTCAACCCATAACGTTTGTGTCCATGAATGGTCGGCGCCTGCGACATAGACTCGGCGATAACCCGAATTTATGGCAAGCATTATCGACGGAATCAATACATTTCGAGGGCGAGGCATTCCCAGTCCAAGACGATAAATCAGTCGTGAAAACCCTTTAAATCCTTCTACGGGAGTCAGGTTGTAAAAACATATTTTTATGTTTGGTTTTAAATTCGCTATAAGAGTAAATTTTCGTTGATTGACAGGTATATACAGGGCCATATTCCATGTCACAGAGCATAGATTGTCCCATAGCTTGGCGACATTGGGGTCTGTAGAAACGCCATTGAAGAAATGAGGGTCGGCAAGCACATAGCCTGTCGGACAAAGGTCGAAAAAAATCGGCGCATTTGCGGCAAAATTCACAGCAATGCGATCGCGAGCCATCAAAAAATCTTTGTGTTCAGAAATAGTCTTGTTCAACGAAGGTCCATTGCCAAGCACCACAACTTCTTTTTCGTTGCACTTTGCTGCCTTTTGGGTCGGTTTTGACAATAAAACGACCTTTATTACGGAAGCAAGTGATGCTCCAAACTTAGACAATGAGTCAGACACTTTTTTAATCATTGAATTCATAAGGATAGTCTTTTGAACGTCGTGCAATAACCTCTATTGTATCATAAAATTTCAAGCCGGTCTTTTCTGTCAATCGAGTATTAGAGAAAGTCAATGACGATGTCAAGGTTGAGAGCTTGTCGGAGTTGAGCAATTTTCCAAATCCCGGCAATATATCGCCCAATTTAGCACCGATTTTAAGTAATTTGAGAGGGCAATGCACAATTCTTTTGTTCTCGCCGCAATTAGCAGCCATGGCATCACCAAGTTCGATTACGCTATGGTTGTAACCGTCAGATACGTTATAGATTCCTCCTTCTTTGAAAGTCAATCGACACGCTTTTGCTACGTCGTCAGCCATGACAATGCTGCGACGTGCCTGATTGCCTCTGATATGAAAATACCTTCCTTTGACAATGGCGTCAAACATTTCTGCCGCTTTGCCAGATACACCATTTCCGAATGTCAATGCCGGTCGAAGAATTGTAAGCACGACACCTTTATCGGCACACCACTTCTGCAATTCATTTTCTGCTGCCAATTTGGATTTCCCATATTCTGTGATAGGGCGCAAAGGATAGTCTTCAGTCACATCATTCCCTTCTGTTAATCCATATACGGAAAGCGAACTGATTTGCACAAAATAACGTGGTGGATTTTGCTCCAATGCGTTTAGCAGATTGGTGGTTCCACGATAATTGATCTCATTGGCTGATGACTCTGATGTTGTGCCGGCACAATGCACCACAATATCATATCGGGTTGTTAATTTTATGCAGCCGGTAATGTCAGCCACTATGTCATTCTGCTCGTTGAGACCAAGCTTGTCAATTTGCATGTCGGCAAACTCTTTGCAGATATAGCTACCGATCATGCCTGAGGCACCGGTCACGAGCATTCTCATTTTATCTTGGTTTACTGTTTGCATTTTATAATTAATGTTTGAAAGTGTAAAGATAGCGCTTTAAAATCGAAATCCATCGACATTTCTGATTATTTTGTCGCAAAGCGCGTCTTTTTTCCTTGATATTGGTGAAAAGTATGTGGCGCAATGAAGTGGAAAGTCCGCCCATGCTCATTGCGACAACACATCTTTCGACGTATAATGTTTTTACTCGGTTGACTAAAATCAGTCGTACCATTAATTCAAAATCCGCGGCTATGAGATAGTCTGTGGCATAGAGTCCATGACGAAGAAATATATTGCGTTTAATGAATGTTGCAGGGTGTGGAGGTGCAAAAAAATCAAGTAACGATTTGCTACAGAAGCGTTTTGCAGAATATTTGCGTACAGTAATTGAATGATTTGAGGGATGAAAATATCTGACATCTCCATAGACTAAATCAGCATCAGAGATCATAAAAGCTTTTGCAACCTGCTTCAATTCGTCACCTGTTTCATACATATCATTGGCATGAAGAGTCGCAATCACATCGCCATTGGCGTATGAAATCCCTTCATTGAGTGCACCATAGATGCCACTATCGGATTGCTGGCGAATCACTTTTACCGGATATGTCGCCAGCTTGGCATATTCTTCGGCTATCTTCCACGTGCCATCCGTTGAGCCTCCATCGACAATAATATGCTCAATATCGGAATAGCTTTGTTTCTTGACACTCTCAAGTGCTGCAGAGATGCTCTTTGCCTCATTCAAACAAACAGTTATTATTGAAATTATCATATCCGCTACAATTTTAAGAACCAATAAGAGAAACACAATGCTACAATTAAGCTTGTGATATAGATGGTGGAAAATGTTTTGGCTGATTGCATAGACAGGCTGCCGTCGGTTATCGATTGTGCAAATCGCAGTGCTAATGGTACGCATAAAGGAATAAAGGGCATATAGTAGCGTGCTACAGATCCTGCCGATGCGAATGCTACAGCAAGGTAGCACAACACAATCCATAGTGCCCAGCGACTCATTCCCCCGTCGGTTTTTCTCCACCATAGTAGCAATAGAAAACCAAGCGACAATCCTCCCAACAGATACCATCCGACAGCGATATGCGGATACCAATAAAAACCACCAAGATGTAAATCTCGTGAGAAATTCCATGGGAATGGAGGAAAGTATTGTGCAACTGCAGTCAATGGCAATAATGCAACTCGTTCAATTAGGCTTTTATTGTAATAGCCCGATACCAAAGACGAATATCGTTCAAGATTAGGAACATTGTCAAGCATGTCGTGTGTCGTTTGTTCAGAATATTTCTCGCTTAACAAAAGACTGTCGGGATTGCTCCTTAGTCCCTGTCCTCCGATAGAAATAGCTATTGATAACGCTACAGCTGCAATGCCGGCATATCGTTCTTTTCTGCAGCACGAAGTCGCTAAAATAATTATTGCGCCGAGTGCAATAAACCATCCGATAGGGCTCTTTAATAGAGTAAGCAAAATGCCACCGCATATAAATGAAACGCCGGCATAACAATCAATCCTATGCTTTACGATTCGTGCAAAGGCATAGCCACAACACACTACGCCAAACGTCACGCCTATGTCTTTTAACATAACGGTGCCGTAGAAAATGATTGAACTGACGGCTGCCGTCAACAATGCTCCCCAAAATGCTGTCCTCTTAGTGTCGTTTGTTTTCATCATCAACGTCGCGATAGCTCCACTCATTGCGATTACGCCCAAAGCGAAAGCCATGTTGAGTTGCAAAGCAAATGCGAGGTTGACTCCTGCAAGACTGAACAGAGTGCCTATCATCATAGGGTAGCCTTTGTTGACATAGTGTACCTCTCCGGTAGTGAGATATTCCATTGCAGACTCATAGTCACGACTTGCATCTGAGACTACATCCCAGCCTAATCCCGGCAGTTCAAAGGTGCCGTTTTCTATAACGTAAGTCGTGAGATTTTGAGAGATGCCGAATGACATAACCAAAGCAGAACCGAGCAACAGCAAACCGAAACGTTGGCTCCAACCGTTTAGCAATATTCGGCTCAATAGAGCAGGCACAGAGTACGCAATCACAAAGCCTAACGTTATCTCAGCCCAATGTGTCTCTCCAAAACGAGCACTTAGCAACATGACCACAAGGAATGTTGCTATATGTATCCATAAAAATATATTATCCCACTTTTGCTTCATTATTTAGCGATTGCTTAATGTCGTAAGGGCAGAAAGCATCTGAGGAATGTCGGTGACGATTAAAGAGCGATCGACGCGTCGTCCTCGTGCGAAAATCGATTCGTTGGTTGATGCTAATTGAGCGATTGTGGCATCATACATGCCGTTGTGGTTAACAACCACTATCGGTCGGTCGGCATTTGCATCGCGTGTCTCCATAACCATCATATCTGACAGAGTGGAAATCCATTCGTCAATAGTCCCAATACCACCGGGTAATACGACAAAAATGTCGCCAATCTCAATCATTCTACCTTTGCGCTCGTTAAGGTTGGCAGTAAGGATTACCTTGTCGCACAGTTCATCGGCACGATGGCTGAATATCTCAGGTACGACACCGATTATATTAGCTCCGGCATCGTGAGACGCTTGGGCTACGGTGTGCATCAATCCGGCATAAACGCCTCCATAGACCAGTGTGTGACCATTCTCTCCAATCCACTTTCCGAGCGATGTTGCTATCGCTTCATATTCAGCACCCAAGTCTGCTCTTGAGCTGCAATATACTACTATGTTCATATCCTACTTATTGTTTTATGCCACAAATTTAATCAATTTCCGATAGTATCAGCTCTAATATTCAATAAATCTGACTATAATCTCATTTTTTTTCGTAACTTTGCGATGTAATTACATGTTAGGATAAGTTTACGCAAATAATAATCTATAATCTATTTTAGTTATGAAGAAAATTTTTACACTTTTATCGCTTATCGTGGCGTTCGTCAGCTTCAATGCTAACGCTGATTGCTACATGGTGGGCGAAGTGAATGGCAACTATTGGAGCCCTCAAAAGGGCGTTCAATTGCCTGAGACATCGACTGCAGGTATCTACTCTGGTGAAATCGAAGTTACAGGCAATGGCTACATTGGTGTGGCCGATATGCTCTTGACCAACGATGACTGGAGTTATTTCAATGCAAATTGTCGTTACAACGCTTCGTCAAAGGACCTCCCTGTTACTCTCGACACCGAGATGCCTATGATAAAGGGTGGTACAGACAACTCTTGGAAGGCTGCACCGGGACGTTACACTGCGACAGTCAATTTCAACAACAAGACTTTGAAACTCACATCATTGGGTGAAGGTGGCGGTGGTACAGTCACTCCTGCAAATCATACATTCTGCATGGTCGGCTCTCACGCTTCTCTTGGTTGGGACCTTAATGCTGCTCCTCAACTTACCAATAATGGAGACAACACATGGAATATCTCACTCAGCGACCTTTCAGGCGAGTTTCAGATCGTTCGCAACAAGGATTGGAATCAATCATGTCGTTCTAACGGCGAGGCTATCATTCCGGGCGTAGCATACGTGCCAATGTTTGGTAATGGTGGTGAAGATAGCAATATCAAACTTGGCGATGGTGTCTCTTACAGCAATGTGACCATCACAGTCACAGAGACAGGCACCAATGCTTATTCTATCCTTATGACTGCCGACGGACAAGGCACTATCGATCCTGTCGTTTCTACCTATACTCTTGTCGGTGAAATCAACAATTGGATTAATGATGCTTCAGCGCCTACATTTGTAAGCCAAGGCGACGGCATATATACTCTTTCACTTGAAGAACTTTCGGGTCAATTCCTCATTCTTCGCGACATGACTTGGTCAAAGGCTTGCCGTTCAAACGGCTCTACACTCATCCCTGACGTGCCTTACACTCCTGCTTTCGGTGATGGTGGCGAAGACAGCAACATAGCACTTCTTCCGGGTGTAATCTACAAGGATGTGACAATCACACTCACAGACAAAGGTGGTAATAATATCTCAATCCTCATGCATGCAGAAGACACAGGCAAGGTGGAAGCCCCTGTCGCTGATTATTTCTTGGTGGGTGAGCTAAATGGTTGGGTTAACGACGCTACGGCACCAAAATTTGTTGACAACGGTGATGGTATATATACTATAAGCCTCGAAGAATTGAGTGGTGACTTCCTTATCCTTCGCGACAACGATTGGACTAAAGCACTTCGCTCAAACGGTTCAGCTATCCAACTTAATCAGGTTTATGCGCCTGCATACGGCGACGGTGGTGAAGACGGCAACCTCTCACTTCCTCTCGGATTTATCTACAAGGGCGTTGAAATTACTCTCACTTATGTAGGTACAGATTCTTATACTATCCTCGTTACAGCAGAAAGCACTGAAGAGACTGAAATGCCTGCCGACACATTCACATTGGTCGGCACAACCACAGGCTGGGATTTAAGTGCGGCTCCTCAGTTTAGTTATATGGACGACAAGACATGGACTCTTTACCTTGAGGAACTCTCGGGTGAGTTTAAGGCCGTACGCAACAATGATTGGGCTCAGGCTCTTAACTCAAACGGCTCAACATTCACTGTTGATGCGCTCTATACTCCTTTCTTCGGTCAAGGTGGCGAAGATAGCAATATCAAACTTCCTGAACTTACACTCTATAAGGGTGTAAACATCACAATCACTGAAACATCGGCCAACAACTATACTATCTACATGACGGCAGAGTCAAGCGAGACAATCACCCCTCCGGCAGATGCATTTGCTATTGTCGGCGAATTCAATAATTGGGACATCTACGCTGCACCACAATTCACATATAACGGTGATGACACATGGAGCATCTCACTCGACCAACTCTATGGTCAATTCCTCTTGGTGCGTAACGGAGAGTGGAATCAAGCACTCCGCAGCAATGGCTCAGGCATCGAACTTGGTACTCCATACAACCCTGCGTTTGGCGACGGAGGCGAAGATAGCAATATTGCTCTCCCTGCCGACAAGACTTATATCGGCGTAGATATTACTATCACTAAGACCGGCACAGACTCTTATACAATTTTGATCAATGCAGAGAAAGAAGTTGGCGATGATGAAGCAATCTATGAGTTGACAGGCGACTTCAACGATTGGGAACTCGGTACAGCTTATTTCACAAAGACAGAAGAAGGAGTCTATACATTGACTCTTGAAGAGTTTGGAGGCTCAGGCTTCAAGGTGATTAAGAATGGCTCGTTTGAACAACAATATGGAGCAAACTACTCAGTAAATATGGTGTTCTCTGTAGGTACAGCATACCCTCTCTCTCCACTTAGCAGTGATGCAGGGATTGTCTATACAGATGGCAATACATATACTAATGTGACTTTCACACTCACAATCGATGAAGAAGAAATGGCTACAATCCTTATGACAGGTACAGTAGGCATTGAGGGCATCGAGGCAGAGCAAGATGTCGAATACTTCAACCTCCAAGGCATTAGAGTCAGCAATCCTACAAAAGGAGAACTTTATATTATTCGCAAAGAAAACAAAATCATAAAATCTATCTTGAAATAAGACTTTTTAGAGTCGCTAACCTAATCTAATGATGAAGCCCGAATTTTAACCTCGGGCTTCATCTGTTTTTAGACGTATAGGTCAAATTGCAGACTGAAATGAGTATGTGTTGAGCTAAAGTGTCATCGAGGAGTATAGCTATACCTATCGGGGTATCTATGTGTCTGTGGTGTATAGTGTTTAAGGTAAAGTCACTTTGGGATTTTGTCAGCCGAGTGTTCGTGATGTCGTGGTTACCCCGAATGGGGGTTACACTTCGGTTCTTTTAGCCCTTTTCGGCGTTTTAAGCCTTTTTAGGGTGTATAAGTTATTTCTAACTGCATAAATATACTATGATGTAATGGGTATATACTTGTCGGGATGATGCGTCGTCGGTTGTTGCACTATAGTATAATGAATTGCACCGGATTATAGGCAGACTTTGTGTGTCGGATATCAGTTCGTGGAATTACGCTGTCAAGGTGTTTTATAAAATATTGCAAATCAGTAAAGTAAATAATTTTTCAAAATTATTAACATTTATTAACGGGGGGTAATGCTACGCATAAAATTTTACGTATATTTGCATTTGAAAAGACGGATTACTATATAAAATGACTAAAAATCCAAATCCTGAATTTTCATGAAGAAAGAACACTGAAAAGAATATAATTAAAAAATATCATGTAGTATCGAATAAATAAACAATCGCTATTGCATGCTTTTTGACTGAATTAACTAAAAAAACATTATAAATTATAATTTAAAAGAGTTATGAAAAAGTATTTATTTCCGGCTCTTGCATTAGGTCTTGTGATGACCTCATGCCAAAGCGATGAGCCATTCGCTCCTACAGAAGGTGGCGAAAAACAGGTGACTTTCACCCTCAACGTTCCCGGTGAACTCGGCACTCGTGCTGGTGCAACAGACAACTCATCTGACAAGGGTGGTTTTTCTAATGGTCAAGGCACTCTCTATTACACACTTGTGCTTGATGCTAATGGTGACACCCGAGTTTTTAAAGATGCGACTGTGTCAAACGATGGACGAACAGCTACATTCACTCCAACAGTAGTACTTGGTCGTAACTACACTATCACTGCTTACGCTTCATTTGATGATAATAGTTCTATTGATGAAATAAATGATATTAGAACTATTTCAGTAAGCAAAAAATTTAATGACGAATCAAAAGATGCTTATTTTCAAACAACAACACATAACTTTGCAGAAGGTGACCTTCAACCATTGGAATTGAAGCGTCCGTTCGGTAAACTTCGCCTCGTTGCTACAGACTATAAAGCCACAGGCAATGGAAATACAGCAATCAAGTCTGTAAAAGTAAAATACAATAATAATGTATTTACTACTTTCAACGCAGTTAGTGGTGAGTTTAGTAATGGACAATCATACGAACATACTCTTGATGGAACTAATTACAGCACTTCATATTACGCTCCTGAAAAGGATGAAAATGGTAATGTGACCGGTCAAACAATTTTCGCAGACTATGTTCCTGTAAATAGCACAGGCGTTGCTCCATTCGAAATTACTATTGTATATGTAGATGGAGATGAAGAATATACACGCAAATTCAATCAAGATATTCCTGTTAGTCGCAATGCGTTGACTACTCTTAAGGGTGCTTTCTTCACTGCTAACTCTGAAATCAAGGTAGAGGTTAAGGATGCTTTCGAAGGTCAAATCCCTGGAAATGAAAAAGAACAATTGATTATCGCTGCTGCTATGGGTGGCGAAGTGACTTTGACTGATAATGTAGAATTGGATGCTCCTATCAACGTTCAAGCAAACATGACCATCAACCTCAATGGCAAGTCTATCTCTTATTCACCTGTAAGAGGAGTGGGAGTTATTAATGTTGCTGAAGGTGCATCTTTGAAAGTAATCGGCGGAACAATTTCGTCAACTGCCGAAAATGGTGGCTCTGCTATTCTAAATAAAGGTACTCTTGAAATTGAAGATGCTACTTTGAATGGTGCTCCATCTAATACCGCTACCGGTACTGCTTCTTACGCACTTAATAGCGACGGAGCAAACAGTAAACTTGTTGTAAAGAATTCAACGATTAATGGTAGAGGTGCTATTGGTGCAACTAACGGCACTCAGGTAGAAATCAATGGTGGTACTTACCATACACCTGCTGTTGCATGGGGTCACGCAATATATGCAGACGGAGAGGGAACACAAGTTACAATCAATGGTGGTACATTCTCAGAAGGTTATGAATCCAATGCTAACAATTGGGGTATGTATCAAATTTATTCAGGCAATAAGGCTAAAGTAATTGTTAATGACGGTACATTTGAGCCTTGGGATTGTGCTAATGGTTATGACCTTTGCACTGCTACTGAAGGTACTATCGCAATTTATGGTGGTACATTTGCAGAAAACCCATCTTCCCAAAATGGTAAGAACTATGTTGCTGCCGGCTATAAGGCAATCGAAAAGGATGGCAAGTGGGTTGTAGTTGCGACTGCAAATGATGCAGCATCTTTGGCAACAGCTGTAGCAAAGGGTGGCGTTATTGTCTTAGAAGGAGATATTGCTTTGGATGAGACAATTGTAATTCCTACAGGTGTGACTGCAACTCTCGACCTCAATGGCAAGACTATCACAGCAAGTACAACAGACGGATTCACAGTTAATACAGGTGCCAACTTGACTATCAGTGGCAACGGTAAAGTTGAATCTAATGGTGCTCCTATCCGTGCTATCGGTGGTAAGGTAATAGTTAACGGTGGTGAATTCACTCAAACAGGCGCATGGAATACAAATGTATCAACATATAGATATAGCGTAGATAGCCGTGAAGGTGGTGAAATTATTATTAAGGGCGGTATATTCAAGACTAATAATGGCATGATTAATGTATCTGCAAATTCTTCAGTAGTTGTTGAAGGTGGTAATTTTGAGTTCAATAACAACACAGGTGGTACACGTCACTTCGCTTATGTAAGCGGCGATCTTACAATCAATGATGGTGAGTTCAAGGGTGTTGCCGACGCTAGCGCCGGCGGTTGCTTCTTCTGTGGAGCAGCAGTAACAGCTAATGTAACTGTAAACGGAGGCAAATTCACAAGCTTGTGGTCTTCAGGTACTGTCAACAAATTCTTTGAGGTGTACTATGGTGGTTCAATCGATGTAAAGGGCGGTTTATTCAACACCAACGGCGGTATTGAGTCATTCGTAGAAGCTAATACAGACGATGCAACCAAGGACGCTTATCCATATAGGGCAAAGTAAGAAAAGATTCTAAATTATAGGGTTATGGGAGGTGAAACTCCCATAACTCGCGAAGGACTTGTTTCTTCAAATAAAAACGTGTGTGGAGAGTGTGCCGGGTGCATGCTCTCCTTTGTTTGTATGTCGCTTGGACTTAATGAAACTTCGGATAGAAATAAAATTTAAGGCTTTGGGTTATAAAAAATGTCGTTCATGCCATTGACATGAACGACTCAGTTTTATAATGTTTGTTAGTGTATTATTCTTTGAAAATCAATGCAGTTGCGTAAGCTGAGATGCCTTCACGACGTCCTATAAATCCAAGTTTCTCGGTGGTGGTTGCTTTGATTGACACGTCATCAATATCGACCTTCATTATGCCTGCCAAGAGAGTCTGCATAGCAGGTATGTGAGGGTTGATTTTCGGAGCTTCGGCGCAAATGGTAATATCGACATTGCCAATTTTGTATCCTTTGTCGTCAATTAGTTTTACGACCTCTTGCAATAGATTTTTACTGTCAGCACCTTTATATCGAGGATCTGTATCAGGGAAGTGATAACCTATATCGCGAAGAGCAGCGGCGCCAAGCAGGGCATCGCATAAGGCATGGATTGCAACATCGGCGTCACTATGACCGAGAAGTCCATGTGTATGTTCTAATTTGATTCCACATAGCCATAAGTCACGTCCTTCGACAAGTTTATGGACATCAAATCCAAGTCCTGTTCTGAATTTGCAAGCGCTCATATCAATTGCAATTAGGTTGAGATTATCTTCGTTTTCCAATCAGGTCCTTAAGTCCGTCCATGTCAAACGAGAGTGTGAAGCGTAGAGTTTGGTCCAATGGGCTGCTTTGTGCTGTCGCAAGCATATATGAAGCATCAAGACGAACAACATTTAACGAGAAGCCGGCACCAAAACCGAAATAAGATCGGCCACCTTTGTTGGCATTCTCATAGTAGTAGCCCATGCGAGCAAAGAATTGCTGATTATATGCGTACTCTGCACCGATTGAGAGGTTGATTTCTTGTAATTCTTCTTTGAAGCCTCCGGGGGCGTCTGAGAAACTCTTGAAGATACCTGTAATCGGTGACATGTTTTCCCATTCATCGAGAGCTTCTTCGTAGGCTGCCTGACCTTCAGGTGTATCCATGTCAAAGTCGCGTTGACGAGGTTTTGTCGGTACCAACAATTTGTTGAGGTCAAGGCCTAATGCCATTGTGTGGTAGTCGGCAAGAGGGAACATGAATGATGCACCGAGACGTAAGTTTGTCGGTAGGAAAGCATTGTTGGCGCCATTGTTATATGATACTTTTGAACCGATATTGTTGATGTTAAATCCAAAAGCAAATTGACATTCGTTTCTTCCGACCATAGGATATGTCACATAGTAGCCTGAGATGTCGGCAGCAAATGCGGAAGCTGCAGTGGTTTGTTCTCCTGAGTAGCTATCCTCGTATGAGAGGTCAGACAATATGTAGCGCAAAGCGACGCCCATAGAGAATTTTTCAGACAGTTTTCTTGAGTAGCCTACGTCAATAGCCATTTCGTAGGGGTTGATAGTCTGAAGAGTAGCGCCGGTATCGTCGTTCATTGTTACTTCGCCAAGAGAGAAATAACGCAGAGATGCAGAAATCGCTTGATTATCGCCACTGCCGACTTTCCAGTAGCCTGTGAGGTCGGCAAGGAAGATGTCATTGACGAGTTTGCGGAGCCATGGAGTGTAGGATAATCCAAGCCCGCCACTGCTATATGCAAAAGCATACTTAGAGGGATTCCAATATTGGGAATTAATGTCCGGATCAGTCGCAGCTCCTAAGTTACCCATTGCAGAACCACGAGCATCGGGAGCAATGCCTAATGTTGTCACACCTGTGTTGACAGGATTAAACTCGTTGTCTTTGATGTCGTCTTGAGCAAAAATCAACGATGGTGAGATTATCATCATTATAAGGCTCACCATCAGTAATTTATGTTGTTTTTTCATTCGCTTTAATGTTTCAAATTTATTGTCTCTAAAATAATTAACTTAATTTTAGGCGTTTTATTGCTTATAGGATGCCGATTTTATGATTTTTTGTGTTTTTATTAGTGTGTTTTTTTACCTTTTTGCTTCCTCTAATCGAATGACTTTAGGGTCGGTGTGCTTTTCTATTATCAGATGATGTCAGAGTGTGTGACCGATACACCGAATCTGCGTAGTTGCTATTCCGGAATAAGATTAAATGTGAGTATTGTCGATAGCGAAGTAAATGCGATTAGTGGAGGGGTATGAAGATAAAAATTGCAGTAATGATATAAATAATCAGTTGATTATTTCAGGTTGTTGATAACGATAATTTGCGTTGTCGGTGTTGTGCCTGTGATTGAGTTACCGATGTTTAGTCGAGCAAAAACGTTGTATAGACCTGGTGACACACGCTGCCCGTTGTCGTCTTTGATATCCCAAGTGATTGTATCGTCAAGGGTTTGTACTTGTCGGACAACTTGACCATAAGCATTTACTATGATAAATTGCTTTTGGATGGTTTGTTCGGTTGCAGTGTGTGTGACGGTTATATCAGCAGACTCAATGACCGGAGATGCGTCCACCTTTATTTCGCCGGCAATTTGTGAGTCGGCAACATAAAATCCTATTGAGCGTTTAGTCGTATTGCCCATGATGTCGGTCGTGTGCAATGTCAAAACGTGTCTGCCACACGCTATGTCATTCATCGGATATGCGATATTGCTTTTTTTGCATCCATCGGCGACTGTTGTATATTGAGAGATGTCAAAAAACGTTTTTCTGCCGTCGAGTTGAAGGTAGGTATTGCTGACTAAATCGCTATTTGAGGTCAATATTCCGCTGTCGTCGGTCAATGAAGCATATAGAATGAAATCGCTGCCTACTGCATCTCCATCACAGAAATCAGAAGAATTGATATAGAATGACTCAATGTTTGGAGCTTCGTTGTCAGTGATTGCGACGCTTTGGTCGTAATCAGCGATTGAAATATCGATAATACCGGAGGCTCCGATTCGTTGGTCTGCATCGTAGGCAGACATTCTTATTTTTGATGTGTTGCCGTTGAGCGTATTTAGATGAGAAGGGACAATTATTTCGGATGAATATTTGCCGTTAATAACGTCGATGGCATAAGTTGCTGCGATAGATTCATCGTAATTGATATTGACAGAAACTGAGTTTTCATAACCATTGGTTGGGATTATGGTTGCAGGATTGTAGATGCGAGCCACAAGGATTCCGTTGAAGTCAGAGAGATGATTGCCCTCGCGGTCGGTGATTGAGCCGGAGAGATTTATTTTAGACCCCGGTCGTATTTGTGTCAAGTCTTCATTGCGGGTGTCTATGTCGGCATGAATTTCGCATGTTGCGACTGGAATGATTATTGCGGGGTCACAAATCAAGTGATATACAAACTCGTTGTAGTGTGGTACTTGGATGTTTGTTTTGGCTTTGGCATAGATTTCCCCGATAGTACGTCGTGAAGAAATTCTAGGAAGAGTAAGGTCAATTGTGTTGTTTTGCGATGATTGCTCTTGGAGTAATGCTTGCTGGAAGGTGCTGAGCATCACATAGTTCCAGTGAGAATATGCTGTTCGTGTTGACATGAGCCCACCGACTATGCCGTATGGACTTGAGAACATCATTGCCTCTGCAGAACCTCTTGTGCCGGCATCGGTAGATGTCACGGTGCAAGCTCCGAAACTCATGAATGATAAACGTTCGTTGTTGAGCTTCATGGCATCTTTTGTGGTCCATACAGAACGATTTGACGATAAGGATTCGATAGATGCATGACCTAAATAAGTTCCGTAAATCAGACCGTCATTGAGGTTTTGCATGAATTTTGATTGGATTTGCTCTTCAGGATATGCACTGACGTAGATTTTGCTTACTTGAATTTCGTCGTCAGAGAGTTGTCGCATTTCTGATGCAATGTTTTCGCTTTGAGTGAGATGCTCGTTATTGTCTGGTCCATCTCCGATTACTTGCATATTGGCAAGCCAATAGGCATAAGACTTGTCTGTGATATATCGAGCTGTTTTGTCTATAATCAAATCAGCATCAGCGAGACTGCGGCAAGGTAGTTCGCCCACACCTATGTTGACAATGTCATATTGCATACCTTTTGAGTTGGGAGTATCTTCAAGCATTCCGTAGAAGTCAGAAATACAGAACGTCATCAAAGAATTTATGCTTTCCTCTGTCTGATAAGAAATCAAAAGTTCTGTTGGCGATTGTCGTAGCAGTTGGCGATTGTCGTAGTGCATTTCCCCGAAAAGCAAAAGGTTTTTGAATTTTTCAGGATTGCGGTCGTAAAGCATTTTGCAGAATAAGCGATAAGACATGGCATCGGGTGTGCCGTCGCTAAATTCGTTGATGATTTTTTGAGAGTCGATGACCATTACATCCATATTGTCATATTGCCGATGAAGTTCAGCAAGTTTTTCTGCTTTTTCGCAAAGATAGGTAGGTGCTATTATAAGCAGCTCAGGGACATCGTCAGCTGATATTGAATGAAGGTTTTGATTGTCGATTTCTTGGTGCCATGTGATTTTGTGTTGTTCTTTTGATGTATCAAACACCATCATCAAACCGGTCTTTTTCGACTCTGTGAGATATTTAGCTTTTGCTATTCCGTCAGAAAATGAGAAAGGAAGATTTGTTACATTATTGCAGTCGTTGATGTCCCAAATCAAAACATCTTCTGACGAGTTTGCTATTGAGATCAAGCCATAGTTGTCAGTCGAATAGTCCGGTACAAAGGCACGAAATTGAGCTTCTCCATTATGAAAACCTATTGTTTTCTTGGCTCCAATGAGAATGTAGTCAAGATTGGCATTAGTGGCATTACCATTCGGAGAATAGCTGATGACAATTTGTCCATCGGCTGAATCAAGATTAATTTCGGAACTTGCAGGATAGATTGTTCCTGCATAATAATTTTGTTGAGGAGCATAGACATCTGCCTCAATCATATTGTGGTCATTCAACCCGTAGTAAAGCTTGCTGCCGGCAGGATTTGTGGCATAAAATCTGCATTCTAACGATGCGCTTCCGCTGATAGCTCCGGGTATAGAATATTTGAATGACCTCGTTCTGTTGTCGGCGTTTACGAAACTTTCGCCCAAGAAGAGCCTTCCCGACAAACAGAAATTTATAGAATCTACTTCGTGATAGAAGTAGTCATAGCATGAAGTGTAGTCTGGTTTTGTTTCATCGACGTTGCCGGATGCAGTCTGAATGTGGCATACATCGTCGCGACTATCGGTGATGAAGTAATAACCATATTCGGAGTATGTATTTATGCTTTCACGAAGAAATCGTCGATTTGCCGGATTTTGAAACTCACTGCGATAGCGAATATTGACTGCTCCTTGCCCGTAAAAGTATATTTTGCCGTTTTTGTGAAGAATCCCGACAGGAGGCAGGTTGTCGATGTGGTTGGTAAATTTTTCGGATAATTGTCTTCCGCCTCGTCCGTATATCCCGACTTTTTCGGGATTGGCAAACCCCATCTTTCTTAATTCATCATAGCTCAATTCATATATCCCATTTTCTTCAACTCTAATCTTGACCCATTTGCCGGTCGCTAACTTTGACTCTGAAGCAAAAAAGTCAGCGTCTAACGCAAGAGTGTTGAAGAAAGATGTCATGATAATTGCTATTACAACAATAGAATTGCGAAAGTCAAGGCGTGTCATAATGAATTATTTGATTTTGAAGTTTAACAAGGTGTTTCCTTCTCTGTCAGATACAGTGATTGTGTCGTTAATATTGCATTTGAAACCATCAGCAGGAAATCCGATGTAGATTAAGTCGCCGATTTTCAGAGTAAAGCGATTGCTAATAGATTCTATCAGAGCATCGATGTCGTTAGATAGATGATTAAAACTCCAAGTAGCGACAATTTCTTCGTTTTGTCGTATGTCAAAACTTTTGTCAAATAATTCTTCTTGTGAAGTAAAGTCTTTAAAATCGCCCATGATAGCAGAAGAATCGAATGCGACTGCAGAGGCCCAAGGCAATTGTTGTGACTTCAGTATTGAAAGCATTTGTTCGGCTCTGACGTTGATGCCAAATGTGTAAGCATCATAATATCTTGATGCAAATCGCTTTGCGATATTCTTGCCTAATCGACAAATTTTTATGACGATTGAAGGATACATTCTGAAGTCATTATCGAAAGATGGCAAAAAGAACGGTTTGCCGTCTTTAAGCAGAGAAGAGTCTGCCATTAGGAATAAAGCCGGCGTTTTCTCTGTGGTGCCGTAATTATTGTTGATACCTATTATTTTCACGTTGTAGCTCTTAAACGGTTGTAAATCAAGGCGAGATGAGCATATATCGATGTGTTTGACATCACTATGCCCTCAGCCACTTTAATTCTGTAAGGGGTGAAATTCCAGATAGCCTTTAGTCCTGATGCCGCCATTGTGTCGGCAGCATCTTGAGCTTGGTTTGCCGGTACGGCAAGAATGCCGATCGACGCATTCAGCTTTTGCTGATAATGTTGCATTTCGTCAATGTTGAAAATCGGAACATCGCAGATTTTTTTCCCTATTATGTCGGGGTTGATGTCAAAACCTGCTATGATATTCAGCCCATAGTTTGACAACCCTGTGTCATGAATTAATGCAGCGCCGAGACTTCCGACTCCGACGATGAACGCATTGTGGATTTCCTTAAAGCCAAGGAAATGCGACAATACATTTGAGAGGGTATTTACTTCATATCCGATTCTCGTTTTGCCTTTGATGTTCAAGAAAGACAAATCTTTGGCAATCTGAGACGAATCAACGCTTATGGCTTTGGAAATTTGAGTGGATGAGACAGTCTCTACACCATTAGCTTTTAAAATATCAATATAAGCCAAATACCAAGGTAGTCGGCGTAAGGTCGGCTCCGGAAGAATAATGTTATTACTATCGTCTATCATCAAATATCACGTTTAAAATGCAAATTTACATTTTTTTTGTGAAATATTCGACCTTACTGCCCGGTAACTGCTAATTTTTTTGTTTCGCTACTTTCTTCTCCATGTGCAGATGTGACGATTGCACGATAAAGGTAGATGCTTCTTGGAACTCTTGAACCCGACATATCACATAGATTCCATTTTATTGCAGTTGTGTTCAAGGAGTTGGTGCCGTTGAATGTATCTGAAGTCCACACTTTGCGACCTGCCAAGTCAAACACTTCGATTCGAATGGTTGTTTGCGATGACGGCATATCGTGATTGACAAAGAATGTGACGTCGGTCGATGCCGGATTGACATTGGTGTGCAAATCGGTAATCGTCGGCTTAAGACTATTGACTACATTGAACGTGATTGACTCAGTAGAGGAATTGTTGGCATTATCCCATAAGGTAAACGACAATGTGTGTTCGCCTGCTTCTAATTCAGATAAGGGGTAGGTGATGCTTCCGCTTGTAAAATCTACGAGGTCTGCTTCGTAGAAGTCTGAAAGATTGTCAAACACTTTGTCGCCATCAATAACGGTTGTAATCTTGTGTCCGAATCCACTTGTGGAAATGTTGATGCCCGAATTGTCTTTGAATTTAGCCAAAAGGATAGGGGAGTTGTTCACTTTGTCGCCGTCTTCAAAGTCTTCTGAGTTTAGTGCCAATAGACTGATTTCAGGACCATTGATGTCTTCTTCTGCATTTTGATCCCAACCATAGACATATAGGCTCTCGGTAGAACCATTGGCTTCGCGTTTGTCGTCGCTATATGCGTAAACGTTTAGCAACGCCGGACTATAGTTATTGTCGATTTCAGAAGGCATGAGGATTGTCACCTCCCACTCTCCGTTGATGACGGGCACTTTGCCGGTGAACAATTTGTTTTTACGGTCATTGTAGTGTCTGACAGAACCATTCTCTCCATTGGCATAAGTTTTTATGGCGCGCTCTGCATCGAAAAGAGTCGGAATAGCGACTCCGTTGAAATCAGTTGCAGTTGCGCCAGTTGAATCAGTAATTCTACCTTTGATGGTTACTTTGCCTCTTGCCGGGATCACAGGATAGTCGGCAGAGTCGGTTATGTCGTTAGGATTGACATCTCCTATGCTGTCGATGCTTATGCCGTAGCAAGGACTTGGAAGTCGCATTGCCGGGTCGCCCATTAGCGTAAATCGTAATTTATTAGTTCCACCTTTCTGGTGCTCTAAAAGTAGGTTTCGACCGTCTATGTAAATATCGCCTATACGCTTGTTGAGTCCGTCTTTATCACGTTGGAATACTGCTTGCGTAAGGTAGTTGTTTAGTTGACCGTTTTCTGTCATGCCGACCTTTCTGATAGCACTAATAAAACCGATGGCTCCTGCAGTCGGATTTAAAAACATCAGTTCTGCACCGGATATTTCGTCGGCATCCCAACGATTAAACTCGCAGGTGGCTGTCAGCATAAATGGTAGGTTGGTATTCGAGAGATTAAGAATATCTGTGTAGGTTAGCAAGCCTTCATGCGACCAAGATGTCGGGTTGGCATGACCGATATAATCAACAAAGATAACGCCTTCATCAAACATTTTCATCATTCTCTTTTTCGCTTCAGGATATGATTTACCTGAACTTGAAGTTCCCAATGGATATGAGTCAAGGTAAAGGCGTTCGTAGATAAAGTCTTTGCCATTACCCGAACCGCGTAGTTTCTTATAGACGCTTTGGCATTGGTCAAGGTGTGTTGAATTGTCTTCGTCGTCGGCTATAAGCATCACATTGTTTCTCCATGCTCCAAGGTTTGGTTCGCTGATGTATTTAACCAATTTATCCACTACATTAGTTGCTTCAGTCAGACTTTTTACAGGCATTCTTCCGACAGCTACAGAGTGTTTTGCGTTGGACATATCAAACTTGAGGTCGCAATCTTCAAGCATACCGATAAAATCGTCATTGCAATAAGAATACATCTCGTTTAAACTATTTTCCGATTGCCATGTAGGGATTCTCGGATAACGAGAAGATTTGACTTTCTCGGTTATCATGCGATTGTCATACGAAGGACGTCCAAACAGTAGGCAATAGCCTAATTGATGTTCTCCTTCTTCCGAGCGATCATACCACATCTTTAACATTTTTCGGTATGCACTGAAATCTTGCACTCCGGAAGAAAATTCGTTGTATATCAAGTCGGGAGTAAAGACGTAAACTTTCATTGAGTCCATCTCCTCGTGTAGAGAGGCGATGCGTTGTGCCTGTGAAATAAATTCGGCAGGGGAAATGATGACCATGTCCGGCACGGGCATGGCGTGTAGATTTTGATTGCCTATGCGTTCAACAAAAGTTGGCGACAGAGACATTTTTCCGGGGTTAAAAGCGATGTATTCTCTAAGTCCGGTTTCTTCTGTCGAAAAGCGAGCGACGTCACCCGATAGCTCATAGTCTATTTTTATCGGTGCATGAGGCCGGGTGATGTCCCAAATCTGAGTCGCAGAAGAGCATCCGCTGATGTGAAAGATGGGGTGTGTATCTGACTCGATATTATGGTAAAAATATAATTGGTTGTTATTCAACTTCAATTTTCGTTCATAGTTGACGGTGATATAGTCTAATCGGGCAAGTTGTATGACGCCTGAACTTTTATAGTCTATCTCCAAATCGAGGCGATTATTGATGCCATTTGCTGTTGCAGAGACAGTTGAAGAAGAAAAAATAGTGTAACTACTTGTCGAATTGCTGATTGATGCCTTTTTGACAAGCTGACCATTTGCTTTGTAATTTAACTCGCTTCCTTTGTTTGTGGTTTGGGCTCCAAAACATATCTCTATTGCGACTTGATCGCTGGCTTGATCTGTAAGATTGAATGAAAATGTCTGAGTGTTGTTGCTGCGAAAATCTTCGCCTAAAAGCACACGACCGGTGTTGGAGGGAGCAAATAACTCTTTTTCGTGAAGCAATCTTTCTGTAAATGAGTGGATTCCTTCACCATTATCAAACAATGGATTTTTAACAGAATTAATGGGTGTCGTTTCTATCTCTCTGTCGCTTAAGAAATAATAACTGTCGTTGCTATAGAAATTTTGGTTGTGTTTATAGCTTGTCGCAGAAATTAAGTTGACTTTCCAACTAATGCTGTTTACGCCGAAAAAGCAAATTCCATTGTCTGTTCTGACAATAGGCAGACAGGGGAGATCGTCAACTTGGTCGTCATTAAGGACTTCGCTGATTAATCTGCCTCCATAACCATAGACGTTTACTTTTGTAGGATCGCTGAATCCCATCTCTTTGAGCTGAGAATTGCTGATGTATTGCATCCCTGATTCTGAAACGCGTATTTTGACCCAATTGCCATCTGCTAAAGCCGAATTTGAAGCATAATGACTAAGAGGAAGCCCCCATACTTCGGACACATTCAGCAGAGTGATTGCAACGAAAATTATAAATGTCTTTATAGTGTTTGTCATTGTGAAAATTCTTTTAAGCGTGGATAAATCAAAATTTCCCTACGTTATTAACGTGAAATCTGTTGGTTTATTGTTTGTTTGAATGTTAATGTGAGGTTGTAGTATAATAGCTTATGCAAATAAATTGATTTTTGCTGTTTGGAAATTTGTTAGTAACTTTGTGAGTGGAAATAAACTAATCGATTGTGAAGAAGGAAGACATAAAGCAATTGCTCAAAAAGGACTGGGTCGTAAGCGTGGCATTCGTTGCCATTTTTGCGATTCTTGTTTTTGCTTGTTGGTGGGCATGGCTTGAATTTCGTACTTCGCCACCATACGTCGATTTCAATCGATACCCGATTAAGGGGATAGATATTTCACGTCATAACGGGATGATGAATTTCGAAGCAATAGCAGAAGATGATGTGAGATTTGTGTTTATAAAAGCCTCGGAAGGCGCTACACATCGCGATGAAAACTTCAATCTGAACTATTCGAAAGCTGTCAGGGCAGGTTTGGCTGTCGGTGCTTACCACTATTTTCGATTTGATGTCGACGGCATTGTTCAAGCAGTCAATTTTTGTAAGGTAATTGGAGATAGCAAATTATCGGTCGGCGCTGTCATAGATGTCGAAGACTATGGTAATGCTACCGGAGTTGAGACAGAAGTCATAGTCGAAGAGCTTTCCTCCATGGCAGACTATTTGAGCATGAAAGGTCATCGAGTGATAATTTATACCAACAAGGATGGGTATTACGACTATATTTACGGACGACTTGGATTGTATCCGCTTTGGATATGCTCTTTCTCGGAGGTTCCTATCAGTGCGGAGTGGACTTTTTGGCAATACAATCATCGAGGGAGAGTAAAGGGCATCAAGGGCGATGTCGATTTGAACGTGTTCTCGGGCAGTGAAAAAGAATGGGTTGAATTTATCGGTTTGCCGGCCGACGAATATGACAAATAAAGAAAATATTTTGGTGCAGTTAATTGCTTCAGTCACTATTGTTTCTTGGTGGTGATATGATAAAATGCAGTTTACACTTGATTTTTGGGGTTAAAATTGTAGAATTACTTAATATATATCCTCATAATCTATAAAATGGAAAAACAGCAATTAAGTTTCTTGTAATAATTTAAGAAAGTTGGTCGCTTGCTAAAGCCATGGCAAAAAATATAAATCAAAGTTAATTATAATTTTATGAAATTGGTTATACAAAGTAACATTCCAGACACTGCATCCAAAGAGATAACTATATCTTTTGCGAAATTATTTGTCAATGCAGAATATTCTGAATTGCGAAAAATTCTTTCAGAAGACGTTTATATTATTATCTATAATAGGGAACGCAAATATGGAGTAGAGGCAGTGTTGGAATACTTCAAGGATTGGCAGTCAAGAGTAGGAGATACCTTTGAGTGTGAGGTTAGATGGTCTGCTCAGTTTTCTCGACCGGAGATATATTTCATATCTGATGAATTCAAACAGGCATATATTCTGAGTATTGACAATTCAAAGATAACAAAGATTTTGTTGACTCCTCGAAGTTTTTCGGTTGTTGGTTTCTCAATAGATGAAGTCCCATATAATGTCGGATTTGTTAAAGCAAATGCGCCGAAAGAAATCGAGCCATTACCCAATCACTATTTCTGCCCTGTTTGTGGTAAAGACAGCGAACACCTCAATTGGAGCGAGGGTGTAATCTTTAAGGATGGTCCTGATTGGGGGAGGAAAACAGGATTTATAGTTAATGTCTCTATATGTCCCGATTGTAATATTGTATGTGAGGCTCACCCTAATCGTGATTTTAGTAGGTGTCTCACTATGACTCGTGAACAACAAGAAAAGATTAATTCCGGTATGTCGGACGAAGAGCGATCCAAATATGTTTGTGATTCTATGGGTAACAAGAGACCTCTGTTCAAGAGACCCCTTAAACCACGTTCTAACGAGCTGTCTGAATTCGGACGTAAATTCCATAAATTATTGGAAAAAATTGTTATAGACAATACTCCTGAACTTGTTTTTTCTATGTTAGACAAGTTGTCAATTAGTAAAAACAAACTTAAACTTCATGTTGCAACAAATCAAACACAGGATATTGGCGATGAGTCATATTTCTATATTGGAAATAATGAAAATCGTGGATTTGAGATTTACAAACATTTGAAAGCCGAACCATCGATTGGTGCAGCTTGGCAAATATATCTTCTTCATCATGCAAGTACGGTTATGCCAACATTCTGGCATGGAGGCTATATTGTGCGTGACTATATATTCGATGAGGCTTCTCTCAATGACTATATACCATTGGAGTGTTATGATATAAGCGGGTTGTCAAGAGAGAACGTTCTTTTACCGGAAGTAATCCTTTCTGCTGATAGACGCACAGCTGATGTGTATTGTACTTATTGGAATGATTGGAAAGGTTTGATGCGTGACCACCTTAGAATCACATTCTTGCGAAATGGGAGAATAAAACTGACTAAGATTGATCCTCTTTGCCTATTTAAATACAAATGTGACATTCTTTTTTGATTTACTTTCGTTTAGAATTGGTGTTTTTACGTAGATTCTTTAAAATAGTGAATATTAAAAAATCGAGAACAAATAAAGAAAAATAATGGGCATGAGTTGAAGTGGCTGCAACTAAAAGTTGTGGATTCTTCTTTTTATTTGTAACTTTGCATTGTAAAAACCGAATAATGCAAAGTATATATCATTTCATATTGTTGATAGTGGCTGCGGTGGCGATTTTTATCGGATATCGCAAGGGGTTGATTAAGCAATTGGCAGGCATTGTCGGTATGATATTGGGCATAGTTTCGGTGCATCTCTTCTCTGATTCAGTGGAGCCGATAATTCGTGAACAATTTCCCTCGTTTCAAGGAGGATTTTTAGAGGACTATACTTATAGCGTGGTGACGGCGTGTGTCATATTCCTTGCAGTATATGTTGCGATGCAATTATTGTCGTTTGCGTTTAAGCATGTTTTGGGCGCATTGAATTTGGGTATTCTGAATTCATTGTTGGGTGTGGTGTTCTGTGTATTTAAGTTCATGTTGGTGATGAGCGTGCTTTACAATATCATCATAAGCATTGACACTGACTCGTCGCTTGTCGATTATTGCAACGCCGATGATGGAAATATTGTCGGGGTAGTTATGGGTATGGCTCCGGCTATTTTGGATATTGATTCGGCAAATGATTTGCTATACATGAAACAAAAGGAGGAGGCAAAATCAATTTCGTACAACAATTACAACGTTTCAGACGTTTATTCATATTATCAAAATGTTAAACAAGCATAAAAAACTATATAACAATGCTTAAAGTATCAAATCTTCATGCCGAAATCAACGGCAAAGAAATATTAAAAGGAATTAATCTTGAAGTACGTCCTGGTGAGGTACATGCAATAATGGGGCCCAATGGTTCCGGTAAAAGCACATTGTCAATGGTGTTGTCAGGCAACCCTGCATATATAGTGACATCAGGCAGTGTAGAGTTCTATGGAAAAGATTTGTTGGAAATGCCGGCAGAAGATCGCTCACATGAGGGAATTTTCCTCGGCTTTCAATATCCTGTGGAAATCCCGGGTGTGTCAATGGTGAACTTCATGCGTGCCGCCATCAATGAGAAGAGAAAATATTTCGGTCAAGAGCCGATGAGCGCTACCGACTTCTTGAAATTGATGAGAGAAAAGCGTGCAATTGTGGAGCTTGACAATAAATTGGCTTCTCGCTCGGTCAACGAAGGATTTTCGGGTGGTGAAAAGAAACGCAATGAAATTTTTCAGATGGCTGTGTTGGAGCCGAAGTTGTCGATATTGGACGAGACAGACTCAGGTCTTGACATAGATGCGTTGCGTATTGTTGCCGGTGGTGTGAATACGCTCAGAAGCGAAAACAATGCTACGATAGTTATTACTCACTATCAAAGACTGCTTGACTATATCAAGCCTGATTTCGTACATATCCTTTATAAGGGACGTATTGTCAAAACTGCGGGTCCTGAATTAGCTTTGGAACTTGAAGAAAAGGGTTACGATTGGATTAAGTCCGAAACCGATAAAATTGAACAAGACTGATGAATGCACTAAAGCAATATATTGATCTGTTTGATGAGCATAAAGACCTTGTCAACAGCAATGGTGCCCCCTTGTTGAACGATTATCGTGATAAGGCACGAGACATATTGAATAATATGACTCTACCGGCAAAAGGCAGTGAAAATTATGAACATTCCGATTTGAATGAAATTTTGGCTCCTGACTATGGCATTAATATTGCCCGTCAAGCGATTGCTGTTAATCCGGCTGCTTCTTTCAAATGTGATGTGCCTAACATGAGCACAGCCTTGTTCTTCTTGATTAACGATTCGTGGGCTTGTACCGATAATTCATACAATAAGGTGCCCGAAGGCGTAGTCATCGATAGCTTGCGACGTGTGGCAACCAACAATCCGGAACTTATTGCCGACTATTATGGAAAGGTCGCAGAAATATCCAATCCGATTGTAGCGCTTAACACAATGTTGGCGCAAGACGGATTGGTCGTTTATATCCCCAAAAATACAATTGTCGAAAAGCCGATACAATTAGTCAATATTTTTCAGAATGCGTCTCCGTTGTTGGCATTCCGCAGACTATTGATTGTCGCAGAAGAAAATTCACAAGCACAATTATTGGTGTGCGACCATACACAAAATCAAGAATGCGATTTCCTAAGCGTTCAGACAGTGGAGATTGTAGCGAAGCGAGGTGCTCGATTTGATTTATATGATTTGGAAGAATCATCTAAGAAAACAAATCGTCTTTCGGCTCTATACGTTCGTCAAGAACAAGACTCAAATGTCTTGGTGGATGGTATTACGTTGACAAACGGAAAGACTCGCAACGAGTATTATGCAAGATTGGACGGCTCTCATGCCGAATTGTCATTACTCGGTATGGGTATAGAAGATGAGGAGCGTTCGCTCGATACATATTCACACATAAGCCATAATGTTTCGGATTGTCAAAGCAATGAATTGTTTAAATATGTGCTTGACGATAATGCCAAAGGCGCATTTTGTGGGAGAATCTATGTCGCTCCATACGCAACAAAGACAGAGGCATATCAAGCCAATCGCAATATAGTGGTGACCGACACTGCCAAGATGCACTCAAAGCCACAATTGGAAATATACAACGATGATGTGAAGTGTTCGCATGGGACGGCTATCGGACAATTAGATGCGCAGCAAATCTTCTACATGCGTGCGCGTGGATTGTCGGAAGAGACTGCTAAGGTCTTGTTGAAGCAGGCGTTTATGTCTGACGTGATCGATGGTGTAAGATTGCCGGCATTGAAAGATCGTTTGCGAATGCTTGTTGAGAAACGTTTCAGTGGAGCAGATGCTTCATGTGCAAATTGCGGAGTCGATTGCAAAAATCCTCTTGATCAAATCTAATAGATATGAATGTCAGCAATATACGTAGTCAATTTCCGATTTTAGAGCGTACGGTGTCAAACCGACCACTTGTCTATCTGGATAGTACAGCCACATCGCAAACGCCAATGTGTGTGGTCGATGAAATTGTGCGTTGTTACACACATTTCAAGGCTAACGTTCATCGTGGCGTGCATACGCTTTCGCAAGAGGCTACCGACCTCCAAGAAGCGACACGAATCAGGGTCAGAGACTACATAAATGCAGAATCTATCGAGGAGATAGTCTTTACGCGTGGCACAACCGAAGCGATCAATTTAGTGGCAGCGACATACGGCAGAAGATTTAAGGATGGCGATGAGATTATCCTTACTGTCATGGAGCATCATGCCAATATTGTGCCTTGGCAGTTGGCTATCGGCAACAAAAATGTCAAAATCAGAGTCGTTGAGCTTAACGAGCGTGGCGAATTGAATATTGAGCAATACAAGTCGTTTTTTAATGAAAATACAGTCTTCGCCGCGTTTTGCCACGTGAGCAATGTGTTAGGTACGGTCAATCCTATCAAAGAGATGATTTCTTTCGCCCATGAATATGGCGTGAGGGTTCTTATCGACGGCGCACAGGCTTCGCCTCATTTGAAAATAGATGTCAAAGATTTGGATTGCGACTTCTACGTGTTCTCTTCTCACAAAATGTATGGTCCGACAGGTGTCGGCGTGCTTTATGGCAAGCGCGAATTGTTTGAAGAAATGCCGCCCTATCAAGGTGGTGGAGAGATGATCGGTCATGTGTCGTTTGAAAAGACTACGTATGCAAATCTTCCTTTCAAGTTTGAAGCGGGAACACCTGATTTTATCGACATTGCCGCTTTCTCGAAAGCTCTTGATTTCATAGACTCTATCGGTATCGATAATATTGCTCGACATGAAGAAATGTTATTGACGTATGCGACAAGCAAGCTGCAAGAAATTCCTGATTTGAAAATCTATGGAACTTCCGACCATAAGAGCGCTGTGATTTCATTCCTTGTAGGCGATATTCATCCATACGACATCGGTATGTTGCTCGACAAGTTGGGTATAGCTGTGCGTACAGGACACCATTGTGCACAGCCATTAATGGACTATTATGGCATTCCGGGCACGGTGCGTGCATCGTTTGCTGTCTATAATACGATAGATGAAATCGATTCGTTCATTGCTGCATTGCATCGTATTCTACCGATGCTCAGTTAGGATATTTCAATAGGTATCACATAATAAAGCGAAGAGACTGCATTTCTGATTGAAAATGCAGTCTCTTCAATATTAATATAAATCGTATGCTTACTTTTTGGCTGCCACAGCGAGTAGAACACCAAGCACAATGCCGAGCACAGCGGCAAACAGTACGCGTTGTTCAGCCGGGAGTAAGAATGTGATAGTGTGAGCCGGATACCAGAAGAAAGGTATTGTCTTTTTGAATACAAATCCCCATTGTGCTTTCCAATTGATGTTGGCAAACATTTCTGCCATTGGAATTGGAGTGATGAGAGCCTTCAATGAGCCTCCGTTGCGAGCGATGTGAGCATCTGTGATTTTGTGGAATGTCATAAATACAGGTGCAAAAATTGTGTTCATGGCCACAGAGATGCTTAGAGCTACCAATACCTTGCCCATGCTGAATCCTTCAGCGACAAAGTCGGCAGAAGCATCTGCATAGCCGGCATATTCCAAAAACATCGGTGTGCCTTTTGAGAAGATAATCATCGCCATGTTGATACCCATGCCGAGGAATCCCCACACTATCATTCGTGGAAGCACGCCGAAAGTCGGAGATGTGTATTTGCCGGTGCTGATTCGGTGGCCGAGCATTTCTCCGATTGTCGATAAAATCGCGAATTTGAGGAAGCTCATCACCATGCCGTGATTTGCGTTGAAAGACTTGTACCATTCATAGACAGCATCGCAACAAAAGAATGGCGCGAAGAGTGCTGCTAAGCATAGAATGAAGATGATGTCACTTTTTTTCATATATATTATGATTTTATGTTGTTTCCGGCGACAAAATTACTCAAAATACCGGGATTTCGCAAATCCGGAGCTTAACGCCATGTGTAGTTTGACATTTTTCGCGACCGGAAAATCTGTCGATAGATAAGGTCTGCCAATGGTTGAATGAAGTGGAATAGAGGGATGCTCCACCATAGCTTGATGTCGTTTAGGACGATAGCCGCTCTGCGATAAAGACATATCATGTAGCCCCAAAGAGTAATAAGCAATAGGCTTGTTAGAAGTGTTGCCGATAGGTCCGGCAAGGTGTGTAATATAATGATGCTGCTGCTTGCTGCCATAAGCCAATAGGCTGAGTGCATGATATGACGATTGATGAATGCTTTAGTCTTCAGAAATCTGCCGGTAAATGTGTAATGCTCTTTGCGGTCAAGCCATAGTCGTGGCTCGGATTTGCCCCAATTGATTAATAATTGACTGTCGGTCGAAATCTCAATGGCTGTGTTATGAGAGTTTGCAAATTGATTGATAAACAAATCGTCGTCGCCATATTGCAGATAGATGGTCTGTGCATATCCGTTTTGTTCGAAAAAATTCTTTCTGCGAAAGGCGAGGTTCAACCCGTCGCCTCTGTATGGCGAGTGGTTTAAGGCATAGCCCAACCATTGTGTCGCCGAGCATAGCGAGTCGAATGAGCGATACCATTTTCCGACACCCTTTAAGTCCTGCTTATCGCAATGACTATAGCCTAAAGTGATTTCGATATTTGGATTTTTAAAGTGTCGTACCATATTATACAGCCACCTGTCGGATGTTATTTTGCAAATTGCCGACGTGGTTATGACGACTTCGTTCTTTGCGGCTTTCATGCCGAGAGTTAGCGATAATTTTCGACGGCTGAGGCTATGTGCGTCTCCGGGAACGAAAGTCATATATAGATTGGGGTATTTATTACAGAGGGCTTCTATCACACTGGTGTTATGATCGGCTGAAGCGTCATCCACAATAATCACCTCAAAATCTACTCCTTTTTGATTCATTAACGATTCGATGTATTCTGCGATGTGTTGCTCATCGTTTCGAGTATATACGATGACAGAAGTTTTGATGTCGGTAGATGATTCTGATTTGTTTTCTTCTTTGATGCGACGATGATGGCGTGCGACGCTTCTCATCGGGCGCAGACCGATAATGGCAATGTAGAGCATCGATACTATGCTGATGCAAAGGAGAATAATGGTCAAAACATCGAATGTGAAATTTATTGTCATAGGGAGCCTGTTCTTTTTTAATGATTAGTTTTTGCATCCGAGGTGTGGATTTTCGACAAGTCGCATAAGTCTTGTGATTTGCGATTGGCGTTTTTTCATATATTTCGAAGGATTTTTCGAACTGTATTTCACCGGGTTTGGAAGTGTTGCGGCTATCAGTGCGGCTTCCTTTCTGCTCAGCTGAGAAGCGTCTTTGTTGAAATTGGCATCGGCGACAGCTTGTACGCCATAAATTCCTTCGCCCATTTCGATTGAATTCAGATAAACTTCCATGATGCGTTCTTTGCCCCAAATGAATTCTATCAACAAAGTGAAGTATGCTTCAAGGCCTTTTCTTACCCAACTGCGTCCCTGCCATAAGAAGACGTTTTTGGCTGTCTGTTGTGTAATTGTGCTTGCTCCGCGCTGTCTGCCGCCTTTCTTGGCCTCTTCTGCTGCGATTTTGATTTGTTGGAAATCAAATCCGTTGTGGCTCATGAAAAGATTGTCTTCGCTTGCGATTACTGCCAGCGACATGTTTTCGGAGATTTCCTCAAGAGGAGTCCATTGATGTTGCCAACCATTACCTTGTTCTATGCTTTTGATGATCATGGTCGGAGTGATATAGACGGGCATATATTTATAGATGACGACAGCCAAAACTGACGTCCCGATAAAAAATGCGATACACCAAATAATGATTTTTGAAATGCGTCTTAACACGATATAGCCTTATTTTTATTGATTTGCGATTTCGGGGATAATTCTTCCTTTTGATTTGATGCGCTTGATTTCTATTAGCAGCATGATGGTGGTTACTATTGTGGCGAGCAAGTCGCTAATAGGATATGCCGCCCACACTCCGTCGAGGTTCCACACCTTCGGCAAAAATATCAAAAGAGGAATCATGAAAATGATTTGGCGAGAGAGCGATAGAAAGATTGATTTGCCTGCCATGCCGAGAGCCTGGAAGAAATTGGTGGCTGTGATTTGGTAGCCGACCATCCAGAAGCCCAATGTGGTGATTTGCAGGCAAGTGATTGCGCATTGGATTTGGTTTTCGTCCTGCATAAACATTTGGGCTATCGAGCGAGGAGCAAACATGCCGATGATGCTGCCTAAGACAGTGACGATAAACCCGGCGATTGCCGCCATCCAAAACGTGCGAAACAGGCGGTCGTATTTCCCGGCTCCGTAATTGTAGCCGACTATTGGTTGCATGCCTTGGCAGATGCCGATTACGGTCATCACAAAGACTGTGACATAACGGTTGAACACGACGACGGCTGCAATGGCATTGTCGCCTCCGTATGCGTATAGCGTGTTGTTGATAATGGCATTGATGAGCGACCCTGCCATATTAATCATGAACGGAGCGAGGCCGATAGCCAGCACCGATTTGACTATTCGAGCGTCGAGCCGATAGGTGCCTTTCTTGAACGACAACTCCTTGTCGCTATCCATAAAATGGCGCATGACAAAGATTGCTGTCACGAGCATCGATAAATTGGTCGCCAATGCAGCTCCTTTTACACCCCAGCCGAAGCCGAAGAGGAAAATCGGAGCAAGAATCATGTTCAGCCCGGCACCGATAAAGTTGGTGTACATCGCTTTTTTGGGGTAGCCGGTGGCTCTCATGATGTTGTTGAGGTTAAAAGTGAGGTTGATTAGCACCATGCCGGGGATTACCCACATCATAAATTCGCGAGCGTAGGGCAATGAATTGTCTGATGCTCCGAAAGCGCGAAGTATAGGGTCGAGGAAAATTGCAAACAGGCTCATATAGATGATGCCGATAACCAATGTCAGGATCAGTGAGTTGCCCAAAATCTTCTCGGCACGCTCCTTGTCGTGCTGACCCATGACGATCGATATGCGAGTGGTCGCACCGGTGCCGACAAGCATACCCAATGCTGCCGAGATGTTCATGACGGGAAACGTTATGGCGATACCGCTGACCACGTTGGGGTCATCGACGGCATGACCGATGACCACGCTGTCGATTATGTGATAGAGAGCCATGACCACTGTCCCGACTACTGCCGGGACGCTGTATCTCCAAAGCAATCTGCCTAATGGAGCCATACCAAACTCTCTCATCCTATCGCTTTCGATGCTTTTATTCATAGCCTTTTTCGATTTAAACACCAAAGGTAGTCAAACATCGTGTTTCCGACAAATTTTTAGCCTAAAATAGTGCTAAAATTTTGATGAAATAAAAAATAGTACTACCTTTGCACTCGCTTTTCGATACGCTTTTCGGCGAAAGCCGCCGATTGAATCGGAGCAGTCTCCGACGGACAAAAGTGTAAGGAAAGATGTTTTCGGGGTGTAGCTCAGCCCGGTTTAGAGTACGCGTCTGGGGGGCGTGTGGTCGCAAGTTCGAATCTTGTCACCCCGACAACAAACCTCAATCAGTCATTTACAATCGTAAGTGGCTGATTTTCTTTGTGCATTACTTCTAACGCCATTAAGCTTTAAACCCTAAATATTACACATTCAAAATTCGCCCCATATCATCTTCGAATTACCGGATTTTAAATCAGTTTTTTGTGGTGTGTTTTTTGTAAAACTCTGCTAAATGTGGGTAAAAAAACGAGATTTAGCAGAGTTTTGAATTTGGTGTATCTTTGTAATATATTGATATATAACGTATTACGTCATAATCGCAATTTCTGAGGTGAGTAGATTTTGATGTCGATTTTGGCGAGTTGATATATGTGTCTTTAGATTTCTAAAGTCTCTATTTATCTTAGAGTTCCTAAACTTCTATTAGGGCTCCTAAACTTCGCTAACGCCCATTAAAGTTTAATATTACACATTAAATATTTATCTCAATATTATGCGTATAGGTTTCGGAGAGAATGGGTGGTTGGATGAAATCAGAATTCATAAATAGTAGCAAAGTCGCTTTAGAAATTGATGTGAGAAATGTGATTTATGTCACATAATACAAGATTTTTACAAAAAGCGTGAAAAAAGTTGTCGAAAAATTTGCATATATCAAATTACCCCCCCCAAATTTGCAATTGAGATACTTATTTTTTTGTTTTTGTAGCAAAATGTTATCGAAAAAGTATTTATAAAAGAATCAAAATTTCTAACTATATATAAACAAACTTAATTATTAACTTAAATCAAAATCAACATGAAAAAGCTTGTTTTTTTATTACTCGTGTTCATGTTAACCTCAACGATTAACATGTTTGCCTCATCAGCACAAGATCATGATGGTAATGTAATAGAATATGAATTTACTCCTCCTGCAGGAACATATTCAGCAGATGATTTACAAAGTATAAAGTTGGTTTTCCCGAATGCAACGACACTTTCTGGAATGGCAGGCGATCAAAAGATTTATGTTAGAAGAAAAACTCCAAGTGGGGATACAAGCTATTCTAAACAAATCTCAGCAAATGGGAATGTGCTTACAATTGATGAATTTTTCCCTGTTAGTGCTGCTTTCGAGCAAGGTACTTTTGCTTATGGAACATGGGAACTATTTATATACGGATTTCAAATTTATGTAGATGGACAATATCTTGATACAGATATATCTGTTAAGTATAACATAGTACCTCCGGGTTTCCAATTCGAATCGGCAGTGCCGGCTAATGGCGCGACAGTCAATCGTCTCGACGAAATCGTTGTTGACTTCGCTACAGGAAGCGTGCTTACCGGTAGTGCTACAGTCAATGTTGGAGGCGTAGAGGCTACATTTGCTCCGACAGAAAATGCAGGACAAGTGAAGGCTACACTTTCACCGGCAATAGTAGCTGAGGGCAACTATTCTATCACAATTCCTGCAGGAGCATTTACCGCTACTGACGGAACAAGTAATAGTGAAATGACATTGAATTATAGCGTCGTTCTTCCTGAAATGGATGCTAATGAAATCACAGTCGCTCCTGCCAACGGAAGAAATGTGCTCGGATTGAACACAATCAGTCTGACATTCCCTGAAGCAATCACTATCAATGAAAATGTCGGCGCTATCACACTCAGCAACGGCGCAATAATAGATAATGTGGCTGTCAATCAAAATGTCGTTACTATCACAGCATCAGCAGAATGGCAACTTGGTGCATACGCACTCAATGTGCCGGCAGGTTATTTCGTAAGCGAAAATGCTAAGAGCCCTGCACTCAACTATTCATGGAACATCATCGCAGCTTCATTAGGCGTTGAAGACTTCTTTATCTTCGGCGGAGAAGAAAAAGATGTTGCTATTCTCTTAAACGGCGAAGCTGAATTTGTGGGCTTCCAAGCAGACATCACATTGCCGGAAGGTCTTGAAGTAGTCGGTGGCTTCGTGTTAAACAGAGGTACTGACCATGTGTTCTCAACAAAAGCTCAAGCCAACGGAGCAATCCGTCTGTTGAGCTACTCTCTTACTAATGCAAAATATACAGGCAATAGCGGCGATGCATTGGTGACATTCAGAGTGAAAGCAGCCGACGATTTCAATGGCGTGAAACAGATAGCAATCAATGGAATCACATTCGCTACAAAAGAGGGTGTTGAGTTTGAATTGGAACCACAGACAGCAAATGTCGAAGGACGCTTACATGTATCGTCTATCACAATCGATCCTGCAGAATTGAATCTCGAAACGAATGAAACTGCAACAGTCGAAGCGACAGTGCTTCCTGAAGCAGCATACGATAAGACTTTCGTATGGAGCTCTTCTAACGCTGAATATGTGACAGTCGATGAAAATGGTCTTGTAAAGGCTATCAAACCGACAGAAGCAGAAAATCCTGTATATATCATCGCAACAGCTCAAGACGGCTCTGGCGTGAAAGCTCAAATCCCTGTGACAGTGGTTTATACTCATGCGACAGCTCTTACAATCGAACCTGCGACTGTGCTCTTCGAAGTAGGCAATCGTCAGACATTGACAGCAGTTCTCGATAAGGAAACAAATAAGTCAGGCGATGTCATCTGGACATCAAGCAACCCTGCAGTGGCAGAAATCGTTATCACAGAAGGTGTGGTGGAAGTAGTAGGTAAGAGCATCGGTGATGCTAACATCAAAGCACAGATAAAGAATGGTGAAGAGGTAGTGCTGACAGCGACTATCCCTGTGAAGGTAGATGCAACAATAGCTACATCTGTGACAGTCGAACCGGCAGAATTGACACTCGAATCAGGACAGAAATTCACATTTACAGCAGTAGTAAATACTGAAGCAACAAATAAGAATGTGCTTTGGACATCATCAGATCCTGCAAAGGTTGCTATCAACGAAACAACCGGTGAGGTGGAAGCTCTCGCACTTACAGACAGCCCTGTGACAATCACAGCGACAGCAGCAGATGGCGGTGGTGCATACGGTACAGCTCAAGTGAAAGTCGTTCAATCACTTGCTACAGGCATCGTTCTTAATATTACAGAAGTAGAACTTGAAGCTACAGGCGACGAAAACGGTCAAGTGCAATTGACAGCTACAGTGACACCTCCGACAAATAAGAAAGTCATTTGGAAATCAAGCAAAGAAGATGTAGCTCAAGTTGACGAAAACGGTCTTGTTACAGCAATCGGTGTTGGTGTAGCAGAAATCACAGCAACAATCGAAGGTACAGCATTGACAGCAACATGTACAGTGACAGTCAATCCTTCTTATGCGACAAACGTTGTAATCAATTATGAAGGTGCAACAAAATTCGAAACAGGATCTGAGGCTGATATCCAATTGGCGGCAACAGTGGCACCAAGCTATGTGACAGACAATACAGTAGCATGGACATCTTCAGACAACGATATTGCACAGGTGGATGAAAATGGTAAAGTGACTATCGGTCAAAAGACAGGTGTAGTGACAATCACAGCGACAGCTAATGGTGCTGCAGAAGGACAAGAAGTGAAAGCAACTATCGATTTCGAAGTGGTTCACACATTTGCAACAACACTCAGCATCGACCAAGAACCATTCACACTCAAAGCAAATGAAACTCAACAGTTGACAGTGACATTAGACAATGCTACAAATAAAGATATCGTATGGGAATCAAACGATGAAAAGGTAGCTAAAGTTGACGAAAATGGTATTGTTACAGCAATCGGCGTTGGTGAAGCAACAATCACAGCGACACTCGAAGGTACGGAAATTAAAGACACAGTAGTTGTTACAGTAGAGGCAACTGATGGTGATGTCAACAACGATGCACTTGTGGATGTAGCCGACGTTACAGCGACAGCATCATATATTCTTGGCGATGAAGTGGATCCGTTTATCGTAGCGGCAGCCGACATCAATGCAGATGGCAAAATTAATGTGACAGATATCGTCTTATTGGTTAATATTATCCTTACACAAGATGATAACGATGCACAACAAGCAGCTATCAATAGAGTGCGTCAAAATGTCAATAGTAACAATAGCTTGTCAATCGAAGACTTCTCAATCGAAGAAGGCGAAACAAAACAAATCGCAATCAGACTTGACAACGTAGATGCGTTTACAGCATTCCAAGCAGATATCTACTTGCCGGAAGGTCTTGAAATCTGCCAAAATGGTGTAGCATTGTCAGACAGAAAGAGCAACGATCACGTAATAGCATCTGCATTGAGAAACAATGGCTCAGTACGTATGTTGAGCTACTCACTCTCACTCAATGAATATGCAGAATCTAATGGTGATTTAGTTTACTTGACAATCAAAGCGGCAGAAGGATTTATCGGTGACTTCCAAATCGAAATCGATAATATCACATTCGTCAAAGCAGATCAGACTAAGTGCTACTTTGCTCCTGCAGTATCTAATGTGAAAGGTACAGAATATGTAGGCGTAGAAGGCGTAGAAGGCGACGAAATCGTAGTTAAGGTTGTAGGCAACTCAATCGTAGCTCCTGAAGGTGCTGAAGTTTATGACATCAATGGTCTTCGAGTAAACGCAGAAAACCTTGCTAAGGGTATCTACATCGTGAAAGTTGGCGACCAAGTAGTGAAAGTAATCATCTAATCATCTCGCTTTATAACTCGGAAAGGTCATCGGGCTTCGGCTCGGTGGCCTTTTTCCTTTTTGCGCGTGAGCGATACCCCGACCGGGGTATTATTTCGATAACCGGTGGTAAACGAGCGAAGCGAGTGCCACCACCGGCATGATAGCATATAGATACACCTACCCCGACCGGGGTTGCACACCGGCTATATTGCCATACACTCATATACCATGTACGTATGTGAGTCGATGTACTACCCGCTTCGGGGTAGTTTGTCGGTGTGGTTCTATATCCACGGGTGACGCTCGCCTGACGGCTTCGCTTACCCGCGGTTACCGAAGTGTAACCCCTATCGGGGTAGCCACTACGCCGGGTGTATGCTGTGTGTCTGACTCGGTGTATATCGTACATGGCGAGAGGTAAGAGTGATACCCCGAACGGGGTATTATTTCGATAACCGGTGGTAAACGAGCGAAGCGAGTGTCACCACCGGAATGATAGCATATAGATATACCTACCCCGACCGGGGTTGCACACCGGCTATATTGCCATACACTCATATACCATGTACGTATGTGAGTCGATGTACTACCCGCTTCGGGGTAGTTTGTCGGTGTGGTTCTATATCCACGGGTGACGCTCGCCTGACGGCTTCGCTCACCCGCGGTTACCGAAGTGTAACCCCTATCGGGGTAGCCACTACGCCGGGTGCATCTTGCGTGTCTGACACGGTGCATATCGTACATGGCGAGAGATGAGAGCGATACCCCGACCGGGGTAGCCACTACGTCGGGTGCATCTTGCGTGTCTGACTCGGTGCATATCGGCATATAGCGAGTGGTAAGAGTGTAACCCCTATCGGGGTAGCCACTACGTCGGGTGCATCTTGCGTGTCTGACTCGGTGCATATCGGTACATAGCGAGAGGTGAGAGTGATACCCCGAACGGGGTATTATTTCGATAACCGGTGGTAAACGAGCGAAGCGAGTGCCACCACCGGCATGATAGCATATAGATACACCTACCCCGACCGGGGTTGCGCACCGGCTGCGCTGTCTGAGATATTATGCGTATTGATGTCGTAAGGAATGTGTTGTGCTTGTGAATTTGGTAGTTTTGATAAATTTGAACAAAATTTACGAAAAATGTTGGTAAATTGAATGTTTTTATCTAAATTTGCTTGCTGAACGATTATGTTTAATTAATAATGATTTTGCCATGAAAACAAGAAAAATTACGACCATTGCACTATGTATGTTGCTGTTTTTAGGTAATTCCCTAATCGGGCATGCGGCAGATAAAGTCGATGCAAGTTTCAAAGCCAAAAGATTGGAGTATTATGCGCCAAATAATCTTACAATCACGCATTTGTATAGCGCTCTGTTTATGAATGACATCACTTGCGACAGTACAGGACTGCGTTTGTATGACATCTTGCTTGCAGTAAATGGACAAGATGTCAATAAAATGTCGGATGATGAATTGAATAAATTGCTTTGGACATCGAGCAGAGTCGATTTGACTATAATTTCATCAGTCGATTGGAACGAGCATACATTCAGCTATACTCCGATCAATTTAGACCTCGAAGGTAGAAATGAATTGTTTGAAAATGCCCCTACCGAATTCTTTCGTATCCATAACAACAACGAACGCCTAAATATGAGAGTTAACTCGGATTTGGAAGTCGATTTTTCACAATACAAGACTATCGATATCTTGTTCTTAGGCGATGACTTGAGAGAAAAATCTATTGCCAAGCAGGCTATGAACACAATCATAGAAAAAAGCCACTTCCCGATAAAACGCGATACGGAAAATCCCGATTTGCTTATCACTGTGGCATGCGATGAAAGACACAGTGTAAGCTCAACATACGTTCCTCCGACAACGAGCTATGTTGACCAGGGTTCATATTCTACAGTCACTAAGACCAAATCAGGATTTTATGTTAACACTTTCAAGCGCCCACCACTAAAGAAAACCGAGGGAGGCTACAATGTTGACCAGACATCGACCTATCATTATGTGGAAATCACAGTATTAGATGCCAAGAAAATGCTTGACCCGGCAACACAAAGTGCTCCAATCGTATGGCAATTGGTTTACGACAAAACATTTGACTATGCCGAAAACTTCAACCGAATCATAAACACCTACGTGATGGACAATCTCAAATCATTCCCTCATGTATCGAGATTTGACGTGCCGTGGTCATGGTATTCAGGAATATGCTGGCAGGAAGACGCGAAGAAATCAATCATTGCCGACGTGATGAAAAACTCTCCGGCAGAAAAGATGGGACTCAAAGCAGGCGACGAAATTCTCAAAATCAACAACAAAAAGGATGACGCACTCACTCTATACACATATTACGACTCAAAATGTATTGACTCTAAAAAGGAATACAAAACCGTTGACTTTTTAGGTGACACATTTTACACATATTTCTATTTCGGCAAAGTGCCTTTCTACAAAGCTGTTGCTCGATTAAAAACATATGGACCTCAATACGCACACTTCTTCTATCAAAATCAATATGTCACAAAACAATTTGACCAACTTGAATTTGATGCACCAAAATGGATGTATGACCAAAGCGAAGTCGAAGTGTTAGTCAAGCGAAATGGCAAGAAGCTAAAACTGAAAGGTGTCTTATATGACTTAATGCCAGCCTATTGGTATGGTCTGTAATGGCTATCGATAATCCAAAACGATGTTATAAAACGCATTATCCGGTCAGGTCTTTCGATCTGATTGGATATTCTTTTATTGTGGTGGCAAAACGGCAGTTTGGTGCGAGTGGATTTGCAGTTAATCGCAATAATCATTAAATTTGCAGTTAGATTAGAATAAATGTGTCTATGAAGAGATTGTGTTTTGTGGCAGCAATGCTTTTTCAGATGCTTTTTGCCATAGCGCAACAAGCAATCGGAGTCAGTGAGAAACTTGTTTCTCCACAAATAAATGATGACCATAGTGTCACTTTTCGCCTTTATGCACCCAAGGCAGTAAGGGTGGAGGTGACGGGCGATTTTTTGCCCAAAGGTGTGGCTGCGGTAGAGATGAAAGAAGATGAGCAAGGCGTGTGGAGCTACACCACAGAGACATCGCTTGCACCGGAATTGTATAGCTATTCGTTTATCGTCGATGGTCAACGCATCACCGATCCTTCTAACGTCTATCAATTGCGAGATGTGACTACAATTACCAACATATTTATCGTTGACGGCGACGACAGCCTTTACAGCGTTAACGATGTGGCGCATGGTGCGGTGTCGAAAGTGTGGTATGAAAGCGCAGCGCTCGGTATGTCGCGCCGATTGACCGTCTATACACCGCCGGGATATGAGACGAGTGGCAAACGCTATCCGGTGCTTTATCTGCTTCATGGCATGGGTGGTGATGAAAACGCTTGGTCAGAGCTTGGTAGAGCAACACAGATATTTGACAATCTGATAGCACAAGGCAAAGCCGAGCCGATGATTGTGGTGATGCCCAACGGAAATGCTTCGCAAGAAGCAGCGCCGGGAGAGACCTCGCAAGGATTGCTGCAACCAAGTTTTATGCTTCCGAAAACAATGGACGGGTCATTCGAAAGTGCATTTCCCGAAATAGTAAATTTCATCGATAAAACATATCGCACTCGTCGCCAAAAATCATCGAGAGCCATAGCCGGACTGTCGATGGGAGGATTTCATGCGATGCACATCTCAAAAGAATATCCCGATATGTTTGACTATGTAGGGCTTTTTTCGGCTGCCGTCTTTCGTGGTGAGGCTGAGAAATCAGAAGTCTATGCAGGCATGGAAGATAAGTTGAGGACACAGTTTGCCAAACGCCCGAAACTATATTGGATAGCTATCGGATGCGAGGACTTCCTATATGAAGAAAATGTGGGGTATCGCAAACTCTTGGACAGCAATAGCTTCCCGTATGAATATTATGAGTCGGATGATGGACACATTTGGAAGAATTGGCGTATCTATTTGATTCAATTTGCATCGAAATTGTTTAAGTAAACCTTTACGAAATAAAATGCTCTTAATAGAGATGAAGATAAAAAATATAAAACACATAGACGACAAGATTTTGCATAAAGGCAAGGCAGTGGCAATAGGCATATTTTCATTATGCGCATCATCAGCTATCGCTTCAGCACCTTATATGTCAGAGTCTTTGCAAAATAGCGAGGCATCGGGTTATTTGGTTAGAGCACGCAATATGATGGCAGATCGTAATTATGTCGGTGCTATCGATCAATTGAATCAAATGCGAGCGACAGCGAGTGAACATTTCACTCAGGAAACAATGCAAGAGTGCTATTATCTCCTTGCCAAAGCCTATTACGAGCGAGGTGAGAAAGAATGTATCGATTTGTTAAAGCAGTATGTTGCCGAATATCCTGCATCGTTGCATAGTCTCGAAGCACGTTTGCTGATAGGTGATTATTATTTCTACGCTTCTGATTTCGCTCAAGCACTTGGAGCATACAATGATGTAGAGATCAATTCATTGAATACGGCACAACGTTCAGTCTATACGTATCGCAAAGCTCTGTCGATGACTAAAGTCGGACTTTTCGATGAAGCGCGACCTTTGTTTGAGGACCTTGTGAAAGATAAAGAGCATGGTAATGCAGCACGTTTCTACATCGCTTACCTTGATTATGTGGCGCAAGATTATGATAAGGCGTTGGAGGGTTTTAGAGCGGTTGATGAAACGACTGTGTCAGAAGCCAATCGCAGGGGAATGAAACGCAGTTGGGAATATTCTCCGACAGGATTGGAAGCCGGATATTACATAACACATATCGAATACCATAAGGGGCGTTATCAAGATGTGGTGGATCATGGTCGCAATTTGTTGCAAAAATCGCCGGTGCCGGAATTAGTGCCCGAAATGAATAGAATAATAGGCGAAAGTTATTATAAACTTGGTGTAGAAAGCGTTGCCGGTCAATTCTTGGAAGCTTATTTGGCTTCGAACCAAAGCACACCGGTGAATTCTGCCGTCTATATAATGGGAGTCATTGATTACAATCAAGGGAACTATCTACGTGCGACCGAATTGTTCGGCTCATTGACCGACCTTGATAATGAAATAGGTCAGAGTTCGTATCTTTACTTGGGACAATGCGCAATGCGAAGCAAGGACTATAGCAGCGCGGCGATCGCTTTCGAAAAAGCATATAGTCAGGGTTATGATATGAAAGTGAGTGAGACCGCGCTCTATAATTACGCAGTGGCTTGCACGTCAGGAGGAAAAGTACCATTCGGCTCATCGATAGATCTGCTTGAAACATTTATAAAGACATATCCAAAATCGCAATACGCATCGACAGTCGATGAATTTCTTGCAACAGCCTATTATAATGAGCGAGATTATCATAAAGCGTTGGCGAGCATCGAGCGTATAGCAAACCCGAAGGAAAAGGTGCTTGCAGCAAAACAAAAGGTGCTCTATGAATTGGGCATCGAAGCATTGTCAAACGGACGCAATGACGACGCAATAGACTATATGACGAAAGCTGCCAAGTTGGGCAAACACGATCAGAAGTTGGCAACACAGTCATATCTATGGCTCGGTGATGCTCATTATGCAAAAGCAGATTATGCCAACGCTGTTGTGGCTTACGAATCGTTTATGAATAACGCGTCACCTTCTGATGCTAATTACAATTTGGCAATATATAATGCGGCGTATGCCTATTACATGAAAAACAATTTCGTTAAAGCTCATGAACTGTTTAAAAAAGTGGTCGGAAGATTACCATTGGATCTGCAATCGGATGCAACGTTGCGAATAGCTGATTGCAACTATTTCACAGGAAAACCGAAAGAAGCATTGAAGGGGTATGCCGACGCAGAAAAAAAGGATTGTCGAGCAAAGGATTATGCGCTGTTTCAGCATGCTAATATGCAAGGTATGATAGGCAATCATAAAGCGAAATTAAGCGAACTTGATGCTCTGCAGAAGAAATTTCCACAGTCGGTGTGGATTCCGGTTGCGATGCTGGAGAAAGCTCAGACCTACGAGGAGTTAGGAAAAACATCGGATGCTATCGCGGCATTTAAGGCGTTGACAACGAAATATCCACAGTCGGTGGAAGCTCGTCAGGGCATGTTGCAGTTGGCAATTGTCTATTTGAATTCCGGCAAACGTTCTGATGCTGAAGAAGTTTATTGCGATGTGATTCGTCGTTGGCCGTCAAGCGAACAGGCGCAATCGGCAAATGAGGATTTGAGACGTATCTATGCAAGTCGTGGCGAGTTGCAACAATATCGACAATTCCTCAGCTCAATACCCGATTCTCCGCAACTCGACGATGACGATATGGAGCAATTGACCTTTGAAGTTGCTGAAAACGAAGTCGCTCAAAATTCTGACGATATTAGTAAAATGCAACTCTATGTAGAGCAATATCCAAACGGTAAGTATCTTGCATCAGCATTATATTACATCGCATCATCGAAATATGCAAACCAAGATTACGACTCAGCATTAGAGGCATTGAATAAGTTGATTTCACATCGTGGCGATTCAAATTATGCTCCTCAAGCTTTGTATATGAAAGCACAAATCATGGAGACGACAATGATGTGTGAGCCAATAGAAGTAGTAAAAATCTATAAGGAATTGGAGCGTAGAGGAGGTGCTGATTATACGATCGAAGCCTATTTGGGCGTGGTGCGAAACACTCCAAAGCCCTCAGAACAATTTGACTATGCGCAAAAACTATTGTCGCTCAATGGTTTGACTACAGATCAGCAAGAAGAAGCACGCTACTATCGTGCCAAGGCTTCTTTGGAAAAGAAGGATAAAACACAAGCCGAAAGCGACCTTAAAGAGTTGACAAAGAATGTGAAGAGCTTGTTTGGAGCCAAAGCTGCAGTCGAACTTGGAGAACTTTATCTTGCGGAAGGAAGGCTATCGGATGCCGAAAGTCTGCTTGTAGAATTTACAGACGAAGGTACGCCTCATCAGTATTGGCTCGCCAGAGGTTTTATCGTTTTGGCTGATGTGTATGCGGCTCAAGGCAAAGCTTCGTTGGCTAAAGAGTATGTGAAAAGTCTCAGAGATAATTATCCGGGAACAGAACCGGATATTCATGACATGATTAATCAACGACTCAAAAATTATAAGTGATGAATAAAAAACATATATATAGTTTAGCCATAATGTTGGGAGGGTTGTTCTCACTGCCATTATGCGCTCAGGAATTGAATGAATCGCTTACTGTCGAGGGAGAATATGTCCCGGTAATACGCCACCAGGAGCGTATAAATACATTGCCTGAAAAGCTCAATAACAAGTTGCAACAATCTAATCTGAATGTGGCGACAAAAGGTGTGCCGACAGAGATTGGAGATGATATATATGCCTTGCCGGTGACCGGTTGGCGTACCACACGATCGGTGTGTGACAGCAAGGGATATGTGGATTTCGGAATGGGGTCATATCTTAATATCGTAGGTAGTGCAGGATATAGATTTCTTGATGAAGAAAAGACTAAAGCCGGAGCGTGGTTGCAGCATAATTCATCATCGGGTTATGTTGCCAAAGACTTTGATTGGTCGGGATGGAGCGGTGTCGAAGGATTGCCAGAGAAAGCAAAGAAATTTCGCACAGACACACGTGTTACTCTCTACGGCTCGCATGATTTCGGCGTCGGTCATCTTGATGCAAATTTGTCGTATCGTTTCGGACGTTTCAATTATTATGGTGTGAAAGAGACTTATGTCAATAACTTTGGCGATATTCCGATGCAAAATCTTAATGATGTGGGCATGAATATCGGTTGGCAGGGTCGCAAAGTAGAAAAGACAGGTTTGAACTATAATTTTGATTTTAATTATCGTCACTTTGGCTATCATCGCAATTTCAATGAGGATAAAATTCGAAAAACTCAGAAGGAAAATCATTTTTCATTGGGCGCAAAATTGCTTATGCCGTGGGATAATGGCTCGTTTGTCGGACTTGATGTTTTGGCAGACATGCTGCTCTACACAAGTGTTGAAGACCTCGGATTTGTCGATACTATGAATGATTATGGCAAATTGACATTCTCTCCATACTATCGTTTTGCCAAAAACAATCTAAATGTCCATGCCGGTTTGATGCTTGATTTGACATTCAATGCGAAACGAAAATATACGTCTGTATTTACCGATAAATATGCTTTAGTGCATATAGCACCACAGGTGAAACTCGATTGGAAAAAAGATTTGTTCGGACTATGGTTGCATCTGCTCGGCGGAACGGAGTTAAACACATTGGCAAACAACAGTCAATTAGATTATTATCAAGCACCACAAATGCAAGGCACGCTACCGATGTATTCGCCAATCGACGGCAGATTTGGTTTTAGATTTGGGAAAATAGCCGGTTTTGCCGCAGAATTTATGTTTGATTATAAGGTGACTAAAAATGTGCTTTTTGGAGGATTGTATATGGACCCGAATGTGCTGTCCGACATCAGTTTTGTAAACAAATCGGATGCAGCGATGAATATCAATGGTTGGCGTGTCGGTTTGGGCTTGAATTACGAATTTTCAAATCTCTTGACAGTGAATGCTCAGGGTTATTATTCGCCTCAGAATGCAGAGAAAGGCTATTTCAACGGATATGATCGCCCACGCTGGGTTATCGATACAAAAGCAGAACTCCGACCATGGAGCACGTTGAAAGTGAGCCTCGGATATCAATATCGTGGCGTTCGCAACCTTTATGACTATGATATTATCTCGGCAGGAGTCGATCATCGCCCTAATTATAAAATCTATGCGCATAGACTGTCAGATATCGCACTTCTAAATCTTGGCGTGTCATACGCATTGCTTGACAATCGTTTGACTATATGGGCGCAAGCAAACAATCTGCTCAGCTCGGTGTCATCACTCAGCCCGGCATTGCCTGATGAAGGCTTCAATTTTTTGATTGGAGCAGGTTTTAACTTTTGATTGATGGAGCTTCGATAAGTTGCTTTGTGATGATTTATGAATTTTTAGAGGTTCAATTAATGCAGATTGGTACGAATTTTGTAAACAAAACGATTTTAATCAGAGTTTAAAGTAAGAAGAATAATAAGTACGCAATATGAGTAAATCAATTGTTGAATTAAAATATAAGAACGAGGACGATCGTTGCTATGGACTTGCCGGTATGGCGATAACACTTGCAGCGCTTGATGCGATAGATCGAGTGTCGTCTATTTCGTTGGATTCAGACGATCTTATGGTCGATTTTATAAAGGACTATTATTATGAAGGTTCTCCGTTGGTGTCAGCCAAGACGTCATGGAATCATATACTTGAAAATTTTCATATCACTTCAGCAATGATGATTTCCAATCTGCTTTCTCGTCGATTGATTTATGAGAAAAAAGATGTAGAAAGAGAAGTTCTCAATCTATTGTATGACACAATTCTTGAAGAAGGCGAGGAGTCATGCTCATTGGAAGAAGATGAGGTGAGAGATTTGTTTAATAAGACACTTGCATATTCGCGTCGAATTTTCGGAAATCGCAGAATATATCCGATGGTCGATAAGTTTGCAAAAATAATTGCAGAGCGTCGCACATTAAGCGGCTCTGAAGTCAGAGAAGAACTCCATTTCTTACAGCTTATCTAACACAAATATTACCCACTTCTTGTCAATATAGAATATTTACCTACACACCGAATTTTATAGGTGTAAAAAATGGGTGTCTTTATTAGTGCTGTCTGCTAAATTTAAAAGGTTATATAATTATTGAAGTGACCCCAAAAGTTTGGACAAAAAACTTTTGGGGTCACTTCAATGAAGATCAATCTCTTTTTGATATTGCAGTTGTGTGTCGGATTACATGTTCATACCACCATCTACTTGGATCACTTGACCAGATACGTAGCTTGACATGTCAGAAGCAAGGAATGTAGCGACGTTAGCGATGTCTTCTACCTGACCACCGCGGCGCAATGGAATTTTTGAAGCCCAATCTTTACGTACTTCTTCAGGGAGAGCAGCTGTCATAGCTGTTTCGATGAAGCCCGGAGCTATAGCATTAGCACGGATGCCACGTGAGCCTACTTCTTGAGCGATAGACTTAGCCAATGCGATCATACCAGCCTTAGAAGCAGCGTAGTTTGCTTGACCTGCATTGCCATGAACGCCTACGACAGAAGCCATATTGATGATTGAACCTGAACGTTGACGCATCATGATAGGAAGAACTGCATGGATAAAGTTGAATGCAGACTTAAGGTTGACCGCTATTACAGCGTCCCATTGTGCTTCTGTCATACGCATCATCAAACCGTCCTTTGTGATACCTGCATTGTTGACAAGGATATCGATTGAACCGAAGTCTTCTTTTACTTTTGCCACAACTTCTTCTGTTTGAGCAAAATCAGCAGCATTAGAAGCGTATGCAACGCATTTTACACCAAGAGCTTCGATTTCTGCTTTTGTAGCTTCACCGTTTTCGTCGATTACGAGGTCTGTGAATGCGATGTTAGCGCCTTCTGCAGCGAACTTAAGAGCAATGCCCTTACCGATACCACGTGCTGCACCTGTCACAAGGGCAGTCTTTCCTTCTAATAATTTCATGTCGTAAAAGTTTATTTAGTTAATTAATATTGTTTTTCTACTATGAATGTTCCGCACGAATATCCACCACCGAAGACCATCAATGCGACCTTCTCGCCTTTGGCGATGTTATCGACATTTTGTGCCAACACCAATGGTGCTGATGCCGAGCCTGTGTTTCCGAGCTCTTCGATGTTGTTGATGAAGTGCTCCATTGGCAGACACAATTGGTGAGCCACTTGAGCCACAATGCGCTTGTTGGCCTGATGACAAATAAAGTGAGCGATGTCGTCGATAGTGAGGCTAGCCTGTTGGAGCGAATTGTTGAGAGCATGAATCATGTAGCGACAAGCGTGGATAAACACGTCGCGACCATCAGGCATTGTGATGCCGTCTTCTTTTGGACGAAGTTTAACGCCGTCAGGACCTTTGCCGACGTTGCCCAAACCTTGACTGAACACGTTGAGAATCTTCCAGTCTGTATCCTTGATTTGCTCCTTAGAAATGAAATAAGCGACAGCAGCATCGCCCCAGAGGTGACCACACTTAGGGTCCGATTCGTTGCTGTAGTATGTGTTGTGTTCGCTGCAGAGCAAAAGCGCCTTAGTGGCTTTGCCTGATGCGAAATATCCTTCGACAATTTCCAGACCATTGATAAACGATGAGCAAGCAGCTGATGCATAGACTGCACGCGCTCCGTCGATATTGTAGTGACGTTGAGCTACATGAGCCAATGTAGCGACAGTGTCGTATGCAGAGTAAGAAGCCGAAACTATTAAATCAACTTCTTTGATGTCGTATGGCAAAGATGGGAGAGCATTCTCGATAGCTTCAAGTCCCATTGAGTCATGACCCTCGTTCTCGCCGGCTTTTGAGCGCGAAATAATGCCTGTGCGTTGCACAATCCAGTCAGATGTCAGACCGTTGACATTCAAAAAATGGTCATTTGTTATTCTTGTTGAGGGCACATAATAGCCCATTGCGTTTATAAACATATATCATCTCTTTTTTATACCGTTTAATATCATATTGCTGATAATGGTTCTGACAACATGTTTGTTGATGCCTTGTTCAGCAAGGTTGTCTCTTATGTATGGCACATCAAGCCCGTGAATAGCATGCGTGATAATGATTGCGCAATGGTTGACATTTGCAATTTCAAATATCCCGGCATTTACTCCTTCAGATAGAATCGAACGTAAAATGGTGATTTCTTTTTGAGAAATAATCTTTCTTGCTCTATCGACCTTTCTGATGTCTCTGAAAAATCCTGCTTTGAGAGAGCCATTTCGCGAAACTATTTCTTTCATCGCAAGAAATCGGCATATAATGTATTCATGCAATTTCTCTTCTGCAGAGATGGGCTTGTTTGCGATAGCACGCAATTTGTCGAGCAATTGTTCTGTTTCGCTTTCGATTACGGCATTGAAGATGTCTCGCTTGTTTCTAAAGTATGTATAGACGGTGCGTCTTCCTTTCTGAGAAGCAGAGGCAATATCGTTCATGGTAGTGTTTTCGACACCTTTGTTTGCAAAAAGTTGTCGAGCCACTTCAATCAGTTTGTCGCGAGTCTTTATTACCATATCAATCGGGCATGCTATATTTAATATGCAACGATAATATTGCACGTTTTTGTAAATTCTGTGCAAAAATAATATAAATTTTTCAGTTAGCAACAAATTTAAGAGTTATTTTATATTAAATAGGAGATATTGATGTGTAAATATGACCTATAAAGACAAATATTTTTACCGACTTTAGGAAATCATGTCATTAAAATGAAATAATTTATGTTTGTAAAAAACTAAATTTAAACTCTTTTTTTAGCTCTTTTATGACAAAATAGAAAAAAAGTAAGGATTTTTTTGGTCAAATAAAAAAAACGTTGTAACTTTGCACTCGCAAATGAGACGAATGAAGAGATGTAATTCATTGTTAACGTTTTCAGGTGCATTATTTTACATCGCGGGGTGGAGCAGTGGTAGCTCGTTGGGCTCATAACCCAAAGGTCGTCGGTTCGAGTCCGGCCCCCGCCACTAAGTTGAGAACCGAGCAGAAATGTTTGGTTCTTTTTTTTAATTTAGTGCAATTATGGAAGTAGTCTATGAGGATAATCACATTATTATCGTAAATAAGCGACCGGGAGAGATAGTACAAGGCGATAAGACCGGCGACACGCCATTGGTGGAAACAGTGCGTCAGTACATCAAAGAAACGTACGCCAAGCCGGGTAATGTGTTTTGTGGTTTGGTTCATCGCATCGACCGTCCTGTTGGCGGGCTTGTAGTCTTTGCAAAAACGAGCAAAGCGCTTACTCGCATGAATGAGATGTTCAGACTTGGAGATGTTCACAAGACATATTGGGCTATTGTGCAGGGGCGTCCCAAGCAGCCGGAAGCTCACCTGACTCACTATATAACATCTGTGGAACGAAACAATAAGTCGTATGCTTCATTGCGTCCTAAAGAAGGTGCATCCAAATCAGAACTTATTTATCGCACGCTTGCAGAAGGTGAAAATTATACACTTCTTGAGATAGACCTTATCACAGGACGTAAACACCAAATACGCGTTCAGCTTTCGACTACAGGCACTCCTATTAAAGGAGATTTGAAATATGGAGCACGTCGCAGCAATCCTGATGGCAGTATTTCCTTGCTTGCTCGCAGCATTCGATTTATTCACCCTGTCTCAAAAAAAGAAATATACATCGAAGCTCCGATTCCGGATGATAAATTGTGGCAGTCTTTGACAGCCATGATTTAATAATGGTCTGTACAAGTATTGTTTGAGAAAATTTCCTTATCTCTGCAATAGCCTTTGCTTTGGTCGGTTTATTGGAATAATATAGTAATAAATGATGCTTTGAAGTATATTTGTGTCGGAAATGTTTTGATAAATTGTTAGAAAATATTAACTTTGCACTCGCAAAATGGTTCACGGGGTGTAGCACAGTTGGTAGCGCGCTACGTTCGGGACGTAGAGGTCGGGCGTTCGAGTCGCCTCACCCCGACAAAGGACCAAGCCTAATGGACAATTGTCTGTTAGGCTTTTTTGTTTAGGGAGAGGAAATGAGCTTCCCATAAGAATGTAAAAACTACAAATCTATAAAATTTTAATTTGAGCCTTTCTGCTCATGAAAAAATAATATGTGCCATGAGAAAAGATTTGTTTAATCGCTATATATGGATTGTTGATACAATTCAGCGATATGGTAAGATCACGCGTCGTGAATTGAATGAATTATGGCTTAAGTCAGTCGATGGAGACGGTGAACCGATTCCTGCTCGCACTTTTTTTCATTATCGTAGGGCAATAGAGGAGAACTTTCAGATAGACATCGAGTGTAATAAAGCAGGTGAGTATTATATCGATTCAAAGGGAACGCGTCAGGATCAACAGTTTAGAAATTGGCTTATGGACTCGTATGCAATGCGAGGTGTATTGAGCGATTCGTCGGCGATATCTGATAGAATTTTGGTGGAGGATATTCCCTCTGCACGCAGATTTATGTCCTCTGTTATGGAGGCTATGAAGCAATCGAAGAAGATAGTCTTCACATATCAGAGCTACAATCGTTCTTTGCCTGATGTCGGTATTGTGTTTCATCCATATTTTGTGAAATTATTTAAGCAGAGGTGGTATGTAATCGGTCTTAAAGAAAAGGACAAGGCGATTAAGACGTATGCCTTGGATCGTATGACAGAAATGATAATATCCGAGGAGTCGTTTCAGATGCCGGAATCGATAGATCCGTCAACGTTTTTTGATGATTATTTTGGTATTACGACATCGTTTGGCGAGGTTAAACGCATATCATTGCAAGTGAATTATAAGCAGGCGAAATATTTCAGGGCATTGCCGTTGCATCAAAGCCAAACAGAGGAACTTCATGATAGCTATTCGATATTCAGCTATCGCATGAAACTTACGGGCGACTTGGTGCGTGAACTGATGTGTTATGGTAGCAGCATTAAGGTGATTCAGCCTCAGGAGTTGCGTCTGATGATTCAAGAGGAACTCAAGAAAACTCTTGATCAATATGATTGAGGGTTTAAGGTTTAATTAGGCGTTAGCGGCAGAATAGTAATTATAGATACTATAAATACTATAGGTACTATAGACGCAAAATAGAAGTGGCGATGCGAGGTGCACCGCCACTTATTTTGTGGATTGATGTTGGTCGATTAGAGTTTTGGACCTGCAGCCACAAGAGCCTTACCGGCTTCGTTGCCTTCGTATTTAGCGAAGTTCTTGATGAAGCGGCCTGCGAGGTCGTTAGCCTTAGTTTCCCATTCCTTAACGTCTGCGTAAGTGTCGCGTGGGTCGAGGATGTTAGGGTCAACGCCCGGAAGAGCAGTAGGAACTTCGAAGTCGAATACAGGGATCTTCTTAGTTTCGGCTGTGAGGATTGAGCCGTCGAGGATAGCGTCGATGATACCACGAGTGTCGCGGATAGAGATACGCTTGCCTGTACCGTTCCAACCTGTGTTCACGAGGTAAGCCTTAGCGCCGTTAGCTTCCATGCGCTTAACGAGTTCTTCAGCATACTTAGTAGGGTGGAGTTCGAGGAACGCCTGACCGAAGCAAGCTGAGAATGTAGGAGTAGGCTCAGTGATACCGCGTTCTGTACCTGCCAATTTAGCTGTGAAACCAGAGAGGAAGTAGTACTTAGTCTGCTCAGGAGTGAGGATAGACACAGGAGGAAGCACGCCGAATGCGTCAGCTGAAAGGAAGATGACGTTCTTAGCAGCAGGACCTGCAGAGATAGGGCGTACGATGTTGTTGATGTGCTCTATAGGGTAAGAAACGCGAGTGTTTTCAGTCACGCTCTTGTCGTTGAAGTCGATTTTGCCTTCAGCGTCAACAGTGACGTTTTCAAGCAATGCGTTGCGACGGATAGCGTTGAAGATGTCCGGTTCGCTTTCTTTGTCGAGGTTAATAACTTTAGCGTAGCAACCACCTTCGAAGTTGAATACACCGTTGTCGTCCCAACCGTGTTCGTCGTCACCGATGAGGAGACGTTTAGGGTCAGTTGAGAGAGTAGTCTTACCTGTACCGGAGAGACCGAAGAAGATAGCAGTGTTTTCACCGTTCATGTCAGTGTTTGCAGAGCAGTGCATTGAAGCGATGCCCTTAAGAGGGAGGTAGTAGTTCATCATAGAGAACATACCCTTCTTCATTTCGCCACCGTACCAAGTGTTGATGATAACTTGTTCGCGAGAAGTGATGTTGAAGACAACAGCAGTCTCAGAGTTGAGGCCGAGTTCAGCGTAGTTTTCAACTTTAGCCTTAGAGGCGTTGTAAACGATGAAGTCTGGCTCAAAGTTTTCGAGTTCTTCAGCAGTAGGACGGATGAACATGTTAGTCACAAAGTGAGCTTGCCATGCCACTTCCATGATGAAGCGAACTGCCATGCGAGTGTCCTTGTTAGCACCGCAGAAACCATCAACAACGAAAAGGCGTTTGCCTGAAAGTTCGTTTTGTGCGATTTCCTTAACAGCAGACCATGTCTTTTCAGACACAGGCTTGTTGTCGTTCTTATATTCTTCAGATGTCCACCAAATAGTGTCTTTAGAGTTTTCATCCATAACGATGAATTTATCTTTAGGCGAACGACCTGTATAGATACCTGTCATTACGTTAACAGCGCCGAGTTCAGTGTTTTGACCTACTTCAAAACCTTCAAGACCTGCTTTTGTTTCTTCAGCGAAGAGTTGTTCGTAAGATGGATTGTGAATAATCTCAGTCACATCCTTAATACCATACTTGCTTAAATCTAAATTTGCCATAGTTTTTATGAAAAATATTTATTTGTGTAAACTAAACAATTATAATGATGATAAGTTTGAATCTGAATACATAATTTTTGAAATCCGAGTGCAAATTTAGTAAAATAAATTTAATCTGCCACTATTGATTAAAGAAATTTTTCTTTATTAACATTTGGCGATATTATATTTTGGCGCTACTGTGTTTTTTTAATAAAAGAGTGATGTAACTATAAAATTATTTGTACCTTTGTCGCTAATTTAAAATAAATTGATTAAAGCCAAGCATTATGAGAAAAGCATTACTATTATTAATTGCATTTTTGTTTGTTGCCGGTACATCTGTTTCTCAAACAATTTTATTGGAAGAAACATTTGATAATGGCGATTACAACAAATCGTTCCCATTGGTGTGGGATGGTGACGGTCTTGCTCCTCACAGTAGCATCTCGTCACTCTTTTTATCGGCTTCTACAGGCTCTTATCAGCCATGGTGGATCCTCAGAGATAGCAATACATCACCTAATCTCTATTATGGTAGTCATTCATTCTACACTGAGCCGGGAAAGTCTGACGACTGGATGATTTCGGTGCCTGTGAAGATTGATGAAGCAGGCTTTGTGTTGTCATTTGATGCTCAATCTTATTGCATCAATATGAATGAATCTAAGCTCAGTAGCGTTACGCTTTACATTACTGATTATCTCACAGATGACCCATCTTCACTTCCTAAGACTCCGGTAAAGGTGTTTGAAAACATTCCGCAAGGTGCGACAGATGCTGTAGATGGAGAATTTACTCGTTACTCTTACAGCCTTGACGACTATGTGGGCAAAACAATCTATGTATGCTTCGTCAACGAGAACTACGATAAGCACATCCTCTGTATGGATAATATCAAGATTTCTCGCGAAGAGGTGGGTTCAATCGCAGTTGTAGCTCAGAATCATGTGACTGAAGAGGTGGCTCATATCAATGTCACATTGTCGGCTAATACCGATAAAGATCTCAAGAATTGGACAGTGACTTACGAAGATGGAATCACTACATTGACTGAAAGCGGCGAATTGCTACAAAGTATGTCGTCGTATGAGTTTGCATTTGAAGTGCCAATTGCCAAAGGCGAGCAACGCGACTATACTATCACATTGACTGCTGACGATATGCCTGCAAGCAAAGTGACAGGCAGTGTGGCATGCTATGCATTTCTGCCATTCCGTAAAGTGCTTATCGAAGAGATGACCGGCACATGGTGTGGCTATTGTCCTGCCGGTGCATACAATATTGATAACATGCTTGCCGATGAAGAAATGAAAGAGTATGTGGTGCCGGTGGCAGTTCACACTTCTGCTTCAATGGATCCGATGGTAGTAGCAGAATATGACAAGGCGATGAGCGACCTTTATGGCAATTCTGCGCCACTTTTCGTATTCAATCGTCGTGATGTGCGCCAAATCAACGCTTCTTTTGATACAAAATTTGACAAAGATAACACCGGCTCGTTGGCTTACGCAGTGCGTCAAGTCCATGCAGAACCAACACCTGTGGAAGTGAAAGTGACAGGCGAATACATCATCGAAGAAAACGACACAATCGCTATCAAGGCTCGTGCGACATTCCGTTCTGCAGTGCCTGTGAATAAAGAGAAATATGTGTTGTCGTTTATTTTGGCAGAAAACAATGTGTGGATGCCAATCGATGCAGGTGGTTGGTGGGCTCAATCCAACTATTATTCAGCTCGATCTGGTGAAGCAACCTATGAAGGCGACCTCGGTGGTTGGGCTTACTGTAAGTCAAGCCAAGAGGATGTTCGCTACAATGATGTTGCACGTGGCATCTACGACTTCTATGGTATTCCAAACAGTCTCCCGCATGAAATGACTATGGGTACAGAGTATGTCTATGAATACACTATCGATATTCCTGATACAAAGGTGACTAATGCGAATGGTAAGATTATGCGTCCGGCTATCAAACGCGACTATTGCGAATTGATTTGCTTCGTAGTCGATGTTGAGACAGGCGAAGTGATGAACTGCGACAAGTATCCGATGTCGGAAGTGGCAGAAGATCGCTATACAGTGGCAGACCTTGTGAGAGATAAGAACTTGTCAGTCGAAAGCATTACGCTCAGCGAAGATGGCGAAGTGACTTATTATGATATGCAAGGTCGTCGCGTTGTAAATCCTGAAAATGGTATCTACATCCGCAAGCAAGGCGCTACAGCTACAAAGGTCGTGGTGAAGTAATCCTGACAAAGCTAAAATAATAAATAAATCCGTAGATTGGCATATAAAGGCTAAGTCTGCGGATTTATAGTTAAAAATGGTGTAAAATCGGTTAAAAATTTTCGCGATAGAGAAATTTTGTCTAAATTTGCCGAGTAAAATAATTAAGCAATTTAATAACAAAAAATAATTACGCGTATGAAGAAAATTTTACTTTCAGTTGCACTCGTAGCAATGAGTGTGTTCTCAATGTCAGCATTGTCATTCAAGGTAGAAGTCAATGGTGTAGAAATTAAAGAGGGCGATGAAATAGAACTTACAGAGCTTGAAGCGGGAACATTGCCTGGTGATCAATGTATTATAGCTCACATGAAATTGACTAACTTGACATCTAACCCTATTAATGCTTCAGCATTAGGTGAATTTTTGGAATTGGCACAAGCTCCAACCCCAACAGGTAATATGGCGGAAATGCCACAATTCTGTTTCGATAGCTGCTATCCATTTATGCAAGATGATAATGGCGTTTGGAAAGGTGGTGGTTCTTGTGTATTTGGCCCAAATGAAGTAAGAGAAGGAAATAAAGCGCACGTAGAGTATAGACCTGCATACGAAGGTATGGGTTTCTGGGATGTTCAAGAATTATATCCCGGTGTATCAATCCTTAAATTCACATTGAAAAATAATGATGATGAAAGCGATGCTATCTCTTTCAATATTAAGTTTAACTACACAGGAAACAATGCTATCGACGGTATCGAAGCAGACAACGCAGTTGCTGAATACTACAACTTCCAAGGCATGAAGGTTGCTAACCCGGAAAAGGGTGGTATGTACATCGTTCGTCGTGGCGCTAAGGTTTCTAAGGAAATCGTAAGATAATATAAATCACTAATTTATATCGATAATAAATGGGATGTCTTGCGAGGCATCCCATTTGTTAATATACGAAATCACATCTCGTTGCGTTAATATAGTGTATGAGAGAAAAGTTGTTGGTAAGTATTATTATTCCTGTTTATAACGTCGAGAAATATCTTTTGGCGTGTGTGAATAGTGCCATAAACCAAACATACAAGAGCTTGGAAATAATTCTTGTTGACGACGGCTCAACGGATAGCAGCGGTAGGATTTGTGATGAATGCGCAAAGATGGATAGCCGTATCAAAGTTATCCATAAAGTCAATGGTGGGCTTTCTGATGCACGAAATGTTGGTATAGATGCAGCGACCGGCGATTATTTGGCGTTTGTCGATTCAGACGATTTGATCCACACTCGATTCATAGAGACATTATATTCGCTTGTTTGTGATTTTAAGGCAGACATAGCATCTGTGGAGTTTAAGAATTTTTATGATGAAGAAAGCCTTGATTTGGAGGGGATTCTTTTCGGAGAAACCATGATTTTACAATCAGAGGAGGCTATCGATAAAATTTTGTATCAGAATATACTTGATAATTCTGTTTGCAACAAATTGTATAATAGACATCTTTTCGGCGGATTGAGATTTCCGATAGGAAAGTTGTATGAGGATTTGGCAATATTTTATAAAGTGTATGAACAAGCCAAGAGGGTAGTGCATAGGCGAGTGGCTTATTATTATTACCGTTTGCGAAGAGATAGTCTAACAGGGAATTTTGCGCTTTGCCGTTCAGACGTTCTTGATATAACAGACGAAATAGGGGCTTATATGAAGACGCATAATCCGGCATTGTTGCCTGCTGCACTTGATCGTAAGTTTGCTGCAAATATGAACATATTATGGCTTATGACAAATTCTGAGATATATGCTTCAGAACTTGAACAGCGTTGTTGGGGAAATATAAAGGAGTTGCGTCGGATGATTCTATGCAATCCGAAATCGCGACTTAAAAATCGTCTCGGAGCATTAGTGGCAATGTTAGGGCTGAAAGTACTGAAATTTATTTTTAAACTCAAAAAACATTCGCGATGAAAAGCCGATTGTCAGTTTCTATCGTGACCTATAACACCGATCTAAATGAGTTGGGATTGTGTCTTCGGTCATTGTTGTCATCGCTCGTTGAAAAAATATATATTATCGATAATTCGAATAAATCGTATATTGCCGAGTTTTGCAGAAGAGTGGATAAGGTAGTATATATAGGAAACGATAATGTCGGATATGGAGCCGGGCATAATGTGGCTATCCGGCAATCAATCATGCATGCAGATTATCATTTGGTTCTAAATTCTGATGTAAGATTTGATCCTGCGGTTTTGCATAGTCTTGTGGAATATATGGATGAGAATTTAGATGTCGGTCAGATTCAACCTAAAATTACATATCCTGACGGTGAGTTGCAATATACGGTCAGAATGCTTCCGACGCCGAAAGATTTGATTTTTCGCAGATTTTTGCCTAAACGATTAGTAGAAAAGAATGACTATCGATATTTGTTGAAATATGCCAACCATAACGAGGAGATGAATGTACCGTATCATCAGGGTAGCTTTATGATGTTTCGCACTGAGGCATTGCGAAAAATAGGATTGTTTGATGAGCGTTTTTTTATGTATCCTGAAGATATTGACATCACGCGTCGAATGCATAGATGCTATCGCACAATCTATTATCCGAAAGTTAGTATCATTCATGATCATAGAGCAGCATCATATAAGAGTGGAAGAATGCTACATATCCACATTGTAAATATGATACGTTATTTTAATAAGTGGGGATGGTTTATTGATAATGAGCGTCGGGAGTTCAATCGTCGTCTTACGGTGTATGGACAAAAATGATAGAATAGGATGAGTGGTAAAAATAAAACCTATCCCTTTTCACAAAGAGATAGGCTGAAACCTTAATCTTAATTTAATACTATGAAAAACACATTGCAAATGTAGATATATTTTTTATTTTGTCAAAAATAATCATTGAAAAAAGAATTAGGTTTAACAATTGTTAACAGTTTTGTTTTTTAACTTGATAAATTATTAAATACTTTTGCATAAGTGTAGATATATAGTCTGTATGGAGAAAGTTTTACAATACATGTGGCAATTTAGAATGTGGGGTAATTCAGAGAAATTACTCAATGACGGGCGCCGTGTATTGCTTCTTGATCCGGGTAAATTAAATACAGACTCGGGTCCTGACTTTTTCAATGCTAAAATTATCATCGACGGAATAGAGTGGGTGGGAAATGTAGAGGTGCATGTCAAAGCGTCAGACTGGAAACGGCATGGGCACGATAGAGATTCAGCATATAATAATATCATATTGCATGTTGTCGGCATAGATGATGCTGAGATATGCAGGGAGGATGGCTCTCTGATTCCACAGTTAGTGATGCCGATAACGCCTGAAATAGCTCAAAACTATGTTCAATTAGTTGAAGATGCAGGTGTGATAAGGTGTCGCGGGATGCTTCATACGGTTGACGAATTATTGCTATCCAATTGGTTTGAAACTTTGGCATTTGAGCGTTTGCAAGTCAAGGCAAATCGGTTAATAGAACTGTTGAGAGCGAATTGTGGAGATTGGGAGAGTGTGTGCTATGTGTTTTTGGCACGTTCATTAGGTTTTGGATTGAATAGTGTGCCTTTTGAGTTGCTGGCAAAGAGTGTTCCTCTGAGTGTGTTGCGAAAGCATAGCGACAGTCTTTTGCAGTTGGAGGCATTACTCTTTGGACAAGCCGGAATGTTGGATATGTCGGAGCATATATTCGACGAGTATTATCAGTTGCTTTGTCGAGAGTACTATTTTTTATCGCGTAAGTATCAATTGCGACCTTTGGCTCGCAGTATATGGAAATATGCACGTACTCGACCGGCTAATTTCCCTCATCGCAGAATTGCTCTTCTTGCAAAATGTGTGGAAAATGGATTTTCATTGATGCGTCGAGTGCTTGATGCAAAAGCAGATGTAGATGCTTTAAGAAAGATTTTTGATATTGAATTATCGGGATATTGGTTGGACCATTCCGACTTCGATGTTGCGTCGACGAGGTTGGCTAAGGCTCTTTCAAAAAAATCGGTCGATTTGTTATTAATCAATCTTGTTGCGCCATTGTATTATGCGTATAGCAGTCTGTCGGGAGATACTTCAATGGAAGATTTGGCTATGGAATTGTTGGTGTCTTTAGAGCCGGAAAATAATTCGATATTAAATGTGTGGGCGGGAGCAGGGATTAAGGCTGATAATGCTTTCCGTTCGCAAGCATTGATACATCTGCGTAATGAATATTGTGATGCTCGAAAATGTCTGTATTGCCGAATAGGAAACCGCATAATGCGTTCTGCCGGCAAAAAATAATAGGATACAGATTTCTCCATATCCTATATGTGTGTGATGTTGTCAGAAATTACTTAACAACTCTCATGTTTTTCTCGTCAACACTATAGATGTCAATTAGTCCACTTGCGCCTTTGTCGTTTTCTTTTGTAGGGATTTGTCGTTTGATTGTTACACGCAATGAGTATAGACCTTCCGGAACATCTTTGAAACAGAAATTTCCGGTTACAAAATCAGTCGTCGCAACGTAGCTTTTTCCGACTACTTTAGGAAACAATACGGCAGTGAGAACTTCGAATCCGGTTGGTTTATAGTTTACACTAATCCATTTGTCGTTTTGTATTTCATTCAGTTCTTCAGGGATGCTGACAGCCGATACATCGGAGCGATGCACAGTGTTTGTGTAAGTGTTGCCGTCACCTCTTTTGAAAGTGAATGTAATATTGTCGGATTTGATTGAATATGTGGCATAGTCAAATACTCCCTCAGAATTACCTGTTCCGTAGAATGACATAGGGGTATTGTTAACTTTGATTGATGCGCCATTGTTTAGTTCAACAAGACTGCCTTGAGCGGTGTGCTTGTGAAAATTTGCCATTGCGACAGCTTTGTCTTTGTAGAAATCAACTTCATAGTGTTGATAAATCGGTGTTGTCGGGTCTAAATCTGTATTCTCGTTGCATGATGAAGAGAATAGAGCTGTAATTACAGCCAATAGTAAGATGGTTTTCTTCATGATTTATCTGTTGTTTTAAAAGTTTGTTGCAAAGATAGCGATATAAATTAGTTGATACAATAATATAAAGATTTTTAATATTTCTTTAAGAATAAATATGTTGCAAAACATGGTTTTAAAACAATGTTCTAAAATAGGTTGAAATTATGGTAAAAATACCACAAAAATCTTGAATATATGGAAAAATGTTTTTATTTTTGCAGAAAATAAAATTTTATACTTCTATTTTGGATTGATAATCACATCCCTATATACACTTTACAAATGAATAAAGGCTCTCCGTGACGGCGAGTCTTTATTGCGTGAAATTATTGTTGATTTAGATAAATAAGTGATTTAGTTGTGAGACTATTATGTTTTGTGTCAAGGAAATGGACGAAAAAGCTATGGTAAGGAATTATGTTTGAGTGATGAGGATAGGGCAAAAAATGGGGGGTAAATGTTGTGGTTGTTTCGCGCATTTCGTATATTTGCAAAAAAAATGATATTATGAGAAGATTTTTACTATTAGTTACGGTGATGTTGTCGGCGATGAGTGTGTCGGTCGCAATGGCTGATGACCCGGCGACAAAGGAGACTGAGGAAATTATCTATTGTCCCCTTGAGACTCCACCCCAATTCCCGGGAGGAGATTTGGCACTTATAGAATGGATCAAGCAAAACAAGGTTTATCCTCAAGAGGCAATAGCAAAAGGTATTGAAGGCAGAGTCATCGTAAAATTTACAATAGAGGAAGATGGCACTGTTACAAACGGGAAAATAATGAAAGGTGTTGATCCTCTGTTAGACAATGAAGCACTGCGCTTGGTCTCTATTATGCCAAAATGGTCTCCCAGAAGCTTTGACGGAAAAGATATACGAACCAGATATAACCTCCCGTTATTATTTAAATTACCAAAGAGTCACGATTGATAATGATGCTTTCAAACCGATTATACGAAATATGCAAACCTTTTGTAAAATTTGTGAATATAATTAACTAATTTTACAACATATCATAAATGAATAGTGACATTAAATTAGTTTAAGAGTAGGATAATAAACATTCATTCAAAATATAGTTATGGATAAAATTATAGTAGTAATAGTACTGATGTGTTTATGTACTAAGTATGGATTTGCCAATCAAGTTGATAAAACAGAGGAAATCTCATTGTCTTCAATGTCAGATAATACTGATAAAATACATGAAGCGTTGGAAGACATGCCGGAGTTTGATGGTGGTCAGACACTCATGATGGAATGGCTGAGCAAAAATATAATTTATCCGGAGCAAGCGATAATAGATGGTATTGAAGGGCGTGTCATTGTTAGATTTGTTGTAGAGAAAGATGGTTCTGTTAGCACCCCGATGATTCTTAAAGGAGTGTGTGAAACGTTGGATAATGAAGCGAAAAGAGTTGTTTTATCAATGCCTAAATGGAAGTCAGGTACATTACAAGGTGTCCCGATGAGATGTTATGTCACATTGCCTATTACGTTCAAACTGAGAACTGATACGCCTGTCCAATCAGTTGAGGATAAGATTGAAACAGAATACGACCAAATTGCAGAGTTCGAGGGAGGTAAGCTCGGCATAATGAGATATTTATTTAGTAATTTGGAGTATCCTATGGAAGCATTGGATCATGGTGTATATGGACGTGTATGGGTAGGTTTTGTTGTGGAAAAAGACGGCTCACTGTCTAATGTATCGGTGGAAAAAGATTTCAATAAGTGGTTAGATAAAGAGGCTGTCAGGGCAGTGTCAGCAATGCCTAAGTGGAGTCCTGCGATGAAAGACAATCAACCGGTCAGAACTTATTATAGATTGCCGATAGATTTTTCTATTAGAGAGGATGGGATGGTCTATCAGCATAAATATGAATATAAATATAAAAAAGCAAATATAGATTCTACTGCACAAATGCCTATGTTCCCGGGAGGAACTAAATCACTGATGAATTGGATGGGAAAGCATATTGTCTATCCTGATAAAGCATTAGATAAAGGAATACAAGGGAGAGTTGTCACAAGATTTACTATTGAAGAAGATGGCATGATAACCAACATCGAGATAGCAGAAAAAGCACATAAATTACTTGATCGAGCAGCTCTTGACCTTATAGAGTTGATGCCTGCATGGATTCCTGCTCGTGATGCTGATGGGAATCCAATTAGGACAATATATACTTTGCCAGTGAAATTCTCAATAAGGGAATAGCCTTGATCAGACAATTACCGGTTTGGTGGCGCGGAGGATTTCACGTTTGCCACCCGGAGGACCGGCAAGTCGCTCAACGATAAAGCCGATGCTTTGCAAACGACGGCGTATTTCACCTTAAGAGTCAAGACTGATATTGATGCTTTTAGACTTTAATTTCGGATAATAAAACAGGCATCACCGGCAATTGTTGTCGGTGATGTTTGGTATATGGTAACTATGTTTGGGAGTTATAGTGCTAAGACAATTAGGCCGACTATGCAAAATATAAATAATAGGATAAAGGGTGACATATAAAGCACGGTCAATACGACTCCCCATTTGCTCTGCATGTATTCTTTGTTGAAAACAATTCTTGATGTTCTTCTCTGTTTTATTAAATGTCTGCAAATTAGCCAATGTATTATAAATGACATAACAAAGGGTATGAACAACATTGAGAATGGCTCTATGACAACATTAATAAATGCTAAGCTAAACAAGATGATTACAGGTAAAATCATAAGAGGCATAGCAAGATATCGTCGAGCACGATAGCAGTGATACCCATTAGGCCATTTTTCAAATTTTAATTTGGAACTAAACCAATCCAAGTCTGTTTTTGTTATAAACCACACTAACTTGCAATATATCAACTCAATATATTTCATCAGGGCACTTATGGATTTATAGTTGGGGTTTGGTGGCACGGAGGATTTCGCGTTTTCCAGCGGGAGGACCGGCGAGTCGTTCGACAACGAAGCCGATGCTTTGCAAGCGACGGCGTATTTCACCCTTTGCGCAGTAGGTGGTCAGTACGCCTCCCGGGTTCATGGCGTCGAAGATACGGCGTAGTGGCTCTTCTGCCCACATTTCGGGTTGCTTTTCGGGTGCAAACGCATCAAAATAGACCACGTCGATGCCTTGAGGAAATAGGGTGGCGGGGTCGGTGTAGTCGCATTCTGCCTTTTCCAACGTGAACGACGGAGTGATTTGGACGGCTTTGTTCCACTCGGCAGCATGGATAGCGGCAAAAAGAGTCGGTGCTTGGGGGTTATCGACGGCCTTGTGATAGTCGGTGCTGTCGATTATCTCTTTGGGGAGAGGGTAGAGCTCCAAGGTGTGGTAGTGTTGTCGTATGTCGCTTTGCAAGGCAGAAAGCAATGCGTTCAGACCTGTTCCAAATCCGATTTCGAGCACTCGCAACGAGTCTTTGGCGAGGTGACGCAGACCGCAATCGATGAATATGTGTTGACTCTCGGTCAGAGCACCTTTCACAGAGTGGTAGTGCTCGTCCATGTCGGGACGATAAAGCGTGGTAGAGCCGTCGGCAGTGGTCTGTAGTTCTATCTGAAAATCTTTCATTTTGGTAGTGATGTGCGTATTCTCCACTCTTGTGGGTAGAGGTTGTTGGCGCGATTGCCGAGGTTTTTGACAAAGCCGAGCGGCATAGACTCGTGGCATACGATGACGAAGCCTCGTGGCGAGCCGTCGGGGAGGGTTATGGCTTCGCGTTGAAGGTAGTTGATAGCAGTAGGGTAGTCGAGTTCTACGCGTGGGAATGTGTCGATTCGCAAAGATGTCGATAGCGCAAGGCCGTGTTGAGGTATGAGGTCTTTGCCCTTGACGGTCGCTACTTCGATGCCTGCCATGATGACCTTGGTGCATTGGCTGATTTCGTCGAGTATCGGTGCGTGGTCGCGACTGATGGCACAGATGGTGCCGTTGTGCTCGGTGAAGTGCCAATCGTTGCCCGATAGCCAATCGATGGTCGGCAGCTTTGGCGCTTTGCCGGAGCGTTTGGATTTGCGTGGTTGCCAATCTTTCTGCTCGGCTGTCTTGCGTAGGACGGCGACAAACAGACCCTCGCCACGCGTGTGGTGTTGCATAAATCGGTAGCAATGATGCGGGGTGCCCAATCCCGGCTGAATGCCCCAATTTTCTTCGACATCCAATCTGATGCTTTCTGCACCTAATTCAGCGCAGATGCGATCCACCATCTCTTCGTTTTCTTGGCGATTGAAAGTGCAGGTGCTATAGATGAGGTAGCCGTCTTGCTTGAGCGTGTCCCAAGAGTCGCTGACTATCTGCCACTGCAGAGCGGCGCATTCGCTGACCAGCGATTTCGACCATTGACGGCGAGCCTCTTCATCCTTGCGCATCATGCCCTCGCCAGAGCATGGAGCGTCGATAGCAATGATGTCGTAGAGACCGGGTGTCTTGCAAAGTCGCTCGACCGAACTATTGGTGACAATGACGTTGGGGTAGCCCCATTTCTGAATGTTCTCCTTTAGAATTTGCGAGCGCATCGGCACATACTCGTTGGCAACGACAAGCGAGCCTTCTGCAAGCATATTGATAGCGGCGGTAGTTTTCCCACCGGGAGCTGCGCAGAGATCAAGGTAACAGATAGGATGCTCAGGTGCTATCTGCTTGAGTATTAACTCGTGAATCATCGATGAAGCGTCTTGCACATAGAAGCCGCCGGCATGGAGTTGGGGTGTGAACGTAAACTGTGGTCGCTCGTCAAGGTATCTGCCATTGATGCTCCACGCCACCTTATGGCCGGCATCGGCCCATTGTGGCAGGGTACATGGTTTGCGTGTGTTGGTGCGTATCGCCACTGATGGCTCTTGCTCCAATGCCTCGATAAGCAAATTTGCCTCGTTGTCTCCAAGCAAATTCTTAATTTGTGTAAGGAATTCTTCGGGAAGTCGTGTCGTCATCATCGATCAAAAATTTCTTACGGCAAAATTAGTGCTTTTTCTCTCGATATGCCAACATGTCGGCAGCAAAAAATATAAAATGGGATTTGGGTTAAAGATATTTTAACATTATTGTGTTATAATATGGCATTATAACGGGGGTAAATTTGCAACAAATCATTTAAAAATATTTGTTATGATGAAAATTATTATTGTTATCGGATTTATTGTTAATATGCTTTTGTATATGATTGGTAAAAATGATAAATGGGGAGAGTAGCTTTCCGACGAAAGTTATTGTTGTGGATAGATGCAAACTCCTAAAGAGCAATACATCAGCCGTATCGATATCTCTCGTGATGCAGTTTTGTCGATTTTGAGGGTTGTCGGCACAATGAATTCTGGCTTATAGTTAGGTATTGTCGTACAATTAAAAATTGTCTTGAAGAATTGTTGAATTTTTTGGGGAGAAAGTTTGTTAATACGGTGGTAAATGCGTAATTTCGCACTCTGAATCGATAATATGCATCTGATGCGTGTTATACTGGTATGAATTACAGAAGGATTTTATCAATGGCGGCAGTAGGGCTGTTTGCGACTGTGATGTCGATAAGTTGCTCTCATAGCGATAGGAAAGCTTCGGCAGACTCCGATACCGCTGTCGTCGTGTATCGTATGGCAGACGAATATGTGGCAGATAACGACATAGCAATGACTGTACGTAGTATAGTCGATGCGATAAGTGTTGGAGAGTCGCTCGATACGGCGGAATACAACTACAATGGCATCTTGACCGATGGAGAAGGTGTCCCTCTTTACACCGACATTCAAGGCAACCCCGGCGAATGGGAGGTCGATGTATTGAGTGAAAATTCAGTCAGAATCCACAATCTGTATTTAGGTGATTTGTTGCCGAAAGATCTTATGGAGTATATCACTGCTGCGCTCAGTCTGAGCGAGAGCAATTTGTGTGCCTCCGATGAGTATGAAGATGACGATGAAACTCACTTGGAAGTCTATGATTTCGGCTCTGGTTCGATACGTTTTGAGACACGCGAAGCGTTTGCTCCCAACGGTTTGGAGGGTCCTTTGATGTCAATCGTTATTACTGACGAGGCGACCAAATCTTAGTAGCTGATGCAGTAATGGATTGCTGACGATTATTCCAAAACTATTGTATTACTACGATTGTATTATTATCTTTGCAGAATAAAATCAAATCTTTTGTGCAATATGAAGAAGTTTTTATCATTATTAATGCTTGCAGGAGTCATGGTTATACCCATGCGAGCAGAAGAGAATTGTACTCATGACAATAGGTTGTATTTTACTATTGACAATAGTACCGACCTTACTCGTGTTCCAATCTCTTTACATTTAGAAAATCCAACCGTCAGCATTACGGCAGTAGAAATGTATCTTACGCTTCCCACCGGAGTTGATATAATTTCAAACCAACTTGGAGAACGCGTCGAGTCGTCTCATCAGATTGCCGAGGGCGACACATCGCATGGATATTTTGTGTCGGTAGCAAGTGAAGCGATCGATGCTTTCGTCGGTACTGATGGTGCAGTGTGTACCCTTATTTGCGATTTTTCCAAGCTTCAAGATGGCGATTACCGCATCACTGCTTCGGGTATGTTTGCAGTCGGAGTAGATAATGAAGAGGTGATTTGTTATACCGCTTCCGACCAAGATGAACAAGTTTCAAAGCGAGATGATGTTGTGGCAGGGATAGAAGCTGTTGATCTCAATGCCTCAAAGGGTTGTCTTGAAATCTATAATCTTCAGGGTGTGAGACTCAAAGAACCTCAAAAGGGTAAAATCAACATTATTAACGGTAAAAAAGTTGTGTTATGAATAAGAAGATAATGCTAACGCTAAGCGCGTCGATAGTGTGTGGTGGATTAGCAATGGCTGCAGAGTCAATTCCTGCCGATACTAATCGCGACGGACGTGTGACCACCGATGATGCAGCTCTCATCTATGACTATATACTCGGCAGAGCCGATTTTAATGTGGTATTGGATATGGTTGATGTCAATCGAGATGGCGAGGTAAATACTGCCGATGTGGTAGAGGTTTATAATGCTATTAAAAATACACCTCCTCCAACCGAAGGTAAGTCAATAGTGTTTGCCGAAGGTGTAAGTATCGAGTCAGGCTGGTATGATGTCAACAAGGTCGGCAAGGGCGAAAATGGCGACATCAATATGTGCTGGGCTGCCTCTGCTTCCAACATCATCCAATGGTGGCAAGATCTCTATGTAGCTAAAGGTGGTGTTTTGCCGGAAGGAGCTATCACAGGTCCGGGCGAAACCTACGAGTTGGCATTGATGGAGATGTTCCACGATCAGTGGAACAACAATAAGGGTGGTCATGTCGTAGAGGCAGTGCCTTGGTACTTCGAGGGTGTGAATTACGGAGAGCATGCCTCGGCAGGCTCTCAAGCATATCCATTGGATGGATACAATGGAGGCTACTTTAAGTCAGTGTGGGATGAAATATACCCTTATCTTTATCATGATTATACCTATATGTTTGACTGGTATACAGGTCTGTATACAGGTGAATTCAATAACTACTATCTATGGGGCAATGGCTCAGGCTTAACTGGTGTGGACAGACTCAGATATTTCACACAATTAGTCGTTGACTTTATCGATCGTGGCGTCACTTCTTTGACAGTGGCACTATCGTCTGACCTTAGTACGCTTCACCATGCGACAACTCTATGGGGATATGAGATCGACCACTCGACAGGGCTCTTGACTCGCTTATGGATTACAGATTCAGACGATCTGGAAAAAGAACCAAAGCAGAGGTTACTCAATGAGTATCAAGTGAGCATCGAAGAAGGTAACTCCCACATCAGGCTATCGTCAAGCCAGGTTCGTTACGGAGCATGCTATGTAGTAGCCTTATCACCTGTTTCCGGTTATAAGTGCAATTAACGTAACAAATTTTAGAATGTATAAAGAAAAGGTCGCAGCCTTGTGGGTTGCGACCTTTCTGATTGTATGTAGTCGTTAGGATTATCGGATGATAACTTTTTCTACTTGATTATTGAAATAGACAACGTAGATGCCTGCTTCAAGGTTGGAAGGATTTACTTCGTAACCGGCTGCTGTGTACACCTTAGCTCCTTCAGGGATAATTATGCTATTGCCGTCAATGCGAATCTGATTGTCAAGGTTGATAGAGTCAACAGCTGTGTCCACGATAGTATAGTCGAAGAAGATAAGAGGGTTGACCTTACCTGTAGTGAATGCGCCTGACCAACCTGATGCTGAAGCAACAGAGTCGCCGAATGTTCCTTCAGGGATTACGACTCTATAAACTCCCGGAGTTTTGATAGTGTTTGCAAATGTGAGTGTCCATTGAGTGTAGTCCCAACCTTCGATGCTTATTGTTGCATCAGTTCGGTTGCCGTTAGGCTCTTCAGCGTAAACGTGACCCGGCACGCCGATAAGAGACTCAAGAGCATAAACGTCTCGATCGAATGTGAGGTTGATAACGCTTAGTTCTGACACATTTCCTATTGCAGGGTTTGGTGTCGGAGTAGGGAGATCGGTTGTCAAAGGCAACATGAGTGAGAATGAGTAGCTGAGAGACGGATTGTAAGTGTTGTCTTCAGCATTAAACATTTTACTTGGGATGTCGAGTGAGTAGAAACCGTTTTCGAGGTCGGCAGGGAGAGTGAATACCACAGTCTTGCCGTCTTCTGCGATTGAGGCAGTCGTTGAGTAACCCAAGAAGCGAGAGTTAAGAGTCGCTTCCATACCTTCAGTGATAGAAGCTACAGTGCTTGGGAATACGAGGGTAACGGTGTCAAGTTTATCGACAGAGTTGTCAAGTTCGTAGTCGTATGGAGTCGGTGTTATACTCTCCGGAATGAATGTGGCATTATTGACAACGTTGGCATTGATAGAAGTCGAGAGGCTTGATTCGAAGCCTTCGAAAGTCGACATCACAGAGAATGTGTATTTGCCAGTAGGCAGACCTTCAACCTCGATAGATGTCTCAGTAGTCTCAGCTAATAGGATGTTGTTGACAAATACCTTATAGGTGTCTGGATTGATGTTGGCTGTACTTGGTGCTGACCATTTGAGAGTGCCATTTTTGTAGTTGAGTCCGAATGGCATCTTGATGTAGTGGTATTCCTTAGAAGCAGTGTAACGAACTACGTCAAGCTTAGTCATTTCGGTTGCTGCATCGTCAGCATAGCCATAGGTTGCCGATTCAGTGACGAGCTCACTAATAATGTCATAGGTCTTTTCTACGTATGAAGTGAGGATGTATTCGCCACCTTCAAATTTGTATGTGTTGATACGTTGGAGTTTGCCATATGCGTCGTAGATGTACTCCATTTTCTTAGTGATAGTGACTTGGTCTGTTGCATAGTGGTAGTCTACTTTGTTATAGCCTTCGATAGTGTGAACAACATATTCTGTGTAGACTTGTTGTCCATCCACTACGTCGTAGTACTTAGTCCAATCGTGGCATTCTAAGTAAGGCACATAGTTTTCGTCAAGGTGATATTTATCGATTTTGATACTTATCGGTTCGAATGTTTCTGTAGCAGCATTGTATTGCGTAGTAGTTTCTACCATTTGGTAGTCCATAGATGAGCCTTCTCTTTTAGTCTCAGAAATGCGATAGTTGTTCCATTGCATTGTTTCAGCATTCCATACTTCAGTAGTTGTGCCTATTTTGCGATACTTAGGAATATAGCTATAGGTTGCATCATCGTAAGTGTTGATTACTTCAGCGACAAGTGATTCTGTATTGGAAGTGTTAGAAGATGTGTAATAATAGTTGGTATATTCCATAGGGTTTTCCCAACCATTTTCATCCAACCATAGCTTTTCGGCATTTTGTTGGTGCCAGTGAGCAACAATCTGATTGCTTGTGTCGCGGAGGTCAACTTGGAATGTGTAAGGGTCTGATTCTCCTTCTTCGTAGATTGCGTAGAGATCGACAGATACGAGGTTTGCATCGTAATTAGAAGCAAGATACCACACCTTAAATGTGCCTTTTGTTATATCAGCAGAAGATATAGTGCCTTTGTCGCCACCATTACCGCCTGTCACTACATAGCGATAGCCTGTCGGAGTGAGACCTTCAGTGCCTGTCGGAGCGTCGAATACAAATGTTACTACCCATTGAGAAGAGTATTCTTGAGTAATAACACGGGCATTTGAAGGAGCCGGAAGAGTAAGGTCGATAACCTTGCTGAGTTGGTTGGTCACGTTGCCCGGTACTGTGTCGTAAAGAGCAAATACGCGATAGTTGTGAGTGCCTCTTACTTGCTTATTGAGTATGATAGGAGAAGACTCATAGATAGCTTCTTGGAACTTATCGTCAACGATAAGACCGTAGCCTCTGAGGTTGTCTGTCTCTGCAGGCGCATCGAAGTTGAGCTTAACCTGTGTCACAGTTTCTCCTTGCTCGATAGAGAAGTTTTGAGGAGTGCGAGCTTCGCTATATTGATCGTATGTGTAGATGTCGTAGTCGTTTTCGACAAATATTTTATTGTTATTATCCCACTTATAGTTTGACTGTTTGTAGAGGCTTTTGGTCTCACCGACATATTCGAATGATGCCTTCTTCTTGTTGGTCCATGATGAAAGCATGCCCCCTGATGCAGTTGCTTCGCTATGAATTTGGTCAATCTTGCGATTTAGTGAGTCGTAGGTGTATTGAATACGAGTCGCCGAGCGAATTGTGCCGAGTGAAGAAATGGTTGTGCTAAGAGTGTATTCAATTTCTTCTGTAAGGTTCCCATTCTGGTCATAGCTATATTCTATGCGACGAGAAATTTTTTCATCACCTTTAGATGTCAAACCTATGATGTATTCGCGTTTAGTGAGGCGATTGTTTTCATAATAGTAGCGATAGCGACTTGTTTCTTCGAGAGATGAGTTGAAGATGATTTCGTGTATGAGGTTGTCGCCATTGTATTCGTAGTAGGTTGAGTCGCTCATAAGACCTGTGTCGGTCTTGTATTTAACTTTGTACTTCATGTTGCCATTGTCGTAATAGCCGTAGAAGTTTTTAGTGTTGTCGGTTGAGTCTACTTCCACTTGATTGTTTTTGTTGTACCAATAAGCAGTGTGGTAGTAGAATGGTGGGTTGGCATAGTGATATTCAGATTCCAACACCTTGTTGCCATTGCTGTCATAGATATTGCGCATCAAAGTCTGGTCGTCAAGACGAGTGACAGGGATAGTCATTTCATCGTCTTCATAGTAAACTGTGATGCGAGTGTTCTTGATGTTAGCAACCTTAGTCTCGGGTGTAGATTGAGCCATTGTCGGTATAGCAATAGCCAATAATCCGAGAGATAATAATAGTTTTTTCATGTGGTTGATTATTTGGGAAATTCTTTAAAATAGTGTGCCGTTTTGCGACAGCACACTTTTTAAGTTGTTTTGTTGATTATTTAATTGCAATTTTAGTTGTAACTCCGTCAACAATGATGATGTATATTCCGGAGTTTTCGATATCGAAGCTTGCTACAGCGTCGATAGCTTTCACAAGGCGACCGTCCATTGCGTAGACTTCTGCATGCTTATATTCGCCGCTGATGCAAACGGTTTTGCCGTTTGTCCATACGTTGCATTTGTTGTTATCGATTGATTCAACACTTGAGTATGTGATTTTTTTCTTTTCAGCGTTGTGTACGATACAATCGTTAAGATCATTTTCGTTATAGTTGCTGATAAATGCAATGATTTCCATATTTTCAGGATTCCAAGCACTCTTAAGGTTGAGCGAATATGTCTTTTCGAATGTGCCATCTTCGTTATATGTTATTTCGTCGCCCCATGTCGGTGTCATTGTTGTGCGAAGAGCATGGTTGTGAACATAATCGTTTGCATTTTCAGCGCCGTTTTGGTAATTGACCATTCCACTTTCAGTAATGAATACATTCATGAATGTTGCATCGCTGAATTCAACAAGTGCTTCACCGAAAATACGTACTTGTAATTCTGAATTTTCAGCATTGTAGGTTTCTTCGATGTTTAATGTGACAAACGCAGGTTGAGATATGCTATGATTGATAAGCTTTCTTGTTGCGTTTTCACTTGTGACTTGGAATATAGGCGTTGGAGAAGGAACATTTCCTTGATCATATGAAGAACCTAATGCTCCTTGCTCAGCAAGATTCGTACGATCAAGCATCAAAGCAGGAGCGTATGTGTAGCCACCATAAAATGCAACATATTTGCGAGAAGCGTCGGCAGTGAATGTGTCATAGCCATAACCTGCGTGGTGAACAACCCATGCTACATCGTCGCTGTCGCCTACGATTGTTTCAAGAATTTCGTGAGCACGAGGACAGTTGACGCATTGTGATGTAGAGAATTGCTCGAGGAGAACCTTGCGAGTAGCAAGATTGCTCAAACTGTTGATGGTAGCGGTCAATGAGTTGTTTGATGTATCTTCGTCTGAATGACCATCAAGGTCTGTAATTGTAACAACAATATCAAATTTGCCGTCTGTCTCTGTCTTGATGCCTTCGATAGTAAACTCTTCGATGCCGGCAGGTTCTATGCGCGAGTCAAGAGTGACTGTGACAGGATCATTGTTGCCGATTTGGTATTGAACATCATAAAAATCAATAGCTTTTGCTCCATGGTTTTTGATAGAACCTTTTATAGAGAAATCATCGCCTGTGCGAAGGTATTCTTTGACTATGATATTTTGGAGTTCAAGGTCATATTGAGGCAGATTGTCACCTGTCAAAACAAGACGAATGCAGACATTGCCAAGACCGGCCTCTGAAAGGTGGATGTAATTCCATGATTCTCCAGAGAATGTTCCAATGTAGTCGCCATAAGGGTTGGCTTCCTCGTTGTCTACACCGATTGCGTAAACACCGACCCCCGTACTATTTGTTGATCCGGCTGTCGTTTGATATCCTACAAAGATTTCATCTCCATCGATTGTGTATGGTTCGGTCAACGAAATTTCGTTCCAACTATTTGGCGTTAATGAAATTTCTTGATCATAAATGTTCTCTTCGTCTTGAAGACCTTGTGTGATGAAAATTGATGATTCAAAATAGCTTGCTTCACCAACGTATGCAAGGATTTTCGATATTTGAGCACCATTGAAACGAGTTGCAATGTCTTTAGGAAGTTGGATTGCAGCGCGTAATGTTACCTCAGAAACGTTACTCCAACCAATTGTTGATGATAATTCTCCACAATAACCAAACTCCATTGAAGTAGCAGATTCCTCTCCTTCATACATGGGAGCAGATGCCGGTATTGATTGAATATTTTGAGCATTGAGCAATAATGCAGTTGCTGCAAATGCTGAAACAAAAAAATGTTTTTTCATTATAGCAAATTATTTCGGTTTTAGAATTTGTAAACTTTCCCTGTAGCAATTTCGTTGCCAATTTTTGCCTTTACAACATATACTCCTTGGCAAAGGTCTGCTACTGATAATGTGTTGACTTTACCTGTGTGGCTTAATACTTGCTTACCACCCATGTCGTAGATGCAAACGTCTTCTGCTTCAGCACCGAAACGAAGTTCGTTGCCGGCAAGGACGATTGATGTGTTGGTAGGTGTATTGAGCGTTTCCATGATTGAATCCAGGAATCCAGGAAGTTTAATACAGAACACTTCTTTGCTGTCAAGTTCGCCTTCAGGAGTCACAGAACGATAGCAGCCAACGATAAGTTTCATGTCAGGAGAAACAGTACAGCAGTCGATGAATTCTGTGTTAGAAGGAAGTTCTGATCTCAAATCAAAGCCGTATTCTCTCTTTAACCAATCGCCAAGTTCGATTTTCTTTGTTTCTCCTGCAGGCTTGATGTAAAAGTCGTAGCCGTCAGATGATATCATGTCGCCATCGTTGCTCACACCATAGGTGTAGAAGCCTGATGTGATGTCTTCAAATTTTGTAATTTCGCCTGTCTCAAGATTATAGAGAATAGGGTATGACTTGCTTGATTCTTGGCGAATTGTGAGGTCGCCTTCTTTCCAGCCCCAAGTAGTTTCGGTAGCCATAGGAGCGAGCCATTTGCCATTTGTGCTTGTGATAACAGGCACTGAAGTCACTTCGAAACCTGTGCGGAATGCTGTCCAGAAGTCGTATTGCCACTTAGTGTAGATAGCTTGATATTCTTCTACTTGATCCATATATTCAGGATCGCCCGGATTGACTGTGATGTAGTCATACATGTTAGGCTCTTGCGACATCCAATTAGCATATTCTTGCGGACCACCGTTAAATGTCAATTCTACGAATGGCATCTCGTATGTCCACTCTTTGCCATTGTATCGATAAATAATAGGCTGATAGAAACGACCTTTCTTTTCTACCATGACACCAACGATGGTATTGCCATCAGAAGAAATTGTTCTTGTGGAAATAAATTGAGTCTTAGTGCCAAAGAAGTCTGTGTCAGGGTTTGGAAGATCTTCGTATTCGTATGTGCCGTCAGGTTGGAGACGCCAGATACATGGGAACACTGTGTATGGCTTAGTTGGGTCGATAGAGCCCATCACGTAGCCGACAATAGTTTTTCCATCAGGGGTCACTTCGTTGGCATATCCTTCTGTAATTCCTGCATAAGGAACCGGGAGATGTTCCCATTCGTTTGTCGCAGTGTTGTAGATGGCTGGAAGCATATCGCTGCTCTTGCCTACAATCATGCCTTCGTCTGTGACGTCAGCAAAACACATGTCGTCATATTCACCTGTCGTTTTAGCGATGAATAGTCGTCCTTCTTGAACGTCGAAACGGTATGCCTCAGTGTATTGGCGTGTGCCGACAATGTAACGACCATTACCGGAGATGCCCATCGTACTCCAAGGTGTGCCTGTGAAAACTACTTCTGGTTTTTCTTCTGCTGCTTGTGAAAATACCGCAGCTGAAAGCATTAATGCTAACGCAAGTTTTTTCTTCATAAGTGATTATTTAGTATTGAGTTATTATTTTTATGCTGTAAATTATGGTGCAAATATAGAAATATCAAATACGAATTTCTTTAATATATCTTAAAAAATTATACCGCTCGTTTGGCGGTATGATTATGGTGGGCTTATTTGGTTAATTGTTTTCGGATGTAACTGAGATATTGTTGTGTTACGCCAAGGTAAGAAGCAACTATGCCTAACGAAACTTTTTGTAATATTTCAGGGCGATTGTTGAGTAATGATAAGTAGCGCTCTTTGGCGTTGCCGTTGATGAGTGATTGTTTTAGTTCGTCATAGTAGAGTTGACACTGAGCCATGCTAAGCGCCCATTGAGCAAATTCATGTGATTCTTTTACAAATTTGTCGAATGTTTGTTTGGGTAATTGCAATATCACAGAATCACAACAAGCGTCAATTTGATAATACGACGGCTTGCAATTGTAGAAAGAAAACCACGATATGAGCATTGTCCCGGGAAGGGCGAAGCCTAATGTAACTTCTTTTGTGCCATCCATGTGAGACACCCTCATAATGCCCTCTTTGACTATGTAAACGTTAGAGTTCACCTCTCCACATGAGATTAATGGCGTTTTTGATTTGAGCTCATATTCGGTGAATTGGCTTAAAAACGAATCCATAATCTCCTCAGAGAGTTGGTAATGACATTCTTCTTTTAATAATCGTTTAAGAGTATCCATAAGGGTTTTTGATGTGCTGTGATTTCAACTATTTTGTAACAATTCCAATAGTCAAAGGATGCTAATACACATTAATGTTGCAAAATTCGCAAAAAATCTTTGTTTTTGCAATAGGTAGAATGCTGAAATTTATGAAATTAACATTATTTTGCGGAATTCCTGATTTTTGAGAATGTTTGGTATTTGTTCGAGTTTTGTGTTTGTAGGTGATAAATATTTGTAAAAAATCTATTTAAATACAAACCATCTTGTCGGTTCTTTCCTTGGAAGTGGCATTAATTGCACGTCTGCTTTTCGGTCTTCAATATTTTCTTGTGCACTGCCGACTTTTACTCCTTTGGCTTCCAATGCGCTGCAAATAGTTTGTCTTGCTATCTCTGGTGTGTTATTGTCGTTGCTGAGGTGGCAAAGAAAGATATATTTCAGATGTTCACCATAGATGTCTGTAATGAATTGGGCGGTGTCTTTGTTGTCCAAATGTCCACGTTCTGTTTGTATGCGACTTTTAAGGTGTTCGGGATAGGGCCCATGCAGTAGCATCTGTTTGTCGTAATTTGCCTCTATGATTAGATAATTGGCTTGGCTCATATAATGATGTGCACGTTCTGTGACAGCACCAAGGTCTGTCGCAATAGCGATTTTTTTGTCATTGTGCGTGATGAAAAATCCCATGTTGTCTTCTCCGTCATGAGGTACATCGAAAGCTGTAATCTCAAAATCGGCTATTTTAAAAGGAATCTCTTTAAAGATTGGGGAATGATAGTCTTTGATGCGCTTGGAAATATTGTGTTTGCGAAGCATTCCGTTGACGACACGATTGGTGCAGTAAACCTTCATGTGCTTGTGCTTACGTACGATGTTGTAGGCATATTTGACGTGGTCGGCATGGTCGTGAGTCAGGCAGATGCCTTTGATGTTTTCCATTTTGATACCATTCTCTTCAAGGATCTCAATTACGATTTCGCTCTTGATGCCTGCATCGACGAGGATGCCTGCGTTGCGTGTACCGAAATAATAACTGTTGCCACTGCTTCCACTACCGAATGATATGAAAAACAGAGGATTGTTTTTTATGTTGTCTTGTAAACTTATGTCTGCGCGTAATGACAGGGAGCGCAGGTCTGTTGCAGCTGGAGCTGTAGCGCTTTGTCGGTTTTGATTGCTATACACCCAATCGTCAAAATTTATTGTAAGTTGTGGAATTTCTTTGCTCATGGATGATAGATTAAGAATATAGTTGGTATTTTGTCATAATTATACGTTTGTTTAGACCATTGTTTTGCAGAACGAGTAATTATGGATTCTTGATCATTATCTGTTATGTTGGAGGCAATACAAAGCAACGTTTCAGGGCGTAATGTTCGGACTAAAAGGTCGATGAGTTTGTTGTTGCGATATGGTGTTTCGATAAAAATTTGAGTCATATTTTTGCGATATGCTTCATTTTCAAGTTCTTTGATTTTTTGAACTCTTGCACCGGATTCGATAGGCAAATAGCCATTGAAAGAAAATCCCTGTCCGTTAAATCCTGACGCCATTTGAGCCATCAAGATGCTTGACGGCCCGACAAGTGGGACTATTTTAAATCCTTTGCGCTGAGCAATCGCTACCGGCAACGCTCCGGGGTCGGCAACAGCCGGACATCCCGCTTCGCTCATAATCCCTACAGCATGACCGTTTGATAGTGGTAGAAGAAAAGATTCTACTTCTGTTAAGTCGGTGTGATTGTTAAGCTCGAAGAAAGTCAATTCGTCGATGTTTATCGATTTGTCGCATTTCTTCAAGAAACGTCGTGCTGTGCGAATATTCTCAACAATGAAATACTTGATTTCTCTGGTTATTTCAATGTTGTATTCAGGAATGTATTGCGATGTGGGTGAGTCGCTTAGCCCTACGGGGATAAGATATAGTGCTGTTGTTATTGCCATTTGCTTGCGTAATTTATTGCAAAGGTAAGAATTAAATTTTATTTTGTAGCGAAAACGATGTTATTCTGATTGTTCGTATATATAATTAATGACTGTTTGTCCGACAGCCTTTAAAGTCTCTTTGCTGATGGCTGTCATGTTGTCATTCGTTGTGTGCCATGTGGGATTGAATCCGTTTGTCGGATGAAATTCTATGATATTGATTGCCGGAATACCGACTTTCAGCAATTCGACATGGTCGTCGGTAACTGCTCCGCCGATTTGAGGCAGAAAATAGTTCTCATAACCTGATTGAGCGGCTACAGACCATACTTTATCGACCAAAGATGGCGCATTCTGAATTGAAAAATATTCTTTATAAAATTTGGCATTATGACCTCCGACCATATCAAGCAATATTGCTTGTTGTGGTCTGTAGCCCGGTTGATGAGGATTGTTGGCAAAATATCTTGACCCTAAAGCCCACGATTCGTCGTTGCCATCAGTCCCCCAATCTTCTGCATCTACAAATAGAATGTCGATACCCTTATTAGTGGAATTTTTGCCTATTTGACGAGCGATTTCAAGTAATACCCCGACACCGCTGGCTCCATCATTAGCGCCATCGACCGCTTTGCTGTGGTTGGCAGGGTCTGGGTCGGCATCAGCCCAGGGCCGGCAATCCCAATGAGCAAGCAGAAGAAGCCTGTCAGAGGCTTCCGGATTGAATGAACCGATTATATTGGTTGCATCGAGTATTGTTCCGTCAAAAGCTGTAAGCTTAACATCCTGTCGTGTGACGGATGCTCCATGTCGCGTTAATTCGGTAATAAGCCATTCGCGACAATTGCGATGACTTTCGGTGTTTGGCACGCGCGGACCAAACAATACTTGTCGATTTATGTAATCGTAAGCACTGTCAGCATTAAAAAATATACTCATCTTAGAGGTAGTTTGCTCGTTAGTGTCAGGTTGCTTATTCTCATTGCGTTGAGAACCGCAAGCCAACAAAACACAGAGCAACGATATAATACTAAATGTCTTAATTTTCATATCACAAAATTACAACATATCTTCCATATACACAAATCCCATGTCCAAAGGCTGATTAAACAATGTTTTATCTTTTCTTCGACTTCTTTTCGGGAAATATTATAAGCATGAGCTATTAAGCAATCTATTTTTAACCCATACACAAAACTTGAATATTTCCAACGAGATATGTCCATAAGTCGTCAGGCAGCATCTAAATATCTTGATAAAATTGTATCAACAGGATTATTGGAGAAGATAAAATTAGGTCGTGAAAACTATTATGTAAACAAAGGATTAATGGCTCTGCCCCTAATTGGTTCTCTTGAAAATATAGAGGAAACTGACACAATAGAATCAATAAATGGGTAAGGATGAGTTAATCGAATAGGGGTTTCGTTAACATGACAATCTGAATATGTAAAGTAAATGGCTTTTTTGTTGACATATTAAGACTACGTATATATGAAATCGCTATATATTTGATTATATGGTCATTCTATATAAGTAATCCGAGTGATAGATGCGTTATTGAGCGTTTCTTTAGGCTGATAATGTGTGAGTTCAAAAAAATATGACTAACTTTGTGGTTTCAAATTTATAAGTAAGTTAAAACAGACGACAAAATACAGAATAACTATGGGTAAGAATTTCAAACGTACTCTTATTACGACTGCCTTGCCTTATGCAAATGGTCCGGTGCATATCGGTCACCTTGCAGGGGTGTATGTTCCGGCAGATATATACGCAAGATACCTTCGCCTTAAGGGTGAAGAAGTCATCATGATTGGTGGTAGCGACGAGCATGGTGTGCCTATTACAATCAAAGCAAAAAAAGAGGGTGTCACTCCTCAAGATATTGTTGACCGCTATCATGCGATTATCAAGAAGTCGTTTGAAGACTTGGGTATATCGTTTGACATCTATAGCCGTACGACAAGCAAAATTCACTATGAGACTGCAAGCGAATTTTTTAAGACTCTATATGATAAAGGAGAGTTTGTTGAAAAAACATCAATGCAGCTCTATGATGAGCAAGCAAATCAATTTTTGGCTGACAGATATGTGACCGGTACATGTCCTCATTGCAAAAATGAACGTGCATACGGCGACCAATGTGAAGCTTGCGGCACATCGCTTGCTGCGACAGATTTGATTAATCCGAAATCAGCAATAACCGGCAATGTGCCTGTGCTCAAGGAGACTAAGCACTGGTATCTTCCTCTCGATAAGTGGGAGCCAATGCTTCGCCAATGGATTCTCGAAGAACATAAGGAGTGGAAACCAAACGTGTATGGTCAGTGCAAATCATGGATTGACATGGGTCTTCAGCCACGTGCCGTAAGTCGTGACCTCGATTGGGGTGTGCCGGTGCCGGTGGAGGGCGCTGACGGCAAGGTGCTATATGTGTGGTTTGATGCGCCTATCGGCTATATCTCTAATACTAAAGAGCTTCTCCCTGACACATGGGAAAAATGGTGGAAAGATCCTGAAACGCGTATGCTTCACTTTATTGGTAAGGACAACATCGTGTTCCACTGCATCGTGTTCCCTGCAATGCTTAAGGCAGAGGGTTCCTACAATCTTCCTGAAAATGTGCCTGCCAATGAATTCCTCAATCTCGAAGACGATAAAATCTCTACTTCTCGCAATTGGGCTGTGTGGCTACACGAATACCTCGAAGAACTTCCGGGCAAGCAAGACGTCCTTCGCTATGTCTTGACTGCTAACGCTCCTGAGACTAAGGACAACAATTTCACATGGAAGGATTTCCAAGCTCGCAACAACTCTGAACTCGTGGCTATCCTTGGCAACTTTGTCAATCGTGCGATGGTGCTTGTGCATAAGTATTTCGATGGTAAGGTGCCGGCTTGCGGCGAATTGACAGACTACGACAAGGAAAGCATGGCTGAAGTGAACGCGTCTATCGCTCACCTTGCTGAAAATCTCGATAACTTCAGATTCCGCGAAGCCCTCAAAGATGCAATGAACATCGCTCGCGTCGGCAATAAGTATCTCGCTGACACTGAGCCTTGGAAGCTTATCAAGACCGACGAGGAACGCGTGAAGACTATCCTCAACATCGCTTTGCAACTTTGTGCCAACCTCGCTATCGCGTTCGAGCCATTCCTTCCATTCATGTCAGAAAAATTGTCGAAGCAATTAGGTCTCAGTCAATTGAGCTGGTCTGATCTTGGTAACTTTGCAATGCTTTCGGAAGGTGATGCGATTGAAAAGCCACAATTGCTCTTCGAAAAGATTGAAGACGATGTCGTTGAAGCTCAAGTTAACAAACTTCTCGCGGCTAAAGAAGCAAACAAACTCAACAGCTGGCAGCCTGAACCAATCCAAGAAAATGTCGATTTCCCAACATTTGAAAAGGTGGATATTCGCGTTGGAAAGGTTTTGGAATGTACAAAAGTGCCAAAAGCAGACAAACTATTGCAATTTAAAATCGACGACGGAATGGGCGGTCGCACCATCGTTAGCGGTATCGCGAAATACTATCAGCCTGAAGACCTCGTCGGCAAGGAAGTGTGCTTCATTGCCAACTTCGAGCCTCGTAAGCTCAAAGGCGTGATGTCGGAAGGTATGATTCTCAGCGCAGTCAACGCTGACGGCTCACTCGTTGTGATTGGTCCTACAGGCGAAGTCGCTCCGGGTAGCAAAGTCGGCTAAAAAACTGTCGATAATTGATACACAAAAAGTGCGGAAAATTCTTTCGCACTTTTTGCATTTAATAGCGTTATGGTTGAATTTGTCGATAAAATTTGGTTAATTCGTTCGGAGTGTGTAAATTCGCGTCTAATATGGCAAGATTGCAGATATTCAATAAAATAAGTGCTTTATTAGTTGGAATTTGGACTGTTTTCGTTCCTGTGATTTCTGCTCAAAATTTTGTGCTGACCCCCGAACTTGTCACACCTCGAACTGATGACAGATTTACCCGACAAAAAATCAGCCGAATATCATCGATTGATTCCGGGTTGAATTGTGTATGGGATTTTTCATCAGCACAAATAATAGATGGCAACACAATAGTGAAATACAAATCGGAAATGCCCGGTATGATTTCACAGATATATGAAGCTAATAAACACATATTCAAATTGTCATCAGACACTGTTTTTTATTGTGGATTTGAAAATCGTTTAGCTTTGCACGCAGATTCAATAGCCGCGATAGACCTTGTTTTTCCAATGTGCTATGGCAGAGAGATAAGTCAACCATATTATTTAAAGGGGCAGTATTGTGGAGAGCAAAATATGCATGAATGTGGAGTCAGTCGAATTGTTGTTGATGGGTATGGCTCGTTAATCTTGCCTGACGGCGACACGATAAGAAATGTGATACGAGTCTGCAATATACACGATGCACGTATCGAACTAAAAGAAATCGGAGACACAATGCCAATAAACTTGTCAGATACTACATTGACACGTCGCGTGCAGACACGACATCGTTGGTGGGCTTTGGGCTATCGTTATCCAATCGTGGAGACAGTGGAAGATGTATATTCTAACGCTGAAGAGGAGACATCATCAGCGTGGCAAGGGTGGATTACGTTACCCTCGGAGCAAGAGTATTCGGTTAGAGGTGACACAATCAATGAAGAATTGCGCAATCAGCCACATTCAATTGACTCAACAGAATTTGTTGCAGAGGAGAATTACGACAGTCAGACTACTGACCAATCATCGGCACAACAAGTTACAGAAGTCGCTATTACCATCGGCGCAGGTGTATTATCAATAGATTATCAAGTTCAAGGTGTTTCTGTCGAGATAGAAATGGTGGTGGCAGATATTCCGGGAAGAGTATATGCCTATATTCCTCGTCAAACAGCCTGTGCCGGATTCAATACAGCACAAATAGATTGCTCATCGTTGCCGTCGGGAGAATATTTGTTGTATCTGAATTATGCAGATCGCAGCGATGCCTATAAATTCAGCATTAAATAAAAAAGTCAGCAACGAATATTACACCAGCCGCATTATCATGAAATCGCATATCATACATATCTTCCTTCTATTATCTGCGATGCTTTCTTGCATCGTAGCAAATGCTGAGGACCGATATGGTGAGAGCAGTGAGCATAATTATGTCACGGTGGCTACGCTTACTCAACCGACCGACAGTATCTCCACGGTGGCATCGGTTCCGTCGCGTGTCAGCGTCGCTTATTTTGACGGCTTTGGTCGCAAAGTGCAGACCATAGTCCACGATAATACGACGCAACAATCACTTGTCGATTTTATAGAATACGATATGCGAGGCAACCCCGTGCGCCAATGGATTCCGACTGTGTCGGAGGGTGTTGAATTTACTGATTTAGATGGACTTCGTGACGCGTATGCTTCGATAAATTATGGTTCACCTAACAGCAATTATGCTATTACAGAATACCATGCTGAGCCACAGACCAGAGTCAAGCAGACTCGACGTGCAGGTGTCGAATGGCACGCTGCATCAGCATCAGGTGTGACTACCACATACGCCGTCAACACCGTTTCCGGCAGTCTTGCATGTCGATATTGGACTATTTCCAACAATGGAAAACTTCGACTAAACGGATTGTGGCAACCGGGAGAATTGCGTGTGACCACCACAACAGATGAAGACGGACGGTCGCTGATGCTTTTTGTTGACCATACAGGTAAGACGATTTTGGAACGTCGCTTTAATGGAGCAGAACAAATCGACACCTACTACGTCTATGACCATTATGGCAATCTGCGATATGTCATTCCCCCTAAAGCCTGCGCCTCGTTATCATCCCAAACCGAATATTCCGACACGCATACCGTTTTGTCAAGCCTATGCTATATCTATAAATATGACTATCGCAATCGCTTGGTCTCTAAAAAGCTGCCCGGAATGGGTGTTCAATATTTTGCTTACGACAGAGCAGATCGTATGGTCTATAGTCAAGATGCAGAGCAACGAAATGACGGCAACAAAGCTTCGTTTACGCTCTACGATAGATATGGCAGGGAAGTGATGAGCGGACAGACCACAAGCCTGTCGGCAGGATTACAAGCGATAGCCGACACACTGCGCTATTCACTTCCTCAATCGACATTTAAGTTAAACGACAGCACTGCACCATTTGGATATACCTTATCGTTAAGCAACATCGACGCGACAGGCGTAATGAATGTAAACTACTATGACGACTATTCATACCTTTCTCTATACGAAGAGCATGCCGACTCGCTGGCTTATACGTCTCGTCAAGGTTATGGCGTACGCAAAGATGGTGCAACATCGCAAATGACTTCCAAAGGCATGCTGACAGGCACAGCCACACGTGTCATCGGTAGTGATCTGATGCTTGTCACAGCTTATTATTACGATATTCATGGCAATATCATACAGCAGAGGAGCAACAATCATCTCGGAGGTTATGACGTATATTATCGCTCATTTTCTTTCGATAACTTGCTATTGGGAGAGCTGCACACTCACAGCCAACCCGACGGCACATCGCACTCAGTCGAAAAGAACTACACCTTCGACAATATGGGCAGACTTCTGTCAGCGACATCGACTATTGACGGTCGAGCGAGCACGACACTCTCCACCAACGATTACGACTCGCTGGGACGATTGCAGAGTGTCGCATTACCTCAAAATTGCACCACCATAGACTATGATTATAATCTGCATGGTTGGGTGACAGAGATAGATTCGCCATATTTCAGCCAGCAACTCTACTATGCCACTCGCCCCGACTCATCAGAGGGTTATCTTAATGGCAATATATCGGCACAGACATTCTCCGTCAGTCAGGTCACCGGTGCCATGGCATCAAATTCTTCTACAAGTCGGCTGACTGCTACATATAATTATACTTACGACCCTCTCGACCGACTTAAAACAGCAGATTACACCGAGCATAGCCGGCAATTACCACCATCATTGACAATCGGTCCGTCGCACGTTTATGACACCCCTCAATACTCCGTATCATACTACTACGATGCTAATTCCAATCCGACGCGCATATTGCGCAAAGGCTTTGTCGGTACGACATCTTCAACTTCAGCATCAGGTATGACCACCATCACCCACCAATACGGCTACACCGATGTATTGGGAATAAGTCTTGATGGCAATCGCATAAAGAAGGTGCAAGACAATATCGACTACGACCCGGTGTCGGGAGCGACAGACTTCAACGATGCTGCAGACGCTACGATAGAATACACCTACGACGATAATGGACGTTTGACGTCAGACCTTAACAAAGGGATAACCCAAATCATATACAATCATCTGAATCTGCCCGAAGAGATATGTTTTTCCGACGGGCATATCGTCGATTATCGATATGATGCAGGCGGTAAGCGACTTGGTGCATACTATCTGTTGGCATCAGATGATGTGTTCAACGACGGAATCGGCGTAGAGGGTGGAGGAGTATCTATACAGGAATTGGTCAGAGAATGGAGTGGCGAATTTGTCTATGAGAATGGCGAATTGGAGCGCATCATGACCGACAACGGCTATTGGAAGAACGGTCGTTATTGGTTCTACATCAAAGACTGGCAAGGCAACAATCGTGTGACAGTCGGAGGTATCTCCGATGCTTCTGCAACTTCATCGGGTGGAATGTTGAATAATCCGACAGTGACATTGCTTCAAGCTAAAGATGTCAATGTCTATTATCCGTACGGCACACGCTTCAGCGATGTCTTTGCGACAACGACCGACCGCTATCAATACTCGGGCAAAGAGTTTGATCGCATGAACGGCTTGGATCTCTACGACTTCCATGCTCGTCAATACGACCCGGTGCTCGGTAGATTTACCACGCCTGACCCCCTCAGCGAAAAATACTACCACCTATCGCCCTACGCTTACTGCGCCTCCAACCCCCTCAAATTCATTGACCCAGATGGATGTAATCCTAGAGTTTACGTTGAAACAAAAGGTCTAGGTCATGTATTTGTTACTACAGGAACTGGGAAAAACACTATTGTTTATACATATGGTAGATATGGTGATATTTATAAAAATAAGTCATCAGCTAGATCTACATCACCTATAGGGCAAGGGATATTAGTAATCTTAAAAGGTGAAGATGCAGCGGAATTTATAAAAGAAGAAATTAATAATTATGATGCAGAAATATTTGAGTTTACCAAAGCTTCAGATATAAAGGTCGAAAATTATTTTATGGAACTATTTAATTCATCTGATGAATTACTTAAAAATAAAAAATATGCTAATAATAATTGTGCAAGAGTTGTTGACGACTATAACTTATTTACAAACAACTGTACTACAACATCGATAAAAGCAATTTCTGCAGGAGGTGGAGATGTGTCTATGTTTGGTACAGATATTGCTCCGTTAAGTATCTCTAAAGATTTAAATATGGAAGTAATTTTGGATAACATAAAATCATTATTTGGATTCGAACGAAAAATAATTAGTGTCTCTCAACAAAAAATTTTAGATGAATTGTAATATGCGTAAAATTATTGAAAAAATATGGCAAATAACATCATTTTTGATATTAGTTATATATATCTATTTTTATATAAATTCTGCAAGTTTGCAAAAAGACCAGATTAATAATGGTTTTAATCAAGAAGTCGTTGTATTAGAAAAAAAATATATAAATGATGCATTTGAGCTATATTATATTACTTTATGGATTACCATCGGATATGTGTTTTTTTCTATAATTGTTAATAATAAAAGATAACAATAAATTCAATATAAATTCCTCAATAAAATAAAAAATAGCAAGATTTCAAACTTTGTCAAATGAAATTGTGTATTCGACATATCATAACGCTGATTATCGCGTCGTTCATTAGCTTCACGGCTAATGCCGATATGTCGCACATTGCACATCAATTCAATGAGAAAAATACGACCTGATGATATTAATTATTCATACAAAATTAATACGATCAGTCAATAATTTAAAGATTGTGTTGTTAACTGCGTTTTTTAATTCAATGTTTCGTGTTAAAAGCTCATTGGATAGATCCGGATAGCACAATTTTTTATATTGATAATTTAGTTGTAGAAAATATTGATAATATTCCTTCACAACTTAAAGAGTATTATGGTGATATATTTATAAATACGTCTGATTTTAAAATATTTAATAAGCCAGATTATCCTGTATTTTTAGACAGAAGATCTGTTATCACTATTAATACAAAATAAGCTGGAGATGCTTTTTTGAAGATTAATAATTCTGTATCTCAGTTTATCAATGAAAAATTTAATGGTACTAAAATACCGAAAGTAAAATATTTTTAAATGATACTTATGTGACAGGTGATGATGTTAAGAATATTTACCAATTAGATAATTATGATTTAATATCATTCAGTTACTTCTACGATTTTAAAGAAAATTGCATCAATGTATTTATAAGTACAATATATGGAAAGAAAAATCATATTGATTATATTAATTAGTTTTTGTTATATTAGTGTTTCGGCTCAGATACCTGTTCCGGATAGTTATCTGTTGAGTCCTAATGCTGCAAGTCTCGGTCAATACGGAGAAGTGCCGGTGTCGTTATATACCGGAACTGTTCAAATTAATGTCCCAATTTATGAAATTGATTACATGGGACACAAGATACCAATCAGTATGACATATCATGGAAGCGGTGTACGCCCTGACCAACATCCGGGTTGGGTGGGTCTTGGATGGAATCTAAATGCCGGAGGTTGCATCTCACGAATTGTAAACGGACTACCCGATGAAACATATCGTGAAAATACCATCTATACAGATTACCGTGCAATGGGTTATTTCTACACTACCGAAATATACGAGGATATCATACCTGCAAAACCGGAAAATATGACTTATCTGGGAGATGATAATCTGCTATATCAGTTTTATTATCAAGAAGATGCAGCTCCTGATGAGTTTAGATTTGATTTTTTAGGTATATCAGGGTCTTTTTATCTTTCTAAAGAAGGAGAGTGGGTGATAAGATCGAAAGAGAAAATAAAAGTTATATTTGATTTATTAGATGAGGAAAATTATTTTAGGAAATTTAATAATCCATTTATCGGTAATGGTGTTGATGTGTTCAGAAATCATTATTCTAAGACTATAAGGGGATTTAAAATTATTGATAAAAATGGAACAGAATACACATTTGGTCAAGATTTGAATGCAGTTGAGTTTTCGGTAGGTCTTTTTTCTCAAATGACAGAAAGCATAGCTGCAAGTACATGGCATCTTAAATCAATTAAATATGTAAACGGAGCGACAATAGATTTCAATTATCAAAAGAAAGAGTTTGTAATCCAAGCTGTGCCCTCAGCATATAAAATGATGATATCGGCAGTATATAACACGTATAGCAAAACTATACCTGAACAAAATCTTGAAACTTATTCAGGATCTTTGATTTCACCATCTTATCTTACTGAAATACGATTTGGAAATAATAAGGTTAATTTTGATATCGCAGAAAGTAAGGAATTGCGCTATGACTTTGTGAAAATGGTGGAGCGTAATTTCTGCAAAGGTCATGTAATATTTGATCAAATGCCATATTTAGAATCTTATGAAGCCAATGGTGAATATCGTACCCAAAGAATTATATTATATGATAACAATAGTGTTTATCAAAATATCAAGTGGTATAAGTTGACAAATATATCGGTGGAAAATGGTAATGGCAAGGTCATTAAAAATGTTCGACTTAATTACAATGATGAAAATGTTTCAACCCAATACACTCAGCGATTGGCATTGATGTCAATAACAGATATAAATACAGGAGGGAAGTATCAATTTGAATATAATGATATCGGAGGACTACCACCATATTGTAATGGACAGACAGACCATTGGGGATTTTATAATGGTAATGTGTCAAATATTTTGGGATATAATAGATTCTTGGACACCTACTATTATACCATAAAAAACAGTAACGCTGAAGCGATGAAAAAAGGGATGCTTACCAAAATAGAATATCCAACAGGAGGCTATAATCGATTCGAATATGAGGCAAATAATTATTCTCGTCGTGTAGAATTAGAAAGTCCTGTTTTAACTTCTTATGGCACCAACCAGATAGCAGGAGGTGTCAGGGTTAAAAAAATATATAATAGTCCGACAGGTTTGTCTGATGATGAATTTATGGCAAAGAGATATTACTATACAGATGATTTAAATGAAACAAAATCTTCCGGAATATTAATACATCATCCGATATATCATGTAGGTAATTTTAGAGTAATCTCGTTTCAAGTAATTGCCTATAATTTGAATATATGGAGTTCTCAATCGGTTTTGACATGTAGTGGAAACTCTAGTGGCACCCATTTAGGATATTCAAAAGTAATAGAACAAAATGCTGATGGTTCTTATTCAAAATATTATTTTACGGACTATATGTCCAATCCGGATATATTTTCGATAACATCAATGTTAAACTACTCGTTCCATAGACCAAAAGCTGCAATGGATCAATGTCGCGGTCTATTAAAAATGAGAGAAGAATATGATTCGAATGGGAATCTTAAAAAACTGGTAACCAACGATTTCCAAAACAATACACCCCTCTCAACTGTAATTTCGTGCCGAACGCAAAAGGTGTATATTTTAGATACCCCGTATGCATTCATCGAAGAGGCTTCATATCCGATTTATTTGTATGAAATGTTACCAAAGAAGGAGGTCGTAACAACATACGAGCAGGGAGGTGATAGTATTGTGAATACTACTACATATAGCTACAATTCTCATGGTTTGGTCAGCAAGGTAGTTAAAACATTGAATCATGGAGTGTCTGAGCAAACGTTGATAAAATATCCTACAGATTTTCCTGATAGTACTGTTTACGCAAATTTTCAAGAAAGGCATATCTTATCGCCAGTAGTGGAGCAGATAATTCAGAGAGTTGATAGTGTAGGAAATACAAGCACTGTGTCACGATTATTCAACCACTATTCGTCGGATAATCCGGTGTTTCCATACGCCGTAGATATGGCTATAGGCAACAACCCTTATGAAAATAGGCACAAATATAGATTTGGAGAATATCTTAATCCGGTAGCAGAGATAAAAGATAATGGTAATGAGACGGTTTATATTTGGGGATATAATCATCAGTATATAGTTGCAGTGATAGAAGGTTCATATTATAATGAGGTGTGTGGGATATTTGGTACTCCCAATAGTTTTGCGACAAGTCTGACACCGGATTTTACAAAGTTGTATGATTTTAGGGATCGATTTGTGTCTCGGTCACGAGTGACTATATATGAGTATGACCCATTGGTCGGTGTGACCAAAAAGATTTTGCCTGACGGTTCTAGCATAAGCTATCACTATGACTCGGCAGGGCGATTGTCGCATACGACCGATTCTGAGGGCAAGGTGATCGAAGTTTATGACTACAACTTCAGATAGTTCTGTCGAGGTGATTTCCGGTAAAACTGCCACATATAAGACCTATATTTACCTTGACTATGCCTCGCTGTGTAGTGGCGAAGAGTGTTTTGAAACATCGGTGAAATGCAGTAATAATGACTAAGTTATAAATGAGGAATTAAATAGTTTTATTAATTTTGCACTAATTGTTTGCTCCTATAAATAGATATTTATTACAGGGGGTTGTAAAATGCGGCGTTATTGAGGTTATTAATAAGAAATATTGAAGATTATGAGAATCAGATATGCAACTTTTTCAGAGACAGGACGGCGTTATGCAAATCAGGATGTCTTTCGTGTGGAACAAATTAGCGAAGGCGATGCCACATTGATGGTCGTTTGCGACGGCATGGGAGGTCATGCGATGGGAGATGTCGCTGCAGAGACAGTATGTAATGCCGTCTTTGATAATTGGAGGCGTGTTTCCGATGATAATATGGAGGATAAGATCGTAGAGATTTGCAGAATTGTCTCTAAGATCTTTGACGAGCGAGTTGTGAGTATGAATTATATTCAAATGGGAACAACGTTTGTTATGGCATATATTAAGGATGATGTCGCGACGATAGCTCATATTGGCGACAGCCGTTGTTATTTGTTGCGAGGTGGGGATGTTGTTTATCAGACAAAAGACCATGTCGGCGTAGAAAATGGTCGAGAGGGTATAAGCAAATGTTTTTTCTCTTACCGACCGGATGTGGCAGTTCCGGATGTGGCGCAATTTAAGTTGCAACTTGGCGATAGAATATTTTTGTGTACAGACGGTGTCTATAGATCAATGGCACCACAAATACTTGCTGAAAGGCTTAGTGATGATAAGCCGTTGGAAGAAGTGACTGATGTCATTAAATTTATGTGTGAGAAATTCTCAACAGATAATTATACCGCTATATTGGCTGAGATTATTTAAGGTTTTCTGTAGCTAAATATAGAATTTGCCGAAATTGATACTCTATATTGAAAACTTGAGGGATTAATAATAGTTCCCATAATTCATTTTTTAATACTAAACAATTTAAAAGATTTAAACTTATGAAGACAAGAGTTTTCAACTTGGTTATTATTGACGAGAGCGGTTCAATGCATAGTATCAAGAAAGAAGCGATCGACAGTGTAAATGAAACAATTCAGTCTGTTCGCTCGGCGCAAAAGAATGATGAAAAACAAGAGTATTTTGTGAGCCTTGTGACTTTTAATGACAATGTAAAGACTGTCTGTGATTGTGTAAGAGCTGATGATGTGAGTGAGTTGACTGAAAAGAGATATAATCCAAGTTGTTGCACGGCGTTGTATGATGCCATGGGGGTGTCAATAAATGAATTGCGCAAGAAAGTCGCAGAGAGTGATAGGGTGTTGGTCACAGTTGTTACCGACGGATATGAAAACGCCTCACGAGAATATTCCGGCAAGGCAATTAAGGCGCTTGTCGATGAGCTAAAGGAGAAGGGCTGGGTGTTTGCTTATATTGGAGCAAATCAAGATGTTGAAGCTGTGGCGGCAACAATGTCGATAACTAATGCGATGAGCTTTGAAGCGACAATTGATGGAACAATAGCAATGAGTAAAAAACTCGAAACAGCTCGAAATCGTTTGTTTTCAGCATTTAAGTCAGAATGTTATTGCGCGGAAGATGCTAATACTAATTTTTTTAAGGACTTAGATTTCTAATATAGTTTCATGGTGTGGCATCGGCAGGCATTAGAGTGTCTGCCGATGCTTTTTGTTGCGAATAGATATAATAGAAATAAGGAAATAACGTTGATAGAGAAAAGAAAATGAATGATTTATGGCAGAAAAATTGATAATTTCAGGCGATAGCAAGGCTGAAAAGTACGAAGTGCTTTACAAGCAGATAAAAGAACTTGTCGGTTATGAAACGGATGAAATTGCCAATATGGCAAACATTTCTTCGATGATACACGAGGCATTCGGATTTCTTTGGACCGGCTTCTATCGCGTCGTGGGAGAGGAGTTGGTGTTGGGTCCGTTTCAAGGTCCGTTGGCATGTAGCAGAATAAAGTTTGGGAAAGGTGTTTGTGGTACAGCTTGGAAAGAAGCATGTTCGTTAGTTGTGCCTGATGTAGAACAGTTTTCGGGACACATAGCATGTAGCAGTCTTTCTCGAAGTGAAATAGTCGTGCCGGTGTTGTCGGATGGCGTTATTGTCGCAGTGTTGGATATTGATAGCCGGGAACTTTCTACGTTTGACGAAGAAGATCGTTTGTGGCTTGAAAAGATAGTGGCATTGCTCGGTAGGCAGTAAAATCATTCGGACTAAAAAAATAATCAAAATTGTTGGTAAAAAGATGTAACGACTCCTGATCCATATTGATACTGAACCACTTATATTCTATACACGAAAGATAGAATAAAGGTGTTGGGAATAAAAAAAGAGGAGCGATAATTATCGTTCCTCTTTGCGCTTCAGGATGGGCTTGAACCAACGACCCCCTGATTAACAGTCAGGTGCTCTAACCAACTGAGCTACTGAAGCATTTGCAATGCTTTTGCTGAATTGCGGTGCAAAATTACAACTTTTTTTATTATGTACCAAATTTTTGGTACACTTTTTTATAAAAATATTTTTATTGCTCTGATTTTTAAGGTGTTATATATGTGTGGCGTTTTGGAGAGTGATATTTGCACAGTTTATTGACGAGGAGAATTGTTGGTTTTGGTAAAATATACATAGAGAAAAGAGTGATTTGTCTGAGAAAATTTCTAACTTTGTGGAAATTTTGTGAAACAATCGATAATAAATAAAATAAAGAATCGTTTTAAATTTAGAAATAACATAATATATGAGAAAGATATTTTCAATAATCCTAACAATGCTGATTTTGTGTGGATGTTCATCTACAAAAACAGCATATTTTGAAGATTTGAACCAATCATCAGGTTCATTGGGTAATTTGGATTACGAGATTCGTATCGAGCCGGCTGATGAATTGTTGATTACTGTTACGTCAGAAGTGCCTGAAGCAACAATGATGTATAATTTGCCAATGACAAATCCTGCAGTAAGTAGTAGTCTTAAATCTTCAACAGCAACAATGCAACAGCAGACTTATATTGTCGATAAAGGTGGTGACATAAATTTTCCGATAATTGGCAAATTGCATGTTGAAGGAATGACAACAAAGGCTTTGGCTGATGAATTGACAAAGAAAATAGCACAAGATGTTGAGGCTCCATACGTGAGAGTCGAGCTTATAAATTTTAAGGTTAAGGTGATGGGAGAGGTGATGAAACCGACATCAGTGCTTGTTACAGGCGAGCGTATGAGTATTCTTGATGCTCTCGCAGAAGCCGGGGATATGACTATCTATGGACAACGTGATAATGTGCTTCTAATTCGTGAAGAAAACGGGGTGAAAAACTATTATCGCATTGACTTGACAAAGTCTGATATTTTGGAATCTCCATACTTTTATTTGAAACAAAACGACGTAATTTACGTTCAGCCGGGTAAAGGTAAATCAGGACAAGCAGACTTCAATCAAAACAATACATACAAGGTTAGTATTGTCTCTGCTATTATCAGCGGTATTTCAGTTATAGCTTCATTAGTAATCGCTTTGACAAGATAATAAATATGAATACAGAAAATAATATAAAGAGCAGTGAAAAAATAGATCTTACTGCTATATGGAATAAATATAAACCATTCTGGTGGGTGTTCCTAATCTCAATTATCGGATGTGTTGGGCTATCATTACTCTATCTTAAAATCAAAAGTCCAATGTTTTTGACAAAGACAATGGTAATGGTTAATCAAGACGACGAGGAATCATCCGGTGCAGTAGGCGGTCTTGGTGCTTTGATGTCGTCATTTTCAATTGGAGGTGGCGGTGGATCTAACGTTGAAGATGAGATGCTGAAAATGTCGTCACATACTAATATGACATCTGTTATCAAGCACTTAGAGTTAAATAAAACATATTGGTCAAAACCGGGTCTTTTTGATCGTAAGATATGGTATTATGGCAATTCTCCGTTGAAAGTTGTAATTCCTGATGCAGTTCTTGATACAATTTCTGTTACGACAACTTTCAAATTGGATATCCCAAAGGATGGTAAAAATATATCGTTGAAAGTCAAACAAGGAAAAGAGGGAACTATTCTTAAAACAAATTTTGATAAGTTTCCATATATTGCGAAAACTCCGTATGGTACATTTACAATTGATACAACAAAATATTTTGTAAAAGGAGAGAAGCTAAACTTTAATGCTTCGATTTGTAATCCGAGTGTTACTATTGAGGATATAAATGAGCGTATTGCCATTAATCAAGTATCGAAAAAAGCAAATGCAATACTAATTGATCTTGAAGACGCCAATATCGATAGAGCGCAAGATTTTCTTAACACACTTGTCGCTTCATATAACGAACGTGGTATTGCGGATAAAAATGAGCAAGCATTAAGCACATCTAAGTTTATCGAAGAGCGTCTTATCCAACTCTACAAGGACCTCGAAGATGCTGAAACTAAGATTGAAGACTATAAGAGTCAAAATCAAATTGTTGATGCGACAGCGGAAGCTGAATATACTTTTGTCAGAAAAGAACGTATTGAAGCCGGTATGCTTGAAATGGAAACACAAGCTGCTGTGTTGCAGATGATTAAAGATTTCTTGAACTCTCCTGAAAACAAGTATAATCTTGTGCCATTTACAACCGACTTCCCGGAAGAACCTATCACAGCCTACAATGAACTTGTGCTTCAACGCCTAAAACTCGAATCTACGACTAAAGAAAATAATGTGGCACTCAAGTCGTTGACAGCTCAAGTCGATGCAATGCGCAAGAACGTAATTGCAACCATCGACAAGCAACTTCAAAGCACACGAATCGCTCTTGCCGACATGCGTCGCGAAGCGTCAAGCGCTGAAAAGCGTATGACCGGAATTCCTCGTATGGAACGCGAATTGACAGCTCTTTATCGCGACCAAGTCATCAAGAATGAAATCTATGGCTATTTGCTCCAAAAGCGCGAGGAAAATCAGCTCAAGCTGATGCGTAATACTCCAAAGGGTAAAGTGATTGATGTCGCTCACACAGATATTAAGCCGGTGAGTCCAAACAAGATTGTCGTTCCTGCGTTAGGCCTCATATTTGGCGTCGGTGGTGGCTTCGTTATATCCAATTTCATTGAGTCACGTCGCAATCGTCGTAACAAAAAATCAACTAAATCGATAGAGGTATAAACACTTCCAAGTATGGCAGTAGTGATTGAAAAAAGCAAGTTTATATCCAAAATATTCTTCGGAGTGTTTTGGATAGTTGCTATAACTCCCTTTTTCGGTCAGGAATTTCTGCCATCGGTCTATGAAAAATTGTCGTCGCCAATGTTTGCCTTAATCGATTTGGCAATTATCTTTTTGGGCTTATGGACATTAAAACGAAAAGTTGATAAAATTATATTGTTGCTTTTTGTTGCGGTTGCATATATTTCATCATGCATATTTAATGATTTATCGATAATATTCTTTTTAAATGGATTGAGATTGTATATTGCCTATATGATGGTAGTGCCAATCTACAATTATTTTTTTTCAGAGGAATCACGTCGCAATGCGTTTGTAGGTAAGATGGACAGGGCTTTGTACATCTTTTTGTGGTTTCAATTCCCTACTGCTGTTATACAATGCGTTTTGTATGGAGCATACGACTATGTTGGGGGATCGTTGGGTTGGATGATGTCGGGAGAAATGTCAACACTCGTCTATCTCATATCATTTTATTTCATGCATAAAAACTGGGATAAAGATAAGAGTTATATTATAAATATCAAGGAGAATTGGGTTCTTATATTGCTACTTTTACCATCGTTTTTAAATGAAACAAAAATCAGTTTTGTTTATTTATTGATGTATTTCTTTTTCCTCTTGCCTATGGATAGAAAGTTTATTAAGCGTATGCTGATTTTTATCCCTTCAATGTTGGTCGTAATATTAATAGCAGGTTATTTTTATCTTTCAGTAACAGGAGCTTCTGATGATGTGATGACAGAGCAATATATTACAATGTATCTCACAGGAGATGATGAAGCATTGACTTACATTGAGGTTGCCGTCGACAAAGGAGTAGATGAAATCGGTGATGATCAAGGCGACCTCTTTAGAGGTATTAAGTTTGCTGCAATCCCTTTTGTTCAAATGAGAGAACCTTATGCACCTTATTTTGGATTTGGTGTTGGTCAATTTAAAGGTGGATCAAGCATTGAAAAGAGTGAATTTGCCAAGGAATTTGATTGGCTGTTGAAAGGTACTGTGATGGGTATTTTTGCAATAATCATTGAATTAGGATACGCGGGAATAATATTGATAGCCTTGTTTTGGTGGACTGTCTTTAGAAAACAAAAGGATAATGTGAGAAATCGACAGATAACGTTTTACTTGATTTTGACTATTTTGTTATTAGGAGTTTATAATAATGCGTTTATATGCGTTCCGTTCTATCTGATTTTTATCTATATATCGTTAATTAGCCAACACTGGAATTATACGAAATGACAAACAATATAAAACCGGAAATATTAATACTTAGTAATGAGCAGTTTGGATATTTGGTAGATTATTACTATTATGCTAAATATCTAAGTTCGTATTTTAATATAACGTTTATTTGTCCTGATGATAATCTAAAAAGAATAGAGGTTCCGGAGATTAAGATTATATATCTGCCTAAAACAAGCGGATGGAAGCGCCGTTTGGCATATAGAGAAATACTAAAATCATTAATAAAGCAAAATTGCAGATTTGATTTAATAATGATTGGTGTGAAGGGTGGTTTTATATTATATGATCTACTTAGGAAATTGTCAACAATAGTAGTTAACGATATTCGGACTCTTGATATTTCAGATTCAAAATTCAAGCGTAATATAGCAAACGCTATGATCACATTTGAGTCTTGCAATGCAAATTTTACGACAGTTATTTCAGAACTTGTAGCCAAAAAATTGCAGCTTAAGAAAGGGAAATATACAATTCTTCCTCTTGGTGGTAATATTATTGAGTGCGAAAATAAATGTTTTGACAATATATCATTGATATATGTCGGGACATTCTTTAATAGAAATATAGAAGTAACAATAGAGGGTTTAGCAATGTATCTGCAGCGCCATCCTGAAATGTGTGGCAAAATACATTATGACATTATTGGTAGTGGGCAAGGAGAAGATAAAATAGTTGCCGCAATAAGTGCTAATAAAATGGAGGCTGTCGTAACGATGCATGGCTATATCGAAAATCACCGGTTGCCAAAATATTTTGTCAAAGCAAATGTGGGTGTATCGTATGTCCCTATAAATTCAAAATATGATTTACAACATCCTACAAAAACGTATGAATACCTATGTGCTGGAATGCCTGTAATTGCTACTGCGACATCAGCTAATAAGGAAATTATAAGAAAAGATAATGGCATAACGATTGGCGATGATGTTGAATCATTCAGCAAAGGAATTGAAGCTATAATAAACAATTGTCAATTTTATGATTCTGTAAAGATAAGGCAAAGTATTGCAGATAGTACTTGGGAATGCGTGGTTGATAAACTTAAACGTTTTATTATCCAAAAGATAAGCTAATAATGTCACAGACAGAGAGTAATAAGAGCAAGCGTATAATAAAGAATACAGGTCTTTTATACATACGAATGATTTTGGTCATTCTGTTGAAGTTATATACATCTCGTATTGCTCTTGATGTTTTAGGATTTACCGATTTTGGAATATATAACCTTGTGGCAGGGTTGATCGTTTTGTTCTCATTTCTCAATTCATCAATGAGTGGAGCGAGCATACGATTTTTTACTACTGCTATGGGTAAATCAGATAATGCATTGTTTCAGAAATATTATTCCACGTCGATATGCGTTCATTTTATTATTGGTGTCATAGCGGTGGTGTTAGCCGAGAGTATTGGGATGTACTATTTTTATGATTTGAATATACCTCCGGAAAGAATGAATTCTGCATTTATAGTGTATCAAATCAGTATATTGTTCAGCCTGTTTGAAATAATTAAATCACCATTTAATGCCAATATTATAGCACATGAGAAAATGTCATTCTATTCTTATGTCAGTGTTTTGGAGGTTCTAATGGGTTTGATGACAGCATTTGCTATAAAATATGTGACGACAGATAAGTTGATAACCTATTCGGCTTTGATAGCATTATCGGGAGCAATTACGCTGACGTTGTATGTTGTTTATTGTAATCGTTATTTTAAGGAAATCTCTCTAAAGATACGGTTTTATAAGAATATTATCATTGAAATTATAACGTTTGTGGCATGGTCGGTATCAAGTAGTTTTGCAAATATTTTTTCAAAACAAGCATTTAATGTTCTGATAAATATCTTTTACGGAGTAATGCTTAATGCATCGATTGCTATCATGAATCAAGTCACAGTAGCAATTAATGGGTTTGTGCAGAATTTTCAAATGGCTATTAATCCACAGATATTTAAAAGCTTTGCATCTAATGATACTGAGTATTTGCAACGATTATTTCTGTCATCGGCAAAGATTTCATTCTTTCTTTTGTGGATAATTGCTTTGCCTTTTATATTATGTATGGATGAAATTCTAAATTTGTGGTTGACAGAAGTGCCTCCTTATACAGCTGCGTTTTGTGTAATATCATTAATTGCCTTGATGCCTAATTCGATAGGGGGTGCAATATGGACAGTCATTCAAGCATCAGGAAATATAAAGCGTTATCAGGTAGTCATTTGTGTAATAACATTGCTTAATGTGCCATGTTTCTATTTCTTGTTTAAGACAATTGACATTCCGTATGTGGCATATATAAGCACCATTGTATCAAACGTAATAATAGTAATATGTGGCTTTAACCTTGCAAAAGATTACATCAAATTGTCATTTGTCGATTTTTTTAGGAATGTACTAAATCCGATAATGAGAGTTTTGGTGATAGGAAGTATTATTCCGATTGTGTTCTCATATAGCAATATTAATTATTGTAGCCATTTTATTCAGATATTGATAATTGGCATAGTATCAATATTATCTGTAGGTAGCACAATATATTTGACCGGATTATCGTTATCAGAGAAAAGCTTTGTCTGTAAAAAAGTAAAATCGATTTTCCATAGACATGAATAATCCTTTGGTTTCCGTCATAGTGCCCGTTTATAATTCTGAGAAGTTTTTAAAACGGACGATAGATAGTATTGTCTCACAGACTTATCGAAATCTTGAGATAATACTTGTTAATGATGGATCCACAGATTCTTCATTAGAAATTTGTAAATTATCGCGTCTTAATGATTCTCGAATTGTTATAATTGATAAGGAAAATAATGGAGCGAGTGAAGCAAGGAAGGACGGCATAAGAAGAGCGATAGGTCGTTGGGTAATGTTTGTTGACAGTGATGATACAATTGAGCCAAATACAATAGAACAATTGCTTTCTTATGATGATGGTAGTTATCAAATTATAGTTGGAACACTAAATTTGATACCGACAAATGGGCAAAAGACGGTGTTTTGTCATAAGCGATATGGTGCTCTAACAAAGGATGAATACATAGCAGCATTGTTGTTGAATGAAACATCAGTAGGTCCTGTAGCAAAATTGATTGATCGTGAATTGTTCAGATCTATTTCGATGGATATTGATGCAGCAATAGTGCAAAATGAAGATTTCTTGATGTTGCTTGAATTGTCGATGTCTCTTGATAAGAAGGTGTTTGTGACTAATGATGTCGTATGCTATAATTATATTTTTCGCAACAATAGTATTTCAAAAAGTGTGGTAATGCCGATTGATGTTTGGTGGAAGGTTTTTGAGCATGTGGAACGCTCTTTGTCAAAAGGTAGCGATGTATGTGTTGCTCAAGAACTATTTACATATAAAATCAGACGAATTTACGATTGCTGTCTGTTAAAAGGAGTAAATATCAATTCATATCGCAATCTTATTGAAGATTTGTTGTCAGAGGCATCCGGGTATATATTAAGTGCAAAAGACATGGAAATATTGTCAATTGTTTCATCTCCTTACAAGTCGGTATTATGTAGCACTTGGAGTAAATTTAAACGAGTAATAAAGCCTTACTTAAAATTTATTTTGTTACGTGAATAATATAGAACGATTTTCATATTGTTATGGTTGTGGGGTATGTCGTCGTGCATGCCCTCATGATGCAATTGATATGAATCAAAATAAAAACGGATTCTATCAGCCTATTGTCAATTATGATAAATGCGTGGATTGTGGTATTTGTTTAGATGTATGCGCATTTAATGATTCGGAAGTTTTATCATGCAAAGATCAATCGGATAATGAATTTTTTGGAGCATGGGCAAATGATAGGGAGATTCGTTACAAGTCATCATCCGGTGGTGTTGGCTATCTTATAGGGAAACACCTTATTGAAAGAGGTTATAAAGTATGCTGTGTCAGATATAATTCAGAAAAACAGCGTGCAGAACATTTTATAGCTGAAGATATTGAATCATTAAGTCAAAGTGCAGGATCTAAATATATTCAGTCGGAGACATCGACTGGTTTTGATTTGATTAATCGCAAAGAAAAATATCTTGTAGTTGGTACGCCTTGCCAGATAGATTCTATACGCAGATTTATTCGGAAATTCAAGGTGGAAGAAAATTTTGTGCTTGTAGATTTCTTTTGTCATGGGGTTCCATCTCCAAAAGTTTGGCAGAAGTATTTGCAGTCATTACCACAGGCTGAACAAGATAAGACCTTTTCATGGCGCGATAAGCAAAACGGATGGCAGGATTCATGGGCAATTTCTGCAGAGGGTTATTTTTCTGCAGCAAGTCAAGGTGATAGTTTCTTTAAAATGTTTTTTGATCATACTTGTTTAGGAAAGGCTTGTTATTTAGATTGTAAATACAAACTAACAAATTCGGCGGCGGATATTCGTTTAGGCGATTTGTGGGGAGATAAATATAAGGATCAAAATGACGGAGTCAGTGCAGTGATTGCGTTTACAACGAAAGGGAAAGCATTGATAAAAAGTCTTGAAGATTGCACGATAGTTAAAGAAGATTCTATAGGAGTGTTAAACGGACAGATGGCAAAATCTCCTGCTTTGCCATTGTTTTATCCATTAATGATGAGATGTGTTCGATCTAATTTGTCAATAGATAAGACTGCAAAATTGTGCAATATGTTGCAACTCCCATTTAGGATCAAGCGCAGAATCAAACGTTTAACTCGCAAAAAATGACAACACATAAAAACAAAATAGGTCTGTTAACAATGTCAAGAGTTTATAACTATGGCTCTGCATTGCAAACGTATGCCACTATAAAGGCCATACAGAATCTTGGCCATGATGTGGAACTAATTGACTATGATTTTCCTTCACGATTTACTTATGGATGGAAAACAGCAATCAAAAACATTATAAAGACTCCATTGGGGTTAAGTGATGCTCAAAAGCCTAAAAAATTTCATCGTTTTTGGAAAGAGTATTACCCGACATCGGTGTCTTATTCAAGAGAGGACTTGTTGTTGAATCCACCTTCCTATGATGTATATATGGTCGGAAGCGATCAAGTTTGGAATCCAAGTCATGGAGACATTACGTTTTTGCTGGACTTTTTAAATGATAGGCCATGTTATAGAGTATCGTATGCGTCAAGTATAGGGGTAAATAATTTGCCTAAGTCTTACGCAAAGACTTTTCGAGATAATTTATCATTGTTTAATCGGGTAAGTGTTAGAGAAGAGAGTGATGTAAAGACTGTAAAAAAATATGCTGATGTTGATGCAAAATGTGTGTGTGATCCGACAATGTTGCTTACTAAGAGTGAATGGCAACAACTAAAGAGTGTCAATGGAAATAAAAGGATTGTAGAAGGTCGTTATATTTTGGCATATATTCTTGATTATTCATATAATCCATATCCTTTTGCCAAAGACATGATAGATAGAATAAGCAAAGAATTAAATCTTCCGGTAGTCTTTTTGGATGCAAAAATGGGTCAACTCAAGTATGGATATAAGATTGTAAATAATTGTGGTCCAATTGATTTTCTTGATCTGATTTCAAATGCATCTTTCCTTATAACAACATCTTTTCATGGTACAGCATTTGCTGCAAATTTAGGCGTGCCATTTTGTTCGATTGTCAAGAGTTTAGGTTATTCGGATTCTCGTATGGTCAGCCTTTTGATAAAGATAAATGCTGAGAATCAGATTGTTGAGTGTAATAAAATGCCCGATGTTAATTCGTTGTTGTGCTTTGATAGAGATGGGATAAAGGCTCGAATAGAAAATTTTCGATCAGAGTCGATTGACTTCCTTTCAAATATATTAAACAGTGCCAAATAGTATAAACCATATATGACATAAAACTCAATATGCTTCGATTCAAAAGAAAGATTATATTTGCGAATAGAGATGTGTCTCAAAAATGCTGTTTTAATTGATTTTTTGCGATCGTATCTTAAAAATATATGTCTTTCGGCTATGCCATTGAAATCGAAGTTGCAATGGATAAAGTCACAATCAAGATACACATATTTTAAATCTGTATATAAGAATTATAATTGGAGAATGCTTCCGTTAAAGCATAAACTTCATTTCTTGTCGTTTTATCATGGGCATGCATTAGTTTTGTATTTGATGATTACTGGTTTGGAAAAATCAGATATATACTTTGCTTAATGTTAAAAAGAGATAAATATAGATTTGGTAATAAAAAAGATCATCGTTTATAAGAGAAGGTATTAGTAATACAAATAATTAAATAATGGCAGTAAATCAGCTTAAGGCAGGAGCAATACTAAACTATGTCATATTAGCATTGAATGCAATAATCGGGTTGACGTATATCCCATATATGCTTCGAATGTTAGGACAAAGTGAATATGGAATATATTCATTAGCTGCATCTGTAATAGCATATTTGTCAATACTTGATTTTGGATTTGGTAATGCTGTTATTCGTTATACTGCCAGGTATAGATCATTGAATGATAAAGATAAGCAATATTCAATGTTCGGAATGTTTACAATTCTATATACGATTATAGGCGTGATTTCGTTTATCGCCGGATTGATATTGTATTTTAATGTATATGAATTTTTTGGCGATAAACTTACGCCTGAAGAAATAGCAAAGACAAAAGATGTGATATTGCTGATGCTATTGAATCTCTCAATAAGTTTTCCATTAAGTATTTATGGAGCAATAATTACTGCGTATGAAGATTTTATATTTATCAGAGTGGTAAATATAATTCAGACATTGCTTAGCACAGCATGGATAATAGTTTTGCTTTCTTACGGTTATAAGGCATTAGCGCTGGTCGTTGTGAAGACAATATTTAATTTGCTCGTGCTTTTGATAAATGTATTTTATTGTAAATATAAAATCAAAATAAAGGTTAGATTTGATAATATTGATAAGAAATTGTTGAAAGAAATTCTAATATATTCTTCATGGATTTTTTTGATCATGATTATGGATAAGATATATTGGAGTACGGGTCAGTTTGTATTGGGTGCTGTGGCCGGCACTACGGCGATTTCTATATATGCGGTGGCAATTCAGTTGCAGCAAATCTATATGATGTTTTCAGGCGCAATCTCAAGTGTGTTCCTTCCACGTGTGACCTCTATTGTTGCGCAAGGAGATGATCATAAGACAATTTCAGACTTATTTATTCGTACTGGCAGGTTGCAATACATCGTTATGTCATTGATATTAACGGGATTCTTTTTATTCGGCAAATCCTTTATTTTGTATTGGGCGGGAACTGCGTATGAAGATTCGTATTATGTGTCATTAATGTTTTTTATAGCATTGACAATACCGATGATTCAGACTCTTGGACTGTCGATATTGCAAGCACGTAATCAAATGAGATTTAGGGCGTTAATGTTTGTTGTTATTGCTATTGTGGCGTTTGTTGCACAAATAATATTAGCAAAGAAATATGGTGTGATAGGTTGTGCTATGGCGGTGTCAGTTGCTTTATTGTTGGGGCAAGGATTAATAATCAATATATACTATCAAAAACGACAACATATTGAGATCGGTAAGTTTTGGAAAGAAATAGGCAAGATGAGTGCTATTCCTATATTAATGAGTGTTGTGTGGTATGCCATATTAGGCTATATAAGAATAGATTCTTTATATGAATTAGTTGTACTTATTGTAATCTATATCATTGTATATATTCCACTATTCTGGAAATATTCTATGAATCAGGGCGAGCGTGAGTTGATAAGTAAGTCGTTAATGAAAATTCGCTCTATATTAAAATAATGTCAATATGAATAGATTTAATTAAAAATTATATATTGTCAAAAATATCGAATAAGAAAATTAATAATCACGATTATTATTTAATAAATCTTGTCCTAATGTAATGTGTGCTGAATCAATAATATAGTTGTAATGAATAATAGTTTCGTTGTTTGATATTAGTGGAAATTTTTGTTTAAGATTTGATGCAATAAAACTTTGAGTGACTTCGTTATAAATGAAAGATCTTTTTTGTTATAATGAAAGTACTTCAAATCAATGTTTTCAACTACCGTAAGGGTGGTTCGGAAACGGTGTATTTTAATACCAGTGAGAAACTTCAAGACGATGGGATTGAAGTAGTTTCTTTTGCTCTTAAATGGGAAGAGAATTATCCATCCCGTTATGAATCTTATTTTCCGGAATCGAAGGCGACAAGGAAGGGTACATTCCGACAAATTAATAATGCGATAAATTATTTCTATCATTTTGAGGCGGCGAGAAAAATAGAAGCTTTAATTAAGGCAGAACGACCTGATATAGCCCAAATCCATCTTATATGGGGGCAGATTACGCCGTCAATACTTCCGGTATTAAAGAAATATGGCATACCGGTGATATTCACTATTCATGATTATCGAATTGTTTGTCCTGCATACACATTTAGAAACGGAAAAGGAGAGCTATGCGAGAGATGTGGTGGTGGAAAATATTATAATTGCTTCTTGCATAATTGCACTAAAGGTAATTATCTGTTTAGCGCAATGATGTGTATGGAGCAATATTTTCGAAATTGGTTTTTCAATCCGGTGAAATATGCCGACGGATTATTGTATGTGAGTAATTTTGCAAAAAATATTCATGAAAAATATCAGCCAAAATTCAAATCGAAAAAATCGATTGTTTTATATAATACGTCAAACCATATATATGATTCCAAGGCTCAGAACGATTGTGAAAGATACTTTTTGTATTTTGGCAGGCTATCCAATGAAAAGGGTATTACGACATTAATTGATGTGTTTAAGGATAAGAAGGATTTGAAGTTGAAAATAGTTGGGACAGGTCCTGAAGAGGAAAGATTGAAGCAAATAGTGGCTCAATCGAATGCTTTAAATATAGAATTTTTGGGATATAAGACCGGAAATGACTTGCAGGAATTAATTCGGAATGCTTATTTTGTAATTGTTCCATCTGAATGGTATGAAAATAATCCGTTGACAATAATTGAAAGTTATTCGGCATGGGTGCCGGTGATTGGTTCAAGAATAGGGGGTATTCCTGAAATAATCGAGGATGGAAAAACCGGATATGTTTTTAATGCTCGAAGTGTCAGTGAATTAGGGCAGTGTGTTGATAGGGCTAATAATCTTTGCGAGGAAGAATATTTGGAATTCTGCAAAAATACACATAACTTTGCAGTGGAAAACTTCAATCCGGATAATTATTCTGGTAAATTGCAAGATTTCTATAACGAAATATTGAGAAGATAAGTAATGAAGATAGCGTTTGTCAGTACACGAGGAATACCCAACAACTATGGAGGTTTTGAGCAATTTGCCGAATACATTTCGGTAGGTTTGGTCGCTCGTGGACATGATGTGACAGTCTATTCTCCTCATTTTCATCCATATGAGGAGTCATCATATAAAGGAGTCAAAATTAAGCATATTTATAGTCCAGAGAAATGGATGGGAAGTTCAGTCGGAAGTTTTTTTTATGATTTTTCATCGTTGCGAGATGCTTTTAAAAATGAAAATTTCGACATTATTTATGAAGCCGGATATACAAGCATAATTCCTGCATATATATGGTTTAATATCAAGAAACGTAAAAATCCTATAATAGTGACAAATATGGATGGGTTGGAGTATAAGCGCTCAAAGTTCAATCCATTGGTTCAGAAATTTATATTTTGGGAGGAAAAAATGGCTGTAAAGCATAGTCATTACTTGATAGCCGATAATATGGGAATTCATGACTATTATAAGGAAAAATATAGAAGAGATAGTAAGTTTCTTGCTTATGGAGCTGATATTCATACTGACTTTAATGCAGATACATTGTCGGAGTATGATGTGACGGCAGATAATTATTATATTCTCGTAGCACGCTTAGAACCTGAGAATAATATAGAGATGGCTATCCAAGGTTATCTGAAATCTAAGGAAAACGGAAAGAAACCGTTGCTTATAATCGGAAATACAACTACCCCTCATGGCAGATATTTAACTGGGAAGTATGGCCATATCGATAGCGTAAGATTTTTGGGAGGAATATATAATTTTAAAGTGCTTGATGATTTGCGCCATTTTTCGTCAGCATATTTTCATGGGCATAGCGTAGGTGGAACTAATCCGTCATTGCTTGAAGCTATGGCGGCAGGCTGTTTTATTCTAGCCAATGACAATATTTTTAATCGCTCGGTTTTGAAAGATAATGCAATCTATTATAATAGTCCGGCTGAAGTGACGCGTATTCTTGATGATGAAAAATGTTTTGCCGACAAAGAGGCTTTGATTGTAAATAATATACAGCGAATATCGACAGATTATTCGTGGGAAAGATTGGTGGATCAGCATGAAGAATATTTTAAAGAATTGCTGAGAAATCATAATCGCAAATAATTGGGTATTGCTATTGATCTCTACAGCTATTGTTGCTAAAATCTAAATGCTTTTTTAGTTTCTTTTTTGAGAATTGTGCTTTTTTTATTAATTTTGTGGAATTAATGAGTTAGATTAGGCGAGGTGTTGTCGCTCTAATCGAAAACGAAGCATAACAGAAGATGAAAGAGATTATAGAGCCTGTGGAAAAGTCGTTGATCATGAGTGAATTAACTTGTGATCGCTTATTGCGACATTCTAATAAAGGCGATAATGAAATATATGTCGTTGATGCTTATAACGCACCTCATACGATGCGTGAAATCGGCAGATTGCGAGAGATTGCATTTCGCGAAGCGGGTGGTGGTACAGGCAAGGAATGTGATATTGATGAATTTGACACAATGCCTTCTCCCTGTCAGCAATTAATCGTATGGAATCCGTCAGAACAAGAAATCATAGGTGGCTATCGTTTTATTTTGGGCGAAAATATACGTTTTGATGAAAATGGTGTGCCAAATATAGCGACATCTCACATGTTTCGATTTTCAGAAAGGTTTATTAGGGATTATCTTCCAAATACATTGGAATTGGGTCGCTCGTTTGTGTCGTTGGAATATCAATCATCCAAGGCCGGAACGAAGGCTCTTTACGCATTAGACAATTTGTGGGACGGCTTAGGCGCATTGACGGTAGTTTATCCTCAGATAAAATATTTGTTTGGCAAAGTCACAATGTATCCTAATTATGGAGAGACGGATAGAAATCTATTATTGTTTTTTATGCACAAATATTTTCATGATAATGAGGAGTTGGTGTTGCCTATATCTCCATTAAAGATAGAATTTGATAATGAATCATATCAGAAACTGTTTTGTGGCGCAAATTTCAAAGAAGATTATAAAATTTTAAATCAAGAGATACGTCGACATGGAAATAATATTCCACCGTTGGTGAATGCGTATATGAGTCTTTCTCCGACAATGAAAATATTCGGAACAGCTATAAATCATGAATTTGGCGAAGTCGAAGAAAGTGGAATTTTCTTTGCTATTTCAGAAATATTTGAAGAAAAGAAACAACGTCACATTGGTACATACAATGGAAAATAGATATAAAATATATTTTCTTGTTTTATTGATAGCCCTTATGAGTTGCACTTTTCAACTGAGGGCAGAATATGAATTGGATTGGGAGGCATCGACGACTGTCAATGTCGGCAGTGGAGATTTTGCTCCGCATTACATCATGTCCAACAATGGAGGGGTAATCACTCAACCTATGACCATCATGGAGCGCGGCAAGCTTTATCGCGAGTTGAAGACTGACAAGCGTTTCGAGTATGGATTTGGCATCGACGTTATAGGTAATTGGTCGAAATCGACCGACTATAGTCGCTACGACCTCAGCACCGACAGCTACTATACCCACGCGGAACGACCCCCTTATGCGTGGATCCAGCAGTTATGGGGTAGCATTAAGTATCGCAGTGTGTTTTTAACTATCGGTATGAAAGAAAATGATCGAAGCATTTTCAATATGGAGTTGGGTAGCGGAGATTTGACTGAGAGCAATAATTCGCATCCGATACCTCAAGTAAGAGCCGGATTTCTTGATTTTGTCGATATCCCCTTTACAAACGGTTGGGTTGAAATTCAAGGAGAATTGGCGTATGGCAAGAATCTTGACCAAAAATGGATTGAAAATCACTACAACTATTACGACAATTTCATAGCGACCGATTGGTGGTATCATTATGCGAGATGCTATTTTCGTTCGAAACCGGAAATGCCTTTTTCAGTGATTGCCGGAATGCAACATGGAGCGCAATTTGGTGGGACATATCAAAAATACAGGGACGGCAAACCGTTGGGAGAACCAATTCATCATAAAGTTGTGTTATCAGATTTCTTCCATATCTTTTTCCCTACGCAAGGAGGTAAGGGCGATACAGCCGGCGATCAAGTTTATTATATGGGCAATCACATCGGCTCGTGGGATTTGCGCATGCGTTATCGATTTAAGGATAATACCGAGTTGACTGCTTACATGCAATCGCCATGGGAAGATGGTTCGGGAATAGGCAAACTCAATGGTTTCGATGGTGTTTGGGGTATTGAATACAAAGCTCCAAAGCCCGGAATTATAAGTGGCGCAGTCATCGAGTACATAGATTTTACAAATCAAAGTGGTCCTGTGCATTTCAATAAGAATGATTTTCCCGGCACTCATATTGAAAACCATGCGCAGGGGTGTGACGATTATTACAATAACTACATGTATAACGGGTGGACAAACTACGGTATGAGTGTAGGCTCACCATTTATTCCGGCTACAATCTACAACAAAGATGGCTATATGCGTTATCGAGATAATCGTATTCGAGGTTTTCATCTTGGAGTGAACGGGCTTATCAAATCAAATCTTTCGTATCGAGTTCTTCTTTCGTATAGAAAGTCGTGGGGAACACCATTTATCCCGGCTTTAGAGAAACGTCATGACACATCGATGATGATTGAAGCCATCTATAACTTTGCAAAAATTCCAAATCTCAGCATCAAAGGTCAGTTGGCATTTGATGCCGGAAATATGATTGGTAATAATTTTGGTGCATTGGTGAGTTTAAGTTATAAAGGTGATTTAATATTCAAATAATCAATGAGATTACGCAATTTTTACATATCGGGTTTGTTAGTCTTGATTCTAAGTCTATGTGTTGGATGCACTCATAATAATGGTGACATCGGACCATTCTTTGGCAAATGGAAGATGCAACGCATGACAGTCGACGGCGTAGAAGATGCAAACTATAGATGTAACGTGTTTTGGTCGTTCCAATCGTCGACTATCGGTTTTATAAGAGTTGTCAGCAATACTCGCTACAATGAAACGTTTGGCAATTGGACAGTCGATGATGCATACACCACGATGAGATTATCATTTCCTGATGAAATATTTCCTCCCTTTTCGGAATTGCAGTTAGAGAGAGAATCGGAACTTGAAATTGTAAAGATCAAAGGTTCGGAAATGATACTTAAGTATATCACAAAAGATTCAGACGAAATAGTCTATTATTTAGAAAAATGGTAAAAATAAGCAAGATATGAAAAATGTTTTAATTACCGGTGCAGACGGATTTATCGGTTCTCACCTAACAGAATTACTCCTCGAACAAGGATATAATGTCAGAGCATTAAGCCAATACAATTCATTCAATAATTGGGGATGGCTTGAAGATATAAATCATTCTAACTTGGAGATTGTCTGTGGGGATGTGAGGGATGCAGATTATTGTCGTTATATTTCGCAAGGTATGGACACAATATTTCATCTTGCAGCTCTTATAGCGATCCCGTATAGCTATGTGGCGCCTGACAGTTATGTCGATACAAACATCAAGGGCACGCTAAATATGTGTCAGGCAGCACGCGACTTAGGTGTGGAGAAATTGCTTGTTACCTCTACCTCTGAGGTTTACGGCACAGCACAATACGTGCCTATCGATGAGAAACACCCTCGTCAACCACAATCTCCATATTCAGCCACAAAAATTGGTGCTGATGCGATTGCTAAGAGTTTTTACAATGCATTCGATTTGCCGGTGACTATCGTGCGACCATTCAATACATACGGACCGCGTCAATCGGCTCGTGCAATCATTCCGACCATTATCTCGCAAATAGCAAATGGAGCAAAAGAGATAAAAGTGGGAGACTTGACTCCTACACGAGATTTTAATTATGTCAAAGACACTTGCCGAGGATTCTTGGCAATAGCTAAAGCGGAAAATGTTGCAGGTGAAGAAATAAATATAGCGACAGATACAGAGATCTCAATGCAGGATACTTTAAATCTTATTGCAGAAATTATGGGGGCAGATGTAAATTGGGTAAAAGATCCGGAGCGTTGTCGTCCGTCTAAGAGTGAAGTGTTCAGGCTTCATGGCTCAAATGAAAAAATTTGTCGTCTGACAGATTGGCACCCTCAATATTCTATCCGAGACGGGTTGACGCAGACAATCGAATGGTTTACTAATCCCGAAAATTTAAAGAAATATAAATCAAATATTTATAATAGATGATTGGTAACGGCAAAATAGTTGTTCTGATGTTGGGTGGAGCACGTCGCGTGTCGATGGGCGAATTGCTTATCGATAGTGGCAAAAGATTAGGCTATGATGTCGAAATTTTGAGCTATGAGCTTGAAGAATGTGTCCCTATAGCAGCAATAGGCGGAGTGATCATCGGGAGAAAATGGCGAGATACAGATGTGGTGGAGCATTTAGTCGAAACAGTTAAAAGGTATGCTGTTAATATAATACTTCCATTTGTCGATGGTGCTATTGCTGTCGCTTCTGAGTGTAAAAGATTATTGCCGGATGTTTTTATTCCGGTGAGTGAAGAAGATATAGCGACTGCAATGTTTGATAAAGCACTTGCTGCCAACCTTTTCGCAGAGAAAGATATTGCAATACCGTCGACATACAGCGTTGATGATTGTAAGTTTCCAGCAATCGCCAAACCTCGTTTAGGCTCAGCTTCAAAAGGCATCAAGGTGATAAACGATGCAAAAGAATTGGTGCAGTTGCAAAATCCTACGGAGTATCTGATTCAAGAATATATTGCTCATAGAGAGGAATATACTGTGGATTGTTATGTCTCGAAAGAGAGAAAAACGATGTGTGTTGTGCCACGTCTTCGCATTGATATTGCAGGAGGAGAAGTCACACGTACCAAGACATGTAAAATCACATCGCTTATTGAGATGAGTCGACAAGTGCTGGATAAAATATCATTTGAAGGTCCCATAACTCTGCAATTCCTTCATAATCTTGATAATGATGAGTATTTGCTTATGGAGATTAACCCTCGTCTTGGAGGCGGGGTGGTATGTTCTATCCATGCGGGAGCTCCGATTGCTGATTATATAATAAATGAGTATTTAGGAAACGACATCAGAGAGTGTGAGGATTGGAAAGACAACACTTTGATGACAAGATATCAGAAAGAGGTAATATTTTATGAATAAAAAAGTAATTATCATAGCTGAGGCAGGAGTTAATCATAATGGTTCGCTTCAAAGAGCTAAAGAAATGGTAAAAGCGGCGAAAGCTGCAGGAGCAGATTATGTGAAGTTTCAAACAGCAATTCCTGAATTAGTCATATCTTCATTTGCTCCAAAAGCAGAATATCAAAAAGAAACTACAGATTCTGATCAGTCGCAATTAGACATGTGTAAAGCTATACATTTGCCATTGACGGATTATACAATATTGAAATCGTTGTGCGAATCAGAGGGTATTGGTTTTATGAGCACTCCTTTTGATTTGGTGTCAATCGATCTTCTTGCTGAATTAGGACAAGATTGGATGAAAGTGCCATCCGGCGAAATTACCAACCTGCCTTACCTGCGCAAAATAGCAGCAGCCGGAATACCTGTAATTCTATCGACAGGCATGTCAACCATCGACGAAATCATTGACGCTGTTGAGATTTTGACTGGTCAAAGCAAGAAATACCCTACTGAGTCGAAGTTGACCAAGGAGGATATCATCTTGTTGCACTGCAATACAGAGTATCCTACTCCTTTCTGTGATGTCAATCTTTCTGCAATGGATGATATTCGTAGAGCGACAGGTCTCAGAGTAGGCTATAGTGACCATACAGTAGGGATTGAAGTGCCTATAGCAGCAGTGGCTCTTGGAGCAATTGTTATAGAGAAGCATTTTACGCTTGATTGTAATCTTCCGGGACCGGATCATAAGGCTTCGCTTGAACCGGATCAACTTGCCGCTATGGTAAAAGCAATTCGCAATATAGAGCAATCTATCGGCAGTGGAGAAAAGACAGTGAGTCAGAGTGAACGTAAAAATATGGCAATTGCTCGTAAAAGCATTGTTGCTGCTAAAGATATTGCAAAGGGAGAAATTTTAACGGAAGATAATATCACAATTAAACGACCCGGTAATGGAGTTTCGCCAATGAAGTGGGATGACGTTATTGGCATGGTTGCAATAAAAGATTTTAAATACGATCAACTGATAGAAATTTAGTTTCCTAAATGCAATGGATCGCAAACAGATGAAAATAGCCATAGCCACAAGCACTCGTGCAGATTGGGGATTACTATCTCCAATAGCAAAAGCATTATCCGAGCGAAATGGTGTAGGAATAAAAATTATAGCCACTAATATGCATTATGCAGAAGAATATGGCTATACATGGCAAGAAATTGAGAATGATGGATTTACGATTGCTGCATCAGTAAAGACAGCAGGTGGTCCGGCTGAGATAATGTCACAAACGATAATCGGATTTTCTGAATCTTTACAAAAATTGTCACCTGACTGCATAATTATTTTAGGCGATAGATTTGAGATGTTGGCTGCTGCATCGGCTGCTACATTAGAACGTATCCCGATTGTTCATATTGCCGGGGGTGCCATTTCAGAAGGAGCATTCGATGATTCTTTCCGTCATGCAATCACCAAATTATCTACATTGCACCTTGTTGAGACAGAAGAGTATAGACAAAGAGTTATACAATTAGGAGAGTCGCCTGACAGAGTGATTAATACAGGCGCTATTGGAGTTTATAATTTGAAATCGTTAACTCTTATGTCAAAAGAAGAACTTGAAAAATCAATTGATTTCAGCTTGGCAGAAAAATCCTTCTTGGTTACACTCCATCCTGCGACGCTCGACCGATTGTCGCCATTGCAACAGCTTGAAAATTTAATTGATGCGCTAAATCGCTTTCCGGATTATAAGATACTATTCACACATCCTAATAATGATACGGATAATGAAATTCTGATCTCGAGAATTAATGAGTTTCGTGATTCACAACCTAATAGAGTGTGTGTGGTTCCGTCGTTGGGAAGAATAAGATATTTATCAGCGTTGAAATATGTTACGGCGGTGGTTGGAAATTCTTCAAGTGGATTGACGGAAGTCCCATCTGCCGGAATACCGACTCTTGACATCGGTATACGTCAACAAGGCCGGACTGCCGGCGAAAGTGTTTATCATTGTGATTCTTCGGTGGAAGCGATAGCCAATGGCTTAGCTGTGATTAGCTCTGAATACTTTTTGTCTAAAGCAAAGAAGTCAAGCAATCCATACGAGCAACCGGATACAATTCAAAAGATGGTTGATGCTATTACTTCATTTCATTATGATGAAAATAAAATTAAAAAATTTCACAATATACAATTCCAATCAGACGCTCATCGAGGTTTTAACAGCACATTGCCATCTAAAACGATTGTCAAACAAGCAAAGATAGAATCTACATTGTTTGTTATACCTGCTCGTGGAGGCAGCAAAGGAATACCGGGCAAAAATATTAGAGATTTTGCCGGCAAACCGTTAATCTGTCATTCAATTGATTGTGCCCGACAATTTGTAGATGATAAAGACATCTGTTTGACTACCGATTCGGAAGAGATAATCCGAGTAGCCGAACAATATGGCTTGAAAGTGCCATTTGTTCGCCCAAAAGAATTGGCATCTGACACATCAGGCACCTATGAAGTATTACTTCATGCCCTCAAGTATTATTCCGATATTGGCTGCCACTATAAACGAATTGTACTCCTACAGCCGACATCACCTCTACGCACATTTGATGATGTCATATCTTGCCTTAACTTGTACACCGATGACATAGACATGGTAGTCAGTGTGAAAGAAGCATCTACCAATCCTTATTACAATGCCTATGAAATAGACGAGAATGGTTTTCTCAAAATTTCAAAAGGTGAAGGATTATACACACGTCGTCAAGATGTGCCCAAAGTATGGGAATATAATGGGGCTGTTTATGTTATAAATACACAAAGCCTTCTTAATCAAAGATTAGGAGAATTCAAAAGACGCAGAATGTCGGAAATGCCCGCATCACGCTCAGTCGATTTAGACACTCCATTGGATTGGGATGTTGCAGAATCTATTTATCTCTCAAAGCAGCAAGATAAAGATTAGATGTCACTATTATTTCACTCAGGACAACCTTGTTAATGTAATAAATATGAGTTTGTGTCGTGGGTTTTATACAGTTAGAATACTTTTTTATATAATATATATTTCCATTTATAAATATATGTGATATATATCACATAAGATATTAAGGCCATATAAATTTAACATATTTCATTTTAGAAAATATCTAAAAATTTTTAATTTTGCGAAAATTATAACTTCTATAACTATGAACAAATTTAAACATCTGATTCTAACTATCGTAACTTTATCAAGCGTAACCCTTACATATGGCGTTCCTGCAAGACCGGGAATCATTAGCAAAACTTTACCTGATGGGTCAGTTATTTCTCTTAATCTAAGAGGTGATGAATCGCATCATCAGTATTTCAGTGTCGATGGTATTCCTGTATTTGAGTCTGCAGATGGTTTTTACTATTACGCAGAATTAATGACCGACAACACCATTAAAACATCTCAAGTTAGAGTATCTGAAATCGGTCAAAGGACAGATGAAGAATTAAAATTCATTGCGACGTTAGATAAAGATATGATGATTGCAAGCCTAAATAAAACAGCCAATCGTCAACAATCAAAAAAACATGTTCCAACACCAAAAAGATCATCTTACCCAACAATAGGCGAACAACATGCGTTAGTAATACTTGTTGAATACACCGATACCAAATTCACCATCAAAAATCCTCAAGAATCATTCTACAACATGATGAATCAAGAGGGATACAATCGTAATGGAGCGACTGGTAGCGCAAAAGAGTATTTTGAACATGTATCATCAGGACAATTCAACCCGACATTTGATGTGTATGGACCTGTCACTTTAGCGCATGAAGTAGCCTACTATGGAGGAAATACAGCATACGGAGATGCACTTCCTGAAGAAATGATTATTGAAGCATGTCAATTAGTCGATGCAGATGTTGACTTCTCATTATATGACAATGACAATGATGGAGAAATTGACAATGTCTATGTATTCTATGCCGGAGAAGGCGAAGCAAGCGGTGGTAGCAGTTCTACTGTTTGGCCACATTCATGGGATATCTATGATGTCCTTGGCAAACGTTTCATGTTTGACGGACTTCTTCTAAATCACTATGCTTGTTCAAACGAAATTTATTTAAACGAGATTGAGGGAATCGGTACTTTTTGTCATGAGTTCTCTCACGTACTTGGATTGCCGGACGAATATTCTACAAGCTACACATCATCATTTGTGCCCGGTAACTATTCGACACTATGTTATGGTTGCTATAACAACGAAGCCAGAACACCTGCTTCCTACACGTTATATCAACGATATGAATTAGGCTGGGTAATACCTGAAGAAATCGGTACACCTGCTCAACACTCTCTTAAAAGCATTGACAACAATCATGGATACATAATGCGTACAAGCAACGCAAATGAATATTTTCTATTAGAAAATCGTCAACAAGAGGGCTGGGACAAGTATATCCCGGGACACGGAATGTTGATTTGGCATATCGACTATGATGAAAATGTTTGGTACTATAATCAACCAAACGACAATCCTTCCCATCAATATATTGACATTGAAGAAGCTGATAATATTCAAACAGAAGAATCTCGCGACGGCGATACATTCCCCGGTGCTGCAAATATCACAACATTCACTGACGAAACGCGCCCATCAAGCATCTCGTGGGATTATGAATATATGAACAAACCTATTACCGAAATTCGTGAAATTGATGGTGTTATATATTTCCAAATCTCAGGTGGCATTCCTCTAACAAAGATTGATAATGTCATAATCTCAGACATAACACCTGTTTCATTCAAGATAGAATGGGACTCTATTGATGTAGCAGATGGATACAACATATCATTATACACAAAAAATAATGATACAGAAATCGTATATGTAGAAGGCTATGAAAAGAAAGATGTTGGAAACATAACATCTTTCACAATTTCTGACTTAAATCCATCTACAACATATTATTTCCAAATTACATCTTACAATAAATTTCAAGAAAGTGAACCAACACAAGAATTTAGTGTAACTACATCTGAAGCTACATTCGACATGAAAGCACCATTTGCTTTAGATGCAACAAATATAACAGACACATCGTTTACAGCAAACTGGACGGAATTGGAAGGTTCTGAAAGATACTTTATGAATGTATATTGCAAACAACGAGGAGAAGCAGAGACAACAATAGTTGACTTTACAGATGGAGTCAAATCCTTACCGGAAGGATTCTCAACAAACACTTCTGCTTCTTATGCTTCAGAGTCATATTCCGGCAATGCAATACCTTCGCTTAGAATGTCAAATGATAGAACGTACATTGAAACTGCAAAACTTGATTCCGACATCAGATCGTTTAAATTTTGGCATAGAGGCGTAGGCAAATCAGAAGGTAACGAAATAGCAATTTATGTATACGTTAACAACGAATGGATCGAATTTGATAGAATTCAAATATCAAACCAAGAAGGTGGATCTGTCTATGAGGCCCTTGATGGAGAAGTTTTCTCAAAATTTCAAAATGAATGTCACGCCATAAAGATTGAATTCATAAAAGTCAATAGTGGCTCACTTGCAGTTGATGATATAATTATCAACCACGGAGGAAGCGTAATTCCTCAATATGTTGATGGATATCAAGATTTGGCAGTTGATACTTCACTTTCAGCGGAAGTAACGAATCTAAGTAGTAATACTTTTTATTATTACACAATATACGCAACGAAAGAAAATATCAAATCATCTTTATCAAATGAAATATTAGTCAAAACAACAGATAATAACACAGTTGGTAAAATCAAAATCAATAATCAAATAATTGTAAAAGAGATAAATGGCATGCTTCAAATTCAAGCGCCATTAGGCTATAAGGAGGGCTTTGTTTATAACATAAATGGAATGTTAATAGGCAAATTTGACATCTCTACGGGTAACGCTTATGTCTCATTACCTGCAAAGGGTGTTTACATAATTAGTATTGGCGATGATAGAACTAAGATAATCAGATAAAAATAAAACAAATAAAAATAAACAACTAAACATTTGAATTTATGAAAAAATTATTATTCACATTAGCTATCGGATTGATAACGTTAGCAACGACGTTATCAATACCTTCGCTTTATGCGAATGCCGGCGAAAAGCCTCAGAGAAGCAGTTTAGCAACATCTGCTGCTCGAGATCAAGCTAAAGCGGGAAAAACAAATTTGTTCGAAGAGCAAAAGATGCGACAATCAACTCGTGGAGGAAAGATGTTCCCCAATATTAATCAAGACATCAATCCGACACAATATTCAAAATTGATTCCACAAGCAAGAGTCGTGGGTGATACTAAAATTTATGGTACAGTAATTGCCGCTAATAACTGGGGAACAGATGAATGGGGATTAGATGCCATTAAATATGGAGTTTATTCTATTATGCCATCATCAGAAAAAGGAATGACCGAAATAGCATTAGATAAAAATATGTGTGCTAATGGTGGAGCCTTTCTTATTGGTGACAGATATTATGTACTATATTACTTCTATATTGGAGAATTCGAATATACACGTTTACGTCAATATGACATCAATACATGGGAAGAAGTAAGTATGATTAATACTACTATCGAACATGTATCAAATGACATGACATATGACCCAACCACAGGCAACGTATATGGATGTTTCTTTACAGATGATATGACTCAATGTGTTTGGGGTACGTTTGATGAAAATACAGCAAAACGTACAATAATAGCGCCAATAGCAGAACCATTAAAGGCTGTTGCTGCAAACGCGCAAGGCGAGATATATGCTATCGGAAATAGTGGGATACTCTATAGTGTAGAAAAAGCAACCGGCGAACTGACAAAAATAGGCGATACCGGGGTTACTCCATATTACCTTGGTAGTGGTGTGATTGACCCACGCAGTGGTAAATTCTATTGGTTTGCTTACCCTGAAGATAACACATCTCATCTATACGAAGTAAATCTGACTAATGCAGAAATCACTGAGATTTGCCAACTTGAAAACGCTGAAGAAGTAGTCGGTGCAATAATATTTAACCCATTAGCTGCCGATGGAGCTCCTGACGAAGTAAGCGACCTTGAAGCTAACTTTGATGGCGTTTCTACAACTGGATCCGTGTCATTTACATTACCAAACGTGACTTATGCAGGATCTCAATTAGAAGGACTATTAGACTATACTTTAGTTATTAACGATGAGATATACACAACAGGCAAGGCTTTCGTCGGTGATAATGTTGTTGTTGATGATATTCAACTTAAAGGAACTCCAAATTATTTTGAATTTAAAGTATATGCGTCAAACAGTGTAGGAAAAGGTGTCGAAAAGAGCATCAAACATTGGATTGGTGTTGACGTGCCAAATGCACCAGAGAATGTAAGATTGCGTAAAGGCACAGGAGACTTTGATCTAAACTTAACATGGGACGCTCCTAACGGGACTCAAAATAATGGTGCTTTAGATGGTGACATTAATTACACAATTATTCGTTATCCGGGAGAAATTGTTGTTGCAGAGAACTATACAGGCAATTCATTTAATCAAACATTAAAAGACACAGGGGGCATCGTTAAATATTACTATGATGTAATAGCATATGGAGGTTCATATAAAGGGGCAACAGCGACATCTAACAGCGTAGCTCTCGGTATGGCATCAGTTCCTTATAAAGAAACATTTGACTCAAAAGATGCTCTTGACACATTTACCATATTAAATGCTAATAACGATGATCAGACATGGGAATGGTATGAGGGGTCAAACTGGATTTCTAAAATTAGTTATGTGCGTTGCAAATACTCATTAGGATATACTACTCCGATGGACGACTGGTTGATTACTCCGGGTATAAAGTTAGAAAAAGGTTATCTATATGAATTTGCATTTGAAGCACAGACTCAATACGCAGCTCATGTTGAACGTTTAAGTGCTCATTTTGGCATAGCTCCTGATCCGGAATCAATGGTTAACGAACTTGTTGCTCCAACAGATATCACAAAAGAAGAGTTTGGTGATAAATTCCGTGTTCAGCTTACTGTTCCTGCCGATGGTGTGTATTATTTCGGTATTCATGGTATTAGTGACCCTGACAAATACTTCCTTGGTGTAGATAATATCAGCATAGAAAAGGGCCCATCGACAAATTCACCTGCATCAATCACAGACTTGAAAGCAGAAGCAGATAAAAACGGTGAACTAAAAACAACAATCACATTTACAGCACCAAGTAAAAATCTTGATGGTGGAAATCTGACAGAACTCAGTGGAGTAGAACTATATCGCAATGATATATTTGTGACTACATTGACACCTACTATCGGTCAATCATGCACATATACTGATGCAGAAACTGCTGCAGGACACACATCATATAAAGTGATACCATTCAATGCATCCGGCAAAGGATTTGAATCATCTACAAGTGTATTTGTTGGCTATGACGTGCCTAATTCGCCTAATAATATTGGTGTAAAGACATCCGGAAATTCAGTGACAATCACATGGGAAGCTCCAACCGGTGGAGTAAATGGTGGTTATATTAATAAAGAAGCTATCACTTATACAATTAAAACTCCTAATGGTGTCCTTATCGCTGAAGGTTTGACTGATTGTAGTTATACAGACACACCAAAGTTAAGCAATACTCAAGATTTGATTACATACTATGTATATGCAGTATCACCAAGCGGTACAAGCTTACCTGCATCAACAGGAAGACTTGTAATCGGTGACCCATATACACTCCCATTTAAAGAATCATTTTCTAATGGTAATGCTACATACTACCCTTGGCTCGTAGAAAGCATTCAAGGTGGAGTATATGCTAATTGGTATACATCTTCAGTAGGTTATTATCCATCAGTAGCACCACAAGACAACGACGGTGGTTTATGCTCATTTATTGCAAATAGTCCGGGCATGGATGCTCGTTTCATGTCTCCAAAACTTACACTTGGTGGTGTAGAGCACCCAACACTTGAATTCTATTATTATTTCCTTGAAGGTTGTCAAGACGATATGCTCATAGTCGAAGTATCTACAAATGGTGGACCTTTTGAAGAAATTGATAGAAATGATTTTAATCAACATCCACAAAGCACTGGTTGGTACAAAAGATCCGTATCACTTGAGGCATACAAAGATGTAGAAACCATTCGAGTAGCATTACGCGGAGTATCTAATGACCCTAACTCTCATTATATCCACTGCGATAATATTCAAATCCGCAATGTAATCGAACATGATATTCGCATCACTGGATTTGAAGTGCCGGTAAGAGTACAAGTCGGAAAAGAAAATTTCTTAAAAGTAGAAATCGAAAACATAGGTGGCAACTTAGCGACAGGATATACAATTGATATTTACAGCGATGACGTATTGGTAAGCTCAACAGAAGGTGAAGATTTAGACATTGACGAAAAGTATGTTGCAAAGATTAATTACAATCCGACAATTGACACCCCTGAAGCAACAAAACTTCATGCAGTGCTTAACTACGAAAAGGACTTAGATTTGAGCAACAACCGTTCTGTTGACCAATTTACGTTCGTGAGAAAGCCTGATTACCCTGCAGTCGATGACCTATCGGCAAAGATTGTAGAACAAGGTGTCGAATTAACTTGGAGTGAACCGGAACCAACATCAGCTGCAAACGGAATCAATGTAACTGAAGATTTTGAAGAATATGAATCATTCATCATCGAAAACATAGGCAAATGGACTCTTTATGATGGAAATGGAACAATGACATACGGTATTAGCAATGTATCATATCCTCACATCAACGAACCTACTGCATTCCAAATTTTCAACCCAAGCGAAATCGGATTAAGTGCAGAATATTGGGATCCATACTCTGATGACCAAATGATTGTTTCATGGTGTGTTGGCCCTTTAAGCGCACAAGACCCAACTGTCCCTGTGACTGATCACTGGTTGATCTCTCCACTTCTTCCGGGAAATGCTCAAACAATTACATTTATGGTTAAGAGTCCGACAGACACTTATGGTCTCGAAAACTTCTCTGTATATTATTCAACAACTGGAATGGCGAAAGAAAACTTCATAAAGATAGACACACCAATCAAAAAAGCTCCATTAACATGGACAGAAATTAGTGTTGACTTACCTCAAGGAGCTAAATATTTTGCGATAGTACATGATTCTCATGACTCATATGCTCTATTTGTTGATGATATTTCATACACATCTGCTGCTGAAGAAGAGGAAGAACTTGGTCTCGTTGGTTATAATGTTTATCGCGACGGTGTTAAGATTACAAGCGAACCAATCGTTGAAAACTACTTCTTGGATGATACTATTGACCCATTAAAAAGTTATGAATACAAGGTTACTGTAGTTTATGACAAGGGTGAATCAGTATACTCAAATGTTGTGATGGTTGGTAATGGCTCAGTCGGAGCATTTAATACTAACGATGTAAGAGTTGCTGCCGGTCAAGGCAATATCCGTATTTTGAATGCAAACGGAATGATTGCTAAAGTAATTTCTTCTGATGGTAAGATCATCTTCAATGCAGAAGCAAACAATGAAACTATCTACACTGAACCGGGTGTGTATATAGTCGTGATAGGCTCTCAGACATTAAAAGTAAGAGTTAAATAATTGTTTCATAATACATTAGATTGTAAAATGTGTCGGGCATTCAAGGCTCGACACATTTTTTTACTGACTTCGTCAATGAGTATCCATCTGAAAGTGGATAGTTATGTCTGAATGGGAGGTTGTGTCTATTGATCAAATGGTCGTCCATAAAGTGCAGCAAGCTTTATTATACCCGATAGGGTGCAAAGTGTGTATCAAAACAATAGATTATACCCTAAAAGGTATAATACACATGGTAAAGCAATAAAATTATACCAGATAGGGTGTAAAAACTCGCAGATTATATCTAAATTTGTAAAATAAAAACATATTATAATGAGTTTAATTATAATTGTCGGTGTATTTGTTCTGTTTATTTGTTCGAAGATATGGTTCTCCTCGCCCCAAAACATAGGTAAGTACGGAGAAAAGCGTGTGGCTATAAAGCTCGATTGGCTCTCGAAAGAGTATATCACACTTAATGATATATTATTGCCAACTCATTATGGAACAACACAAATAGATCATATAGTTGTATCACCATACGGAATCTTTGTTATTGAGACGAAGAACTATAAAGGTTGGATTTTCGGACATGAGAAATCAGAAGAGTGGAAACAAAGTCTGCTTGGTAAAAAAAGATTTTGGGTTTGGTCAAGTGAACAGCACAAATTTAGAAATCCCATTCGTCAAAATTTAGCGCATTTTAGAGCTGTTAGAGATATTTTAAAAGATGTGGGGGAGTTCACAATTATCCCTATTGTGGCGTTTTCAGATAGTGCAGACTTGAAGATAACAACTCCGAATCACATTGTTGTAAATTGGAGTAATTTATGTTCTACTATCAAATCATATAGAACACCCTGTATATCCCAAGAGGATATTCAAAAGATTGTGAGTAAAATATCTATTGCAAATATTACGACCGAGGGGAGTAGAGAAAATCATATTCACAATATTCGTTCTGTTCAACAAAACAGACAAATGAGTATTGCTAATGGCAAATGTCCGAAGTGTGGTGGTAATCTTGTGGAGCGAAAAGGAAGATACGGCTCTTTCTTGGGGTGCTCTAATTATCCAAGATGTAAGTTTACTCATAGTTGAATAATAGATTGTGAGGAGCAGAAGAGATATCTAATCCCCCAATTAAGTGTTTAAAAGCATAAAAGCAGACAAGCAATGCTAAATTTATGCAGAGTTGGAGACGAGCTGCCTTTGTTCCCAATTCTGTTTTGACAGAATGATCTATCATATCAGATGATTCTAATAGAGTTGCGTTCCAATCAGTCGAACTTGATGAGTTGTGTTCAATGTATATTGGAGGAGATGGGTGGGGAATAAAAATGAGAAAACCGCTAAAGCTTCGTAAAGCGATTAGCGGTTTTTGTGTGGTGCCACCAGAAAACGAGTTTCATTTCTAAATGGCTCTATATCTTTGCGTTAAAGAATCGCAACTAACGTAATCTCCCGCTATTGCTCCACCTAAATTCTGCACCATTTTGCAGTGTCTCGCAGAGTCGAGTTCCTACTTTAATGCAAAGGTAGTGCTTTATTTTGAAATACAAGCGGATGCATTAAAATTTTGCTCCACTGCAGTTCGGAATCCCTATTCTTACCTTCTGTTAAGATTGTTAAAGGCATCAATTAGCAAAGATATACTATCTATGACGGTCATTGTTCCGTGCTTGGCTATCTGCTGATAGCACTCTTCAATTTGCCGTTGACATTCAACAGCAAGATTATATTCTTCTAGTGTATAAGAGCCTATAATCTGAGCTTTGGATACAATGTAATTG
>SUXG01000037.1 GCA_015061085.1 Bacteroidales bacterium
ATTTACAAAACTCTTTCCGCTTTCGTGTCGCTATCGACACCCCGTTTCCGTTTTGCGAGTGCAAAGTTACAACCACTTTTTTAATTACACAAATTTTTTACAAATATTTTTATCTCTTTTTTTCAAAGTTTTACCTATTCTTCTGATTTTCAACGAAATAAAAATTAAATTTTTTCATCTTTTTTTGACAATTTCTAAAATCGTACGTTTTTATATAAAAAAACATCTAATTTAAGGCATAATATTATCCTTTCTCAAACTACAAAAATATCTCTTGCACGTTCTTTCTTGGATTATATTATTTTTTATTTCGAAAGACAATTAATATTACTACTAAATCGTTTGCAATATCCGACAACGGAAACATATCAGAAATAACATTTATTGGCAAAATATGATCCAAGTCCTATTGGTATCATTGTTTTTCATCAACACTCAACACTGCTTATATATAATAGTATAGTAATTATGTATATAATAACAGCTCTTATCTCAAAAGCTCAATGATTTTGGGGTGCAGATCATCGGACAGGCAATCCATATAAAAAGACTTGCTGCCACAAGGTACGATAATCTTGTCCAACGCATCACAATACTCAAAAGCGCTTACTCCCACAATTGTATTGCTGCCCTTAAATACGACTTCTTTTAGGATTTCGCATCCGGCAAAAGCATCATCACCCACTTCTCGCACTCCCACGGGTATTATTACGCTCCTTAGTTTATGACAACCACTAAACGCAAAATTGCCAATAATGGCAAGCCCATCAGGAAACTCGATATCCTCTATGTTGATACAATCTGAGAAAGCATACCAACCAATGGTGTGCAACTCTCGAGGAAACTCTATGTGAGCCAAACTTTCGCACCCACTAAATGCTTCATCTCCTATCCAAAGCATCGTGTCTGACATTTGGAGATTTCGTAGGTTTACACAGCCCTCAAATGCTGACTCTCCTATTACACTAATTCCCTCCGGAATGACGATGCTATTCAGCTCGTCGCAATATGCAAATTCATAAGGGGGCACACTAATCTCATCTACAGGAATTATCCCAATGCCGTCTATCACTTGGCTCTCTTTGCAACTCATCTCTTTGGGCAATGTTTCTTCTCTTGTGGTGAAGTGAGGATTATGCGCAGATTCATTTCGGAATCAGGAAGCGATGACTCGGTCCCATAAATGAATTTTAAGCTCATCCCCTGAGTGACGGCTTGGGCGCTGAAAAGTTGGGCGAGGGCTTGCTTTTCATGCTCTGTTGTGGGATTTTGAGGCGATGTGGTCACAACGACTGTCATATCGCTGTAATTCTCGCATTCTTCGCAATGTAAGCCATTATAGCGTGTGATAAGCTCTGCGAGGTAATCCAAGCGGGCAGCTTCGCCGTATGATCACGATTCGCGAATTATCACTTGCATCTTCGCTGCGTTCATTATCTGAGGTCGTAAATCGTCTACCTCTGCTCCAATCATTTCGGACAGATGGGCGAGCAATTCGTCGCGATGAGCCAATCGCTCAAGCTGCTCGATGCGATTTTCAATGCGATGAAATCTCATCCGTTTGCTACGATTTTGATGTTTCATGCCGTGCCATATTTTAGCCCAATTTTCGAAGGTAAAGGCCACTTGATAGTCGGCATCTCTACGTTTAAGTTGGGTTATTTGTTTCTTATCGCGAAGATATGGCAAATATAGCTTACATTGGAGTCGATGAGTCATTTCTCCATATTTGCCGAATGGTACTTCTCTGGGGTTCCATTTCTTCAGTTGCGAAAAGCCGTAGAACGTCATTCCCCAAAGGATTGATCCTGCCAATTCAGCTTTGGTGAACGGATTGCTGTCAGGGAATACCACAGTTTTGCCTACGGTATTCTCCCAGTAGTCGCCTTCAACGTTGTTGGCAAGCATGGGCACATCTGAAAAATCAGTAGATTCGGTTAGATCAAAGATCACATTGCCACCATCCCCCTTAAATTCGGTGTGGCAAATTTCATCGTAAGCCTCTTTGTAAGAAGCCATTTTGCGGATAGAGCTGTCGCTGTGGTGCGTACGGCGTAATGCCGCAGCGATCTCCTCAAATGTAACCGATGTAAATAATTCTTTTACTATCATAATGTGTAGCTTTTAGAATCTTCATCGCAAAATTAGAGCACGGGTGTATCGTTTATCGATACATCTCCACCATAATTTTGCAAAAAATAATACAAGTTGAAAAGATGAATAACGACAAACTCTCCCGAGCAGAACTCGCAAAACAATTATCAGAAAAGTATTCGTTTACGGAACTTGCCAAAGACGAGCGAAAATCTCGCCATGCCGTGATGCTTAAACGCCACGCATATTTTAGCGGACTTACAAATAGTTGTTCGTCGTTAAAAGAGTTTTACAATAAGTATCACGAACTTTTTCAAATTTGGGGCGTGAATTTTTATTGGGACGAATTAAATCGAAAACTTGTCGCTCAAATTTGGCTCAACTTTAATGAGCATGAGACTTATTATTTTGAAGAAACAGACAGCGGAGTCGTTGTGAGTCCGATAATTTCGTAGCAAAACGAAGTTTGTGCAAATGAAGATTGGGAAATATCAATCCCATAAGTTGCGGAAATATTTACGGAATAGGTCAAGCCCTTGCTCGGTTGTACGATTTTCTTCCGTCGTAAAAGCCGAATGGTTGAGCGACAGCAATTCAAACGCATCAATCATCTTCTGAATTGCGTTATCCCATCTCTCCATGTCATCAAAATCTACTGGCAGTCCATGCTTATCCAGCAATTTGAATGCTTTTAATCGCGGCAAAATCATCCGAGCAATCGCATGATAAGTGCCCCATACCTCCTCGACAGGAAATGTTTCCTCCTTGCACATTATTATTTCGATAAGTTTTAAGATTATGAAAGTACAAAGTTGCATCGTTTTGCGACACAACTTTGTGTTTAAGTTCTTTGTATTCTGCTAACCTATTTTCTCGGCGGTCAGATAAGAGCTGTTCATTCTGGTCTTTTCAAATTTGGTAGAATACTTCATGTTGAATGCATTGGCTATCGTTTCCTTATACTTCGCCTGACAAAGCGGTGAAGTCGGAGAGGTGGTGGAGATTTCGATAAACATACCTTTGACAAGCTCTTTACCCTTGCCCCAATTGCCCTTGGCTGTAATTTTCCAAAGTGTCATAATTTGCAAGTTTTAATAAGTTTTTAATCACCCACAAATTTACACCTCACCTGTCTCAAAAATCAATACACGAATACTATTTTACAACAATTTAATCATTACGTCCAAATCTCTAACAATATTATCAGCAATCTCCGATGTAGAATCTCCTAAATAATCTTCAAAATGTTTGTAGGCTGTCCACCATTTATTTGACTTATATCCCTTATCAGAAATGTATTTTGCCAATTCAATATGATTTTCGACTAATGGTGACACATAATTTTTATCCCAAAATGGTCCATGTCTCAATCCTATCAATCGTTTATCATAATCATTTAAGATAATACACAATTCAAAATTCTCAAATACAAATTTTACACTTGAATTAGGTTTTGAGTTTGATTTAGCATCTTGATTTCCTGAAAACTGTTTGCTAATCCTCTCCACTACAATATCATAAATTTCCTTCTTTCCTTTCTCAAATACAAAAAATGATTTAAGATAAGGCTCTAAACCTGATTTAACTTCTTCAAAAGAATTTAATTTAAAGGAAAATTCAACGAATTTTTTAATTAATAAGTTCTCCAATTTAGAATGCCATCCTGATGGATGGGGCATTCCAATATATTTCACGCCATTCCTAATGCCATAAAATAATCCTTCTGAAGAATATTCATCATGATACTCCGTGAAACCGAATTTATCTTTAAATAATCTGAAGTAATCTGATGCACCCATACAGATTACCACATTTTTTGATGGCTTTAAAACATCTACAAGGTTCAGTGTACATTCGATTGTTTCCTTATACGCACATGGCGGCAATTTAGCTGGACTTGAAGAACAAAAGAAAGTCGCATTTGTTAATATACGCTTGTTGTCATCTTCAAGTAAATCTTTTGTGAATGTTGGCAATAGATAGGTTTTAATATTTTGCCAATATTGCCATCGACCATCAATTTTTCTTTTATTGTTTCGCCCATCCCACGTATCGTTACCTTTTAAAAATCTATCCAAAAATTCTTTATTATCTGTAAATTCTGCATCATGCCCTGGATTTTTACCAATAATAATAATAATCTCTGGACTTTCAGTAACTTTATGTAATTGGCTTTGACTTGCAATAAAATCATGCTTGGAATTAGTTTTTACTAAAACACTTTTATATGTTTCAATTGACTTTTCAGCCCAATCTCGGATTTGGTCTCTCAGATTTTTTGTTTCTGTCATCATTGTATTTTGTTATTTGGGGTTATTAATATTATACATTTGGGAGAGGTTGCAAACCCATGTAGTGAATTCGTCGCGGAATTCGGTGGGCTTTAGGATTTCTACCATAGTTCCCATTCCGAGCAATGCCATAAGAAAGTCGTAGGTGGAAGCAAGGAAGTATTCGAAGTCAGTGTATTCCTCTCCCGTCAATATTTCTCGCTGCGAGTGATGCAATGGCAAGGAACGAAGATAGTGAGCATGACCGCCATAGGCGCGAATCACTATCCGGCAAGCATCATTTTCTCCGGACAATACCACGCCATACATTTTAGCGAAGAAATCTTCGACTTGAAAATCTTTCGGCATGGTGAATTTTCGGTCCGTCGGCTCTACTCCTTTTACTCGATCAAGAGCATAGAGCCACATGTTTCCATTGCTCCCCTTGCCAAGAATATACCATCTGTTTTGATGCAGTCGTAGGCCGTAAGGTTCGATTTCGAATGTGTGAGCATCACGACCAAACCCTTGATATGTGAGATTGACAACTTGATATTCCTTCATAGTCGAAAGCAAAGGAGCCAAATAATTTCTCCCGGAAGGGATTTCATCGACCATGATACGATGGTTCATTCCTTTATGCTCAGCAAGCAGATTGCTGACTGCAAACGAGTCGATTATACAACTCTTCAATTGGTCTTCATCTATTGCTTCAGGATTGTCGATATAATAGCGATAACCGCCTCTCTTTTCGCACTCGATATTTACACCAAATTGCATCAGAATCGCAGTGTGCCAACGATTGAACTTGCATCGCAATAACGGTCTTCCTCCACTCAACTCCTCACAATCTTGCCACTTTGCAGAAATATCTTCGAGCGAGATGCGACCCGCGCGACGAATGGTATCAATCAGCCAAATATGTTTCTCAGTCTGTGTCATATCTCAATTATATTAGGAGAGTTTAATAAATCGTAGCTTTCATTCATAATAGCAGCATTAGAGAATATGGTATTGTCCTGTGTCAGAGTCCCATGTTGGCTATGAATATGCCCAAACAAGTGCGCACGCGGGGCGATGCGTGTCACACGATGCAGAAGCACTTCCGACCCGTAATGGAAGCCACCATCGAAGTCAAGGACTTTGTGTGGTGGTGCATGCGTGACAAGTACATCGACATCTGCCGGCACCTCATTGTAAAAATCTTCTTGGCGACCACTAAAACTATCGCTCATAAACATAGAAACACCATAAAATTTCACTCCATTAATTATGACAGATGAATTGCAAAGATAGCTGACATTCTCATCGAGTCCGGAAAGCGATGCCCCATACAGAGCTTCGTCATGGTTGCCACAGATGAAAATCTTATGACGATATGGCAAGTCGCAAAACCAATTCAGAAAATCGAGTACTTCCGACTCAGTCCCTACCATACAGAAATCGCCTGAATGCACCACAACATCGGCCTCCGGTAGGTTCCTGAGCCTTCGATACATGCCATGAGTGTCTGATAAATGCAATATCTTCATATTAAAGAGAACCGCTAAAAATTTTCTGCAAATATAACCATAAAGATGTATCAAATCGTGATACAAGTTAAAAACTTTACAAAGGTGTATCAATAAATGATACATGATACACCTAATTTTGCCCATATACAAGTAATTATGACCGAAACAATGAGAAATAATGGTGCTTCTAATATCGAAATCCAATCGTTAGGTGCTGTAATTCCCGACCAACTCGCGGAAGAAACGAAATACGCTCATGCTCAACTCAAGGAGGCATTGGGTAATGACATCGAAGGGTTTGTAGCCAATCGTCTTCAGTTTTCGCCCGAAGAACTTGCGATGGCTTTGGCTACTGAACAAGTGGAAGGCGTGGCATTCGCAATCTACAACATCGAGGCTCGTGGGCAGTCGGTAATAATCGGCGACCAAACCGGTATCGGCAAGGGACGACAAGCCGCTGCGTTAATCCGATATGGTATGTTGGCAGGGTATTTACCTATTTTTCTCACTGATAGGTACACCTTGTTTAGCGACATGTATCGCGACTGCAAGGCTCTCGGAATCAAAGATGCTCGTCCGCTGATATTAAATCTCGGAGCGTCAATCGTAGATTTTGACAGACCGATAGAAGACGAAGAGGCACAACACAAAGATGAAATATGGACACCGGACGAAGATACTGACGATGAAGACTTGATGGATGTTTACACTCAGCACTATGAAGAAGTCTATAAGTCGCCTAAAAAAGCCGAACTTGCGACGATGTATCAATCCGGAGATATACCCGACGGACGTTTCGAATATGCGATGCTATCATATTCACAGCTTAAAGATGCACGAAAAGATACGACACGTCTTGACTTCCTGACCTCACTGTGTGAGAAACATCGTGTCCTCTTCATCTTCGACGAGGCACATAAAAGCAGTAGTGTTTCAGCCGGTAAAATTTCTGTCATAACGCAGGGCATTAATTCGATATTGGAGACATGTCCGCTCACCCAATGCGTGTTTCTATCAGCCACATTCGCAAAACGCCCGGAATGTCTGATCACCTTCATGCGTCAAACCATACTTAATTCATTAGCGACAGGCGAAACATTGCAACAAGCCTTTTCCAGTGGTGGTGTGCAGATGCAAGAATATGTCGCATCAATGCTCGCCAAAGAGGGGCAAATGCTCAGACGTGAGCATTGCAACGATGAGCTTCCTGAGCCGACCTACACCTATCTTGACGATAAACTTGAGATTCATTCCGCTCTATTCGACAAGGTGATGTATCACTTTAGAGAATTGGTGAAATTGTCTGACACGGTAAAAGAATTCCTCACTAAAGCCTCCATGCTTGAGGTAAACACGTTCCGTCCCTACCCCACACGCGCACAGCTTTTTTATGTCAACAAAATCTTGTTGCTATCATTGAAAGCGATAGATGTTGCAGAAGTCGCAGTGCGCGAAGTTCAGTCAGGTCGCAGCGTAGTAATCGGCATGAGTGATACACTTGAATGCGTACTTCGCGATAGTATTGACACTATGACCGGCGAATGCTCCAAAGGAGACTTCTCCACTATTCTACTGCGACTCTTAGACAAGACTCTTTGCAACCCAAAGAACTACAAGCAGACTGTGTATGATTTAGACTTTAGCGACGTTTCTGACCCTACAGAATTGAATTCTCTGCTCAATGACATTCGAACTTACGAACATCAGATAAGAGACAACATCAAGGAAGAAGTGTTTCATCTGCCTATGTCGCCTATTGATGTCATCAGACAATTGGTGACACAAGAACGTTTCACCGACAAGAAGGGCATCGTCAGGGATATCCGTTTCGAAGAGTGCACCGGGCGTGCCCGACAACTTGAATATCTATCGCCTGAGGGTGATGACGATTTTAAGAATGCTACAGTAATTCCGAGAAAAAAGCGCCATTCCAACCTCATCTACAACGATTTCCAAAACAACAAGTTGGACATTATCCTCATTAATGCCTGTGGAGCTATCGGTGCGAGTGCCCATGCTGTCGCCACGGCGGAAGTAGCAGAGAGCGATGTACGTCAGCGCAAAATGCTTATCGTTCAAAACGACCTTGACGTAAATATCAACCTTCAGAAACGAGGTCGTATAAATCGCACAGGACAAATCGCCAATTTGCCCCCATTATACGAATATATCATCACCGCCATTCCTTCGAAAAAGCGTCTCAACATGATGCTCCGTTCTAAGTTGCGCTCTCTTAGTGCCAACACTACAGCCAACCAAGACCAAGACAAAAAGCAAGCCGATTTCATAGACATCACCAACAAATACGGCAATCTTGTCACACAGGAATTTATCGCTTCAAATCAGGAACTTGCATTTGTACTCGGTCTAAACAAAACAGCCACTGCAAGCCAATTGCTTGCTCGCATTGCAATGCTTAGCGTTGCCGCTCAGCAAGACATCATCGACGAAATTTTCGGAGCATACCAAAGCATGGAGCAAGAACTGCGACGCATCAATCAGTGGGATCTCGAAAGAGAATATCGCGACTTCGAAGCTGAGTTTGTAAAAGAAGAACTCTTCACAGCACCGATAAACAACTCTGCATTAGGAGGAGCTTCGATGCTTTCTACATTCCGATGCCGCCATCGCACTTACCCATACGATGCTACTTCGCTACAGCTGTGCATCGACCAAGCGAAAATGTCTTACGGCGACAAATTAGCAGACTCTGTCGAGTTGCACGAGGAAATATTGAGATATTATCAAAATGAAACTAAGAAAATACGCGACAAAATAGCATTTCGAAAAGAGGCTCTTTCCGAAGCGACACTTAACACTCTGCTTAAATATGGACTTGACCGCAAAGTGGCAAAAAATCTAATGGTCCAATCCCACCGGTCGAACGAATTATCCGAGTATCACATTGGTGATTGCATTCAGGGAAAGGCTCAACTCAGAAGAGTTTTAAGCAAATTGAAATCCTACAAAATTGATTACACCGATTTGCTTTCTCGCGAAAAGAAGAGCATTACAATGCTTGCCGATCAACGTCAGCGACTGCTCAATGTCATATCCAAAGCCGTAATAGGTCAAGGTTACTACAATATATTGGGCTTTATACCAGTCGAAGAAAATATTGATAGGGTAATAGCCGTGCTCAAAGAGGTGAGATTTGACAAGAACCCAGAGAAACGTTTCTTGCCAAGCAAAGTGCAGTTTGTCTTTGCTCTCTCAGCCGTACACAAAGAGCTTGTGCTGAATTTGGTGGACAAAGGTTCTTGCAGCAATTATATCCGACTTTTAGGCATTCTGACATCCCAGACATGGACATTTTCCCATTCTTCTTGGATCAAAGAAATAGCAAAATACAACAACCGTATTTTGGAACGCAAGATTATCACCGGCAATATTCTGGGCGCTTTTTGCAACCCTCTTATTCAAGCCATGAAACCTCGCTTCATCACCTTCTCTTTGACTTCTCGTGATGGAGAGCAACCTGCTATTGAACGCGGTCTGCTTTTACCAATGTCAGGAGAAAATACTGAGAAAGCAATATCTGTGGCTATGCTTCCTCTTGCTAATGGGCTGAAATTTGCGACGGTACTCAATCATGTGTATCAGATTTCAGGCATAGGTGTGGACTTTTCTATAACCCCTTCAAGAAAAGATAACGAGTCTGTATTGGCATTCCACATTAGTGTAAACGGAAAGGATTCTCGGAAATTCGAATCCGACAATCGTTTTGACACCATCAGAGAGTATTTTAAGGCTTCCCGAGTGAGATCTATGTTCAACCACAACAGCAAAAGCACAAAACGCCCCTTGATGCATTACATGACAGAAAACTTGTCTGCTCAATCGACTGAATTCGACATTATAATGACCCTATTGGCATCATTACACGCCGTCATTATGATTCCGAGAGAATATATTACAGTCGGAGAAATGAAGGGGTATAGCCACAGAAGCAACACCACCGACGCAAATAATAATTGGCCATATCTTGACTGGCAAAAGACGCCTATTTTGCCTCCTTCAAGACAAGAAGAACAAATAAGAATATCGACTCCTATCGTCAAGGGATCGAATGTCTGCTATGTCGATGAATATCCGTCACACTTGTCTCTTTGTCAAAACACGCTATCATATCAAGGTCGATCATTCAGAGAGCAAAACATCGCGAGAAAAATCAGATCATTGTATTTCGATTGGCATAATCTATACATGTCGTCTATCCAAGACAAGAACGACTACACTTTGAGCAGATTGGCAAGTAAAGTGTCTGATGAGATGTATCGACTGCTGACCATTTCCATCAAAGAACCGACCATTTCAATCAAAGATGCAGTCCTCAAAATGCTTGAAGAAGAAATCAACAAATACAAGTTGTCAACCATTGGCGTTATAATAGAAAAGTATCAGACCGACATGTTGTTTATGTCACCTCCGAAAGAAGACGCAGAGAAATTTCTCGATAGCTGCCTTTGCGATTCTCGCCTTGACAAGATAAGACGTAGCCTTGAAAATTACATTAATGGAAAAACCGATATCATCACAGACTTATGAGTTACATAGGACAGACAGGTATGGCAAGAATTGACCATAAAATATGCTCAATCTTCAACAGGCAAAACATTTGTTAATCAGTTCGAAAACGTTACTCTCTAATCGAAACCGGGATGTCACATATCGTAACATCCCGGCCATAAGTTCAGTCCAGCATCTTGCCTTTAAATATTTGGTTTAAAAGAAGCAATATACCCCACACGATAAGTATTAATATAGCTCCCAAAATCAGAGCGTAACCTATTAGCGTGACTGCTAAACTTTCTGTCTCTTCTACATAGTATTCGACGTATGAATAATCCTCATATATGCGACAACTGATGCTATAGTCTCCACCTTCATTCCATGCATCGTCAATATATCCATAATAGCCGGCATTCTCGTTTTTGTACCAATGGACAGTGTCTAAAACGCACAAGGATTCCAATTGACGGACACAATCATCTGACAGTTTCCCATCAAAGTGAGAGATGTGTTCGAAGCAATCCCAGCAAGACTGCCCTCTATCTAAATTATCCGACGATTCAACTGATATTATATCGGGCAAATCAAGTTTGGTAATTTTTTCGATATTAGCGGGATCTTGAGCCAATTTGTGATGCGGGGCAAATCCTACCGTCTTGCTCAACACGATAAATACAACGGACAATACACCAACTACTATCCACGACCAAAGATATTTTTTCAACGACTTTTTCATAGATAAGTATTACCCTACACCAATTCATACTCGACACCGAACCACTCGTTGAGAGTATCCTCAACCTTTGCATTGATTTCGGAAGTAATCCTATTCTTAATCTTTTTATAGACATATAGCATTGCCACGCCATCATCCAACACACCCAAGAACTTGAACACTGCACGAGGGAGAAAGTCCATAGGAATAATTACATAGACAATTGCCGCATAGATAAGGATCCGGTCAAGCGTGGAAGTATTATCATCATCCATCACATAGTAGAATTGTAACAACGGACGCGCTGCTACACGCCCTACCTTTAACGCCCACGGACGAAGTTTGTCCATCAGTGCATTAATCTTGCCACGCCAATCGACGTCCTTAACTTTCTCAAGAAGTCTTGAAGCATCCTTACCCATAATCATATAAGCAAGAATCAAAAGTGAAATTGCAATCAACATATAACGCGAGTTCGGGATAAAAACATATGTCAATAGGGAGGAAACAAGTATACACAATTTATCGGGCGATCTGAATATAGGTCGCCTGATTTGTTAAAAAAACGTCTTATTGCCAGATGGCGAGCTG
>SUXG01000038.1 GCA_015061085.1 Bacteroidales bacterium
ATGTGACCGGTCAAACAATTTTCGCAGACTATGTTCCTGTAAATAGCACAGGCGTTGCTCCATTCGAAATTACTATTGTATATGTAGATGGAGATGAAGAATATACACGCAAATTCAATCAAGATATCCCTGTTCGTCGCAATGCGTTGACTACTCTTAAGGGTGCTTTCTTCACTGCTAACTCTGAAATCAAGGTAGAAGTTAAGGATGCTTTCGAAGGTCAAATCCCAGGCAATGATGAAGAACAATTGATTATCGCTGCAGCAATGGGTGGTGCTTACACATTGCAAGGTAATATCGAACTCTCAAAGCCTTTGAATATTACTACCAATATGACTCTCAACCTCAATGGCAATACTCTCACAGCTACAAACGAAAAGGGTGATGGTGCAGTGATTGAAGTTGCTGAAGGCGTTTCTGCTAAGTTGGTCGGTGGTACTATTAAGAACATGAAAAACAATGGTGACGCCGCTATCAATAACGCCGGTGAACTTGTTTTGGAAAACATCACTATTGAAGGTGCTCCTCTTGCTGATGGTGGTTATTCTGCATACGCAGTTATCTCTTCAGGTAAATTGACAATCGGAGAAGATGTAAATGTAAGTGCAGATCGCGGTTGCTTGAAGTTGAGTGGAGCAGGTGAAACAATTATCAATGGTGGTAATTTTACTAACAATGATATTGGCTCAAGATCTCTTACTTCTCACGTTGTTGATGTTGAAGATGGAGGCTCACACCAATTGACTATTAATGGCGGTACGTTTAAACATCTTCATGCTACTACAAGTGGTGGTGTAGTTATCTGCAACAGAACTACCGGTACTGTTTACGTTAATGGTGGTAACTTCAGAGGAGGTAATTACTATGGTAACAACAACCTTTCTGATTATGGCTATGGCGGTACATTCGTTGTTACCGGTGGTACATACGATGCTAACCCTGCCAATAATTATATCGCAACAGGCTATAAGGTCCTTTCTGCAGACGGTCTTTACTATGTATTGCCTGAGGCTATCGCTGATGCTGCATCTACTGCAAACGTAACATCAGTTACAGAGTCAACAGCCGATTTTGCGACTGCTATTACAACTGATAATGGCGAAGGTACTTTATTTATGTGGAACGATGTTGCATATATCGCTGAGTATGGCGAAGTAAATATCGTGGCTTCTGAAGAAGGTAAAACAACAGTACGCGGAATAGTTGAATATTCAACTGCTTTGAAGTCAGCAACTGTAGCTGAAGGTATCGAGGTTGTAGGTAACCGAACTTTCCGTAAATGTGGAGAATTGACAACAGTGGCATTGCCAAATACTCTTACTGAAATTGGTCCTGCTGTATTCCAATCTTGCAGTAAACTTGCAAATGTAACTATTCCTGCTACTGTTAAAACTATCGGAGAAGGAGCATTTGCTGAATGTGTTGCTTTGACTTCAATTAATATTCCTAACGGAATTACTCGTCTTGAGAATGATGTTTTGCGTAACACCGGTCTTACTTCAATTGAAATCCCTGCATCGGTAACTTATATCGGCACATACGCATTCCGTGACTGTGAATCTTTGACAGAGGTTACAATTCTTTCACCGGAATTTACAATAGAGAATAATACATTCACTAACATGGCTGCCCCGGTTCCTACTATGACAATCAAAGTTGTAAATGCAGAGATGAAGGCGTATCTTGAAAGCGTATTAACTAACTACGATAAATCTTATATTACAGTAGTAGTAATGTAATCAGTAAGCTAAATAGGGTTATGGGGGGTGAAACTCCCATAGCTCGCGAAGGACTTGTTTCTTCATATAAAAACGTGTGTGGAGAGTGTGCCGGGTGCATGCTCCCTTTGTTTGTATGTAGCGTGGGAGACTATGGTTTAAGGAAACTTCTAATTTCGGATTAAGATAAGTGTCTTGACAATAGGCGTATTTCATTAGTGTTATTATGCCGAGTAAAAACGTGGGTGGTTAAAATAAGTGAAAATGATTATCGGATTATTGTGGTTTTAAGATAATGTAGTAATTTTGTAGTGAATGATTAGAACATTTTGCTAATTATTTGCGTCTATCATTGGTAATTGCTTGATGCTGAAGTGTAGTTGATGAAAGCCTTTAGTGTAAAAACAACAGACCGATAGACATCATGAGTTAAAAAAGAAATAATAAATAGAAAAGTAATAAAGATGAAAAAAGTATTGTTAATGACATTAGCTGCAGGAGCTATGATGCTTTCGGCATGCTCAACAGAGAAAAAGAATGTAGAAGAAACTGCGACAGTGCAAGAAGTTGCAGACACAATTTCATATCGTATCGCAGAAGGCTATGAATTAATGGGAGGCGTTAAAGAATTGATAACGCCAAAATTTGGCTCAAGCAAAGCATTCAACCAATATTTCAAGGCCAAGGATGCGAAAGCGACTGAGATTGATTTTAATAGTGAATACGTTATTGCAGCCATTAAGCCTGATGCAAAAGGAGTGAAATTGGTGCTTGACGGAGTGAACGAAGCAAGTAATGATAGAGTGTTGATGACATACTACACAGAAGAAGCACCTGAAGGCGAAACAAACAATATGTTGCTTATCGTTGTGCCTGATTCAATCGATGGCTATGTTGATGTAAAAGAAATTATTTGATATAGAGTAATAGAAGCAGACAAAAATATGCAGATAATATTATATTGTCTGCATATTTTTTTGTAATTTTGTGCCAGAATAGTTGTAATCCGTATATAGTATGAGTCAGAGCAGTCAGAAAGAATATCAAATAAGCATTTCAAAGGAAGAGCTGTCAGCCTTGCCTTCTGCCGACTATTTTGGCTCAGTAGTAGTGGTTGAAAACAAAGATGATGCACAAGCAGCATTACCTATATTAAGAGAATCGAGTATAATCGGTTTCGATACAGAGACACGTCCTACGTTCAAAAAAGGGCATACCAATAATGTCGCTTTGATGCAATTGTCAACGCCGACAAAGTGCTTTTTGTTTCGTATCAATAAAATAGGACTAATGCCGGAAATAGTGCAGTTGCTTGAAGATCCGGAGAAATTGAAAGTAGGTCTTTCTATACATGACGATTTCAATCGTTTGTGTAAAACTACGAATTTAATTCCGGGAGGTTTCATCGATTTGCAGTCTTATGTCAAAACGTTTAAAATAGCAGACCTCAGTTTGCAACGCATATATGCGATATTATTTGACCAGCGTATAACAAAAGGTCAGAGACTTACTAATTGGGAAGCAGAGGAGTTGACTGTAGCTCAGCAAAATTATGCAGCTATGGATGCGTTTGCATGTATAAAAATTTACAATCACTTAAATAATGGTAAATTCTTGCCGGAAAAGTCGAAGTATCGGAAAATTATCGAGAAAGAAGAGGCTATTCACAGTGAGAATGAATAATGATATGGAAATGAAAAGCAAAAATAAAAAATCGCGCAAGCATATTATTATACCTCTTTGTATCGCAATCTATTTTGTGATTATCGCCGTAATGAATCGTGATGAATGGCTCGTTGATGGCAATTTCTGGTCCTATTGGGGCAAGATAGCTGTTGAGATTGTGATTTTGGTGGTTCTTTCGTTTGTGATTAAGCGACGAGATAAGTATCGCTCAGAGCGAGAGAATAGATAGGCGCTGATGAGGTTTTAAATGACTGATTTATGCTTGTTATGTTTTTTTATGATTTTAGCATTAATGAATCTATGTGAAAACATAAACTTATGCGAGTTTGTTTATTGTATAGATGATTGATTTATATTTGTTTTATAGCTTTATACTATTCAAATTAAAAAGTTATAAGTAAATAATAATAATTAACACTAATTAAAACATTTTTGTATGAAGAAAATTTTTACAACATTAATTCTAATGACTGCCATTTTCGGTAGCGTTTCAGCGCAGTCAGTATGGACTTCGCATGGCGATGTTAATAAGGCTCCGGCTCCGCAAACAGCAACAAGAGCGGGAGTAAGTGAAATTGAACTTGGCTATTGCTCAACAGATGCTGTAATTTGGCCTTATGACGGTCTGTCATTATCATATGACGCCAGAGTGGGAGTAGGAGCAATATTTACCAAAGATATGTTTGCCAAATATGCCGGAGCAAAAATTGTCGGCATGTGGGTAGGTTGGGATGATGAACTTTCTGAATCAACCTATGATTGCTTTATCAGAAACAATAGTTTTGGTGGTACAACAATAGCCGAAGCAAGTTCTGAGGTGTCTTTTGGGTGGAATTATGTAGCTTTCGATGAGATTGAACTTACAGCTGATTATGAAAGTTTGGCTATCGGTTTTTATACAGATCTTGTGAAAGATGTGTGCTCAATCCCGAAGATTTACCCTGCAAATGTGGCAAATTCAGCTTACCTTTTCCATGGAGAATTAGATAATGACGGAAAAGAAAAATGGTATGATGCTCGGGATTTCGGTATAATGCCTATCGTTTTGGTTCTTAAAGATACTGATGGCAGATTCCATAATATGATGACTATAGATAATATAAAATATGATGGAATCGTTAGAACGGGAGAAATGATTGATTGTATTTATAAAATCTCAAATGTTGGTACAAATGAAATCTCTAATATTGAATTGACTACTGTTTTAGGCGAAGAATCTCATTCTGAAATTATTGATTTCAGTACACCAATACCGGCACAAAGAGGTGGTCAGATTATTCTTCCGGTTAAGTGTATAGGTACAGGTAAGCACCTTGTTACAGTAACAGCAATCAATGGCATGATACCAACAAGCACAAATGAATATAGTGTAAATCTTATCGGTGTCCCAACAGAAGTCGCTAATAGTTACGATTTTCGTCCTGTAGTGGAATATTTTGTATCAGAGGATAATTATATGACAGCTCAATATGTAGATGACTTTTTCTATCCTGATTTTGAAAGATATGCTGATCGTATGACGCTCGTTATGCCTCATGTTGAAGATAAATTTATGACAAATGAGTATTCTGATGATGATGCATTAAATGCACTTATTACATTAGCAGGCGGGGACAAGATGAAAGTGTATCTTCCGAGTATGACAATTAATCGCTCAAATTATAATATCGTTGCATCTTACAATTCAAGCGTGGCAGGAACACCATTAATGTATACTATATTCCCTCAGGAATTGTCAGGTTATCCGGAAGATGTAAACGCTATAGTTTATGAGGATGTGCTTTCTCACCCTACATTTGCAAGTGTTAATATTGATGCAAAAATTTCAGACGATGGAGCTATCTCTGTGACTGCATCAGGAAATGTCGCTGAAAATATTATGCCGGAGGGTGAAGATTTATATCTCACAGTTTATTTGATGGAAAGAAATGTCTATACTCAAGACCAAATATTCTGGGACGAAAATGAAGAATTAGAAAAAGGTGGAGAATATACTCATAAAACTGTAATTCGTGAGCTACTAACTCCATATTGGGGTGAAAAACTTGAAAAGACAGGAGGTGAATATTCAATGACATTTAACACTGAATACTACGAAGAATGGAATAAGGATAATATCTACGTTGTCGCTTTTCTAAACAGAAGTAAAGACAATCACAACCTGGAACTTAATATTATCAACAGTGCAGAAGCTGAATTTGTAAGCACAGGCATTAATACAGTAGTTGATAACAATATCGTTCTTAAGGTGGAAAATGGACAAATTGTGGCAGATGGAGAAGTTGAAATCTATAATGTTGCCGGTTGTCGCGTTGAAAATGTTAACCTAACTCCTGGCATTTACGTAGTTAAAGTTGAAGTTGAAGGTTCAGTTGTAACAAAGAAAATTGTTGTTAAGTAATAATAAAAATTAGTACACCTAATGGGTACAAGTTTCTTGTACCCATTAGGTGTATAAAAATGTATTGGCAATGATAAAGAAAAGTTTATTTTTGATAGTAGCATTATATGCTTATGCATCATCTTTTGCTGAAGTTGTCAGATATGGATATGCTCCTGAGACTTTTGCTGAAGAAGAAATGATAGCACAGGGAACAGGGACAAATGGCTTTTGTGCCGGAATGATTTGTCTTGATCCTAATAATGACCCGACAGTCAAACGTCTTGAAGGACACTCTATAAAAGGTGTTAGATCCTATTTCCTAAACGACTATAAACAGTCTCGCCAAGGACGTACGATGATTATGAATGCAGTTGGTAGTCTTGATGCGGAGATTACAACTAAGAAATGTGATTTTGTTGCCGGTTGGAATGAGGTCTATTTTGATCAGCCGATTGTAATCGGTTCAGAACCTATTTATGTAGGACTTCAAGTATATGAATTGAAAGGTACTCCATATCCTCTTATTACTTATGCTCCGGCTGATATAAAAGGTGGATGTTGGGTGAATTTGGAGAATGAGGGTTGGATGGAGTACTCTCAACGTGGTACACTCATGATTCAAGCAATTCTTGACGATGAGGCTGCTCCTAAGCTCGAAAATATGTTCTACGCAAGTGTAGAAAAGAGTCCGCTTGTAGTCGCTCCTTCTGAAAAGTTTGATGCAGGCGTTTTTTTTCATAATATGACCGACCAAGAAGTGTCATCGATCACTCTCAGTACGATTGGTCAGGGTGACACAGAGGCATTGATTGAGGAAGTGACATTCGATACACCGCTTGCCGCTCACGAAGGTCGCATGGTTCAGATGCCAATTCGTGCCGGTGCAGAATCCGGTGTAACTCAATGGCTCAAACTCTCGGTGCCTAAGATTAATGGTGTTGACACTCAGCAAGTAATGGATGGTGTTTCGACTCACCATGTTACAGTCGATGCGTTCAATCGTATTCCAATGATAGAGGAATTTACAAGTCAGACATGTAGTACTTGTCCGTTTATGATTTATTATTTGGATATGGCAATGGAGGAATATGATGGTCCGTTGGTATATGTCACTCACCACAGTGGTTTTCAAAAAGACCGTTTTACAAAGCCAGTTGATGAAGAATTACTCTATCTTTTTGGTTCTAAGCAGTTACAAAATCCGGCTGTGATGTATGACCGTTGGGTGCCGGAAGGAGAGTCAAGTCCTATCTTCTTTGCTCAATTGGCAGAGCATGAGCCGTACCTTGAGCAGATTATGGCTGCTGCTATCCGTCCTGCTATGGCTAGTGTAGAGTTTGATCTTCGCTACGATGAAAACGCCAAAACTGTCGGATGTACTGTGTCGGGTAGAGTAGGCACAAGCATCGTTTCTGCCGGTATTCCTACCTACCTCTCTGTATATCTTGTAGAAGATAATATTCCGATATCGGATGACTATTTCCAACTTGGACTTGATGGCGATGATGCTCCTGCTGATCTCGCGGAAAAATTCCGTCATAATGGTGTCAAACGCCACGATTTCACGCTTACACTCGGTGGTGACCTTCTGACTACCGACGAAAATGGCAACTACTCTGTTGACTATGCCGACATTGCAATTGATCCATCATGGAATGTTGATAACCTCAAGCTTGTCGGCTATGTTTGCAAGATCAACAAGGATGATATCAGAGAAAACGGTGTCCTCAATGCCAACTATAAGCATCTAACTCACACAAGTGTTATCTCTGTCAACTCAGATATGGCACAAGTTGGTTTCAAAGTAACTCGCGATCGTCGTATTGTCGCTACATCTGAGATTGCTGATTTCAGCATCTTTAACCTCCAAGGTGTTGCAGTTGATAAAAATGATGCTTTAGTGCCTGGCATATATATCGTGTCGTTCAAGGCTGCTGACGGCAAAATGGGTGCAAAGAAATTGCTTGTGAAGTAATTAAGGTAAGTATATAATCTCACATTGGGGCTGCTTCTGAGAAAGTGGTCCCAATTTTTTTGTGATTGTCGAGGGAGGAGGTTAAAAAAGAACTCCCGCACCGATGGAGGCACAGGAGTCTTGTTGTTTTATCTGTTGATTGAGGATTACCAAGCGAACATTGGATAACCAATCATCATTTCGTTGACTTCAGCACGAACTTCTTTGATTACGTTTTCGTCATCAGCATTGCAAAGCACTTTGTCGATGAGCTCAACGATCTTCACCATGAGGTCTTCTTTAGCACCACGAGTTGTGATAGCTGCTGTACCGAAGCGGAGACCACTTGTGAGGAATGGGCTGCGAGTATCGTAAGGCACCATATTCTTGTTTGCTGTGATGTCTGCTTCTACGAGTACGCGTTCGGCTTTCTTACCACTCATTTCAGGGAACTTAGGACGGAGGTCGACGAGCATGCAGTGGTTGTCTGTTCCATCAGAGATAATTTTATAACCCTTTTCTACGAGAGCGTTAGCCAATGCAGCAGCGTTTTTTCTCACTTGTTCGCAATATTCTTTCCATTCAGGTTGGAGAGCTTCGCCGAAAGCGACAGCTTTAGCAGCAATTACGTGTTCCAATGGACCACCTTGTACGCCAGGGAATACTGCAGAGTCGAGGAGTGCTGACATTTTTTTGATTTCGCCCTTTGGTGTCTTCTTACCCCATGGGTTGTCAAAGTCTTTTCCCATAAGAATAAGACCACCACGAGGACCACGAAGAGTCTTGTGAGTAGTAGTAGTCACGATGTGAGCGTGTTTCACAGGGTTGTCGAGAAGACCGGCTGCGATAAGACCTGCAGGATGAGCCATGTCAACCAAGAAGATAGCACCGATTTCATCAGCTAATTTGCGAACGCGAGCGTAGTCCCATTCGCGGCTGTAAGCACTCGCTCCGGCAATAATCAACTTTGGACGTTCTGCACGAGCCTTTTCTTCCATTTCTTCGTAGTTAACGCGACCTGTTTCAGCATCTACAGTGTAGCTGATAGGACGGAAGTGGAGACCTGAGAAATTGACAGGGCTACCATGGCTGAGGTGACCACCATGACTGAGGTCCATACCCATGAATGTGTCGCCCGGTTCGAGGCAAGCCATGAATACAGCCATATTAGCTTGAGCACCACTGTGTGGTTGTACGTTTGCCCATTCAGCGTCAAAGAGTTTCTTTGCGCGTTCGATTGCAAGGTTTTCGACTTCATCGACAACTTGGCAACCACCATAGTAGCGATGTGCAGGGTAGCCTTCTGCATATTTGTTTGTTAGGCATGAGCCCATTGCACGCATAACTTCATCGCTAACGAAGTTTTCGCTGGCGATCAATTCTACACCGCAACGTTGACGAAGATGTTCGCGGTTGATAAGTTCAAAAATTTGATTGTCTCTTTGCATTTTTTTTCTTAAATAAGATAGATTTTTTATTTGGGGCAAATTTAAGCAATTATTTTTAATTCTGCCAACTTTTTCAGGTATAATCCTTAACTTTTACAATATTTGATGCAATGAAAGTGTGTAAGTCAGAATTTATTACTAATTTTGCGCTTTAATTTAACCAACTAATATCATATTTAGAAATGAAGAAAATTACTTTTGCAATGTTGAGCAAACTCATGATGTTTACGTTGATGGTTTGCTCCACTTTCTCTGCTTCGGCTGAGGATGTCAATCTTGGAGCAATGCAATTAAACACTGTTTATGATTGCCCTGTATTCAAGACTGTCAGAGGTTCGTTTACTCCGGAGAAGGATGGAGTTTACAAGATTAACTATTCTGCAAGCGACCGTTTCGGTATCTTTACAGATGCTGAGATGACTATCCCTTACGAAAATGGTGGCGATTGGGCTTATCTCTCAGAGACAGTTGAAGGTATGAAGTCTATGGGGTACGAGACTTGGAACTTCGTAGGTGGTACAACCTATTATTTGGGTGGTGGCTTCGGCGAAGGTCTCTTCATCATGAATAACAATGCTCAGATAGTAATCACTGAATCATCATCAGAAATTTCTATCAACGCTATTACTCCTGCTGAAAACTCTTCTATCTCAACGGGTGGAACGGCTCAGATAGATGTTGCTTTCAACAGTAGCGTTTTGGTTGAATCAGCTACTGTTTCTGCTGCCGGTCAGACTCAAGTATTGTCTCACAGCGATGCAGGTGACAGTAAGGTAAGAATTTACGGCAACACTGTAAGCATCATCCTCAAAGATCTCCTCCAATCATGGTATAATGCAGGTGTAGTAAGTGGTGGTGAGGCTCTCACTGTGACACTTAACGGCATCCGTAATGCGAACGATACTAATATAATGTATGGTGAAGATGGCTCTTTGACACTCAACTACATCGTCGCAGAACAACCTGCTACACTTGTCAGCTCAGTGAATACACCTGATCAAATGTCTTCGATTAAGAGCTTCTATTTTGACGACGATGCAAGTGGTACAATCACTTTGACATTCTCTCGCCCTCTGCTCAACGATCCTAACGATATGCCATTTGCAACTTTTGGTGTCGGTAATAAAGAGACTGAGACAGGAGACTACTATGAAGAAAGACTTCCTGTCGTTATTGAAGGAAACTCATTGATTATTAATCTTCAAGGCAAGTTGCGTGATGTCGCTGCTATGGACCTTTCTGCTCAATACACTGATGCTCAAATCGATATTAATAACGTTAAGTCTGCTGAAGGTGATTATGTGTTCTCTGAAGGTTCAGGTTCGTTGGGCTCATTCAACTATCTCTATAAGATGAATTACATCGTTTGCGATATCGTTGCAGAATTTGCTCCTGCGAAGGGTACAATCAAAGCTGGCGACAATCTGGAAATCTGGATTATGGGTGAAAGCAATCTTCGTTACGATGGCGTGGTATTCACATACGGCGAAAACACTACTATCGTTAAGGATTTCGAAAAAATCCAAGACCCTGATGACAGCAATGCTTCAATCTTGAACGTACTTGTTCCAAAACTTGTTGATGCTCAAGGTGAAGAAATCGCAAATGAAACATCAGTGCAAGTAACACTTTCAAATGTAAAAGCTGCTGACGGCTATGACCATTCTATGGACGTAAAAGCTGATTACACCTACGAAGCAGGTCAGTCAAATGAAAACTTTGGTGCATTCCCTATCACAATCTCTCCTGCTGCCGGTAGCACAGTGAAGGAACTTCAGACTATCATCTTCGAATTCAGTGCTGCAGACTATCCTAACACTATGGATTACGACTCTTCAAAGAATCCAATGCTTTATAACGAATCAGGCGAAGTGGTAGCAGAAGGACACATGGGTTTTGCTGATGCAGCAACATATA
>SUXG01000011.1 GCA_015061085.1 Bacteroidales bacterium
AAAGCATTATGCTGAGATGCATCAATTTTTCTTTAGGCACCAATGTGTCAAATTTCACATCGTTCAGCATAATCATAGCCGAATCCAAATCATTTTTACTAAGATAGGATTTGCATACGACATATTTTGGCTCGCTCATGTCTGTGAAATTGTCAGCCAAGCTTATGGCTCTTTTGGCTGTAGAGATGGCTTTGCCGTATTCCCTATTCAGATAATAACTGCCGGCAATATAGGCAAGATTAGTAGCTTTCAACTTCGGCTTATCCAATGAATCAATCAATTCTCCTGCCTGAGACAAATAGTAGAATGCGCTATCCATGTCATACAATATACGATAAGTTCCACCTAACGTGTTAAGTGTCTCTGCCTGCTTATATTTCAGTCCGACGCGAGCATAATTCTCTGCAGCGTTCTTTAGCAACTTTATACTCTCTGAAGGCGACTCATTCTTAACTGACGATATTCTCGCCAACACCATGTCGCTTTTTGCGATAAGGTCATAACACTCCCCATCGACCGACTGCCGCACATCTGAAATTATTTCTATTGCTTTTTTATAATCTTTGTAATCAACCGACACATTGGCTTTTTCTATCAGAGCGCGAGCGTAGAGATAGCGATTACGCTTTGAGAACCATCGTCGCAAACGATAGTAATCGACGGCAATGTCGGCTATAGAGTCAGCCACTGCCACTTGGTCGCCATAGAGATTGACTTCGTTGGCAAGCACCGAGTAAAGAGCTGCATTGGCGCGACTGCCCAGCGAGTCGGCATCGAGGCTGCGTATGATGCTGTCGGTAGCCGCCGGAGCATCGTAGCGCAACGAGTCAGCCACAGCCAACGCCGAGCCGACAGCCTCCTCATCGCCTGTGTAGCGACGACACGAGATAGCGAGCCGACCATGGTCAGCACCACCACGCAAAGGCTTGCGAGTCGGAAAATATGTCGCGCGAAGCATTTCACAACACAAAAGTAGAGAAAAAATCCGAATTAACAAAGAATCCTTATTCATTGTTTAGCGCATTGCCGACAACAGGAAAAGAACGTCGGAACATAGTGAGTACACCGAAGTGGTATTACATCGACACGCGTTGATGCTACAATGCACCTTGCTCAATGAGAGTTGCCACACGATCGATTATGGCGTCCTCGCGATTTTTATCAGGGTGAAATCCAGATTTCATATTCATGCCGAAAAATTTACCGAATATTTGCCAAAATCCGGCACGAAATGAGCCCAGGAATGCTTTTACGATATTGAACGACGACTGATTTGTCTCACGATTAATCAGCTTAAGCAAAATTTTGCCTTGAGTCTTTGTAAAGCCCTTAATCACCGGCTTATATTGCTCAAAAATTCCTCGTTCCAGGTTTTTCAAGTGTTTTTCTCGCTCTTTCGCGTCAGGTATTGTCAATATGTATTCGTATGTCTCACAGAGGGTCTGAAAAGCGAGTTTTGCGTATGGCAAAGTCTTACGCACATCGCGCACTGTACGCCAATAAAATTCTTCGTCTTTTTTGTTTTTAAATTTTATCGGCGAATAGCAATAGACGTCGTTGAATACATACATCATCACCGTATCACCATACTCATCGACAAAGCGATAGCGCCCTTTGAAAGCTTTCACCTTCACTTTCGCATCCTGCACTTCTTCAAGAGTCGGCAGATCCTGACTAAATGCTACGCTCGATGTTGCAATCATTGCCATGAACGTTATGAATATGGTTATTAGCGATTTCATGATTGGGAAATTACACGTCTATCAATTATGGTGTGAAGCAGATGAAATATTGATTGCGGACCGAGACTGAAGAGCAAATCGATAATCGACAGGTCGGCGACAAAACCGTCATTGACACTATTTATCTGCCAATAAGCCGAATAGTCGGCAGCAATGACACATGCCCGATCAATGTCTTTTCGCAATTGCGACTCCATTTCCGGGCTGAGAATTATGGAGATGACGACCTTGTGAATCGCTTGATTGAGTTCGGCAAGAGATATCCAAGGTTTTGCCCATATCGGATAGAACAGATGCTCGTAATGCTCAAAGTAGGGAGCACGCCCGTAGGCAGAAAAAATTGCACCCCAATGCACCCTACGCCAGCTGCCATGCTCCGACACTCCGATCTGATTATATGGCAATCGCAAATTACGACCTCCGCCATCGATAGGCACCGAAAGCGTCTGTAGCCCGTTTGCTCCCAATATTTTGCAACGGTTCAAGTCGCGACGATCGACATCTTGCGACGTCACCTGCCGACCAAGACGCTCTGCCAGCCAATCGGCATACCAACCGACCGATGCCATATAAGGTATTATCAATTCGTTATCGTTCATCATATCAAGGAAATAAAATCAAACGATTATAAATCCTTTCTCAAAATCGGCAGGCAAAAGCCTACCGATTGATATTATTTTTTGTCAGGATTTGCATCTTTGAATATACGATCCCAACGTATCTTACCGTCAAGCAAACTGCGTTCCTCGTCGAATGAAATCAACACCCAGATCGGAGTTCCGACCACATGGTCTTCCGGCACAAAGCCCCAATAGCGAGAGTCGGCAGAACGGTCGCGATTGTCGCCCATCATCCAATAATAGTCCATCTTGAACGTATATTTGTCAGTAGGCACACCATTGATGTAGATTTGTCCGTCTTTGACCTCCAAGTCGTTTCCTTCGTAGGTGTGTATCGCACGTTCATACATCGGGAGGTTATACTCATTTAAACGCAACGTTGCGCCTTTCTTCGGTATCCATATTTCACCCATGTTAGGACGAGTCCAGCCGTATGGGTCATTTCCCGGGAACAACGAGTAGTCACCCGAAAGGTCGTAGAATTCTCGTTCATAACGCAATGGAGCCACCACTTGCGGCCATTTCTCAACGATAGCTTTGGCATCGGCTGTCAAAGGAATATCATAGAACATTCTGCCATCAAACTGGCTCTTGTGGGGCTCGACACCATGGTCTTCCCATCTGACACCCACTTCTTCCCACTGCTCGCGAGGTATTGCCGAATTGACCTCAACGATGTAGTTAAACTGCACATTTTCAGCATTTTCGATAGCTTTACCATTGATATAGATTACATCATCGACGATCTTTATGCGCTCGCCGGGCAATCCGATACAACGCTTGACATAGTTTTCACGACGGTCAACCGGTCGCCAAACCACTTCGCCAAACTCTTCAGGACGATCGGCAATGTAACAACGAGGATCTTCGACGCCCTGCGCCTTCAATGAGTTGATGATTTGATAATAGTCGGGATTTTGTACCTTCAAAGCCACTGTGTCGCCACATGGATAATTGAAGACCACAATATCGTTGCGTTCCACATCGCGAAGCCCTGCAAGTCGATGGTATTCGAATTGAGGCTGATCGATATAACTTTTGGTGTTCAATATCGGCAACGTATGTTGTGCCAACGGGAAGTGAAGCGGAGTCTGTGGCACACGAGGTCCATAGACCATCTTGTTGACCCACAAATAGTCGCCCACAAGCAACGATTTTTCCAACGACGATGATGGTATCTTATAATTCTGCCCGATGAATGCAAATATAAAATAGACCAAGACCAAAGCATAGACAATGGCATCAACCCACCCCATTACTGCTCTGAGTGATTTATTCTTCGATTTTTTCCACCAAGTCAATGGGATATAGCCTGTGATATAGATGTCAAACAGCAAGAACCATGCAAGTGCCACCCATGGATTTTGCAACCATACCACCCACGCAAAAAATACTATTGAGACTAAGGCAAAACGCACCCAACGAGTTGATTTCACCTCTTTTATTCGTCGTATAAAATCGTTATCCTTCATTTTTTCTGAATATTAGTTTGTTGGAATATCTATATCATTAACAAGCTCAAAAGCTTTTCGACTACAAAATTACATGAAATCAGCGATATTCCAACACATTATTATCTTAAAACATGTCAACAACTCACAATATCTCCACAACAATCTTTTAGGAACGCTTATATTCATTCCCTGACAAAGTTCTGTTTTTGCCGTTTTTTACAAGACCTCTATTGTGATAAAAAGACGTTTCCCTCTATAATCTCCGACTCGGAAATACTTCTGATGCTCTCAAACACCGCCTCCGACAGATTGTCAGAATTTGAGCATGTCGGACATTGTGAAGAAGCCTTGTTTACCGACAAGCCATTCGGCAGCCGCCACAGCTCCAAGTGCGAGGCCCTCACGTCCTTTGGCTTCGTGGCGCAAGCTTATAACATCTTCAGCCGAATCCCATGTGATGGTGTGAATACCCGGCACTTCGCCCTCTCTGCCATGAGTGATTAGCAGACCGTCGGCATCCTTATCTTCAGTCCAAGTCTTTTTGCGAGAGATTTCCGAGAGTATGCTTTCTGCGAGAGTGATCGCAGTGCCCGACGGATGATCTAATTTATGAATGTGATGTATTTCTTCTATCGACGGATTATACTGCTCGAAACCTTCCATAATCTTTGAGAGATAACGATTGACAGCCATAAATATGTTGACACCCAACGAATAATTCGACGCATAGAAAAGCGTGCCTTCTGCGTTGGAACACATCGCTTTTATTCTGTCCAAATGCTCCATCCAGCCGGTTGTGCCACATACCACAGGCACTCCGGCAGCAAACGATTTCAATATATTATCGACGGCTGTCGAAGGTGTTGTAAACTCAATCGCCACATCTGCCGAGGCATATTCTTCAGAAGCAAAATCCGAAGTATTATCGACATCGATGATGCTGACTATCTCATGCCCTCTGCTGAGAGCTGTCTTTTCAATCATACGGCCCATTTTGCCGTAGCCTATCAATGCTATTTTCATATTGTTGCTAATTTACACACCTCCAACCGGAAATGATGCCATTTATATCTATAAATAATTAATGCAAAAGTAATCAATTCATTTTATAAATACAAATCCGAACTATAACGAGAGAACAAAAAAAGCAGTTATCTTCTCGACAACTGCTTTTTTGTGACCCCGGAGAGGCTCGAACTCTCGACCCAATGATTAAGAGTCATTTGCTCTACCAACTGAGCTACGGAGTCTTATTAACTTAAATCTATAACGACTTCTGCCGTTTGCGAGTGCAAAGTTACGACTACTTTTTGAATTGACCAAATTTTTTTTCAAAAAAATCTCAACAACTTAATTTTTTTATATCAAAAAAGCATTTCCGACGACTGTTTTTTGCCATCAAGACTCGATTTTGAGGTGTTTTCTCAATAATTTTTGTTTATCACAGAGGTAATATGCGCTTTTACCAAACTTTTTTGTAAATTTGTGGTTTAAATATTAGACAGATGAAACGCTTAAGGATGATACGCATTATTGTTTCGTTGCTTTTCTTTGCAGCGTCGATTGCGTATGTCATTTTCGGAGTGCCTAATATTCTCGCAGTAACTAAAGAATTGCAAATCACAACCTCTTTGCTAAGCATCAACATCGGAGTAATATTATTTTGGTGCGCAACAACTTTCCTTTTCGGACGCATTTATTGTTCATCGGTCTGTCCGTTAGGCACTCTTCAAGACTTTAGTATACGTCTTAGTCGCAAGTACCTATCTAAACGTCAGTTTAGATATCGTCATCCACGAAATTATCGATACGACGTAGTTGTAATCTACATCGTCGGCTCCTTGTTAGGCATCGGCATCGTATCGTTATTTCTTGAACCATGGCAAATCTTCCGCAACATCATCGACATTTGGTACCCCTCCGATTCGGAAGCCGCAGCTCTACATTTGGGAATAGGCATAATTTTAGGCCTGATATGTGGGATAGTCTCTCTTTTGCTGATTTTGTCGCTATCATTCTTAAGAGGCAGAATATGGTGCACCGATGTGTGCCCTATCGGGATTATGCTCGGCACAATATCATCATGCTCACGACTTCACATCGAAATCGACCCCGATAAATGTATCAACTGCATGGCGTGCGAGGAAGGTTGCAAATCGGGGTGTATCAAAGTCGTATCTCGCTATGTCGATAACACAAGGTGCATCAGATGTTTCAATTGCATTGCATCTTGTCCGAACGATGCTATTCGCTACCAGCCAAATCGCAATAAAGCATCCACACCGCTGATGCGTCGCGTAAAGAATCCAACTTAAAACATTAATCCTCAAAACGATAATTCACATGAAACAATATTTAGATCTTCTCCGCCACATCCTTAAGAACGGAACACGCAAAGATGACCGCACCGGGACAGGCACGACTTCATGCTTCGGCTATCAGATGCGCTTTGATCTATCGGAAGGCTTTCCTTTGCTTACGACAAAAAAAGTGCACCTAAAAAGTATAATCCACGAACTGTTATGGTTCTTAAACGGTGACACTAACGTCAAATACCTACAAGACAACGGTGTACGCATTTGGAACGAATGGGCAGATACTGACGGCAACTTAGGCCACATCTATGGCTACCAATGGCGCTCATGGCCCGACTACGAAGGTGGTAACATCGACCAAATTAAAGAGGTGATTGAGACTATCAAACATAATCCCGACTCTCGACGTATTATCGTCAGCGCATGGAATGTCGGCGACATCAAAAACATGAACCTGCCACCATGCCATGCTTTCTTCCAATTCTATGTTGCTGACGGCAAACTGTCGCTTCAACTCTATCAGCGCAGTGCCGACACATTCCTCGGCGTGCCGTTCAATATCGCTTCGTATGCGTTGCTGACAATGATGGTGGCGCAAGTCTGTGGTCTTGAGCCGGGCGATTTCATTCACACCTTCGGCGATGTGCATATCTACAACGACCACCGCGAACAGGTGGAATTGCAGCTAACACGCACACCTCGCCGATTGCCTCGCATGAAAATCAATCCGGAGGTAAAAGACATCTTCGCTTTCAAATTTGAAGACTTCGAACTTGAAGACTATGATCCTTACCCGACAATAAAAGGGAAAGTGTCAGTTTAAATAGTCTAATGATATATGGATGAAATCTTAATAATAATAGGATTGATACTTCTTAATGGAGTGTTTGCTATGGCTGAGATTGCTCTTGTCTCAGCCCGTAAATCCAGCCTACAAGAAGATGCCAAACGTGGCAATAAAGCAGCTAAAACGGCGTTGGATTTAGCGGATGAGCCGGATAAATTTTTATCAACGATTCAGATTGGCATTACGCTAATCGGAATTCTTACCGGTATATATTCCGGCAATAAAATTGCATTACTGCTATCCGACAAGATTCATGCTTTGGGTCTATCAGAAAGCTATTCTGAATCCTTAGCTCAATTCATCATTATTTTGTTGGTTACTTACCTCACTTTGGTGTTTGGCGAATTGCTACCAAAACGCATCGGAATGAGTGGAGCTGAGAAAGTGGCAAAGATAATGTCTCGTCCCATGCATTGGTTGTCTGTCGCAGCATCACCATTTGTTTGGATTTTATCACAAAGCACATCGACATTATTTAAACTGCTCGGTCTTAAGAACAACGCCACCAAAGTCACTGAAGCAGAAATCAAATCGATTATTCAAGAGGGGACAGAGGATGGAGAGGTACAACCAATGGAACAAGACATTGTAGAACGCGTGTTCCTAATGGGTGATTTACGAATAGAATCCTTGATGACACCTCGTCGAGAAATAGTTTTTTTAAATGTGGCTATGACCAAAGATGAAATTCATAAAATAGTGTGCGACGAACTTCACGAAATGTATCCTGTCATAGACAATAATAACGACATATTAGGTATTGTCACACTAAAAGAATTATTTTCGGCTCTTAATACACCCAATTTCATGCTCAGCAATCATATTTCCGATGCTGTTTACCTCTACGAAAACATTAGTGTTTACAAAGTGCTTGAAAACATGAAAGGTCAAGGGTTTAATCGTGGCTTGGTCTGCGATGAATTTGGCTCTTGCGTTGGGATTGTTACTCTTAAAGATTTAATGGAGGGCTTAGTCGGAGTCATTAATGACCAAGATGACCGCCAAGAGCCACAAATCATTAAGAGGTCTAATAAAAATGAGTGGCTTGTCGATGGACAATGTCCTATCCACGAGTTACTTCAATATTTCGACATGGAAGAGTTCTATGAAGTAAATGAGTCATATACCACTATTGCCGGGCTATGCCTTGAAATTTTGGAGCACATTCCATTAGCAGGAGAAAAAATCGCATGGAATTCTTTGGAAATTGAAATAGCAGATATGGACGGTGCTCGCATCGACAAAGTTTTAGTTACTTTAAACAACAAACAAACATGACTTCAACAAAAGCAACAAACAACACAATGATTAAAAACCTGTCGATGATAGTGGCGGCAGCGGAAGACGGTGCCATCGGTCGTGGTGGCGACTTGATTTGGCGCATTTCTGCCGACCTTAAACGCTTCAAAACGCTCACAATGGGACACACTATCATTATGGGGCGCAAAACTTGGGATTCTCTGCCTAAAGGTGCTTTGCCGGGCAGAAGAAACGTAGTGGTGACTCGCGACAAAAATTTCTCTGCCGAAGGTGCCGATGTGTATAACTCATTGGAAGATGCCATCGATTCTTGCAAAGGAGCAGAAACATTCATCATCGGTGGTGCTCAAATCTATCGTCAAGCGATGCCGATGGTATCAAAACTTTTTCTCACACGAGTCTATGCATCATATCCCGATGCTGATGCTTTCTTCCCTGAAATAATCGCAGACGAATGGGATATCGCCAATGAAGAAGTTGCCGCAGAAACTCCAGACGGACTACGCTACCAATTTATCGACTTAATACGAAAATAGCAGAGAGAATGAAAGTCGTCCTGATAAACAAATCCGACCAAACCGGTGGTGCAGCTGTTGTCACTAAGCGTCTTATGGAAGCACTTCGTCAAGAGGGTATCGATGCACGAATGATTGTAGTGGAAAGATTGACCGACTCGCCACACATCGGCTCAGCAACTTCGAAATGGATGGCTCAAGTGCCTTTTATCGCCGAACGTCTGAGGATATTTCTCGCCAACGGATTTAATCGCACCGACTTGTTTAAGGTAGATATAGCTTCCGACGGTCTCGCTTTGTGGCGTCATCCTTGGATAAAAGAAGCCGACATCGTCTGCTTGAATTGGATTAATCAAGGCATGCTATCGCTTAAAGGCATCAAACACATTGCCGACATAGGTAAACCGATAGTGTGGACCATGCACGATATGTGGAACGCAACAGGCATCTGTCATCATGCAGGCACATGCAAAGGTTATCTCAATAGTTGTGGCAATTGTTATCTGCTAGGCAAATGCAGTGCCAATCAAGATCTTTCGCATAAAGTATGGCGTCAAAAGAAGGCTCTTTACGACAACATCCCGATACACTTTGTCGCAGTCAGCAATTGGTTGGCAAAAAAATGCCGTCAATCATCGTTAATGAAAGACGCTGATTTAAGCGTGATACCAAACGCATTTCCAATCGATAAAAATTTCATAAAACGAGAATCTCTCGACGACAATCAACCGATAAAAATCGTCATGGGGGCAGCACGTCTTGACGACCCAATAAAAGGATTTCCCATACTTATCGAAACGCTTAAGTTAGCAAAACAACTTGACCGGCAATTGACAGAAAATTTGGAATTAATAACTTTCGGATCAATAAGAGATCCTGAATTGTTTTCACAAATTCCAATTAAACATACTCATCTCGGAACAATCAACAACCCTGAAAAAATCAGAGACATATATCGTCAATGCCACATCGTCGTATCCTCGTCACACTACGAAACACTCCCGGGCACATTGATTGAAGGACAAGCCGACGGATGCCTATCTGTCGCATTCGATAGTGGTGGTCAATCCGATATAATAGACCATGAGATCAATGGTTATTTGGCACCATATTCCGATGATATACACGAAAACACAAAATGGCTGACACGTGGCATCTTTTGGGCTGTCGATACAATATATTCCGCAAAATACGGAAAAATAGAAGCCAGAAGTGGCGAATGTGGTCACACCCCACCTTATAATATAAGCCGTCAAACCTACGATAATGTAAACCGACGATTTTCTGCATCAGCTGTCGCTCAAAAATACATATCATTATTCAACGATTTACTTGCCAAGAGATGATACTTGATATTCATTGCCACGCCGTCGACGATTTTAAGCCTGACAGTATCATAAATGCCAATCTATATTCATTCAATCCGCGAGAAGGTCAACACTATTCTATCGGATTGCATCCTTGGGATATTAATCGCATCGACGCGAATGAGGCTATGACCATTGTAGCCCAATATGCTTCTCTCCCATCGGTTGTTGCAATAGGAGAAACAGGGATCGACTTGCCGAAAGGAGGAGCATTGCATCAACAGATTGACATCTTTATGCAACATGTCGAAATATCAGAGAGATTAGGCAAGCCGTTAATAATCCATTGTGTCAAAGCTCACGACATCATTTCCGAAATCAGGAGACGAATATCTCCCAAAATGGATTGGATAATTCATGGATTTCGAAACAAACCATCCATTGCCAAAATACTTCTTGACGCCGGATGCTACATCTCATACGGAGAACGATTCAACCCCGAATCATTGTCAATCACTTCTGATGACAAAATTCTTGCCGAAACAGACACATCAGATTGCAGTATTTCTCAAATCATTGACAAAATTTCAGCCATCAAAGGACAACACATCTTCAAATCAATAAAAAAAAACACTGATTTACTATTCAAAACGACTGAATTATTGCATTAAATGCACATAAAATTAAATTAAACACTTTTTAAATAATTAAAATCATTGTTTTTGACATAGGTCAAAATAACTAATCAAAAAAAGTCACTATATTTGCACCGACAAATAGTAATTTGCCCTCAAAAGGGATAAAAAACTATCAGAAAAGACATAAAATCGAAAATTAAATAAAAATAATATTAACAATTAAATCCTAAATCGCATGCGAATAAAATTTACTCTTTGCGCTTTATTGGCTGCAGGTCTTTCAGCTGTAGCTGCGCCACAATTCAGTCTCGCATCTCAAGTTGCAGATGTTAATGCAGATGCAATGAAGAAGCGAGGTGAAATCACATCTCTTACTAATGGTCCTAAAATGACTGTCCGCACTGTTGACCAAGCTACAGTTTACGCCGGTCCACAACGTGCACCGGAACTCGGTACAGAACTCGAACCAATTATCTTCGAAGACTTCTCATTGCTAACTACAGGTTCAATCGAAGAACCGGATTATAACACTAACGTTATTGCTTCAGAATATGAATATCCATGGTGGAATATGAAAGACGGTTACACATTGCAACCGGGCTGGGGTAGCAACTTCATGTATCCTGCAGGTGGTTGCGCTTACTTAGATGCTGCCGCAACAAAAGAAGGCGAAGCTCGTATTTCATCTCCTATTCTTGACGGTCGCGCTAATGGTGGTGTTTGCACATTGCGTTTCGATGCTCGTACGCTCGAAGGCTCAATATCTGACTTCCTTCTCGTTCAAGTAGCCGAAACCAACAACTATGGTCCGAATTGGGACATCCTCGCTGATGGCGTTTGTCCTACAATCACTGAAGAATGGCAGACATTTGAAATCACAGCACAAGGCGTAGGTCCTACTTCTTTCTTCCACATCATCGCTGCAGGTGGCATTCCAGTCATCATCGACAATATCTCAATCTTCCAATATGACCTCTATGTAGATATTCCAGAGCTTAACAAGCACACTAACTACACAGGTGAAACATTCGACATCAGTTGGGAAGCAGTAGAAGGTGCTGATTCTTACTTGGTCAATGTGTTCCAACAAGCTCAAGACATGACAGGTCAAATCATTCGCACATACTTATACGAAAACGAGCCTGTAGCAGATAACAAATGGACAGTGGTAGATGCTATTTCAGGTGAAATTTACTACTACACTGTACGTGCTATTAAGGGCGAACACGTATCATTGGAATCTACCCCTGTAGAAATCAACGACCTTGAAGCTCCGGAAATGTTTGCTGCTTCTGAAATCGACGAAGACGGCTACTACGTAGCATCTTGGAACGATGTTCCTTCTGCTGTAGTTTACAACTACCGTGCATACGCCGATCGCGTAGCTACTGAAGATGGTGCAATGGTTCTTACAAACGAAAGCTTAGATGGTCTTTCTGAAGCAGATGGTTCGGAAGTAACTCGTACTATCGAAAATCCAGACTATATGGTATACGATGAATACTATATCACTGAAGGCAATCAAGGTGGCTGGAAGCTTCGTAACGGTGCTCCTTGTGTAGGCTACGTCGTACTTGACGCATGGCACTACATCAACGGCAATGGCGACGCTGCTCTTCTTTCTCCGGAACTTGACCTTTCAAAGAATGGTGGTGAAGTGAAGCTTAATGTCAGCCTCTGGGGTGAATTGACAGAAGGCTACGACTGGAATGACAACTTGTGTGAATTCCAAACAGAATGTGCAGTGGCACTCTTCACATGGGACGAAACTCTCGGAGACTACAGCCAAACAGACCTCCAATACATCTCTAACGTAGAAGAAGCATGGAACAACTACGAAGTTACTATCAAGGGTTGTACAGATCGTTCTATTATCGGTCTCTTCGCTGTAAGAGCTGAAGGCAACCTCTACATCGACAACTTGAAACTTACTCAAGAATATAAGGCAGGCGAAATCTTCCGTGACCCATTCTTTGCTAAGATGCTTAGCGTTGACACAGAAGCAGAAGTGACTATCCCTGCTCGTTGCGCCGGTTCTGAAATCTGGCACCATGTTGCTGCAGGTAAGGTGAGCTACGAATCAGATGGTGTTAACACTACAATGAACGTATTGGAATCAAAATACTCTGAATTGGTGAAGGTTGGTACTGCTCCATTATCATCAGTTGAAAACGTATCACTCGTTAACGCTACAGCTCGCGTCGCTAATGGCACACTCTATATCGCTAACCCTGCAGGTGAAGCTGTTAACGTTTACGACCTCGCCGGTAAACTTGTTTACACTAACGCTACAGGCAGCCAACAACTTAACGTTGTTCTCCCTGCTAATGGTGTTTACATGGTAAAGGTTGGCAACAAGACTATCAAAGTTATTCGCTAATTTTTCTCATAATCATATTGTATGTCGAGAGGGCTGTCAAACATTGACAGCTCTCTTCGTATTATAAGCCAAGAGTCGCACAATCACAATAATAGCATCTCTATTCAGTTCTCTAAGACTCACAAACTTTATAAAAAATCTGTGACGATTATCAGATAATCAAATATTTTTGCTAATTTTGTCATCGGATGGCAGAGGTCGTCCGATACATTTATCGTTTTAATGAAGCGTTTTTGCTTTATCCTTTATTCGGAAATCGCCAATTTCATACACGAAGGGTACGGCAGTCACAAACGCTCATGCTTGCGTTATATCTCCATTTACAGAGAATATATAGGCTAGCGTGGGATGGACTGTTTATTTCGTGTAGGGCGTTTGGCGATGCCTCGAATAAGATAAACTAAACATCGTCCACGCTTTTTTTATCTATTAACTCCTCGCCGGGACGATAGGGGAATAAATCGATTCTACCATGAGAAAACTTATTCTGCTTTTTGTTTTCGGCATTGTCACATCTCTGTCTATGGCTCAGAAAAATGTCACTGTAGAGTATCAAGAATCATCTACTCGAAATCTTGAGCCGGAGCATTACATGGTCACCGCGCCTTTGATTGCTGACATCAAAGTGACTGCTGAAAAAATCACCTACACCGAAACCGAGGCTTTTCGGAAATTCCCTATCACTGCCGACAATATTAAGGATATAAAGACGGCAATGCCTGAGTTTAAGAAAATTGCGCTTAGTCGTGCAGCGAAGGCTCATAATGCCGATTTACTTGTCGGCACGATTATCGATGTGACTACCGACGTGGGAGGATTTATTTGTATCACAGTTTCCGGCTATCCTGCAAAGTATATCAATTTCCGCAATGCTACATCCCAGGAAATAGACATAGTCAGATCGGCTCGCATCGCTACGTATGACCAAGATAATCTTGAGATACTTTATCCACAGACAAATACTAACGTAAAAATCAAAGAATAAACCATTATGAAACGATTATTGCTCTCACTCGCAGTCGGAGCGCTATTGCCTTTGGCTGCATCAGCTCAAATCATCTCGAGTTCACAAGTTATCACCACGGAAACTCGCCAGAAGTCACCCCTTAAATATCAGCAGTCGATAGAAGCATCACTCTATGGAGTCATTGATGATGACGGCATGGAGAACACTATCTTTGGCGTTGACTATATCGGTGGTGTACGCTTTAGCAATCTCTTTTATCTCGGAGCCGGTGTCGGACTTCAATTCAACTCCAATCACGGCAAACTATTTCTCGATGGCAATTACGATGGGTTGTACTACAATGATGATGTGCCGGAAAATCTTGTCGTCGTACCACTTTATCTCCATACTCGCTTCTATCTGACACACACTCGCTGTCAGCCTTTCGTGGCTCTGTCGGTCGGTGGTCAGTTGACAGGTTATAAAAGAGCCGAACAACATGATTGGCATTACAATCCCTCATGCTTCTTTGTTAATCCGCTCGTGGGTGTTAGCTACAGCATTAACGACAAAGCGGCTGTCTATGTTGATTTGGGTTGCATGGCGCGTAATGCAGCCGGAAATGTGCATTTCAATGAACTTGAACGAGAAATGCAATTTGGCTTTGAGATGAACATCGGTTGCACATTCTGATTGCCACCGACTTCCCTATAGCGATTGCAAAGTCCGCAAATAAGAAGAGTGGTGACTCCAAAAGGAATCACCACTCTTTTATTTGGGTGTCATGAGTGCGACAATGCGCAGTCATGATATTGGGTTATACTATTAGATGTTAGAAAGATTGAATTTTGCAAATTCCATATCTTTTTGAGCACGAGCCTTCAAATCGCCATCAAGACGGATCGCTTGACGAAGATTTGTGATAACCATATTTTCGTTGTTAGTGCGAGCACCAAGCACAGCCATCAAGTAGTATGTAGTCGCATCAGGATTGCTGATAGAAGCGAGTGTGTTGCGAGCAGAGCTGTAGTCTTTAGAAAGGATTTGAGCCAAAGCAGCATTGTTTGTCTTAGTATCACCAAATGCACGATTAGCAGCATTCAAATCACCTTGAGAAAGATAGAACACGCCGAGAGCATCGTTTGCTTCAGGCACGCCTGCAGCAGCACCAAGTTGCTCGTTAGCCTTGCGCCAATCCTTGTTCAACATAGAGATAAGACCCATATTCATTTCCACTTCCTTAGAGCTTGGGTTAAGACGTGCAGCATGCTCGAAGTTTGCTTGTGCAGCATCATAATCTTCATCGACGAATTGAGTCAAACCGAGGTTGTTGAAGCAACGATAGTCGTTAGGATAAAGTTCGCAAGCCTTGTTATAGACTTCCATTTTCTTTGTGTTGTCGTTAGTAAGAGTTGCGAGGTAAAGGATTTCGTCAACGCTCAATTGCTTAGCATCTTTAGCATAAAGATCTACAATTTCCTCATTGCTCTTACCTATTACATTGATAGACGCTTGCACGCGAGAATAGCGAAGTTGAGGAAGGATTTGATCAGCAAGTTGGTCGAACACCACAGAAAGGTTGCGAATTTCGCGTTCACGATCTTCAGGATCGTTATACATAGAAAGAACACTGATAATCAATTCTTTATCTTGAATATCGCTCTTTTCAACGAGTTCGCGGAATCCGTCCCAATCTTCAGGAGTGAAAGAAGAAGTCAATTCGCCGAATTCAGTGATTTTATCTTTCTTAAGTTGACCTTCTACGAAAGCAGTTGTATTCTTTTCGCGTTTTTCAGCCAAAGCAGTGTTGTAGTCAAGTTTACCTTCAGGAGAAGCATAAGAATTGATGTTAACACCTGCAATTTCTTGTTTAGGATCTGCAGCAGCCTCAGCAAGGCGTTTGCTTAGGTCGATATAACCTTCTTTTTGAGTTTCAGACGAACGCACATTTGCTTGGTTGATAAGGAAGTGAATGTCGGCGCTGTATTGCTCATTGATAACCTTTTGGAATTTATCTTTAGCGACAGCAGGATCAACTGTTGCAGCAGAAGCGAGAGTAGCAGTTGCGATAACGCCATCACCTACTTTAACACGAGGCAATGCATAGACTTTACCTTTTTGGTCAACAGTGAAATCAAGATACAACTCTGACTGAGCCATTTCCGGAGTGTAAGCAACATTGAATGGGATGCCGAAAGTACCACCATTTTCATAGCTTACCACTTGACCATTAGCACGAACGTCTTCTCCTTGAACAAGCACAGTTGACGATGAAGTTTCGCCATCAGCATATACTAATACCGGAGTAACTTCCACCTTCGCATTCTTAACGAAGAATTTTGCAGGGACGCTACCTGTAATTGTTGTTGGCACATTTTGTCCCACCACTTCAAGTGGAGCAGGATTCATTGTAAAATAATCACTTTGAAATTCTTTTAGCTTTTTTGAACAGCTGCTCATACCTACTACAGACGCAGCCAAAGCAATGTAAACGATTTTTTTGTTCATATTATATAATTTTAAATTTTTATTCTACATTCGCAATTATTGATATTAAGCGATAGTATAATGAATTGCAAAATTAATTATAATTTCATATAACAGAAACCTCAATCTGCTGTTTTATGGATTTTTAAGATATTTTTTGTCTGTTTTGCTTTTTATTTGACTAAAAATAAGTAATTTTGCATCATGTTTTTCATGGTATTAGATTTAAGGTTAGAGGATTAGTTGTCGTGAGACAATTAATCTTTTTTTATATCCGATTTTTTCACATTAATAATAATACAATTATCGCTGATGTTGCCATTTGCAACCTCACAGAATGATATTCAGAAACTTCTGAAAATTTCCCGACTCAGTTAACATCACAACTTATGGATAGCCTTTATCTATTCAGAATTTTTTTCATGCGCATCGGATCCGATAATATATTTACGGCGGAATCCACAGCCACATCGTCTCTAAGGTCGGCAATCACCTCTCCTTTTGTATAGAAATAGCGACTTAAAATATCAGAAAGCAGATAGCTTGAAATTTGTTTTCGATGAGTATTCAAATCCTTATCAAGATTGTGAGTCAAAAGCTTTGACAATGTATCCATCTGCTGCTTTGTCTCCTCATTCATATAACCTTCAGCTTCTGCGACTTCACGCAATTGCTTGACAAGTTCTTCGCACGTTTTGTCGTATTTAAATTTATCGGGATCTATAAACTTTTTAAATTGATCATAGATGTCATCAGTTATTTCAAAATCGTATGGAGATTCTATCTGTGGATTTTCTGCCACATATTTTGTTGCAAAATCAAATGACCAATGATCTCTGACAATATTATAGACTAAGCGATTTATTTTCCCCCAATCGACTGTTATGTCCGGGACAAGACCACCACCATCACGAACAATGCGACCATGTGCTGTTTTGTATGCATTGGTAAGGCTGTCGGGCGTACGAGCAACTGAGCCATCCGGGTTACGATGCGAATAGTCCAACGCTTGAATCAAACGTCCCGATGGAATGTAATATTTGGCAACAGTCACTTTCAACAATCCATCGTAGGGCAATGGACGTGTCGATTGCACAAGACCTTTACCAAATGAGCGCGTACCAATCAGCACCGCACGATCTAAATCTTGCATCGCACCTGCTGTTATTTCTGACGCTGAAGCCGATGCCCCATCAATCAATATTGCCAACGGGATGTCAGGCATTATCGGCTTCTTTGTCGTCTTATAGATTTTTTCCGATGCCTTACTTCTGCCTCTTGTGCGCAACACTTCTGTCCCCTTAGGTACAAAGAAACCGACAATTTCCACAGCACTTTCAAGCAGCCCGCCACCGTTTCCTCTTAGATCAAGAATTATATTTTTCACATTAGGGTTACTCTTAAACTCCTCAAGGGCTTGACGCACCTCTTCTGCAGAACGTTCCATGAAAGAAGTCAGACAGATGTAGCCTGTACTGCCATTTACAACGCCGTAATAAGACACAGACGGAAGTTGCAATTTCTTGCGTTCAATCTCGAAAGTTAACACACTGTCTTTGCTATACGGACGCTCCACTGTCACTGTCACTATAGTGCCCGGACGTCCTTTAAGCATTGCACTGACTTCATCGCTTTTCTTACCTTTTAAGTCAACAGTGTCAATACGCACAATTTTATCGCCGGACTTAAGACCGATTTTTGCCGCCGGAGAATTTTCATACGGTCCGGATATATAAGTCCAGCCGTCACGCTCCATGATGTAGCTACCAATACCTCCATATTCACCCGTTGTCATTGTCTCAAAATCTTTCTGATCCTGGGGAGTATAATATTCTGTATATGGATCGACTTGCATCAACATTGTCGCTATCGCCTGCTTGAATGTCTCATCTGTGCGAATCGTATCTACATAATTCATTTCCAACTCTTTGACTATAGAATTGAAAATACTCAGATTTCTATTGACTGCATTGTCATGACTTTTTTGTGCCACACCTGTAATTGCAGGCAATACAAGCAAACCCGACAAAAAAGCAACGGCAATATATTTCGACAACTTATGGCGTTTCATACTTTTTTATTCTATATAATAAATCATTTTTGAGGATGAGGATAATCGACTGTGAAATGCAATCCACGACTTTCCTTGCGTTCCATCGCTTGACGCATTATCAGATAACCCACGTTTATAATGTTGCGCAATTCGCATATTTCGCGACTTGCCTTGCTGATTTTAAACAGTTTCTCTGTTTCTTCGTATAATATATCCAATCTGTTCCACGCACGATTCAAACGCACATCAGAGCGAACAATACCGACATAATATCCCATGATTTGATTCACTTCCTTAATCGACTGTGTAATCAGCACCATTTCTTCAGGATGAGTCGTTCCTTCGTCATTCCAATCCGGAATATCGCTACGGAGATAGTATCCACCGATATGTTCTTGCGCATGTTTAGCAGCCGCATCAGCATAGACAATTGCTTCAAGCAGAGAATTTGAAGCCAAACGATTACCACCATGCAATCCTGTGCATGAGCACTCTCCGACGGCATACAATCGCTTGATTGACGACTCTCCGTTCAAGTCGACTTTTATTCCACCACAAAGGTAGTGTGCAGCCGGAGCCACAGGGATATAGTCTTTTGTTATATCGATACCTAACGACATACATTTTTCGTAGATATTCGGGAAATGTTGTTTTGTCTCTTCCGGATCTTTATGAGTGACATCGAGATAGACGTGGTCAGAACCATAGAGCTTCATCTCGGAGTCTATGGCACGAGCCACAATGTCACGTGGAGCTAACGACAAGCGAGAATCATATTTGTGCATAAACTCTTCACCATTAAGATTGCGCAACACTGCTCCATAACCTCGCATGGCTTCAGTTATCAAGAACGACGGACGATCGCCTCCCGGATTGTATAGTGCCGTCGGATGGAATTGTATAAACTCCATATCCTTGACCGTACCCTTAGCTCTATACACCATCGCAATACCATCGCCTGTCGCAATCAACGGATTTGTTGTAGTTGTATAAACAGCACCAACGCCACCTGTAGCCATAAGAGTGACACGAGAAAGGAATTTATCGACATTCCCTGTCTTCTGATTTAGCACATATGCTCCATAGCAAGTGATGTCTTGCGTACGACGAGTGACTATTTTTCCCAAATGATGCTGAGTCAGAATTTCAATAGCAAAATGGTTCTCAAAGATATCAATATTAGGATGACATTTTACCTCTTTAATCAGGCTGGTCTGAATTTCCGCACCGGTATTATCAGCATGGTGAAGAATACGAAATTCCGAGTGACCTCCTTCACGATGAAGGTCGAATTCACCATTCTCTTTCTTGTCGAAATTCACTCCCCACTTTATCAATTCTTCAATCTGCTCCGGTCCTCCCTTTACAACTTTTTCGACAGCCGCCGGATCGCTCAGCCAATCGCCGGCAACGAGCGTGTCTTTTATATGCTTCGTAAAGTTATCTACTTCAAGATTTGTAACACTTGCGATTCCTCCTTGGGCAAAATATGTATTTGCCTCTTCAAGAGACGTCTTGCACACCAAAGCCACACGAGCATTGTCGGCTACCTTAAGCGCAAAACTCATTCCGGCAAGACCGGAACCTATCACCAAATAATCATATTCATAGACCATAGCCCTTGATTTTTATTATGACTTTAAATCCACATTTTGTCAGACTCTCTATTGATTGTCGATAATATTTTGTTCCATAGTGATACTGCTGTCAGAGGCGGAACGAATAACGTAGCTGCGTTCAAAATCAAACTCCGACAAAGCGCTCACTATCTCAGCCGAATTTTTCGCTCTGCAATTGAAAAACTCGGTATAAGCCACCGACTCCATAATTTCACCCTCGATGTAGCGTTCTGCCACACAAGAGAAATCCATTTCCAAAACGATCTCATTGTCTTCAACATTATTGGCATTTCTTGAAGCCTCCACTCGTATCATCGACACCACAGGAGGCACAGGAGTAGTCATTGATTTCTCCCAACGTCCTGACTCCATAGTCTCCCGATACTCTTTTCCGTCGAAATCGGTATAGACAATCTTAATATCGGACACATCTTCCAACTCTTCTGAAAGCTCTATACGATATGTCAATTTTATTTCGCTCGCATCATGACAAGAAAGCATCATGACACTGAGTAATATAGCAACCAATGTGAGTAGTTTAGTGTTCATAACCTTTGATTATATTGTTTTAAACCCTTCATTTAAGCATTTTTGATTCATATCGTTTTTCCAAAATAATCGGCATCATCTGCTGCCGATGATTTATGACAACAAAGTTACACAAAAATAGACAATCAACAATAATTTTTACAAATTAATACATCAGAGTCGTATTAAAAATTTAGCGATATAAATTTAAATCACTAACTTTGCACTTCGAAATATAACGATTAAACTATGGTATCAGTCGATGGTCTCGCCGTAGAGTTTGGCGGCACAACACTTTTCAGTGACATTTCATTTGTAATCAACGATAAGGACAGAATAGCCCTTATGGGCAAAAACGGTGCGGGAAAATCCACTTTACTTAAAATTCTCGCAGGTGTCCGACCGGCAACTAGAGGCAAAGTTTCTGCCCCTAAGGACACAGTCATAGCCTACCTTCCCCAACATCTCATGACCGAAGATGGTCGCACCGTTTTCGAAGAAGCATCACAAGCGTTTGCCCACCTCCACCAAATGGAATCTGAAATAGAAAGTCTCAACAAGCAATTGGAAGAGCGCACTGATTATGAGAGCGATGAATACATGGCTCTAATCGAAGAAGTAGCGACAAAAAGCGAGAAGTTCTATGCTATCGACATGACACACTTTGAAGAAGATGTCGAAAAAACATTGCTCGGTTTAGGGTTCAAACGTTCCGACTTCAATCGTCAGACAAGCGAATTTTCCGGAGGTTGGCGCATGAGAATAGAATTGGCAAAAATGCTCCTTCGCAATCCCGATGTGCTACTCCTCGATGAGCCGACAAACCACCTCGACATCGAATCTATCGGTTGGCTCGAAGAATTCCTTGTCAGCAACGGCAAGGTTGTCGTCGTAATCAGCCACGACCGTAAATTTGTCGATAACATCACTACTCGCACTATCGAAGTGACCATGGGCAGAATCTACGACTATAAGGTCAACTATTCCCAATATCTTCAATTGCGTGCCGAGCGTCGCGCCCAACAGCTTAAACAATGGGAAGAACAGCAAAAGATGATTCAGGAGACAAAAGATTTCATCGAACGTTTCAAAGGCACATATTCCAAGACTCTGCAAGTCCAAAGCCGCGTCAAGATGCTTGAGAAGTTGGAGCTTGTAGAAGTCGATGAAGAAGACACATCGGCATTACGCCTAAAATTCCCACCCTCTCCTCGTTCCGGACAATATCCGGTGATGATGGACTCTGTCGGCAAAGCCTTCGATGATAAACAGATTTTCTCCGGCGTCAACATCACAATACATCGTGGCGACAAAGTTGCATTTGTCGGTCGCAACGGCGAAGGTAAATCCACACTCGTGAAGTGCATCATGAATGAACTTGAACACGATGGAAACCTACAACTTGGCCACAACGTCCAAATAGGCTATTTCGCTCAAAATCAGGCTTCATTGCTCGACGAAAACCTCACTGTTTTCCAAACCATCGACGACGTGGCAAAAGGCGATATACGAAACAAAATTCGCGACCTCCTCGGCGCATTCATGTTTGGTGGCGAAGAAAGCACAAAGAAGGTCAAAGTACTTTCCGGCGGCGAACGCACTCGCCTCGCTCTGATGAAATTGCTCTTGGAACCGGTCAACCTCCTTATCCTCGACGAACCTACCAACCACCTTGACCTCAAGACCAAAGACATCCTCAAACAAGCTCTGCAAGACTTCGACGGCACTCTGATTTGCGTAAGCCACGACCGCGACTTCCTTGACGGACTTGTCACTAAAGTATATGAATTCGGTGGAGGGCGCGTTCGCGAACACCTTTGTGGAGTCTATGAATTCCTTGCAAACAAGAAAATGGAAGAACTCCAAGAACTCGAACGCAAAAACTAACCACAAATCAACTGCATATCATCTCATTATTGACGTATAAGTCTCATTGTGTCTAATAATAGCACAATGAGACTGTTTATTTTATTGCCATAAAAAAAGAATGTTACTGCGCCTTTGTGGTGCGGTAACATTCTATATGCGTAAAAACAAATATATTTGCATTACGGAAGGTTAAAATAATAGATATTACGGCTTCCCCCAGCGCCAAATTCCCAATCATAATCAGTGTATTTATAACTTCTTCGGGCACGATAAGATGTTGTATTTGAGGGATTAGTTTTAACTTCTATATTGCCGTAACCGTTTTTATAAACATAAATTGTCATACTTTCCATATACTCATTGTAGGCAGTAGTAGAATTGCTACCTTTAAATGAGACATTAGAACCTCCCGAGTTGTTATCTTCATAATAATAATTATCGGAACTGCTGCTTTCGCCTCCTCCACAAGAAACTAAGCCTAAAGCTAAAATAGCACAAATTGATAATAATAATTTTTTCATAAAGTATAAGTGTTAAATGTTAAAAATTGTGCGAATATATATATATATGAACCAAATAATTAAATATGTTATTTAGCATAAAATTCCAATTAGTCCAAAATTGCGACTATTACACCAAAAATCAAAATACATTCTCGCCTCATTAACCACATCAGACCAATATCCCTCATTCGTTCTGAAGTCCTGCAATGAAATAAATCGTCACGGCAAATTCAGTAACAACAAAAACCTCATCAACAAATACCGCTTTGAGAGACAAACAAAAGTTGATATATTTCTATTTATTTGATATATTATTTTGAAATATCGAATTTTATTCGTAACTTTGCACCACTGATAATGCTACCTTATTACTGCTTTTAGTAATACACTATTAAAACACACCAATTTACTATGACAACAATCAAATTAAAACTTAAAGATTTAAACTTACGACTGACTGAAAAATCAGCAATTTATCTTACTCAAAAACAAAACACGAAAGACGGCGAAATTCCTTGCTTTCCCGACTTATTACGCACATCTGATTCTCAACTTAAAAAGCTGTATGAGATAGGGTTAAGCAAATCATTGTTCAAAATCAAAGGTTGGGTTACGGGATATACCTCAACTCCCGACGAAATCACAATCGATATGACAATCGCAGCCGACAGCAAGGAATTTGTGGAGACATTGCTCAACCTAATAGCAGAATCTCACATTCTTGCCGAAACATTTATGTCGTGTGACGATAAACTATCATCCCATTTCGCCAACAGATGTACTGAAGCAAGAGAGGCTTTGGTTTGCTATTTGGCTTACATCAACTAATATTTCAACATCTACTATGAATAAATACTATAACGATTTTGAATTATGGTGCAAAGAGTGTGTCACCATTACCGACAAACTATCAGGTCAGCAAATCCCATTCACACTCAACGCCCCACAGCGCCGAGTACTCAAGACCATGGAACAGCAGCGCCTTTCCGGCAAGCCCATCCGCCTGATAATGCTAAAAGCCCGACAATGGGGAGGATCGACGCTTGTACAAACTTATATGGCGTGGATGCAGCTTGTTCGACACACCGGTTGGAACTCACTGATTTGCGCTCACGTGAAAGACGCCTCAGCCAATATCAGAGGAATGTATAGCCGATTGCTGCGCCAATATCCGTCGGAACTTAAAGAGGGCAACACAAAAGAGTGGTCATTTGTGCCTTTCGAAAAGAGCATCAACATCAGCCACATTCCTGCTCGCGACTGTCAAGTGGCTATTGCCTCTGCTCAATCTCCCGACGGAGTCAGAGGTGGTAACTACTCTATGGCGCACCTGTCAGAAGTTGCTTTTTGGGGTGATGACGATTGGCAAACGGCAGAAAAGATAGTAAGGACAGTCAGTGGATCCATAGCCTTGGAGCCGGAGACTCTTATTGTCATGGAATCGACAGCGAACGGCGAAGGAAACTTCTTCCATGGCGAGTGGAAAAGAGCTGTCGCCGGGAAGAGCGACAAGACTCCGATTTTTGTGCCATGGCACGAAATAGAAATTTACTCCCGTCATGTCAGCAACAATGAGCGCGACAAACTGATCGCATCATTTGACGACTACGAGCGCAATCTCTTTCTGCATCACAATGTCAGCCTCGAACACCTCGCATGGTATCACGACAAACGCAAAGAATATACCTCCCATTATCAGATGATGGCGGAATATCCCTCGACAGCAGAAGAAGCATTCGCATCTTCCGGCACAAGCATTTTCTCCACAGATCAAATCACTGCACTAAAAGAAACTTCCGAAAAATTCAAATTGAAGGACTTTTCGCCGTCGCTTGTCACCCTGATTCCTGCCGACAAATTGTCCGAACACAGCCGCCATACCATTTGCCTGAGCAGCATAATCGACGATAAAATCATTATCGGCAAAACCATTCGTAGTGAAGCATCACTCAAAGAAATACTGAACAAAGCCTTTGAATTATGTCGCCGACACTCTGCGCCACTATTGCCAATCGGCTATACTCCGGAAGGATGTGGTAATTCGCGGTGGATAATGCGTCAAGCCGATAAGCATAGCATATCTTTGACATTTAACTCCGACGAAGATTCTATCGCCGGCATAACAGATAGCAATATCACAGAAATGCTCAACGTCTTTTTTGACCTCATTGACAACAAGCAAATTATCATCTGCGACCCTGCCGACATAGAGTCACTTCGCACTGCCCGCTACCACAAAAGCGCGACGCTTAATTGTTGCGACAAAGCGCTTCTGATTGCCGGCATCGTTTCAGCTGATTATTTAGCAAAGCGACTAAACGACAACACATTGACACCAACCGATTTTTTATAACATTCAGACTCTGACAAATCATGAAAGAATTAATTATAGGCTTATTGGGCGGTGGCACTCTTGTGCAACTCATCAACATCTTCATCAATGCACGTTCATCTCGCCGACAACAAGAAGCACAAGCCCTCGACACAGAAATTTCAGCTCTCGAACATACGCTGAAAATCGTCAGCGAAAACATCGAAATCGAGACACGTCGTCACTCGCTCGAACGGCAAGAACTACGAGACGAAATACTATCGCTCAAACAACAAATCGCTCGACAAAACGACGACATCGCTGCTCTGAAGAACGACAATATGCGATTACGCTCGCTACTCGGCATCAAAGACGAATACAATGAAATTTTTACTCATAACTCCAAACACTAAGTTTTATGACACGCAACATTACTGAAATCATAATACATTGCTCTGCCACCACCGAAGGTAAGCATTTCACTGCCGGCGACATCGATCGCTGGCATCGTCAACGAGGTTTTCATTCGATTGGCTACCACTATGTCATTCTCCTCAATGGAGAAATTCAGTACGGGAGAGACTTGCAACAAGTCGGGGCTCACTGCAAAGGGCACAACCGTCAATCAATCGGCATCTGCTACATAGGTGGCTTAGACAGCAAAGGCTTCGCCAAAGACACACGAACTCCGGAACAAAAAAATTCGTTATATCGACTTTTGCAATCGCTAAAAAGACAATTCCCCAATGCACACATTGTCGGGCACAACAATTTTGCCAACAAAGACTGCCCTTGCTTCGACGCTGAAAAAGAATACTCCATGTTTTAACATTCAGATATACAATTAAAACTATGAACATTGCTCGCTCAACGCCTCACCACAAGTATTGAGCGAGTTTCTATTCAACAGATTATACATTATAATAATTGCAGAACAAATAAATCAGAGCCTACCACCAATTGCCACTAAGCCAATAATAAAACTCAGAACGTCGCTTTCTGATGCGATTTTGAGCAAGAAACACCTAAGACTTTTGCTTTTGATGCCGATGCCGATATCGATATAAAACTTGAATCAATCAAAATCTATACACTCTCCATTTCTGCACTCAACGGTGAAAACTCTTTATCGGAGAAGGCAGTGTCACATGCTTTGAACGCATGATACTGCTAAAAAAGGCACACGCAGCTACAACCAAAACTCTCACTCGCTAACCTAAACATTCAAACATCCTCAAATAATCCAAGGGCACCGAAAATCCACATTTTCAGTGCCCTAATTTTTACCCTAATTTTTTCATATAACTCATACTTTTTTTGTACCTTTGCGAATAACTTAACACCATTTTTGTTTTGACATAATTTATAGCGTCAATTAATAACATATCTTCTCTGAAGCTATCTGTCAAAACAATAAGTTTTTTCATAAGCATTAAGCAAATACAAACCATATAAACTATAAATATCAATGAAAGCGAAACCATTTGTCAAATGGGTGGGGGGAAAAACTCAACTCATTGACCAACTCGAAGCAAAGCTTCCAGCTGACTTTGACCAATGGGAGAATGTCACTTACATTGAGCCTTTCGTAGGCGGAGGAGCAATGCTCTTCTACATGTTACAGACACACTCTAATATTAAGTCAGCCATTATAAACGACATTAATAACGATCTTACTACTTGTTATAAAGTAGTAAAAGAATCTCCACAAGTATTGGTTGATTCTCTTCGCAAAATCCAACAAGAGTATTATTCATTACACTCTGAAGACAGCAAAAAAGAGTTCTTTTTGCTTATGCGTGCCGAGTTTAATACAAAAGCACTCGATCCGATTCGCAATACAACTTTATTTTTCTTTTTGAACCGTACATGTTTTAATGGATTATACCGAGTGAATAAATCGGGATTATTCAATGTACCTTTTGGGCGTTATGAAACACCAACTATCTGTGATGCCAATACAATTTTCGCAGATAGCGAATTATTACAAAAGGTTGAAATATTAACAGGAGATTATACCCAAACGCTCAATCACGCTCGAGGTAATTCATTCTTTTATTTTGATCCTCCGTACCGACCATTAAATGCTACAAGTAGTTTTAATGACTACACAAAGGAAGCATTTAATGATTTAGCTCAAAAACGATTAAAAGATTTTTGTGATGATATACAAGCCGCCGGTCATCATTTTATGCTGAGCAATTCTGATTGCCAAGATGGTTTTTTTGATGATCTCTATATACAATATCAAATTGAAAGAGTTTGGGCTTCTCGAAACATAAACGCAAATCCCAATAAGCGTGGCAAATTAACTGAGCTACTAATCAGAAACTATATATAAAGTTATGGCAGCACATACTCCTGCAGAATTTACGACATTTATGTCGCAACTCAAAGAAACTAACCAATCGTTAGATTTCTTCTGTGATTTCGATAAGATTCATAGTAATGTGGATGATATCAGGCTAAGTCTCTGCATGCTCAATAGCTTAATCGGCGCAACGGATATGAGAAGTGCAGTTGAAACTATTTGGCGAAGAGATAAATCTGCTTTCAATGTCATGGATATTCTGATTGCGGTAAGAAGCGAAGGTAAAAAGAAAGTCTTAAATTCTCTAGGAGAATGTGTGGTACTTGATACTTTGTTTGAGTCTATTGATGGAGTTATGGAGTTTCTTAATGATACAGGTCTAGCAGAAGTACTCCAATCACAAAAGATTACTAACCTTGTTGATTATGTATTTGGCGTTGAGACCGGCTTAGACTCAAATGCTCGCAAAAATCGCAGTGGACATGTCATGGAAAATGTTGTTGCAGGAATTTTTAATGAGAATGCCATACCATATCGCACAGAAGTATATTCTAGTGAATGGCCTGAAATATCAGATGCATTAGGAGATGATGAGAAGCGTTTTGATTTTGTTATTGAAACCAACGATAAAACATATTTGATTGAGGTCAATTTCTACTCTGGAGGTGGTTCAAAGTTAAATGAGGTTGCTCGTTCATATTCTGATATAGCGCCAAAGATTAATGCTGTAGATGGATTTGAATTTGTGTGGATAACCGATGGCATTGGATGGAACTCCGCTAAAAATAAGCTTCAAGAAGCATTTAATATTATCCCAAGTATTTACAATCTTACATCTATAGATGCATTTTTAGATGTTGTAAAATAGTATACATATGGACGCTTTATCTGCATTCTATCGCAAATTATCTCAAATCTCTATAGATAAAGAGTATTTAACAATCGAGCAAGCTCGTGAGGTTGTTAAGCAAATCAACGAGTTTTTATACTGTTCCAATCCCGCAGATACAGACACGATTAATATTTTCGGGAATGCTTGGAAGTATATTTCTGATTTTCACAAATATTGGGAAAAGCAACATAAAAACATATTGGATTGTCAAATTAATGAAGTTAAGTGCGAGCAAGTTGCAGATGTCCTTCATCAAGTTTATATAACAACAAAGGGTAAAGCATTCTCTGACATATATGACACATGTGGTTTAACACCAAAACAGGTTTGCCAAGTGAGAATGTTGACGGCAAATCAAGATTTTAGAGGCTCTCGAAATTTTAATGAGTTGGCAGAAATATACATCGGAGACCATTCTATATTTGATGCGGAATCTATCTCTAAAGAGCCAGAATCTTTTGTTAAAGCACTGAAATTATCCAATCTTTCGCAAAACGATAAACGTATTTCATATGCTAAAAATATTGCTGAATTTGTTCGCAATTATCAGTGTACTCCATTTGAGATTATTACAAAATTCAATAATGACGTATATAACCTCCGAAATGCCTTAATACAGTGTAATGGTGCTGGATATGGAAATAAAAAGGCAGACATGTTTATTAGAGATATGGTTGTCCTAGGCATATGGAAAGATGTATCAGGATTTGATAAGATTGATGTAGCAAGCGATATTAATACTATTAAAGTTGCTCTTCGTACAGGAATTATTAGCACTGCAATACCACTAGTGTCAAGTTTCTTAGATATATTCTGCCACCAATATTCCTATATGGATGAGATGAATGCACTTGCGTGGAGGAAAGTTTGGGAAGTATGGAAAACGAAGTATCCAATGGACACAATAGAGAGTCCTTGCTTAATAGATTATTTTGTGTATGGTGTTATAGGCAAACAATTTTGCAAGGAAATTCTAGTGTATTTTGAATGCGAACAGCACGGTCATAATTTTTATTGGCACAGTGCTAATAATAAAACCTGCCAAATTTGTTTCAAAGAAGGACGAGGACGCTTCCCTGCAAAAGCTATTAAGAAAATGATGCCATGCTTATTAGATGAGGGTAGCATTGCCATTAAAAAAACCAAGTATGCAATGTCTTTACCGGAAGGTGAAACAATTGAACAATGTCCATTTAAAAATATATGTGGTGAGACTAAGAAGCTAATGCCCCCTAAGTCTATTAGTATTTTGGGACAAACAGGATGGACAACCTCATATACAGAAAAAGATGCAGGCGGAGGAGGGCTTATGGCATAATGAGCACTAGCTTTTTAGATTTCATTCTTCTTCATGGTGATTGCATGGAGTTGCTTAAACAGCTCCCAGATAATTCCATTGATTCCATTTTTGCTGACCCACCTTACTTTTTAAGCAATGGTGGCATCAGCGTGCAAAGCGGTAAGCAAGTGTGCGTAGATAAAGGAGAATGGGATAAGAGAGGAACTCCTGAAAGCATTTATAAATTCAATCAACAATGGTTGTCACTATGCAGAAACAAACTTAAAGATAATGGCACAATATGGGTATCTGGTACTCATCATAATATTTTTGTAGTTCAGCGTTGTTTACAAGAACTTGGTTATAAAATACTTAATGTAATTACTTGGCAGAAATCAGATCCACCTCCTAATTTATCATGTCGCTATTTCAATTTCTCAACTGAATTAGTTATATGGGCAAGAAAACATGAAAAGAAGCCTCATAAATTCAATTATGAAGTTATGAAACAACTTAATGGAGGAACACAAATGACAGATGTATGGCGTATTCCTTCTGTGGGAATGTGGGAAAAAACATGCGGCAAACACCCTACTCAAAAGACGCTTCGCCTACTCTATCGTATAATATTAGCATCCACTAATAAAGGAGATACTATTCTCGATCCATTTGCTGGAAGCTCTACAACGGGCATTGCAGCAAATCTATTAGGCCGAAAATTTATTGGCATTGAACAGGAATATAGCTTCATAGAATTAAGTATGCGTCGTCGTGCATTATTAGATAAGGTAGAAGAAGCCGAAAAACTTCTATACAAAATGCGTGAAACGCCTGATGAGATAACAGTACTAGTGAATCATGCTCGTCCAAAAGATTATGAGTTAATGCTACAAAAAGGTATTTGTTATCTCAGAGCAGGAGACAGCAAAGGTTCTTTGCTTGTACAAAAGGGATTTGAACGACTCGGATATATTCTTTTGCATTGTAATGGTGACAGAGCAAAACTATTTCCACTTTCAAAAAAAGGTTTCCAAATTTGGAATGCAGAGAATTTACGTGCAATTGGATTCTCTGCAGAAAATGCTCCATATTATGCTGTAATGCAATTTGATACACATAAAGAAATCCCACATATAAACACTATTAATCTTAAACAACGATCTTTTACAAATGTAGCTAAAATACGTCCGTTAAGAGACTTTATAGATGTTTTTTAGGCATCCGTAAAGATGCAATAAATCCCTAAACTATTTATTCCCAATTTGTAACATTTTCAGTGACCTATTTTGATTAAATTTGCACCCAACTAATTCACATTCTATGACAATCGGCATCATGCAACCATATTTCATGCCTTACATCGGCTATTTTCAACTCATAAAAGCAGTCGATAGATTTGTCATTTTGGATGATGTGAATTTTATCACGCGTGGATGGGCTAATCGTAATCAGATAATAGTCAATGGCGCAAAACATCGCTTCTCTATCCGACTATGCCGTCAGAGTCAAAACAGACTTTTCAACGAGATTGTCATCGCCGACGATTTTCATCGCTTTTTCGAAACTCTTCGCCATAGCTATGGCAAAGCCCCTTATTACACTCCGACCATTGAAATGCTGAAGTCTATATGCTCTTCGGCAACACTTTTCAGCGACTTTGCCACAAATGCCGTTAAATCTATCTGCCACTACCTATCAATCGACACCGAAATACTAATCTCGTCTCAAATCGATAAAGACAACAATCTGCGCCAAAGCAAACGAATTATCGATATATGCCGACGACTCAATGCCGATGCTTATATAAATCCTATTGGAGGGCAAGAACTATATGATAAAGACGATTTCAGCCGGCACAATATCAAATTGAAATTTATAAAACCCGAATTTACCCCTTACCCGCAAATTAACTCTTCGCAATTCATTGCCGGTCTTTCCATAATTGACATTCTGATGAATTGCGACAAGCATCAAATCAATGAGTTGCTAAACAATTACACCCTTATCGAAGCATGAAACGATTGATTATCATAGGTACCGGAACAACGGCAAGAAACGTCTATGACTTTGTGCGTTTTCACCACCTTTTTGAGGTGGCTGGTTTTGCTGTCAATGAAAGTTTTTATTCAGAAAGCCGATTTATGGGGTTGCCGGTATATCGTCTTGAGGACTTTTTTACCAATTCGCACTCTGATGAATATGTATTCTTTATTGCCATTTTATGGAATAACCTGAATCAAGACAGGCGCAACGTCTTTGAGACATGCCGAGAAAACAATCTGCCATTGGTCAATCTCATAGCACCGACGGCAGTGGTAAGAGGTAAAACAGAGAACGACAATGTCTGGATAGGCGACCACGTCGTGCTACAATCCGGCGTCACGATCGAAAGCGACACTTTCATTCGCAGCAATACTGTAGTCTGCCATGACACTACTGTAAAAGCTCACTCATTCATATCTGCCGGAGCTGTTGTAGGTAGTAGTTGCATTGTCGGAGAGCAAAGTTTCATCGGGCTGAATGCAACCGTTCTCGAAGGCATCAGAATAGGCGCAAAGTCAATCGTCGGAGCAGGAGTCTGCCTAAAAGAAAACCTCGACCAACACTCTATGGTGTGTCTTTCTTCCGACAACTACATCGTCAAGCAATACGACCCACAAACTATCGGAACAAAACTGACCCACAAAAGATAAGGCGCATATATCAACGATAACTGCAATATTACAACCAAAATTCCAATTTTGCACGTCACGACAGAGGCTCCGATGAGTCATCTCAACCTTATCGAATAAAAAAATGGGCATTAAAAAACACCCATTTTAATCTATCGGTCTAAACCGTTATTTTTTCTTATTTGCGATGATTAATTGACAACCAAGATTTTTGAGACATTAGCCATTTTCTGACCTTCCTCGCTTTGTGATGCCAATACATAATATACACCGGTCTTCACTCGCTTACCTTCAAGGTTTGTCACATCCCATGAAATCATACCTCCATTTGAGCGACCCAATTCCTTAACCAATGCGCCGGAAGCGTCAACGATTTTCACCAACGAATTTTCCATCAATCCTTCAATTGTGACCCAGCCCAAATAGTCCGGTCGGACAGGATTCGGATATGCTTTAACCGATTCGTAATCTTGTTCCGACGGAGTAGAGTCGGAGAAATATTCAGCAATTCCGAAATGAGTACCCATCCATACCGAATTAGAGTTTGCATCACATTCAATGTCATAAACGAGATTATTCGGGAGATATGAATCTTCTGCTGTCAATTGACGCAATACCTCAGTACCGTCAGCTGACGTTAAGACAGCACCGACACCTCCTGTTGCAAACCATTTGCGATTTGCGCCATCAGCAGAAATAGCATAGACAGGAATCCCGTCAAGCAAATAATCCGCCTGATTTGTACCGTCATTTCTTGCTACCTTTATTCTATAGCCTCTAAAATCACTATCGAACACGTCTTTCGGATTGAAATTAAACACTCCACTGAAAGAACCTACCCATACACGTCCCGACTCTTGATCTTCATAGAATGTATAGACGTAGGTGGTCGGTATCGTGTTCCCATCTTGATCATAGATTGTCGACAACTTCACTACACGGTCATCAGCAGTGTTATCAAGTGTCCCATTATGGTCGTAAGCCCAAATCGGTCCACCATAAACACCATTGGCAAGCAGAATGACATTTTTAGTTCGTTTAAGAGGAAGTATCACATTAAAGTGCTTTGAATCAAAGCCTTTGACCTCCAACGACTTAAAGCCTGCAACTTTGTTTGCTTCACGATCTTCTTTTGTCCAATAATATAATGAGTTTGCACCTCCATTTACCGATTGCGTGTCATGGGTGAGCCACAACGTATTATCAGCATCAAACATCGGCTGCGACACCTTGCAATACGCCCAAGTGCTTTGCGGGAACACTTCGTTAAAGCCATCAAGATTTTTTGAATCATCATCAGGACGCGAATATTGCGTAATTTCATCGGTGTCCAAATTGATCTTGAAAAGCCCATGTTTGTAAGTACCAACATATACAACATCCTCATTTATCGGATCAATACTCGGACCATATCCATCACGAATATAATTGCCAAACGGACTTGATGTGTAAGCACCTCCATAATTCGACCACTCACCATCTTTGTATGCCGAAATGAGATGTCGATAGTCAACCCAATTGGTCGTAAAGACTTGGTTCATACCTTCATTGCCACACAACATACCATATTTCGGCGAATATTCTAATGTCAATGCTCTAAAGACTGACGGCGAGTTAGGCATGAAATAGTCTCTGGTTAAAGTCCAATTGCCTTCAGAAGTTTTTTTGCTGGCGAGTCCTTTTCGAGGCAAAACAAACCAAAACTCATTCAAATCTTTTGAGCTGAAGCATTGCGACTTGTTTTCTTCCGGGATGCTAATCGATTTCACCTCCCCGCTTTTACTGATAATGTAGGCACACCAGCTCGACCTCAAAAAATACCCGTTTGTCACCTCATGAGCAGTTAATATATTATCCGAGAGCAGAGTCTTGGTCGTCAGTGTACCATCTGCTTGAAGCGTTGCCAACATGACTGTTGACACCGATTTATACGCAAATGAAGTATCGCTCAAAGGCATCATAATCGATGGTGCTGTTATTCCCGACAAACCGGTGAACGAATTCATCGAAAGATGTGGATCGTCTATCGGACTTTTATATGCACCTGAATCGGTAAAAGCAATAAGATAATCGCCTACTCTGCCAATTGATCTTATGTTGACATTATAGATATGCGACTCTGCAATCTCATGCTTCTCATCGTTGATGACAAAATATCCAAACTTTGTAGCCAGATAAACTCTATTGCTTTTATTATCGAATGTCACATGGTTGATATCCTTAGTGGTTGTCAAGGCTGCCGACATATAACCCGGTATGTTGTAAACTGTATCATCATCGTAAAGAATATCGATGTTGCTATTCTCATAGACGATAAGCAGATACTTTTTTTCAGCATTATACGCCATATAGCTCACTATATCTTCCGATAGATAGTTTCTGCTATTATACGAAAGCAATTCATCTGCTTCCTTATCATACACAAAAAGAAATGGCAGCTCTGTCTCATAGCCGACAGCTCCATCATAGCGTCCTTGCGATAATGCTTGGATATATATACGACAATCTGCATCTATCACATCTTTAAAATAATAGTCGAAATTCGGATGCAACTTCCAATCGCCCACTGAAGATTGGGCTTTTACAGATATAGCAGACACCAATATCGCTATGACAACCAATAATTTTTTTATCATATTCATTCTTCTGTTAGAAACTTCCTTTATTTATCTGTTTGCATCAACACTCCCATGAGTTTCTGCATGGCACGTCCTCTATGAGATATTGCATTCTTTTCATGAGCAGGCATCTCTGCAAAAGTAATGTCGTAACCATCGGGGATAAAAATCGGATCGTAACCAAAACCTCCGTTTCCACCTCTTTTTGTAGCAATTGAGCCATCGACTCTACCTTCCATTACGACCTCTTGCCCCTCATAAATCAAAGCAATCACAGTGCTGAAATGCGCATTGCGATCTTCCACGCCTTCCAGTTCTGACAGCATTTTACTTACATTATTCTCCGAATTGCAGCCATCACCGGCATAACGCGCTGTATGCACACCGGGAGCGCCACCTAAAGCATCGACCATCAGGCCGGTATCATCGGCAAAACAATCAAATCCATAGCGTTCTTTAATCCAACGAGCTTTAATCAGCGCATTACCTTCAAGAGTCTCAGCCGTCTCCGGGATGTCGTCATGACAATTGATTTCTTTCAACGATAGGACACGAAATCTCTCGCCGACAATCTGTCGCACCTCTTCCAATTTATGCGCGTTGTTGGTCGCAAACACTATATCTTTAATTCTTTCCATACGAGTATATTATAAACGTTTTTCTCCTTGATTTATTGTGAGTACAAGAAGTGCGGCATTAAGCCGCACTTCATCAGATTACTATGTTGACAATTTTATTTGGCACTACTATGATCTTTTTAGGCGTCTTGCCTTCCAACCAACGCTCTGCATTCGGATTTTCCAAAGCAAGTTTTTCAACTTCTGCTTTGTCCGTACCGGCAGGCACTTGAATATTAAATCTCGCCTTTCCGTTGAACGACACAGCATAGTTGACATTGTCTTCCTTGAGGTAGTCCTCGTTGTGCTTAGGCCATTCCGAATCTACAACAGAATTTTCATTGCCCAAACGATGCCAGAATTCCTCGGCAATGTGAGGAGCAAACGGAGCTATCACTCGTGTCACTGTCTCCAACGCAATAGCATTTGTAGATTTCAACGATGTCAATTCGTTTACACAAATCATAAATGCCGATATTGATGTATTGAATGAGAAATTCTCAATGTCTTGAGTGACTTTCTTTATCAATTTATGCACTGCTTTGAGTTCCTCTTTCGATGGCTCGACACGATTTGCCATATCAGCTTTTTCAAACAAGCCCCATAGCTTCTTCAAGAATCTGTTGACACCGTCGATGCCGTTAGTATCCCATGGTTTGCTCTGTTCCAAAGGTCCGAGGAACATTTCATAAAGGCGAAGTGTATCAGCACCGTATTTATCGACAATATCGTCCGGATTTACAACATTAAACATCGATTTTGACATCTTTTCGACAGCATAGCCACAAATGTATTTGCCGTCCTCGAGCACAAACTCTGCATTATTGAATTCCGGTCGCCAAGCCTTGAATGTCTCTACGTCCAAAACATCATTATTGACGATGTTGACATCGACATGAATTGCTGTCACATCATAGTCTTTCTTAAGACCATGGCTGACAAATGTATTTGTGTCCTTGATACGATATACAAAGTTGCTTCGACCTTGAATCATACCTTGATTTATCAATTTCTTAAATGGTTCGTCCTCGACAGTCTGCCCCATATCAAAAAGGAATTTATTCCAGAAGCGAGAATAAATCAAGTGACCGGTTGCGTGCTCAGTACCACCGATGTATAAATCTACATTTCTCCAATATTCATTAGCTTCTTTACCAACAATAGCTTCAGAATTGCGAGGATCCATATAACGCAGATAATAAGCCGATGAGCCGGCAAATCCAGGCATTGTACATAGTTCTATCTGATAACCCTCTGCCGTTTTCCAATTTTCTGCACGTCCCAATGGAGGCTCGCCTGATTCTGTCGGCAGATAAGAGCTTACTTCCGGCAATTCAAGAGGCAACATCGATTCGTCCATGATATATGGTTCGCCATCCTTGTAATATACCGGGAACGGCTCGCCCCAATAGCGCTGACGGCTGAATATAGCATCACGAAGACGATAGTTGATCTTCACCTTGCCAAGACCTTTCTCTGTGATGAATTGCTTTGTCTTTGCGATTGCATCTTTTACATCAAGACCATTAAGATCAAGTTCGGGACCACATGAGTTCATCATCTTGCCTTCCTTTGCATCAAATGATTCTTCCGACACATCTGCACCTTCGATAAGTGGTATTATCGGCAAATCGAAATGACGAGCAAAAGCATAGTCGCGAGAGTCATGAGCAGGCACTGCCATGATTGCGCCTGTGCCATATCCTGCAAGCACATAGTCAGACACCCAGATAGGGATATTTTTGCCTGTCAAGGGATTGACAGCGTATACACCCGTAAATACACCCGATACTCGCTTGTCAATTTGGCGTTCGCGTTCTGTCTTATGTTTCACTTGGTCAAGATACTCAGCCACAGCAACTCGTTGCTCCTCGCTGACCACCATATTCACATATTTTGATTCCGGAGCAAGCACCATGAAAGTCACCCCGAAAATTGTATCTGCACGAGTTGTAAAGATTTCAAGTTCGATATCGCTATCAGCCACTTTAAAGCGCATCTCTGCACCTTCAGAACGTCCGATCCAATTGCGTTGTGTTTCCTTAAGCGAATCAGTCCAATCAAGTTTGTCAAGACCATCAAGCAATCGTTGAGCGTATGCCGACACTCTCAAGCACCATTGGTTCATCAGCTTTTGCTCCACAGGATAGCCACCTCGAAGGCTGACACCCTCACTTACTTCATCATTAGCCAATACCGTTCCTAATTTCGGACACCAATTGACCATCGTCTCGCCCTGATAGGCGATGCGATAATTCATCAGTCGCTGACGCTTCTCTTTATCAGTCAATGCATTCCATTCTTCAGCAGTGAAAGACAACTCTTTAGAGCAAGCGACATTCAATCCTTCAGAACCTTTTTTCTCGAAATGCCCGATAAGTTCTGCAATCGGACGTGCTTTCTGAGAAACATTGCAATAATAAGAGTCAAACATCTTCATGAAAGCCCATTGTGTCCACTTGTAATATTCCGGATCACAAGTCTTTATCTCACGGCTCCAATCGTATGAAAAGCCGATTTTATCAAGTTGTTCGCGATAACGAGCTATATTTTGACGAGTAGTTATTTCAGGGTGCTGACCAGTCTGAATTGCATATTGCTCTGCCGGAAGCCCGTAAGCATCATAGCCCATCGGGTGAAGCACATTGAAGCCTTGCTGACGTTTAAAACGAGAATATATATCCGATGCGATGTAACCTAATGGATGACCTACATGCAAGCCTGCACCTGAAGGATAAGGGAACATATCCAAAACATAGAATTTAGGACGTGAGTTATCCACTATAGTACGATATACATCTTTCTCTTTCCAAAATTGCTGCCAACGAGCCTCTATTTCTTTATGATTATATTCCATAGTTTTACTTATGTATTTGAGATGCCAAAGTTAATAAATTTTCATCAATCCACCAAAAAAGCAATGGGGTCACATTTGCTATGCAACCCCACTACCCGTTATTGTCTGTATGCAATTGTTATTTTACAAATACTTTCTTTGTGTTTTTACCGACTCTGACAAGATAGATACCTTCTTCGACATTGTCTATTACTGTTACACCTTCTTCAACTTCTGCTGTTCGCATCAACGCACCGGTCATGCTATATATTGCAATTGGTGAACCTATAGCATCTGTTTTTACAACGATGTTGTCATTTTCCGACATTACCAACACTTCATCAGATGCAGCAATTTCCTCAACATCTGCAGTAACATTGATAAGATATGTGTAGATTATGACATCAGGAAGATTTTCGTTTACCATAACACACATTACATCATTGAATTTCGACAAGAAGCTTGTGACTCCTTCTTCGATTATATAGTCTTCTCCCTCAACTAACTCTTCGCCTACAAACATACCGTTTTCGTCAACAGTAGGCAAGCCGACAAACCAACGATAGATAGTTGCCGCGCCATCGACATAGCTCTGACTGCTGAGGTCAACAACACCGCCTTCATCTGTTATTTCTATAGGGAATTGGCTATGATAATAATATCTGACATACGTCGGTTTATGCAATGGCAATGTTTCAAATGTGAAATAATTGTTGTTGATAATGAGCATTATCAAATTATCCAAATTTTCGACATTGATTTGCGACAAATAATTGTTACTGATTGAGAGTTGTTTCAACTGAGGCACTCCACTCAAATCAATTTCCGATATATTATTATTATCAAGATATAATGCCCAAAGTTTATCATTATCCATGACAATATCGCTCAAAGAGTTGTAAGAAACTGATAATAATTCAAGATTTTTGTTATCACTGATATCAATCGACGTCAACAGGTTGTCTGTCAAAGCGAGAGTCACCAACGAAGGATATTTTGAGGCATCAAAACGACGGAATCTGTTTCCTTCCAACGACATTTCTCGGAGATTTTCCGAACCATCAGGCAATGTAATTGACGAAAGTCCTGCCCCACACACGCTGATATTGATTGCATCTGTAAGTTTAGAGCCATCAAATGAAGACAATTTTGCACCTGTCATACTGAATACTGTGATTGCATCAGTTGGCTCATATGTGTAAACCTTAACTTCAGCACCGGCTTTTGTTTCGGCATAGAATAATTTGTAAGTATCTTCAAGCAAATACTGTGTCACCGTGTTATTTCCGTTCCAATCGATATACATTGCAGTGCCTGACTTTGCCGCTGCAAATGACAATTCTACGATATCGCCATCATTTTTGGTAGTGAATGTCGCAATCAGATTAGTAGGCATTCCGGCAGCTTCGATTAGCGTTGTTTTAAAGACCTTTTCACCGGCAAATTGAGGGAAAGCGACATGTGTCATTTCGCAATACACATTACCCATATCTTTATTCAAGAACGATGCAATACCATCGATTACTTCATAATCTACTCCCTCAACAAGCAATTCGCCATTTTCTTTTTTCCATACAAACTCTGTTTCTTTTCCATCAATTAAACGGTTTTGTGAGGTTAAATCTGCGCCCGGGCCTTTGGTTGCGATTTCATAATCCGCTTGTGGAGCATAGATATAATTTTCGTCGGAAAGTCCGCCATGCAAAGGCAGATTTGCCATTGTAAATCTATTATCGTTGCAAGCAAAATATTCCAACACACATACACCTTGCGGTAAGATTATTGATGTCAACATATTGTGCGACACATCAAGGCTCTTCAGTGTTGTACAATAAGAAAAATCTAAAGTTTCAAATTGGTTATTCGACAAATTAATATTTAGAATACCTTCACCATTTGAGAAGTTTATAAATTCATGTAATTGATTGTAGCTCAAATCCAAATTTCTGATTACAGTCAATTCATTAAGTACGACTTCCGTCAATTTATTATTACTTAAATTAATGTCTTTCAAAACATTTTTAGCATATCCGGCATATTTAGATTCCATGCTCACATACGTCAAATTATTATTTGAAAGATTAAGCGATGTCAAGCAACGATTCCAATCCAAATCTATAAAATTCAATCCTGTTCCGATTAAATTCAACTCGCGCAGAGAAGGAAGTTTTGAAACATCGGCAGAATACATCATAATGTCTTTCACTTCCAAAGCTGTCACAGTCACACCTTCCGGAGCATAAATTTCAACTTGACCATAGCCTTTCTGTATCCCTGTCACATTCGGTTCTACAGGCAAAGCGCTTGTAGTTGCATAGAACGTCTCTTTGACTCCGTCGCCGAAATTAACCATGAATTCGATAGGATTTTCTTCAGTAGCGCCATCTACACCCACAGAAAAAGCGATATTTTCACCTGGTTCTACAGCCAACGATGTATTGAATACTTTTGTCGGTTGTCCGTATTCATTTTCAGTTTTAACCATGAATTTCTCTGTCAATAGAGCATTTTCATTCAGCAATGTGTTTGAGAATGAGAAATACACACTATCGGCATACACTTTGTTCAATGTGACTTTACCATCCGAATATGAATAGTAACTTCTATCCAATTTCACCGGTTCTGCCGGATTTGTTTCTGATATTGCATACATCTCACAAGTTGTAGTGGATTCCTCACGTAAAACACGCGAGCTTAGATCGAATTCATATTTTAGCGGATATGATTTATCAACCTTCATCGGACGTTGTGAATAGTAATAAGTGTTCCATGTTCCCGGATTTATAGGCAATGTAGCAAAGTCCATGCAGTTCAAATTAAGATAGACTTGATACAAATCTTTGTTATTTGACAAGTCGATGTTGCTTAAATAGTTGTCGCTAACATCCAACAATTGCAATTTTGGATTGTTTGAAATATCAATATCAGTCAATTTATTGCCGGAACATACGAAATATAGCAAATCAGGGTTGTTGCTTACATCTATAGACGTAAATTTGTACTCTGAATTGTATGCTCCTCTATGAGAACAATAAAATTCTCTTAGTTTAGGATTGTTGCTGACATCAACAGATGTCACCTTTGTCTCAGACACATTTAATATCATTAGTTCCGGATTATTACTGACATCGACTGTTTCTACATTTGTGACATCAAGTGTCAAACGATATAGATTAGGACAACCTGAAGGGTCTATATTCGTAAGGCTGACACAATGATAACCATCAAACGACATCATCTTCGGATAGTCCGACAAATTAAAGTTGGGGTCAAACCAATCAATGATGCTGACTTCAAGTATAGCCAAATCAGGTTTGTATCCGATAACAAGAGGAGTTTCTTTTGTGAATGTATTATCCGACATATATATCGCTTGAAGCTTTGTCTGATTAGTCAAGTCGATAGATTTCAACTCATTATGACTCATCTCCAAAATGTCCAGATTAACAAGTTTTGGAAATTCTATTGTTTCGATATAGCATCCACTCGCATTGATATAATCAATCTTCTCCGGGTCACCATAAATTCTCACTATTCCTTCATCAGAGACACTACAAGGGATGAAAGTCCCTACAATACCACCTTCCAATTCATTAAACACTGCCGGATTCACTTCGTATTCCTCTTTCCCAAAACCAGTATCAACCTCAATTATGTTACCGGCATCAATGGTTCCCAACACTAAAGAAAACGCATTGGAAGAACCTAAATTTTTATAGGCATTTGTTTTAATTGTAATGATAGGTTCATCTGACTCATTGTTTTGCGCATTCATTTGAAATGATATAGCCATCAATAGCAACACCACCATAGAAAGCCGTAAAAGACTTCGCATTGTAAATTTTCTCATTGATTGTTTTATTTTTTATGATTATTCACTTCTATCCAACTGATTAACAGTCCATTCCACAAATATAGGCATTTTCCAATAATTACAAAGGAAAAAATCTTCAGAAATTTTAATTCCCAAAGATGTTATTTCAATTCTTCAAGTATCTTTTGCAGTTCTTGATCTGTCTTTAACAGTTTGTTTTTACACATTTTTAGCAAATCCAAAGATCGTGCGGTATAGGTCGCAAGGTCATCTATATCACAATCTTCTGCTTGCATTTTTCTTACAATTTCTTCCAATTCCGAAATCGCTTGATTATAGGTCATCGCATTTTCTTCCATATCATATATTTATTTATTATTCACTACAGATGTTATTTGTCCATCGGCTAAATATGTCGTAATCACGTCATTATCGGCGAGTTGGCCAACCGACTTAACAGTCTTTCCATTTACTTTTGTCAACGAAAATCCTCTTCTCAGCGTCTTCTGAGGAGAAAGTGCTTCGACAATGTTTTCCAAGGATTTCAACCGCTTATCCTGATTGGCAATTGCTTTTGGTGCTGCATTTGCAAGCGCATCCGACATTGTTTTCAGATATGTTTGTGCCGCGCTGATTTTCCCTATGGCATTATGCTGAACATCTCTTGCAAGAGCATCGATCGTTCTATTTGCAGAGAGTATTCTGTTTTTTGTCATATAAGGCAAAGCCGAAGCTATCGCAGCCAGATTTGATTTTGATTTAATGATTTGCTGCTTGGCAATTATCGGTATTGCGCCCTCTATATGAGATAGTTGCTTAGAGACGCCCAACATCCTATCTTTCACATAACGAGCTACTTGGTTTGCCAAGGCTAAGGTCTGATCCAGTGTTTGCTGAGCACACATTATCAACCATTCTGCAGCCGCGGTCGGCGTCTTTACTCTAATATTGGCTATATCATCCAGCACAGTACGATCGCGCTCATGACCAATTCCGACTACCACCGGTAAAGAGAACGTCGCCACCCGTCGTGCTAATTCTAAGTTGTCAAATCCATTAAGATCGCTTGTCGCACCTCCACCTCTGATTATCACCACACAATCCCACAGATCTATTGTCATCTCTATGTCATTCAATGCTTTCATCACCGACTTTGAGGTCGTTTCGCCTTGCATTGTTGCTTCAAAAAGATGTGTATAAAACTTAAAGCCCATTGGATTAGACTGTAGTTGATTCATAAAATCACCATAACCTGCAGCCCCTTTGGCAGAAACTATCGCAATACGCTGTGGCACACGTGGCATTTGGAGCATTTTGTTGCAGTTTACAACTCCCTCAAGAGTGAGTGTTTCGATGATTTCGCGTCGGATACGCTCCATGTCGCCAATCGTAAACGATGGATCGACATCTGTTATATTAAAGGAGAGCCCGTATTGTTCGTGAAACGAAGCAGAGCCGAAAAGCATCACCTTCAGCCCGCTTTTGAATTTCTGACCGGTTGTCTGCTCAAACTTGGGTTTGATTTTATACAAAAAATTATTTGCCCATATTGTTCCTCGCAGACGAGCGATAGTCATCCCTCTGTCGTCCTTTTCGACCAATTCCATGTAACAATGCCCTCCACGCTCGCTGACATCGCTAAGTTCAGCTATAACCCAGCGAGATTGCAATACAGGATTTGTTCGTATTGAATTGGCTATTTCTGATGTATATTGTCGTAACGACAGAGCGACATTGTTCATATCGTCATTATTTATTGTGACACTTCTACTCTGCCGACATCCAATATAGCGCCTGTCGCCGGATCGAACACTGCGTAAGAAGGTTCTTTCTTAGATGAGAATATTGCCGGATTCAGCCCGAAATTAATTCCGAATTGAGAAAATTCCATTTCTTGCTGATAGAGGGTTTCTGTCATGGTTGATATTTTCACCATTGCAGTCCCCGGTATTGTATAGACCACAGCATCCTTGGGCATTTTTTTCTCTTCTCCTTTATCGTTAACCGGGATTTCGCCTCTTCGAGTTACATTTATGGTAATATAAATCGGTTCGCCCGAATAATTGTCGGCATCGACAAAACCTACAAAATCACTCAGGCGAAACAGCACTTGCTTTTGCGAATTATTTTCCGCAGACGGCATAAATGAGAACTTTCGAACAACTGTCTCGGTTTGCTCTGTTCCGACAAAAGCATCAGTCATCGTCTGCTCTTGGTGAGCCAATGAAGCAAGCATTATTTCAAGTTGTTTTCCGTCGGTAGGCATAGCTTCTGCAGTCCCTCTTGACAAGGCAATTTTAGCATTTCTCACTTCCATTATGCTTTCAGCAAGCATCTGAGCACGCTTTGCAGACGATTGGCTGACTAAGAAGTCTTCATTGACATATTGCAAATACTCGTTATTGTCGAGAGAAGAAGGGAGCATTTCAGTTGGCAATGTTACTTCTTCTGAGGGTAATGTCACTTCTTTATTGATAGCAAGAAGAGATCCGTCTTCTGTCAATGAAATAAATGTCAAAGCACCAGGCTTTAGTTGCATCAGATATTGCGTTTCAGCATCTGCCACACCTTTAGGAGTCACTCTAACCGACTTTATTTCCCATGCTTCGGAATCCTCTGCAATCACGTTTGAAATTCCGAGATATTTTTTTGCATATTTATTGTATGGTCCGGCCTTTAAAATTGTTCGTTGCGCAACGACTTCAATATCCAACATTGTTATTGGAAGTGAATAGACTAATCCGTATTCATTATGTTTGTCGGCATTCAATACTTTTGTTTGCTGCGCAAATACACCAAGATTTATAATCAAAGCCAAACATATTAAGAAGACTCTTTGTAATTTCATACGCTATAATTATTAAAATTAAATACCCCTTACATTCATTGTTGTTTTTATCGCTTTGCCCAAATTGTCGATAATATCAGAAGCTATAAGTCCTTCCTCTCCAAACTGCTCTGCAGCCAAATCACCGGCAAGACCGTGTATATACACCGCAATGGCAACAGCCAATTCCGGCTTATAACCTTGCGCCACGAAAGCTGTAATTACTCCTGTCAATACATCTCCCGAACCGGCAGTTGCCATACCGGGATTGCCAGTCTGATTAAAATATACTCTTCCATCCGGTCTTACGATAGCTGTGTAATGCCCCTTAATGACAATTATTATGCTATATTGCTTTGCCATTTCGATTGCCGTCTTCAAACGACTCTCAGATGATCTGTGTTCACCAAATAATCGATCGAATTCTCCTTTATGTGGCGTAATGATACTCATTGATGGCAACATGGTCAGCAAAGCAGGACGTCGCGAGATGCAATTCAATGCGTCAGCATCGAGGACTAATGGCATTGTCGAGTTTCTCATCAAATGCTCCAAGGCATTGATAGTCTCATCGTATGTACGTATTCCGGGACCTACAGCGACAGCTTGATGATTGTGATGAATACTCATGTCGGTGATGTATCTGTCGTTTCTATCTGACTCAAACATCACTTCAGGCACAGCAGTTTGGACAACGTCCATACCGCATTTTGCACTATGCACAGTCACTAAACCTGCGCCGGCACGCATAGCGGCTTTTGCAGCCAAAACAGCAGCACCCATCATCCCCATGCTCCCTGCCATAATCACAGCCGAGCCGTAGTCACGCTTGTCAGAAAACTTTCTGCGAGCCTTTAATACGTTACGAATATTTTTTGCTTCCAGCAAGAAATAATTTGTCGGCGTAGCGCGTATTTTCTCTTCGCTGAGTCGGATGTCACACACTTCCCATTTACCTATAATATCGCTATTTTCTTCAAAGAAGAATGAGACTCTTGGAAATTGGAACGTCAATGTCATATCTGCATGAATGATGTCGCGTTGAATCACATCATCATTCCATTCGCCAAACAAACCCGAAGGTATATCTATCGATACTACATAAGCCCCACTTTCGTTGACAAGTCTTGCCAAAGATTGAAATCCTCCTTGTAATGACATATTCAATCCACAACCGAACAAGCCGTCAATGACAACATCATCTTTTGAAAGCATCGGTGGGTCAAACTGACGTGTCACTTCCGTAAAGTCAATATTATCCATCGCCAACAGTTTATCTCGCTGAGATTTACAGCCATGAGAAAGACGGCCTTTCACATTGAAAAGAAAGACTTCCACCCTTTTGCAACGCTGCTCATTGAGCAATCGAGCGACAGCCAAAGCATCACCACCGTTATTACCGGGTCCGGCTATTATCACAAATCTTTTACTTGGCAAAAATTTCGACATCAATTCGTTTACGACAGCTGATGCAGCACGCTCCATCAACTCATCTGAGGTGATATTTTGCTCTTCACATGTGGCACGTTCTATATCTTTTATCGATTGGGATGTTATTAGCTTCATGTCATTATTTGTTTTATTAGACAAAGATAGTAATTCATGACAATATTATAAAGCATATTTTGATTATTGTCTATGCCGACTATCTCTGCAGTTTACTGCAAAGGTAGCAAAAAAAGAACAATCGCCAAAAAGAGATACTGTTTTTCTCTAAAAAATATGAGCGCATCACTGCGCCCATATTCTTTCTAATCCTTAATTAATTAACTATTTTTCTTGTAACATCTCTATATTAACCATATACTAAATGAAACGATTATTGTATCTTATGAGAAAATTTCAAACTTTTCATAGATATAACGTTTGTTCGAATATTTTGTTTTCGATATTATTAATAAAGAATGTTAAATTTACTTTCAAAATCTTTAACAACACCACACTCTTCCCCCTGGCAAGAGCTTCGAAGTCTGAATTTCGATTTATTTATTTTCAAAACGGACAATTTTTAGGGCTTGGCTCAATGCCTCGTTTTCTTTTGACAAATCGATTGTTCTGTCTAAAGCCACAGCTACGATTGAAGCAATATTATGATTTAAGCACCAGTCGTCGGTGTCGATCGCGTCCGGCTCCTCGTTGGTGAATGTGCCGGTCAACACATAGTATGGCTCGCCGTTTTCGTCGATGTGTTTGTCATACTCGTCGCTCCAGTTGCCCTTACAAGCACGTACAAGACGCATTTCTGTCGGAGGAGTCGGCTCTGATGGGAAGTTGACATTAAGGCATACTCCCTCAGGCAATCCTTCAGCCAAAACTTTTGCCACTACATCTTTGACAAGTCTTTCATATCCGGAGAGGTCGAATCCATGGTCGTGACTTGTAACCGAGAACCCTACCGATGGAATACCGAATGCACACCCTTCAAATGCAGCACCCATAGTGCCACTATACATCACATTGATAGCAGCATTCGAGCCATGATTGATACCCGACACCACGAGATCCGGACGACGGTCAAGAGCTTCATAGACAGCAAGTTTCACGCAGTCAACCGGTGTTCCGGACGTGGCATACATCTTTGCACCGTTGTAGTCGTCAAGGCGCTTCATTCTCAAATGATTGGCCATTGTGATAGCCATTGACTGTCCGGAACGCGGACCATCAGGACATACACACACGATGTCGCCAAATTCGCTAATGAAGTCGATCAGGCGACGCACGCCCGGAGCATTAATACCATCATCGTTGGCAACAAGTATCAAAGGTCGTTTTTTATCCATAGTCATTATTTCTTCATTCGTTTTAAATAGTAGTCAATTATTATATTTCGTTCTGCACCGGGTAAGTTCGCAAGGACATTTTTATCGGGATGCACAGTGTAGCACTTCTTCATCTTGCGAAAATCGTTGTGAGCTTTAAGCACAGCATTGGCGTTCTTGAAGTCAAATTTGAGCATAAACATTCCCCATGCAAGAGTGTCGTATAATCGTCGTATAAACAATTTTTTGCGGCCCTCTTTTATCGGCATGTTTTTATAGAGCAACAGCAAGTTGTTGCGAAAGTTAAGATAGGTCTTTTTAGGATTGCCTTGTGCCAACGATGCACCACCGACGTGAAACACCATAGCATCAGGCACTGTGACCACGCGATAACCCGCACCATGAATTCGACAACACAAGTCGATCTCTTCCATGTGAGCAAAGAAACGCGCATCAAGTCCGCCCACCTTCAAATATATGTCGGTGCGCACCATCAATGCCGCTCCCGAAGCCCAACAGACATCGACCACCTTGCCGTCATACTGACCTCGATCCTCCTCAATAGAGTCAAAAAGACGACCACGACAGTATGGATAGCCAAGTTTGTCGAGATAGCCTCCGGCAGCACCGGCGTACTCAAATTTTGAACGCTCTTTCCATGAGCGTATTTTTGGTTGCAATGCTCCGACAGCGCTATTGCGACGCATAAAGTCGAGCAATGGGAGTGTCCAACCCTTGGTCACTTCCACATCGGAGTTGAGCAGAATGGTGTATTTATATTGCGTCTGCTCGATAGCTCTGTTGTAGCCCTCAGCAAACCCATAGTTTTCACCGAAACTGAGCACTTTCACCTCCGGGTAGTGGGTTTTAATCCATTCCACAGAATCATCTGTCGAGCCATTATCAGCAACGATAAGATCGGCATCTTCCGTAATACTATATCGTGATGCTATAGGCAAAAACTGCTCAAGCAGTTTGCGACCGTTCCAATTCAATATTATTACTGCTAAATCTTTCATTTTAAACTCTTCCTATTTAATCCCCAACGATTATGACTCCAAAGGTAGGCTTCAGGCGTTGTGCGTATGGAGGACTCTAAATATTGTGCATATTTTTCGGTCAATCGACCTTTTTGTTCAAGAGATGCGTCTTCACTGATGAGAGTAATACGCGACACATAGTATCCTCTTGCTTCGCAACGAGTGTCGAAATAGAGCACCGGCATCTTGAATTTACGAGCGATTTCTTCCGTACCGGCAATAAAGGGAGTCGGTCGTCCAAGAAAATCCACCACCACTTTTTCAGAGATGCGGCGTGGACATTGGTCGCTCAAAAATCCCGTTATGCTAAGCACTCCCTCTCTGCGCCATTCCACCAACTGACGGAGCACACTTTGCATCGGAATAGAATGATTATAGACGCCACGTATTCGTAGAAAATAATTATCAAACCACTTGTTACGCAATGGCTTATAGACATGAGCATACACGGCATCTTTGGTCTGACACCATTCTGCCATCGATGTAATCCACTCCCAATTACCAAAATGAGAAGTGTATATAATCATCGATTTCCCTTGGGAGAAAAGACGATCGATGAGTTCTGTGTTTTCAAATCTCATTCGTCGTTTCATCTGCTTTGCAGTCATTGCCGGAAGCTTTATCGTTTCCACAAAATAGTCGCTCAAATGAGAGTAAAATTTTGCCTCTATCATGCGCAATTCTTCAGTCGTTTTCTCAGGAAAAGAATCCACCAAATTGCGACGCACCACCTTAACTCTGTATTTCACGACTCTATAGGCTATGAATGCAATAAAATCAGCCACAGCATACAAAACGCAAAATGGCAACTTCGATAGCAACCACAATAATGCTCCAAGTGGAGCGTAGCAAATGCGTTGAGTCAAAGGCAGTTTATTTTGGTTCATTTTGGTTCATTTCTCTATTTTTCCTGAAATCACATCGTTATCTGCACAAAGGATACGTGTCGGCGTAATCGTATTGATTAAACTATCATCATATTTTGCCTCAATGCGAAGATAATTGTCGGTGAAGCCATGCATCAGTTTGCCCTTAGACGGCTGCTCCCAAAGCACAGGACGACATTCGCCAATGCTTTTGGCAATAAAAGTTTCCAAACGTTCATCGCTGAGCTTCATCAACTCTGCGACACGACGATGCTTCTCTGCCTGACTCACCACATGACCTATATTAAGTGCCTTTGTATTAGAGCGTTCGCTATAAGGAAACACATGGAGTTGGGTGATGTCAAGGCTCGCGATAAAGTCGTAGCTCTTCTGCCATTCCTCATCGGTCTCGCCTCTTGCTCCGGCTATCACATCGACGCCGATAAACGCGTGGGGTATCTCTCTCTTAATCATCTCTATACGCTCACGAAAGAGTGCCGTATCGTAATGGCGATGCATCAATCGCAACACCTCATCCGACCCACTTTGCAATGGTATATGGAAGTGAGGCATGAAACGTTTTGACTCTGTAGCCACCCACTTGATAATCTCCTCGCTGAGCAGGTTCGGCTCTATCGACGAAATACGATAACGTTCGATGCCTTCCACCTCATCAAGTGCGCGAATAAGGTCAAAGAAATTATCGTCTCTGCCTTTACCAAAGTCGCCGATATTGACGCCGGTCAGCACTATCTCCTTACCTCCTTCGTCAGCCACCTGACGAGCTTGCCCCACAAGGTCCTCAATCCGACCGCTTCTGCTACGGCCACGCGCCAACGGGATCGTGCAATAAGTGCAATAATAGTCACAGCCATCTTGCACCTTGAGGAAATAGCGTGTGCGATCGCCACGCTCGCATGAACCATAAAACTCTCGAATATCCTTAGTCGCAGTGACAGCCACTTGCTGCTGTTTGTCTGACATCCATCGGTCCAGGTAATTGCATATCTGAAGTTTCTCGTTTGAGCCCAGCACCATATCAACTCCTTGTATAGCAGCCACTTGCTCCGGTTTTAACTGTGCATAACATCCGGTCACGGCGATAGTGGCATTCGGATAGCGAGTCGCCAGACGACGAATCAGTTGACGACCTTTTTTGTCGGCCATCTCCGTAACGCTGCAAGTATTGATAATGCAAATATCCGGCTCCTCACAGCTTTGTGCACGCTCAAAACCACGCTCCGCAAGCATCTTTCCGATGGTCGAAGTTTCAGCAAAATTGAGCTTACACCCTAACGTGTGATAAGCCACCTTATATGTTTCTTTAATATCTGTCATATCTGAACTTTAAATTACATCTGCAAGGAATGAGACACCAACCCTCGCATTTTGCACGCAAAGTTAACAAATTTTCGTCGCAATTATGTGATTCACGATTTTTTTAGTAACTTTACGCGATATTTTTTATTTTAGGCATAATGTGCTTAGGTAAAACTTACGCAAAAATGAACGAAACACCTATACTTAACGAACATAACAAGCAAGAGCATCCACCGATGCACACTGCCGAACATATCCTCAACGGGACTATGGTCAAGACCTTCGGGTGCAACCGCGCCAAATCTGCTCACATCGAGCGTAAAAAGTCGAAGTGCGACTATGATTTCCCTCGAGCACTCACTCAACAGGAAATCCAAGACCTTGAAGACAAGGTCAACGCCATCATAGCCCAAAACCTCCCTGTCACAATGGAGTTTGCCGAGCAAAACGATGTTGCCGACCGCTTTGACCTCAATCGACTCCCCGATGGAGCTTCGCAAATGGTACGCATCGTTCATATCGGCGACTACGACCAATGCCTCTGCGTCGGCACTCACGTCGAAAACACATCGCAAATTGGGCATTTTCGCATTTCAAGCACTCGATACCAAGATGACACTTTGAGAATTGTGTTTCGACTTGATGAAAATAAAGAATAATAACCCTCTATAATTCACTAAAATTATGATTACAGAGAATTTTATACGATTGTATGAGAATAGTTTTCGTCAGAATTGGGACCTCCCTTGCCTGACCGAGTTTCCAACCAAACAAACCATCACATACGGAGAGTTTGCAAAAGAGATTGCATCTACCCACCTCCTATTCCAAAGCCTTGGCATCAAGCCCGGCAACAAAATTGCACTATGTGGAAAAGACAGCGCTGTATGGGTGACTGCATTTATGGCCACTGTCACATACGGTGCTACGGTTGTACCTATCCTACCGGACTTCAACCCCGTTGACATTACTCACATCATAAACCACTCTGAAGCCGAGCTACTCTTTGTCAGCGACCAAATTTGGGAGCACATCGAATTTGATAAATTGCTTAACGTCAAAGGAGTTATCTCATTAAACTCAAAAAAACTGCTCGCCGAATCTGAAGGTGCCGACATCAAAAAAGAACTTCGTTTGCTACGTCGTCGATTTAACGCAAAATACAAAAATGGGTTCACTCGCGACCATATCGTTTATCCGGAAATCGACAACTCCCAAATGTTAGTACTCAACTATACATCGGGAACTACCGGATTCTCCAAAGGAGTTATGCTTACAGGCAACAACCTTGCCGGCAACATCGTTTTCGGCATGAATTCAAAACTTCATTATCGTGGTTCACGCGCATTGTCATTCCTACCATTGGCACACGCTTATGGTTGCGCATTCGATATGCTCACAACGCTTGCCGTCGGCTCTCACGTCACATTGTTGTGCAAAATGCCGTCGCCTAAAATCTTGCTGAAGGCTCTCGATGAAGTCAAACCAAATTTGATTATTTGCGTACCATTGATCTTGGAGAAAATCTACAAAAATCAAATCCTTCCGATGATTTCAAAAGGAGCTATGCGTTGGACGCTCGCTGTGCCTTTCCTCGACAACATCATATACACCAAGATTCGCAAACGTCTCATCGACGCATTTGGTGGTTGCTTCGAGCAAGTGATTGTCGGAGGCGCTCCACTCAATCACGAAGTGGAAGACTTCCTCCACAAAATCAAATTCCCATTCACTGTCGGCTACGGCATGACAGAATGTGGTCCACTGATCAGCTACACTCACTGGAAAGATTTCCAACCGGGATCCTCCGGTTGCACCCTTCCGGGCATCATGGAAACAAAAATTGAGAGCACCGACCCGGAAAATGTGCCGGGAGAAATCTGCGTACGTGGCGAAAACGTAATGCAAGGATATTACAAAAATCCTGACGCTACTAATGCTGTGCTCGATAAAGACGGTTGGCTCCACACCGGCGACATGGGTACACGCACCCCTGACGGAACAATTTTCATTCGTGGCCGCTACAAAACAATGATTCTCACTTCAAACGGTCAAAACATCTATCCGGAAGAAATCGAAGCTAAACTCAACAATATGCCTTTCGTATCTGAAAGCCTTGTTATCCAGCGCGACAACCACCTCGTAGCTCTCGTTTATCCTGACTACGACGCTGTCGATCGTATGGGCCTTGGTGTTTCCGAACTTCCTTCCACTATGGAAAATATCCGTATTGAACTCAACAAGATTGTGGCTCCTTACGAAAAAATCGACAAAATCACACTCGTACCTAACGAGTTTGAAAAGACTCCGAAGCGCTCTATCAAACGCTTCCTCTATAGCCAATAATCTTAAGGCGTTTCTAAAAACCGGCAAAGCAATTTAACAGAAGCGCCCTACACAATATTGCGACACAGCCGCTCCTGAAATGATGAAACATCTAAATCCGGAGTCTGCCGGACTTTACCGATTCTAAGGCTGACAATGTCGCAACCAACTTACCACAACGGCGTCGGGCCACCCTCCGACGCCGTTGTTCTACATCTTCTTATACACTGACATTTACATTCCCAATCAAAAAAATTTCTAAAAATTCAGCAGAAGCTATTGCAGGAATGAAATATTGTTCGTAAATTTGCGAACAACTTCAACTTCTCCGACTATGCAAGAACTTGACAACAACATCCAATCCGAGCAGTTAGCACGCTTTGCCAAGGCGATGGGACACCCTACCCGCGTCGCAATTCTGCAATTTCTCGCCAAGCAATCAGAATGCTATTTCGGTGACATTCACGAAGAGCTTCCTATTGCTAAAGCCACTGTATCTCAACACCTTAAAGAACTCAAAGATGCAGGCCTGATACAAGGAGAGGTCGAAACTCCGAAGGTAAAATATTGCATCAACAAGGAGAATTGGCAGTTGGCACGATCGCTTTTCGGCGATTTCTTCAACCAATGCGTTTGTAAATCCAATAGTTGCTGCGGCGATTAGAAACAAACGCCCTATCCAACAATTATCAACAGTCTGTAACAAAATAATCAAATGCTATAAAATCAAGCGCAAAACCTACTGAATCATTCGCTTTATATGTTCGTTGTTTTGCGAATTACTAACACAAAACATATATCCAACAAGTATGAAAACCATTCTAACATCAATCGTCATCGGTCTGTGCTTGATGTCATGTCATAGCGACAAGACTCAAAACGACAGCCAAGCGACATCGGTCGCAGACAGCGCCGTCGAAGTGATTTATTTCCACACCGACCAACGATGTGCCACATGTGTCGCTATCGAGAGCAACACCATCGACGCACTGCAATCCACTTTCGCCGACAAGCTCGCCAATGGCGACATCGCATTCAACGCAGTGAATATCGCTGACAATGAACAACTTGCCGACAAATACAAAGTCACTTGGTCGTCGCTTATACTGATAGACCATGACAAGCAAGGCGACGAAATTGACAATCTCACCACCTTCGCTTTTGCCAATGCTCGCAAAAATCCCGAGGAGTTTAAGCGACAGTTGACCGACAAGATACAGGCAATGCTAAACGACTAAAGGGCATACAGGAAAAACCACGAAGTATTAACTAAATTCGAGAATTTTTAAAAGTTCCCTAAACTATGGAATGGCTGCACAACCTTCTTGACAACAGCACAACGCCCATCGTTTCAGCTATTTTGCTGGGACTTATCACAGCGCTATCCCCATGCCCGTTGGCTACCAATATCGCTGCCATAGGCTACATTGCCAAACAAGCCGACAATCGAAGCTCCACCTTTATCAACGGTCTGCTCTATGCACTCGGCCGCATCATTGCCTACTCGGCATTGGGGGCGATTCTGATCACCCTGCTATGCGATGGCTCAAGCCTTTTCGGCATTCAGAAAAGCATTGCTCATTGGGGCGAGTTGCTGATAGGACCACTGCTTTTCGTCATCGGGCTCTACATGCTCTTTGGGCATAAACTCAACATCTCGACTCCATCGGTTTCGGGCCTTGAGCGGCTGACACGACGAGGCTATCTCGGCACATTCCTTCTCGGCATGCTCTTCGCCTTGGCATTCTGTCCGACAAGCGGTGTCCTCTACTTCGGAATGCTGATTCCGATGTCGGCTGCCTCATCGATAGGACTTCTGCTGCCTGCCGTTTTCGCTATCGGCACAGCCTTGCCGGTCGTGGTCGTCGCATGGATACTTGCATTCAGTGCCGAAAAGATTGGCACCACCTACGGCATCATGCAAAGCATCCGACGATGGACCAATCTCGCCGTCGGAACGCTATTCATAGTCATCGGATTATATTATTGTTCAACACTTATATTTTAAACACATGGAAATCAAAGTTTTAGGACCAGGTTGCGCTAAATGCAAGACCATATTCGGTATTATTCAACGCGTCGTCAACGACAACAATCTCGATGCCACAGTGACTAAAGTCGAAGACATCATGGAGATTATGAACTACAACATTATCTCCACCCCGGCCGTTGTCGTCGATGGCGAAGTAAAAATCAAGGGGCACGTCCCAACTGAAAGTGAAATCCGCAAAATACTCGGCCTATGATACAGCAATTTGCTGACTGGCTCATTTACGACACCATAGGACTTGAACCGACATCTCAGCTTGGAGCAGCCGTTAACTTCTTTGTCTATGACACGATAAAGATTGTCATTCTGCTCTTCTTCATCTCCATACTAATGGGCATCATCAACGCCTATTTCCCAATTGAGCGACTGCGCAACTATCTGACATCGCGCCGTCTATACGGACTGCAATACCTGATGGCATCGTTTTTCGGAGCTATCACGCCATTCTGCTCATGCTCATCAATCCCGCTCTTCATCGGATTTGTCAACGGCGGCATTCCACTCGGGGTCACCTTTGCATTCCTCATCACCTCGCCTCTTGTCAACGAGGTGGCAGTCGCAATGTTTCTCGGCAGTTTCGGGCTGAATGCCACTCTGATTTACGTTGCGAGTGGCATCGTATTGGGCACCTTGGGTGGCATCATATTGGGCAAAATGCGACTCGAGCCCTACCTTAGCGACTGGGTGAAACAGATGCAACGACAATCGACACGACAGAATGCCGATTGGGAATCCGAAAAAGTGTCATTCCTCAATCGCCTCCCGGCTATCATTGCCGACGCAATGCGCATACTCAAAGGCGTCATACTCTACATCATAATCGGTATCGGCATCGGCGCAGCCATGCATGGCTATGTACCGGAAGGATTTTTTGAGACCTACCTCGCTTCTGGCGACTGGTGGAGCGTACCCTTGGCTGTCGTCTTGGCCGTCCCTATGTATGCCAACGCTGCCGGAATAGTCCCTGTCATTCAAGTGTTTGTAGCCAAAGGTGTCCCACTCGGCACAGCCATCGCCTTCATGATGGGAGTTGTCGGACTATCCATACCTGAAGCCACAATGCTCAAGAAAGTGATGACATGGCGACTGATCGGCATCTTCTTCGGCGTAGTCACTTTGTTTTTTATCATTTCAGGTTACATATTCAACTGGTTATTATGAGAATCCTTATCCTTTGCACAGGCAACAGCTGCCGCTCCCAGATGGCACACGGCATCATTCGCTCACTACGCAGCGACTACGAAGTATGCTCAGCCGGCACATTTCCGGCACAGCAAGTCAACCCTTACGCCATCAAAGTGATGCACGAAATCGGCATCGACATATCCTCCCACACTCCCACCAACGTCGCCGACTACCTCGCTACCGATTGGGACTATGTCATAACGGTTTGTGGCAATGCCGACGAGACTTGTCCGACGTTCGACGGTCGGGTAGCCCACCGACTGCACATCGGCTTTGAAGACCCCGCCGAAGCAACAGGTACGGAAGAAGAAATCCTAAACCGATTTCGACTCATTCGCGACCAAATATACCGCCGAATGCAGCTCCTTCTCACCGAAATCTCCTAACCCAAAACTCCCAGATCTCATCTCAACAAAAATATGAACAATGCCTCCCCTTTTTTTGGGTAGGCATTCGACTAACAGCAGATAGCGAAGTCGAGTGCCCCCACTGACACTGCCGGCAGAAGCTACAATGAGAACTTTTAAGCAAATTTCTTCGTATATTTGATGTAGTTTGATTAAGATTCTTTGAGTATCAAACCATTAAGAAGAACTTGCATGAGAATGGGCAATGGATAAGAAATTGCTAACTTGTTTTATTACACTATATTCCTCATGCTTTTCAAATAACTCTTTTCTAAGTGCAAAGATACGATTTTTTCTTCAATTATTAGTAAATAATGAGATAATCTTATCATATCTAATATAGAAAAGGCGGTCAATTGACCGCCTTTTCTACTCAACGATTTATAGCACCTCGTTGACAAATGCCACAATCAACTTCTCCTAGGAAGTTTCCTGCAATGTGTCCTGACATATTCCCATATGCCTCTTCGGAAACGAGTATAATCTCGTACACTCACAGGTTTTAATCGTGATTTACACTTACATCTAGCCATAATCAACAAGTTATTTATTAAATAAATATCACGATAATTCAAAAAGTAAAGATTATTAAGAAAAAATATATCATTATTCCGTAACCAGAGTTCACCAAACCACAGGCAAAGGTAACTCGTGTTCTTTTCGTCCAAGCAAGGTCAAGCCCTGCGGGTGTCGTGGAAAAATCATCCTCGCCCCGTGGGGCTTTCTGTATTTTTCCACACAACCTT
>SUXG01000012.1 GCA_015061085.1 Bacteroidales bacterium
GTCTTTCCGTAAATTGGGCTACTTGCAACGTCGGTGCTACTTCGTCTGAAGATTCTGGCTACTTCGTCAGCTGGGGCGAAACTGAAGAAAAAGAGGTTTATTCTTGGAGCACTTACAAATATGGAACCGGATCTACTTCTATGACAAAATATTGCAAAAGCGACAAAATTTCTGTCCTTGAAGCAATGGACGACGCTGCTACTGCAGTTTTCGGTGAAGACTGGCGTACTCCTACCCAAGCCGAATTCCAAGAGTTGATTGATAATTGTACTATCGAATTTATTACTACCGAAAACGGAGTAAACGGTGCTCGTTTGACAAGTAACATTGAAGGTTATACCGACAAATCTATATTCCTCCCTTGTGGCGGCTATAAACAAGAAACCGAAACAGCCAACGACAAAGCATACGCAGACTATTGGACTTCTGAATGCAAAACTTCTTTATTAGCCCAAGCACTCGCATATACTGCAAGATTCTCTATGCTCGGCAAAACCGAAATTGCAAGTCAGGACAAAATCTATGGTAGAAATGTTCGCGCTGTAAAGGCTAAATGACAAATCGTTTTTCATAATACAAATGTAATTCATAGAATTAACTACCAATTCTTATCTGAAGGGTTCGGTGCGAATCGAGCCCTTTTAAAAAATTTCTACGCATTCGATTTAGTTTATAGTTAATGGTTAATTCTTTATCCTCGTATAACTCTCTTAATCTGTAATCAATCCTATAGGCTTCAGATTAAACTGCAGTTATACATCAAGAGGTGGAATCCTTCGAGATTTCACCTCTTACTTTGTATTAACACTTTCCTCCCTACTTAAGCAAGCATCCTCTACCTTCTAATGGCTTTACCATACTTTATAGGGATTGTCTCCCTACCACAAAGCAAGTAGTAATAAATCGACTTGCTTGTCAATAGGCTACAACATATTACGAAACATCGACAGGCATCAATTCAAAGAAGTTGAAATGCCTCATATAGATTGTAAAGATAATTATATTTAACAAAAGCAAATAATAAAGCCAGCTATAAAATATAAACAACAGAAACACAAGATATTAACAAACACTCCAATTCTGTTATTTCTTACCAAGCACTAAATATCTTTTAACTAATTGAAAAATTTTTCTGATTTATTTGGTTTATATTATAAACTTGTTTATCTTTGCAACACAAAAGAAATACATCATCGAATTTTACAATTAAATTTTTTATCAACTTTAACAAAAACTATTAATTATGGAAAGACAAAAACTAAACGAAAAAGAAAGTTTGGAGATTATCACCTCGATGATTTCACGCACAAGAAATCGCCTCTGCATGGGCGATGGTGACTTGCTTCTACTATGGGGTTATATCACAGTCTGTGTAGCAACCACAATATGGGCTCTGCTATATATGACACATCACCCTGCTGTCAATTGGTTATGGTTCTTAATTTGGATTATTGGAGGAATTACCACTCCACATATTTCAAAAAAGAAAAGAATTAAAAAAGGGGTCAAAAGTTATACTGACCACCTCAGCGACGGAATTTGGAGCATAATAGGATGGTGCGCCTTAATCTGCACAATTATATGCTTGGTATTTTTATTGTTTTTTAGCAAAGATTGTTGGGGAATGATGTTAGTATTTGCACTTACCCTTATCGGAATTGCTGAAGCTATTCAAGGTCTGATAATTAAAGAGAAAATTCTCATCATCGGTGGAGGAATAGGCCTAACTATCGGACTTATCACCATGGCATGTCTAATAGCCGATATAACGCTTTACGCCAATTGGTACATGCCTCTGTTTATAGTAGCATTCACTTGTATGATGATTATCCCCGGACATACTCTTAACTATAAAGCAAAACGAGAAAATGAAAGAGCTTAATCCACTTCTTCACTCCCAACTGCGATTGGCTATAATGTCAATTCTAATGAATGTCGAAGAAGCTGATTTTGTCTATCTCAAAGAAAAAACAGAGGCTACGTCCGGCAACATCAGCGTTCAGCTCGACAAATTGGCTTCTGCCGAATATATAGTAGTCAACAAGTCTTTTGTCGGCAAAAAGCCTCGTACAACGTGTCGTATAACAGATATAGGCAAAGAAGCATTCGAAGAGTATATAAATTCTCTCCGAAGCTATCTGCACCTATGATAATTCTACAGTCGGGAGATTTCAAAACCTGCATTGCGAATAGCATCTTCTACTCTCTTCGCTGTTTCCTCCGTTAAAGGTTCTACTCCGACATAACTCATCACTTTATCGGCAGATGATAGGTCAAAACTCCAATCGTCTGCCGAAGTTATTTCGTTGATAGCACGCTTAATTGCTGCCACACAACCCATACACATTGCATTAGTCTTAAATTTCATATCCCTTTATTATATTATATTTTTATTATCTATCATAATTTCACTTTTTTCAATCGCAACGAATTAGTCACCACGCAAATCGACGACATCGCCATTGCGGCTGAGGCTATCATCGGATTTAGCATTATGCCAAACGACGGATAGAGCACCCCTGCTGCGATTGGAATACCCACTACGTTATAAATAAATGCCCAAAAGAGATTTTGACGGATGGTGCGTATTGTATGCTTGGATAGTCGCAAAGCCGACAAGACTCTTGATAATTTACCATCTACTATTGTGACTTGAGCTGTCTGAATAGCCACATCAGATCCCGAGCCCATAGCTATCGACACATCTGACTGAGCCAGCGCAACGGAATCATTCACGCCATCACCTACCATTGCAACTATATCTCCTTCGTTACGCAAATTTTCAATGTAATGTTGCTTATCGGCAGGCAGCATCTCTCCTTCAACAACTCTTATTCCTACTTCCGACGCCACAACAGATGCTGTCGCCACATTATCACCTGTAAGCAAAACCACATCTATCCCATTATCTTGCACATTCCGCACAAATTCCGAAGCATCATCTTTGACCTTATCTGCTACTTTCAATATTAGCTTCAATTGATTTGCACAGCCGGCTAATATGACCCCGCAACCTTCATTTTGCCATTGATGAACAATGCTCGAAATTTCTGAAGTCAGTTCTGAATTCATCTCCTTAGCCAACGCATATGAACCAACCCAATATTTAGTGTCACCACTTTCACCAACTATACCTTTGCCGATTATATGATCCACATGATTATATTCGACACCAATCATATCATTCTGTTTTGACCATCGACAGACAGCCTCCGACAAAGGGTGATTGCTCGACTTCTCTAATCCATATATATATATCTTAAAACTATCATCTTCGTCATCTTTCCACACGACATCAACTACATCGGGACGTCCGACAGTCAACGTCCCCGTCTTATCCAGAGCCACCACATCAATTCTACTGAGCAACTCCAACGCTGTTGCGTCCTTTATAAGTATATGATTTTCTGCGCCTTTACCGATACCTACTGTTATCGCTGTCGGTGTAGCCAAGCCCAAAGCACACGGACACGCTATCACCAAAACTGACACCGATGACAACAATGCCATGGCAAACGAATTTTCTGCGCCGGACATTATCCATAAGACAAACGTCAATATAGAAATACCAACTACCACCGGAACAAAAACACCACTGATTTTATCGACAGTTCGTTGAACTGGAGCTTTTGAGCCTTGTGCCCTCTTCACACTGTCGATAATCTGCCCTAACAATGTCGATTGACCGACTTGCTTAACAACTATCGTCAATGCTCCTGACAAATTCATCGTACCGGCCGACACCTTACTCTCAACCGACTTTTCAATAGGCATCGACTCCCCTGTCAGCATACTTTCATCAACAGAAGAAATGCCATCTACGACCACCCCATCGACAGGAACCCTTTCGCCCGGAGAGACTATGATTTTATCTTCAATGCTCAACATAGAAAGTTTCACCACTCGCACACTGCCATCTGAAAGCAACTGCTTTGCCAACTTCGGCTGAAGCCCCATTAAAGAACGTATGGCAGAGCCGGTGCTATGACGCGCCCTCGTCTCCATTAACTTACCCGTCAACACAAAAGCGATAATCATAGCTGAAGCTTCATAATACAGTGCAGCATCAAGACCTTTAGTCTGCCAATAATCAGGAAATAACGTATTAAACAGACTAAACGAAAAACTCACAATTGTAGATAAAGCGACAAGCGTATCCATATTGGGGGTCAAACGCAAAGCGTTTTTCGCACCATTCACATAAAAATGACCACCGCAAACCACCATCACCACAAGAGAAAGCAACATCATCACCCAGCCTTGACATGGAAATGACAACCCTCCCATACAGATTACAGACAAAGGCAATGTGAGAGCCCAAGCCAAGATTACCTTACGTTTCAACGTTCTATACACTTTTTGCTCTTGACTTGCTTGTTGCGCCAATGCTTCCGCCTCATCATCTTCGACTATCATTTCAAAGCCCGATTTATGAATAGCCTCACTGACCTTTTCCGGATTTGTTATTCGGGGATTCCACTCCATAGTCAACGACATAGTAGCAAAATTCACTGATGCAGAGATGACCCCCTCCATCTGCGAAGCAGTCTTCTCCACGACCCCTGCACAGACAGCACACATCATCCCATTTACCGGAAACGTCCCACGTTTCATCTCATCATTCTTCGCCATATATCAAAAGAATTAATACCCCACAAAGATACAACAAAATTAACTTAGAGAAATATAAAATAGCAATTCAATTTTGTTTGTTTCGAAAAAAACGTAATTTTGTGAGCGTGTTTTGAATATTGGAATCTATGTTAACAATATTTGTAAGTGAAATAATGCCTTTTATTAACAATTAATATTATAAATTATGTGGTTTTGGATTATTGTAATTGCCGTGGTAATAGGCGCGATTTGGGCTGGTTGAGTTCTGATGGAAAGTCAGATGGTGTTTCAACGATACTATAGATATAATAGACACTATAATCACAATAGATATTATAGATAAAGCTGTATATGTGTTGGGGAATAAAAATCCCAAGGTTCACTGCTTTGTATTTTTGTGCAAAGAGTTATGAGAGCAGGGAAGTTAAGGAAGTTAGGGTAATTAAGGAATTTGGGAGGGCATGGAAATTAGGGAAGATAGTGAATATTGATAGAAAAGACTTTTGGAATATTTTTCATCACTATATTCTCTAAATTCCTTAAACTCCCCAAAAAACATTAGATTATTGAGAAAAATATTGTAACTATTGATATTATCATCTATTTTTGCACAAAAATATGATTTATGAATGATAATCAGTTAATTGAGCGCCAAGGAGACCATAAGAATCTAATCTGCTACCGAAAAGCAGAATTGATATATGATATAACATATCATTTTGCTCACGCCGCTTTCTGCAAAGGGGATAGAACTATTGACCAAATGGTGCAAGCAGCGCGTTCCGGCAAGCAAAATATAGTCGAGGGAAATGCTGACATGAATACTTCTATGGAAATGGGCATCAAGTTACTGAATGTAGCGAAAGGCAGTTTGAAGGAGTTACTTTCTGACTATGAGGATTATCTACGCGTAAATCAGTGTCGGCAATGGGAGGAATCTTCTGTAGAATTTGAGGCAATGAGGAAATTAGGCAAATCAGCAGATAATGCCTATATACTTAGCATTGCTAAAACTCGCTCACTTAATGTAGTAGCTAATATGGCTATTATTTTGATAAAGCAGGAGGATTTTCTTTTGCATAAATTGTTAGAGTCAGTTTCTTCGCGCTTTATCAAAGAAGGAGGTTTCAAGGAGAAGATGTACAGAGTACGCATGGCTCAAAGACGTGAGCAATAAAGCGATGAACAAACGACTTGATTAAAAAAGTATCGTGATATACATACAAAAAAAATCCCGAGGCGTGGAGCTTCGGGATTTTTTATTTTAGCACTAATTATTGTGCTTCTATTTCGTGATAGATAGGTCGGGTTATTAGCCGTTAACTTTCTTCATGTGAGCGATAAGATCGAGAACTTTGTTAGAGTAACCGATTTCGTTGTCGTACCATGAAACAACCTTAACGAAAGTATCAGTCAAAGCGATACCAGCGTTCTTATCGAAGATAGAAGTGCGAGTGTCACCAAGGAAGTCAGAAGAAACTACAGCATCTTCAGTGTAACCGAGGATACCCTTGAGTTCGCCTTCAGCAGCAGCCTTCATAGCAGCGCAGATTTCTTCGTACTTAGCAGGTTTTTCCAAATTAACTGTAAGGTCAACTACAGAAACGTCGAGAGTAGGAACACGCATTGACATACCTGTAAGTTTGCCATTGAGCTCAGGGATTACTTTACCTACAGCCTTAGCAGCACCTGTAGAAGAAGGGATGATGTTGCCTGCAGCAGCGCGACCACCACGCCAGTCTTTCATAGAAGGACCGTCAACAGTCTTCTGAGTAGCAGTAGAAGAGTGAACTGTTGTCATAAGACCATCTTTGATACCCCAATTGTCGTTGAGAACCTTAGCGATAGGAGCCAAACAGTTAGTTGTACAAGATGCGTTAGAAACGAATTGAGTACCCTTAACGTAAGTCTTTTCGTTCACACCACATACGAACATTGGAGTAGCGTCTTTAGAAGGGGCAGACATTACTACATACTTAGCACCAGCTTCGATGTGAGCTTGAGATTTTTCTTGAGAAAGGAAAAGACCTGTTGATTCCACTACGTATTCAGCACCGACAGCGCCCCAGTTGATTTCTTTTGGGTCACGGCAAGCTGTAACGCGAATTTCTTTGCCGTTTACAATAAGGAGGCTCTTTTCAAGGTCGTAAGACACTTCGCCGTCGAATTGACCGTGCATTGTGTCATATTTGAGCATGTATGCCATGTAATCTACAGGAAGGAGGTCGTTGATAGCAACAACTTCGATGTCTTCTCTCTTAACAGATGCACGGAACACAAAACGTCCGATGCGTCCAAAACCATTAATACCTACTTTTGTCATTTTTATTACAATTTATTAGTTGTTTAATTCTTTTTTTCTTACTTTTGTGCCCAAACTAAATTTCTATCTTGGAAACATTGCAAAGTTAGACATTTTTTTTCTAATAACAACGTAATTAGTAAAATTTTTCATTGTTTTCCAATTTATTAATTTTATAGTCGAATTATTAACTATTTAAAACATATATATAAAATGGGAAAATTCATTAATGATTTCAAAGAATTTGCCATAAAAGGCAATGTTATCGACATGGCTGTCGGTGTGATTATCGGTGGAGCTTTTGGTAAAATTGTTACTTCTTTAGTTAATGATGTAATCATGCCTGTAATTTCCGTTGTAACAGGAGGAATTAATTTTAAAGACCTTAAATTTGTGCTAAAGCCGGCAGAGTTGGCGGCTGACGGAGTGACTGAAGCTACAACTGAAGTGGCTCTCAGCTACGGGATGTTTATCCAAAACATTGTCGATTTCCTCATTATTGCCTTTTGTATTTTCTGCGCAATTCGTATGATTTCTAAATTAAAGAAGAAAAAAGAAGAAGCACCGGCTCCTGCACCGACTCCTAGCAATGAAGAAAAGTTACTTACTGAAATTCGAGATTTATTAAAAGAAAAGAAATAAATTTCACTCTAAATCAGCATTTGAACCTCTATGATGATAGAAATATCGTTATAGAGGTTTCTTTTATCTAAAATCTTTAGCAGAAAATTTCTAATCGATTTGGAATTATGACTTGTGTGGGTTAATTTTGCATTAGCTATTAGATGTTGAAAATTTTATGCCAAAAGTAATCAGTAAAAATGTGCTGGGTAAAGCTCTCTATTGGCTTCTGTTAGTTATGATGCTACTACCTCTGAAGAGCATTTTCGGTTTGGATAGTGAACCGATAAGCCCACCTGTGGCGTTATTTGTCGGATTGGTCTTTGCGTTGTGCTTCGGCTCTCCATGTCAGAAATTTAACAAGAAGTTATCGAAACAACTGCTTCAGGCGTCGGTCATAGGGCTTGGTTTCGGAATGAATCTGGTGCAATCTCTACGTTCTGGTGCTGATGGAATGCTTTTCACCATCGTATCGGTGGTCGCAGTAATGATGGTCGGTGTGTGGCTTGGTCGTTGTATGCAGATAGAGCATAAAACGGCTTATCTGATAAGTTCGGGCACGGCTATCTGTGGAGGCAGCGCTATAGCTGCTGTTGGAGGAGTACTGAAAGCCAATGAAAATCAGATGGCCGTATCTCTTGGAGTGGTGTTCATACTCAACGCCATTGCACTCTTCATATTCCCTCCGATAGGTCGTCTGCTCGGCATGAGTGATGGACAATTTGGCACATGGGCAGCTATAGCAATCCACGACACATCATCGGTGGTCGGTGCCGGACAAGCATATAGCGCGGCGGCTTGCGAGATAGCGACATTGGTGAAATGCACTCGTGCTTTATGGATTATTCCTTTAGCATTTTTTACAGCCTACCTTTATCGCACCGATGCTTCGACCACAAGCAAGACAAAGGTAGCTGTGCCATGGTTTATCGTGCTATTTGTAGTCGCTATGGTGCTCAATACTTACACTCCGGAATCGTTGATGTCAACAATGCAACCTATCTATCATAGTATTGCGATGTTAGCAAAACGAATGATGACTGTAGTGCTCTTTGCCATCGGAGCCGGATTGTCATTAAAAGTGGTGCGCCAAGTTGGAGTGCGCCCGTTGGTGCTGGCTATCGTTCTATGGATAATTATCGGAGTCGGCAGTCTGTTGGTGGTCATTAATACAATAGAATAAGTAAATCGTTAATAAGATATGAAACTTCGAATTTTTCTATCACTGATTGTATCTGTCGCGATCACATCGTCTGCATGGGGAGTGACACGCGAAGAGATGGAGCAGGCTCGCACCATCACCGCTCAAGCGTTTTTGCGCTATATGAATAATGGTTCGGACTATCTCGATAAGCTAAACCCAACAAGAGTTTCCGAACTAAAAAAGCATCTCAAAGAAAAAGAACTACAAAATCTTAAGACATTCGAAAGCATTGCTTACCCTAAAATAGACATCTACAAAAATTGGAATAAAGCACAATTGCTTGAATTTTGGGGTACTACATTTTTTACTAATCCAAAAGTTCCACAGCAGGCGCAAGGAGCAAAACGTCAGGTCAAATCTAAAATCAACGCCATGAGCGTCATGCAGTCTGATACTGCCGAAACCGATGCTATCGAAAGTCAACCTCAACAACAAGCTATCGATGCAACGCAAGAGGCGCAACGCATAATCGATTCAATCACACGCGCCGATTCCATAGCCGCCGAAGCTGCAATCCTTGAAGCGTCAAACGATGTGGTTAAAGAAGACTTCACATCTGACTCAATTGCGGCAGAAGAATCCACAATTGAGGATAACGAAGAAACAGTTAAATCAAAGAACAGTCCTACTCTCATCTATTCATTGATTCTGATTGTTCTTGTAGCTATTATTGCAGCATTGATTGTATACGCTGTAAAAGGCATTCAAAAGAGCAATAAACAGGATGTCAGAAAAAATGAAGATGATACAAGAGTTTTTGCCGATAAGGAAGACAACAATAATCATATCTCTAAAGAGATGCTCGACGAGAAAGACCGAGAGATTGCATCTCTTAAAGCTGAAATAGACAGACTCAATGATGTCATTCTTCGCATGAACAATCGCCTGTCGGATGCTATCTCAGAAATTTCTCCAAATCAACGTCCAACACGAACAATTTATTTGGCATACGCCAATTCAAAGAACATATTTGTTCGCGCCGACAGCATCTACAACGAGGACTATTCTATTTTCAAGCTTGTCACCTCTGATGGCATAACCGGCTCATTTAGCATAATAGAAAATCCTATCGCTAACAAATTAGCCTTGTCTTTACCAATTTCAATTTTGAAAAATTCCTGTCAATCAGAAGATATGCATCACGACAACTGGTGCAAACAAATCATCACTGAGAATGCCGGAACTGCAATCTTTGAAAACGGACGTTGGATAGTCAAACGCAAAGCTGATATTAATTTCCAATAAAAATTTTTACCCCATTATGAACAATACTCTTAAAATTTATTGCAAAAATATTAACGAATATATCGCAATCAAAGGAGGCGAAACTCTACAAGAAATCTTCCTTAGAATTAGCGACAAAATCAATCTTACCCCAATCTGTGCAAAAGTCAATAATCGCACCGAAGATTTGGCTTTTCCCGTCTATTCTCCCAAACAAATAGAATTTATCGATAGCACTTCAGCTTCGGGCAATCGTGTATATATCCGTTCGCTCTGCATGATTCTATACAAAGCAGTTGAAGATGTCGCAAAAGGCTTGCATCTACGCATCGAACACTCTATATCAAAAGGGCACTATTGCCGACTGATTAATCCGAATAACGGCATTGCCGAAAATGTCACTGATGAATTGGTCAGCGAAATCAAGTGCCGAATGAATGAAATTATAAATGCCGACATTCCTTTTGTTCGCAAGGAAAAACTCACTACCGACGTCATTGAAATTTTCAAAAGTCAAAATCTTAACGACAAAGTTCAACTTCTTGAGACAGGACATAATCTGTACACCGTCTATTATCAGTTAGACAATTTATGTGATTGCTACTATGGTCCGCTTGCTCCTTCGACAGCATGTATAAGAACTTTCAACTTACAACAATATAAAGAAGGCTTCTTGCTTTTAGGACATTCCAATGACAATCCGGAGATTGCACAATCCCCGATTAAGCAGGAGAAAATGTTTGGTGCATTCACTGATTATCTTAGTTTCAATCGCATCTTAGGCGTGTCGAATGTCGGCGAGCTAAATCGTGTTGTTGCCGATAAAATGACGCCGTCGCTTATCAATGTTGCAGAAGCTTTACACGATAAGCAACTCGGTCGCATATCCGATGAAATTGCACGTCGTCGCCAACTCGGAGAGGCTAAAATTGTGCTTATTGCCGGGCCATCATCATCGGGCAAGACGACTACCACCAAGCGTCTCGCTATCCAGCTTATGACCAATCTCATTGTGCCCAAAATGATTTCACTCGACGACTACTTTGTCAATCGTGAAGATACTCCTCGCGACGAGACCGGCGACTACGACTACGAATCGCTATACTCGCTTGACTTGGAACTCTTCAACTCCGACATGAACAAACTACTTTCAGGAGAGGAAATCAACCTTCCTACCTATAGTTTTGAACTTGGTTGTCGCATTGAGAAGCATCGTCCGTTGCGCCTTGGCGAGCATGAAGTGCTAATTATTGAGGGCATACATGGTCTTAATCCTGAATTGACAGCTCAGATACCTGACAAAGACAAATTCAAGCTCTATGTGTCTGCTTTGACAACGCTTTCAATCGATAATCACAACTGGATACCTACGACCGACAATCGTCTGCTTCGTCGCATTGTGCGCGACTACAAATATCGTGCAACTTCGGCTTTGTCGACCATGCGTCGCTGGCCATCCGTACGTCGTGGTGAAGAAAAATGGATATTTCCATTCCAAGAGAATGCGGATGCAATGTTTAACTCGTCGTTGCTATTCGAATTGGGTGTAATGAAAAGCTATGCAGAGCCTGTGTTGCGACAGGTGCCACATGATGTGCCGGAATATGCCGAGGCCTACCGATTACTGAAATTTCTCAGCTACTTCGAGCCTATTCCTGCCGACCAAATTCCGTCGACATCACTGCTTCGCGAATTCCTCGGAGGCTCTTCATTCACATATTAACACTGTGTCACTCCATTTGAAAGATTAATAGTCATAGCCCCTATGCTTGTGCTCATTCACCCACAACTGATGAGACACATTAGTATCATGAGCAAGGATAGTGTTTTCTTCCGATAACAAAGTAATTTTAAAAATCAATATGTACCAATCAAGATAGAGGGGATGTTCTGATTGTAGAACATCCCCCCTATCTTAGTATAAATATTTGTATTATTCCATTTTGCCGTGACAATTCTTGTACTTCTTGCCTGAACCGCATGGACAAGGATCATTGCGACCAACCTTTGGAGCAGCTTTAATCGGTTGGGTCGGTTTCTGACGTTGTGGACCTGCAGCCGCAGCACGTTGAGCACTCTCGCCCGGATAGCTGTCACGTGTTGTCGAATAATTTGCATAAGGATTTGTCGTTGATGATGATTGAGGATAGTCACGACGAATCTGCTGCATATTGCGATAGCTGTGTTGAGCACGTTGTGCCTCTGCATTAGCTTCCTGTTGCGCACGTTGCGCTTCTGCTTGAGCTTTTGCCTCTTCGAAGTCAGGGACAGCCAATTTGCCACGAAGAAGTGTTGCCACAGATTTAGAATTCATATCCCAAAGCATCTTCTTCCACAGCTCATATGCTTCGAGCTTATAGATTACAAGAGGATCTTTCTGCTCATAACTTGCATTTTGCACTGACTTGCGGAGTTCGTCCATCTCACGAAGTTGTTCTTGCCAAGCCTTATCGATAGAAGAAAGTAGCACTGTCTTTTCCCAAGACTTGGTAAGGTTTGCACATTCGCTGTTGTAGGCTTCTTCTACATCGATACGAATGTTAAACATGCGACGTCCGTCGGTCATAGGAATTTGAAGCATGCCTTTTGCACCTTGTTCTTCCACAAAGTGCTTAATCCATGGCATTGCATGTTGAGCCATTTTTTCTTTCTTGCGAGCAAATGCTTGCATTGCCGCTTCAGCCAAAGTATCAGCCACAGAGCTACGATCGAGCTTTGCAAACTCTTCTGCAGAGAAAGGAAGTTGCATAGCAAATGATTTCACAACAGCTTCTTCAACCTCTGCATAATCCTTGCTTTGTGCTATATCCTGAGCAACCTCATAAATCATGTTTGCAATGTCCGTACCAATGCGTTCACCCTTAAGTGCATTTTGACGACGACCGTATATACCATTGCGTTGAGCATTCATCACATCGTCATATTCCACAAGACGTTTACGAATACCAAAGTTGTTTTCTTCCACACGCTTTTGGGCATTCTCGATAGACTTAGTAACCATAGGAGCTTCAAGCATTTCGCCCTCCTTAAATCCGAGTTTATCAAGAGTCTTCACAACTCTATCACTTGCAAATAGACGCATAACAGTGTCTTCAAACGATACGAAGAACACAGAAGAACCCGGGTCACCTTGACGACCTGCACGACCACGAAGCTGACGGTCGACACGACGTGATTCATGTCGTTCTGTACCGATAATGGCAAGACCACCTGCGTCCTTAACCTCTTGTGTAAGCTTAATGTCGGTACCACGTCCTGCCATGTTAGTTGCAATCGTTACTGTGCCTCGCTTACCTGCTTGCGCAACGATATCTGCTTCTTTTTGGTGAAGTTTCGCATTGAGGACTTGATGTGGGATCTTGCGTAAGCTGAGCATTTTAGAAAGAAGCTCTGAGATTTCCACCGATGTCGTACCGACGAGTACAGGACGTCCTGCATCAATCATCTTTTGGACTTCATCGATTACTGCATTATATTTCTCCTTCTTTGTACGATAGACACGGTCGTTCATATCGTTACGAAGAACCGGACGATTAGTCGGAATTTCTATTACTTCAAGTTTATAGATGTCGTAGAATTCACCGGCTTCTGTCATCGCTGTACCTGTCATACCTGCAAGTTTGCGATACATACGAAAATAATTCTGAAGCGTCACTGTCGCAAAGGTTTGTGTCGCAGCTTCTACTTTCACTCCTTCTTTTGCTTCAATCGCTTGGTGTAAGCCGTCGCTATAACGACGTCCTTCCATGATACGACCTGTCTGCTCATCAACAATCTTGATCTTATTATCATCAATTACATATTCGACATTGAGTTCAAATAATGTATATGCTTTAAGCAATTGATTGACTGTGTGAACACGTTCCGCCTTTACAGCATAATTTTGCAACAACAAGTCTTTTCTTTCTTGCTTTTCTTCGGCATTAAGGCCTTCGTTTTCAACCTGAGAAAGCTGTGACGTAATGTCAGGGAGAACGAAGAATTCCGGGTCATCGGTTGTACCGGTCATTACATCAATACCCTTATCTGTAAGTTCGATACTGTGATTCTTTTCGTCAATTACAAAGAATAGAGGTTCCACTGCTTCCGGCATCAATGCATTATTGTTTTCCATGTAGATTTTTTCTACATCGAGAAGCAATTTCTTAACGCCATCTTCTGAAAGGAATTTAATAAGCGGACCATATTTTGGCAATGCTTTATAGACACGATATAATGACAAACCACCATCTTTCAATAATGTCTGGGCATCGAGTGGTTTCTTTGCATCCGGGTCTTTTTTGTCGAATTTAGCCACTTGTTCAGGATCACCACTCCATGCTGCAGCAATTTTGGCTTTAGCCTCAATGAGTAGTTGGTTGGCAAGTTTGCGTTGTGCCATAACCACCTTTTCTACATTTGGTTTAAACTGCATGAACATTTGGTCGTCGCCCTTAGGCACCGGACCTGAGATAATCAACGGAGTACGAGCATCATCGACAAGCACAGAATCGACCTCATCGACAATTGCATAGTAATGGTCGTTGCGTTGCACAAGTTCTTCGACAGTCAAAGCCATGTTATCACGAAGATAGTCGAAGCCAAACTCATTGTTCGTACCAAACGTAATATCTGCACGATAGGCATCGCGACGTTGCTTAGTATTTGGCTGTGTTTTATCGATACAAGCCACCGAAAGACCATGGAATTGATAAAGAGGGCCCATCCATTCCGAGTCACGCTTAGCGAGGTAATCGTTGACTGTCACAACGTGAACACCTTCTCCTGTCAAAGCATTCAAGAAAACAGGAAGTGTAGCCACAAGGGTCTTACCTTCACCGGTCGCCATCTCAGCGATATTGTTTGATGCTTTTCCATTATTCATTATACCATGCAACACTTGTCCACCGATAAGCTGAACGTCATAGTGCACCATGTCCCATTTCATAAGGTTACCTCCGGCTATCCATTCGTTCTTATAAATAGCCTTACCATCTTCGATGTCGACAAAGTCCTTGCCTTGTGCAGCAAGTTCGCGGTCAAAGTCTGTCGCAGTAACTTCTATAGTGTCATTTTCTTTGAAACGACGAGCTGTTTCTTTTACGATAGCAAAAACTTCAGGCAATACTTCATCAAGTTTTTGAGCATACATCTTGAAATATTGCTCCTTAAGTTCATCAATTTTCTTCCAAAGAGGCTCACGCTTGTCATAATCCAAAGTCTCGATTTCCTTACGTATATCAGCAATCTGATCTTTGTATTTTTGTGCTTCGCCTCGTATATCAGCCTTGATGTCGGTGATACGTTGACGCAACTCATCATTGCTGATACCCTTAATTTGCTCTGTTATCGGATTGATTTCTTTCTTCAAACGATCCCATAGCGGACGCACTGCACGTTCACTCTGATCGCCGAAAAGCTTTTTCAAAAAATTACTAAATCCCATTTTTATATGTTGTTGTTTTTTATTCTTATAATAAAATTATGCCAAAATTGAGATAATCTCAATTTCGAACTTGCAAAGATAATATAAATACTTGAAATACCGAAAATTATAGTGCCAAAGGTTTGGCTATTGCTCCATTTGGCGAACGAATGTGAAGAATTTGTGTTATTGTCGGTGCTATTGAGATTGCCTTAACTGATGTATTAATTACTTGCGATTCAACTTCTGCCCCCATGATAAATGCAGGAGTGAGCACTGAGGATGAGCGCACCTGCTTCTTCACTTCAGGATAAGTAGTATCATCGACCAATGTCCATCCGTATGCCACTTTCAAATAAATATCGCCGGCAGTCTTCGGATTGATACATAAACGCAACGATTCCAGTTCCGGATTGGCATGCGATAATATTTCAGTCAATGTAAAAGCGTCTGAAACGCCGCTCATTTTGCACAAAAACACCTTCGCCTCTTCTGCCACATCTGATATACGCAAGCCTTTTGATTCAATCTGTTTACGATCAAGATAGATTTGATCATGACTGAAAGTCTCGACATAATTACCATTTCCATGCAATGCCACCAAATATGAATTCAACAAAGATGTTGCACGTTTAACGGAAAATTGCCCCGTTGGGATTTCATATTTAGGATCATCTTCCACTGCATCGTTATAGTAGCCAGTCGAAGAAACAAAAATGACCGTATTAGACAAACCGACATACTTATCGATGGCATCAAATAGTCTGCCAAGTTGAGCATCAAGTTTTATGTAAGTATCTTGCAACTCCAATCTATAATCACCGTCTTTGACATATTTAAATGGTTCGGCGGTATAACTGAGGTTTAACATATCAATCGCATCTCCACGATTTCCTAATTGCAATGCTTTTAGATAATCCACTGCCACTGTTGTTATTTCCTCATTTGCCAACGGAGAATCAAGATACATGCGATAGACATTTCTGTCTGATGTAGGGAAAGTATATCTAAAAGGATAATATCTCTTTTGAGCCGGAATACCTATATACTTATCCAACGAATAGGCAGGTTTCCATTGCATCGTATCAATACGCGACGCCAACGACTTGCCATAATTTCTTTGGCTTAATAATTGTGGCACATCCTTATAGTATGTTGTCGTGCTCCACTTGCCCGTATTGTCGTTAATCCAAAAGGCACTATTCCCGGCATGACCTGCCATAATAATAGCCTGTTGTGGATCTAAAGCTATCGAATAGACAGCACCCAAACCTGCGCCATCGATTTTCACCTCATCGCTGATAGTCGATAGCATAAGATTGTGAGGCGAATATGTCTCTGTCGTGAAATTACCAATCGATGCAGGATCGTTTAGTGATGCTTCCGACTTGTGTTTCTCTGCATTGTAAATACTTGATGCTACAACTCCATTCTTTGACGGATAATTACCTGTATAAATCATGGCTGTCGCATTGACAGCATCCGGATTTGCAACAACAAAATCCACATCACGAAGATATGCACTTTCTTTCATCAGTCGTTTAAAACCTTTCTCTCCAAACAATGATTCCAACGACTCTATATAATCTGTACGTAATTGATCGACTACAATTCCCACAACCAATTTAGGACGAGAACCATTGACTTGCACAACTGTAATGATTGACACAAGACCGATCAACACACCTGTTATAAATCTTTTTTTCACCTTCTTATTTCTGTTTTACAGTCTTTCCAGACTGCCAAATGTTTTTATTGTTTTTATTTATCAAATATCCTACCGAAAGCATAAAATCTGCAAAAATCAACGGATAGACCGCCACATTCAACACTTGATTTTGGAATGGCAACGAAATCAAAAATATTGCTATCACTAACGTGTTAAGCGCCATATAACACCACACAATCTTGTTCATTCGTCGACTCCACACCATCATCGGAACTATCAATGCCAACGGATTAAGCCACCATATATTGATGTTAGGCGATGTCGCCTCATGTTCTGAAACAAACACCATAAAGAATACAAGACATCCTGCCATTCCACAAACACCATACCATAAAGCATAAGTCCACCGACATATTCGCCCCTTTATCAAACTTTTTATCGTCACAAAGGAAATCACGACCAGCAGCAAAAGTCCTATAAACAATGGGCTTATCAAAAATGGCGTTGCATCAAGTGTCATATCTCCACGTCCCTCGTAAATCACCTTTTCTTCCGACACCAGTTTTCTTCCATCATTTAGACTTGCCTTCGATGCCGACATCATCAATTCGATAGGCACAAACATCTCTTCGCGACGCGACAATTCATAATCCAAGCCGCTGCCGAGTATCAAATCGACACCAAATTGATACCAATCATAATTACGTCCATAGTGTGTCAACACCTTTCGATACGAGCCAAATCGAACAGAATCATTATAATCTATCTGCTCGCCTACTGCTTGATCGATTCTATCGAGAATCTTTGTGGCACAATTATTTTTTACGTAGTTATATCGATACCTCCTATTTTCCGGGCGTACATCCCACAACAATAGTTCCAACAATCGATGTGATTCTTCTTGTGTCAAATTCAAACGTTGCTCCACGACCATTGCTCCATCTGCTTCACAGGCTGCCATAAACATCGGAAAATCATGACACCCCGCCATATAATCAGTCTCGCCTTTCACAAAACGATATATAAAATTAGGGGCATCAAAGTCAAACAATCCATAATCAAACGCCAAATCAAAATCTGACGATTTCACTCTGACAGCCTCATGCCCATAAAGCTCATAGACCTCTGCTGCCGGATACTTTGTTATCAGACTGACTTCTAATGTATCATTCTTCACTTCCGGCATCTGACTTTGTGGCGCATAAATTGAAACTTGCGACATTCCCACCAATACAAACACCAAAGAAAACACAAAAATCAATAGTCTTCTTTTCTGCTCCATAAATTTATTATCAAATCATTAATGATATTTATTCCACAAAGTTACATCTATTTTTTATTCCGACAAAACACTTTTAAATCAAAGGCTATTTTATCATTGAATTATATCTGTTTATCCCTCATTCGACAATTCGCAAACCTCAAAATACCTATTTGTGAGTATTGCAATTTGCTAAAAAAATACGTAACTTTGCACAAAATTTCAAAGGAGCAAGTGAAAAAATGCCTCACACATAGTTTTTGCATTGTGATGCTAATGGCTTTTATAAGCTATTGGGCAAGCATTAATTTGTTCGGACACATTCACACAATCAACGGGACAACAATTACACACTCCCACCCTTTTAAAAGCAACGGAGATCACAATCACTCAAACAATGCTCTTTTCACAATTTTATCGTTATCAAATTTCAGTACTGATGACGTAATCTCTCATAATTCACTATTGAATTTTGTTGCGCCATTCGTTTCAGAAATAGTATTTAACCATTCAGATATATTAAATGATGAGCCATCAACCGGCTTAATAAGTCTTCGCGCACCTCCGGTTCATTAATTGTTGTTATCGACAGCTACTTTCTCATAGCAAAATTTATCTCATAAAAACTTCCTATATTACCACATAGGGTGCTTTACGCTTGCATTCTATCGTAATACCTCATTATCTAAATATACAACATTAACAATGAACAAAATTTTTATCACAATAGTATGCTTTTGTGCTTGTCTTACTTCTTACGCACAAAAACATCAAGGTCACGAACATGAACACGAATATGACCACAAACACTACTATCATCATAGCCAATGCAACTACGAATTTCATGATTTGGAAGAATCTGATGCCAATATCATAGGTCACGTCCTTGATGCCGACAATAAAGAGCACTTGGAGTTTATTACAATCACTCTCAAAGGCACTACAATCGGAACAATCACTGATATCACCGGACACTACTTCCTCAAAAATCTTCCTGAAGGAGCCTACACGCTTGAGGTCCGTTGCGTAGGTTATCAGACTGCCACAAGAAATGTATATCTCCAAAAAGGAAAAACCACCGAGGAAAACTTCGAACTCGAAAAAGATGCTATCTCACTCAACGGGGTTGTCGTTTCAGCCAATCGCAATGAAACTCATCGTCGTGAAGCTCCGACTTTAGTAAGCATCATCGACACTCGTCTTTATGAAAACACGACTTCGACAACACTTGCTCAAGGGCTCAACTATATTCCGGGCGTGAGAGTCGAGTCAAATTGTCAAAACTGTGGTTTTCAACAAGTACGCATCAACGGGCTTGAAGGTCCATACACACAAATACTTATTGACTCCCGCCCTATTTTTAGTGCTCTTTCAGGCGTCTATGGAATTGAGCAAATCCCGGCAAGCATGATTCAACAAGTGGAAGTTATGCGTGGCGGAGGTTCTGCTCTTTTTGGTTCATCTGCCATTGCCGGCACAATCAACATCATCACTAAAGAACCATTGCGCAACTCAGCAATGCTTTCTCATACTATCACCGGAATCGGAGGTTTCAATTCTTTTGACAACAACACCTCTCTTAACGCATCACTCGTCACAGACGACCACAAAGCCGGCATCTACATCTTCGGTCAAAATCGCCACCGTTCAGGCTATGATTATCCGCAAATTATCGATCCAAAGACAGGCAAACGCAAAGGCGACGGATTTACCGAACTCAACAAAATCAATGGTCAAACCATCGGTTTTCGTTCTTATTTAAAAACAAGCGACTATACAAAATTCACTCTTGAATACCACCACATGGAAGAATTTCGTCGTGGCGGTGACAATATTGACCTTCCTCCTCACGAAGCACAAGTTGCCGAACAGACCGACCACTCAATCAACGGAGGAGGTCTGAAATTTGACTACTACTCACCAAACGAGCTTCATAAAGTGTCTGCCTATTTCTCTGCTCAACACACAGACAGAGACAGCTATTACGGACCTGGCGAACTTGACCCTACCGACGCATACGGCCAGACAAAAGACTTCACTTGGGTGCTCGGCTCTCAATACGATCTGCATTTCGACAAGTGCTTATTTATGCCGGCTGATTTTACAGCAGGTTTAGAATACAATCAAGACGACTTGACCGACAAAATGACAGGTTACGACCGTGAACTTAACCAACACATCAACATTGCGAGCGTATTTGTTCAAAATGAATGGAAAAACAGTCGTTGGGGATTCCTTATCGGAGCACGACTTGATAAGCACAACCTCATCGACCACGTAATTTTCAGCCCTCGTGCCAACCTTCGTTTCAATCCTACTCGCGACATCAATTTGCGTCTGAGCTATTCTTCAGGTTTTCGCGCCCCACAAGCGTACGACGAAGACCTTCATATCGAAAACGTTGGTGGCAATGTTGCCATGATTGTGCTTGCCGACGACTTAAAAGAAGAGCGTTCACACAGCATCAACCTTTCTGCCGATATGTACCACAAATTTGGCGACTTCCAAGTCAATTTCCTCATCGAAGGTTTCTACAATAAGCTCAACGACGTGTTTGCACTCACCGATGGCGAAATCAAAGACGGTATCCTCACTCGTATCCGTCACAACGCTGACGGCGCCCAAGTGGCAGGTCTTACTCTTGAGGCAAAAATGGCATACCGCGACTTGGTGCAGCTACAAGCAGGCTACACATTCCAACAAAGTCGCTATGACGAACCTTTTGAATGGAATCCTGATGCGCCTGCCGTTACAAAAATGCTTCGTTCTCCTGACCACTACGGCTATTTTGTGGCTACTTACAAGCCTATCAAACCTCTTGCGTTTATCCTTTCCGGCACATACACAGGCACAATGCTTGTCCCTCACGAAATCGTTCCGGGATATTGGGAAACTCCGTCAGTAGTAAAAGCTCCGGACTTCTTTGACATGGGAATAAAAATAGCCTACGATTTCAAAGTCTATAAATCTGTCACTCTTCAGCTAAACGCCGGCGTTCAGAACATTTTCAACGCATACCAGAAAGACTTCGACTTAGGTGCCGACCGCGATGCAGGATACATGTATGGACCGGCTTCTCCTCGCAGCTATTTCGCAGGCGTAAAAATAAGCTACTAAAAATTATTGGCTTATAGATCGACTCTTTTTACACACAATGGAAGAGGGTATCTCAAAATGAGACACCCTCTATTTATATGTTCAGATTATTACTCCTCATTTAGCATACACATAGATATATCGGCTTGAGGCATCGTAGATACTCCTATCGGGGTAATACTTTGGCAAATGCGAGTGAGCGAAACCGTCAGCAGAGTGTCACACATGGTTAAAGAGCATCTACAAAACACTACCCCCGAACCGGGTAGTATTTCAAGGCAGACACACATAATATATGGGGTGATGCCGACATGTTATTTCGATTATGCATATTCGTATTTTATAGCACACTGAAAAATAAAAAACGGCAAAACCCTTTTAAGAATTATGCCGTTATACCCAATATTATTATGTTAATTTTTATTCTTCTGCGCTCTCTTCCTTAGGACAATTTTCCTTTAGGAACAATTCTAATGCGCCAGTCATTGAAGGTGCTTTTGGCGATGGAGCCTCGATATCGACTGTCAACCCTGCTTCGCGTGCAGCCTTGGCTGTCGTCGCTCCAAAGCAACCAATTACAACACCTTGCTCTTTCTGATTAAACTCAGGGAAGTTTTTCATCAATGAGTTTATTCCTTCCGGGCTGAAGAACAACAACATATCGTAGTCAAAAGCTTCATCAGGCTGAAAATCATTGCTGACTGTGCGATACATTATTGCTTTTGTATATGTGATTTTGCTCTGATTAAGTGCATCCAGATTTGACTTATGAACATCAGAAATAGGCAAAAGGAACGTCTCTTTGCAATGCTTGTTGAGACACTGCAACAATTGAGGGTCGTCAAATTTACCTGAAATACCAAAAAAGATTTTACGCTTTCTATATACAATATATTTTTGTAAATATAATGCAATAGACTCTGTTGTACAGAAATATTTCATCGTATCAGGAATTGTAACACGAGTTTCTTCTGCAAGACGGAAGAAATGATCGACCGCTGTACGAGCCGTAAATATAACTGCAGTAAAATCCGCTATATTTACCTTGTTTTGACGAAATTCTTTTGCTGTAAGACCCTCTACCTTTATGAATGGACGAAATATGACTTCTACATTGTATTTCTTTGATATGTCAAAATACGGAGATTTATCAGTTGCCGGTTTTGGTTGAGATACTAAAATCTTGTTTATTTCCATTTTTTGAATAAAAATAAATATCTATTGCAAATTACATTAATATTTTACACGCTTTTACCACTAATAAATAAGCAAAAATCATAGGTATAATTTCTACGCTGCAAAGATAGTACAAAAATAGCAACCACGACGAAATTTGAGTAAAAAAAATGCGAAATCCCTTAAAAACAAACACCAATCGGGCCAAAACAAACAATATAAACGCTACTATACAGACTGTTTGGGCTATATCGGCATAAAAAAATGAAATTAAAGATAAAGGGAATAAAATTACACCCAACAATCCTTGACTTGATGCATATCCTTTTATCCAACTCGATGTCTTTGACACGTCGCTAAAAACGTTGCCAAACGCCCAATACATAGCGTATTGAAATAAGTAGTAGAATACCGTAATACCTCCAACTGATGCTATGGTCAAAGCAAAAGGCAAGTCAACAAATACAGGATTTGCAAGTATTACTCCGGTATAGGACAATAATGCCACTGATATGACACACATAACATTGAGCATTATCAGAAACGTCGATTCTCTGACTGTGTCGTCAAACATATTGTTGCGCGAACGCACATCTGTAAGGTCACTGACTATCGACTTTATGTATTTAAAATTATTTTTGTAGTTCAGACACGACAATAAAAAGACCACAACAAAAAGCGATATTACCCACGACATGCCGGTAGCCGACTCTGATCGATGAGCCACATCACGACCCTTTGGATGGTCTATAAGCACTATAGCAGGTTGACATTCTTCGACGACAACTGTATCTTGTGATAACGATAATGTATCAAAGGACATCGCCTCACTTTGCATTTTATACACAGCATTGCTATCGGCTATACTCTTGCTGATGTTTTGTATTGTATCGGGCATAGATGACTATCGTCGTTGCTTACAACCAATTATTTTCTTTGTACCACCTAATACTTCTCTTTACGCCTTCTTTGAGATCTACTTTAGGTGCAAATCCAAAATCCTTGCGTGCCTCCGAGATATCCACACTCCAATTTCTCTGCTTCATTATATTGAATTTATCTCTATTCAACGTTGATGGCTTCATGCGAATGACTCCCCATTTCTCTGCTATTACCGACACAAGATAGACAGCCCATATTGGCATATTCATCGGAATAACCACCTTCTTGCCTAACTCTGCAGCGGCAATCTGACGGAATTCCTTCTGCGTATAACTCCTATCCTCTGCTATCAAATATGTCTTGCCTGTCGGCGCTTTGTCTATGGCCTCAAACATTGCTTCCACCAAGTCTTGCACATATATGAATGACAGCAATTGTTTTCGCATACCGACCGAGAAGTCAAAACCTGACTTTATCGATTTAAACATCATGAAATAGTCTTTCTCATGAGGGCCATATATACCGGTTGCTCTAAAGATAATATAAGGCAACTTCGGAGTCATCGTCAAGTGCATTTCCGCTTTTAGCTTTGAGGCTCCATATTTTGTGTTTGGCGACGGAATAGAGTCTGAATTGAATGCAGTGTAATCTTTTTCATCGCCGGGTCCGAGTGCCGACAGACTACTCATATATAAAAATTTATCCGGCACTTTTTCTGTTTCAAACAAGGCATCTGTAAACGAACGCAGATAATCATAGTTGATGCGATTGAAATCTGCAAAATTAGTGCATTTTGTCGCGCCCAAATTGTAGATTATATAATCCCACTTTTCTCCTTGTGGCAATGCTTCATTCAATGTTTGAGACAATGACTCCGGATTATTGAAGTCAAGTTCGATAAAATTTATTCTATCGTCTTGCAGAAATTCTCTTGACGTCGAACGACGCACTGCCGCCCATGTCTCAAAGCCACGCTTTAACGACTCTTCTACAATAAACCCACCGACGAAGCCTCCGGCTCCTATTATCAACACTCGTTTTATCATTCAAATTCCTGTTTAATATTTTTCTAATTTATCCAACATTGCCAACTCATAGCCTTGACTTTGCAGCCACTCAATACTCCTTGGCAAAGCGTCCTTCAATCGTGGCATGCTCTTTATCGAATCATGAAACACTATTATTGACCCGTTTCGAGTATATTTCCTAACATTTTCAAAGACTTCTTGCGATGTCAATCGGCGAGAATAATCTCTGGTTATCAAATCATACATCACCAATCGATAATCTCGTGCCACACGTTTCGCTTGGCTCAAACCAATAAATCCATGTGGAGGACGAAACAACCGGCTTTTTATATAATCGGCAGCAATAGCAATGTCTGACAGATACTCTTCCGTCGTCACTTTCAGCCCTTGTAAATGGTGCATCGTGTGATTTCCGACTTTATGCCCTCGTTTTATCACCTCTTCATATAGGTAAGGATATTTTCTAACATTATCTCCCACCATGAAAAAGGTCGCTTTGACTCTATACGAGTCCAACACATCAAGCACCCATGGTGTGGCTTCCGGAATCGGACCATCATCGAATGTCAGATATGCGACTTTCTTTTCACCCGGAGCGAGAAACACTGCATCCGGGTAAAAAAGTCTGTATAATAATGGTGGTCGTTCTATCAGCATTGCTTACTTACAATCCCGATAATTCTTCACTGAGCTCCGGATGACGAGCTATATACTCATCAGCCAGACGACGAGAACGTTCAAAATCGAAATTCTTAAACTCGTCATATTGTTTCAACAAGTCTTCGTCCAATCCGCAATATTGTAAACTTACGTAGTAGAGAGAATCATTCAGACGCTCATCTTCCGACAAAGACGCATATTCTTCTGCCGACATCTTGGCATAATCATTAATCAATACCGCTTGATTTATGATTTCTTGCATGATTTCGATCGCTTGCTGTTCCTCAGCATTTGAGGATGGCGATGACGCCAAAGAATTGGCATACTCGCTTAATTGTTCCAACGTGATACCTTTCATCTCCGGTGATTTCATCAAGGCATCCACATCTCCGCCCAAACTTCTATAATCCTCTATGAATTCATTCATATAATAAGGAATATACTGTGTTTCGTATGTCAATGACGGATATTGGAACGACATCTTCAAGGCATTGTAATAACGGATGTACTGAGCATAACGCTTTAACATACCTTCAATTAACGCCAAGCCTTTTTGCTTCATCTTTTCATCGCCCAATTCAGCGCCGAGATGAGCATAATGACGACCTATATCAATACCTTCGCTGAATATTGAATATTTTTTTGCCGATTGCGGAAGATTCTTTTCGATCAAATCAAGCACTTCCACTGCTTGGCGATATTTCTTGTTGGCAGCAAGCGTATCGCCCGAAGCTTGCAACTGATCGCCTTCAAATATCAATTCTGCCGATAAGCGTGTCATTGAGGATCTTACGCCCGACAACATTCTTCCGGATGTCTCGTCGAGGTACGGATTTTCGGTCATACCTCCCCAACGATATTTCTTTGTGACGACATCATACGCCTTACTTGTTCGTGCCGGCAATTCTGTGTATTGCATTGTCGGCAGCAACTGATAGACCATACCGATGCTCTTCATGTATGGAGTTAATCCGAGGTGGTATGAATTTGGCACTGTCGATGCCCAATAAATAGGACGTTTCCAGCCATTAGCTGCATTCGTCGCAATAATATCAAGCATCAAGATTTCGCTTTGTGTAAGATATTGCTTGCCTATTTCATTCAGATTGACATTCAATCTATCGACTATTGCAGAATCCTTTGCATCCACAAGACCCGCCTTAACGACTGCTACAGAGTCCACAGGTATGTACATATTAGGATACTTAAGTTCTATCAACGAACTTGTGCCGTATTTATAGACAGATTCCGGGCTGTATAGGCTTTGCAATGAGCGAAGTACTTCTGTCGGCTCATTTATCGGATTTATGATTTGAGCGTATGTCAGCCTATCGTAAGCATAATCTTTCGGCTCTGCAAGGAATTCCACCGGTGCCGAGTCGTAGGCTTGCATACGTTGCTGATTTGCATACCAATCTGATGCCAAATACGACAAGTTGATAACTCTAACGTCAGGACGCACGCCTTCCACTTCTTGTGCATACCACAATGGGAATGTGTCGTTATCGCCGTTGCAGAAAATAATCGCATTCGGTTCGAGACTTTCCAAATAATTGATTGCGAAGTCACGTGCCGCTGTACGATGAGAGCGGTCATGATCATCCCATGTCTGACTAACCATCTGAATAGGCACAAGCAATCCCAACACACATGCAGCTATCGCACAATAGGTCGATATTTTCGATTTTGATTGTGGTTCGTCGATGATGCTTGTCAATTGCTCTTCTTCTGCTGCTTCGTCTGCCTTTTTCGCTTTATTAATGTTTGCCTTGGCATCAGTGAGCCACAACAAGCTCCGCCACAAACCTGCCACGCCGATACCGATCCAAATCGCAAAAGCATAGAATGATCCGGCGAATGCGTAGTCGCGTTCACGTGGCTGCATAGGTGTCTGATTGAGGTATATCACAATCGCAATACCCGTCATAAAGAACAAGAAGAATACGATCCAGAAATGCTCAATACCGCGACGTCCGGCAAATGCCTGCCAAATAAGACCGATAAGTCCGAGAATTAATGGCAACATATAGAACACATTGTGAGCTTTATTATCCTTACCTAAATCGTCAGGGAGCAACGACTGATCGCCCAATCGTGCATTGTCGATGAATGGTATGCCCGAAATCCAGTTGCCGGCATCAAGCTCGCCTTGTTGATTGCAGATGTCGTTCTGTCGTCCGACAAAATTCCACATAAAATAACGCATATACATGTGGTTGAGCTGATAGTCGAAGAAATAGCGTAAATTCTGGGCAAACGTCGGCTTCGGAAGCACTTTTGGACGGGATGCGACAGAGCCGTCTTCTGTGTAATACTGTTCTTGCTCAACCACCCTTTCGCCTGTCTCGCCATTGATCACAGTCACTTCCTCATAATCCATATTCGACTTATCCATACCTGCCCAATATTCATATTGCGAGATATGTCCCGAACTATAGATACGTGGGAAAAGCATCTTCAATTCGGATGTCGTTTCTATATTATAGTTATAGTCTGAGAGTGCATAATAGTCGCCTCCTCGTTTGTCAAGGCGATCATTGTTAAGCGAATCCGATGCTGTCGGATATCCACTTGGGAATATTGACACTGCGCCTTTAACGCCCTTCGAAAATCTTGGAGCGCCCTTCGACTTCACTGAAGAATAGGCTGTGTAATAGTTGCCATTTTCAAATATTGTTTCTGTCTGCTTCAATTGCTCTGAATATGGTGTTTCTCCGTAGAAAAGAGGACGGTCGCCATATTGCTCGCGGTTAAGGTAAGACGATAGTGCAAACACATTGTCCGGTGAGTTTTGATTCATCGGCGTGTCAGCATTCGAGCGTATCAATATCAATGCGTAGCTTGAATAGCCGATAAAGATTACTGCGATGCTCCACATGCAGACGTTGAGCACTCTGACAGGAAGATTCTTCTTGAAATAGATGAACAATACGCCTGCGAGGACTGCCAAAAGCACCAATCCTATCCATGGCGTGCTACCGAAGAAGAACATGCCGGAAACAGCCACTGCAGCAAGCACCGAGACACGAATGCGCATCGCCGAGCGTTGCTCGTTAAGCTCCCAAATACTCCATCCGAACAATACAATTGTAAGCACTGCATAGAACATCGCCCCACTGTTGAAACTCATGCCAAACGTATTGACAAACAATAGCTCAAACCATTGTGCCACCTTGATAAAGCCTGGTACAAGCCCGTAAAGCACTGCCACTATTATCACAAATGATGCCCCCAATGCGATTAGCGAACGTTTCAAATTCATGTTTTTGAACTTGCGATATGCAAACACCAACACTATCGCCGGAATACATAGCAAGTTGAGCAAGTGGACTGCCACGCTGACACCGATAACGTAGGCGATAAGCACTAAATAACGGTCGGAATGTGGCTCATCGGCACGACTCTCCCACTTCAAAATCAGCCAGAACACCAACGCCGTACAGAACGACGAAAAAGCATACACTTCAGCCTCGACTGCCGAGAACCAGAACGTGTCGCTCCATGCGTATGCCAATGCTCCGACCACGCCGCTACCCATTATCGCAAGGTATTGACGCAACGAAGGCTCCTCTGTCTGTCCGTCCTTAATCACGAGACGACGCACAAGGTGAGTGATGGTCCAGAACAATAGCAAGATAGTCAGCGCACTGAGCAAGCCACTCATGGCATTGACCATAAGCGCCACTTGCGACGCATCGCTTGCAAAGTTGGCAAAGAAACGTGCAGCCAACATGAAGATAGGGTTGCCCGGTGGGTGACCGATCTCCAACTTGTCTGCTTGGATTATAAACTCGCCACAGTCCCAATAAGATGCTGTAGGCTCCAATGTCAACCAATATGTCACCAAGGCTATAACAAACATTGCCCAGCCACCGACATTATTGATCAGATTGTACTTCTTACTTGTGATCATATTTCGTTATTCCTTATTTTTCTACTACTATTTTTTTGACAGCCATTTTCAGCCACCGTTTCTGCGACTTCTGATAACTTTTTTTGCCAACAGATCTGCAACTTTTAACCGTCAATTTTTCGCTCACTATTCTGCGACCTCCATTCGTAGTTTTCGCCACCGTTTTTTGCAACTCCCAACCGTCTCTTCTGTCACTATTTATGTGGCTTTCAACCATCAATTATCGGTTGCTCTTTCTGAGGCTTAAACCATCAAATATCGCTCACAGTTTTGCTGCTTATTACAGTCATCGCTCTTCGGACATCACTTCGTGATAGTTCCAACTTGCAAAATTACAAAAAAATCAGCAACCCCACCCAATATTTAAATCTTATTAACCTTAATCACCTCATTTCTGAAAAAGGTTGACTTCGTTTGGTGGATTTACTGATGAGTGTTTATCCTTCTTTCGGAAACTACAATGAGTGACACTCAATGTATAATTATGACGATTTTATATATTTTACAATTTGATTTTAGAAAATTTCAATTTACAACTAAAAAACCTCTCACATATTGTGTTTTTTTAATTATTTGTATTATATTTGCCAATATTTTATTGTATAACATAAAACTTTGTAATTTATGAGTACCTCAAATAATCCAGAACCTCTTACAAGGATTGAAGTTCCTGCTGGTACTGAGATGTCTATGTTTAACGGGCAAAGTAACTCTATTTTTATAATAAAATACCCGTGTGTATTGAATAATCAACTTGTGTTATATCCGAATTGTGTTTTGGACTTTCAAGGAGGTTATATCGAATCACCTAATAAAAATGGTGTAATTGTTGGTTCAAACACTCATATTGCGTCAAGTAAATATCAAATATTTCACGATATTACATTGTCAGGTTCATTTATAAATTACACTTTCCCTGTCGAATGGTTTGGCAAAATCGGACCATCCCAACATGGCATTGATGACTCTATAGCAATCAACACCTCATTGCAATGCACTAAAAATGTTTTGCCACGAGTTCCAATCGAATTAGGTAGTGGCTCTTATAATATTAGAAATTCCATAGTTCTTACTGAGTTAAATCAGTCAATTATTTGTAACGGCTGTATCAATCTCCTCAACAGGTATATTCCGGCAATTGTAATGAAACAATCAAAACAAATCGTAGATATTAATGAGATTAAATGCCTTGATAATTTTCTTTGGACTAATTTTAAAGACGAAGAAGAAGTAGAGGAAGAAGGAGAAGAAAAGGTAAACACTACAGGCATTCTCATGAGTGGCAATGTCCATAATTCCATCGTAAACGTCAATAAACTCACCGGGTTAACCGTTGGCTTTGAATTATCTCCATCTTTAGATAATGGGAATATTGTTGGTTGTCAGTATAATAAAATTAGTTGGCTAATGTGTCAATGCTTGGTAGGTATTAAGATAACAATAGACAATACAGAAGTCCTTTCTGAAGGTAACGAAAGTGAAGAAGGTGAAGAAAGAAAATGCCTTTGGGTAAACGAGAATCAATTCTTCGGTGGTAGATTATTATGTAAATACGGAATTGATATCTGTGGCTATGAGCAAAATCCTAATCATGTAAATGGAAACGTCTTTAATTGTATTGGGCTGGAAGGAGAGAGACTTACAGATGGTGATTTATTAATGAAAATACCAATAAAAATATCAAATGCGCGACTGAATGAGTTTCACGATCTTCGCATCAGCGAGTCTGTAGTTCAAACCCCAGTTGAAGACGAAGAAGGCAATCCTATCGGTTTTGAATCGACATATATTGATTTAAAAAATTGTGAATTTATGAATTTTAGTATCAAGAGTTTGGTGCCGTTTAATTTTATAAAGTCTGAAAATTGCAGGTCGATAACAATTAATGGGGCTATTACAGATATCGGCATGGGCTCATTATCAAAAGGAAGAACTAAAATTGTTATTGACAAATCATATCCTGTTACCGCATTTCAAAACGATAAGAAGTCTTATCAATTCTCGTTATCTGAACTTGTGCCTCAAAACTATTGTAAATACATGAGTTTTGATTCTAATCGTTTGATTTCATTCGATGAATTATTTGTAAAAGACTCATCAGGACAATTGATAATGTCAAACACTTGTAGAATTTATCGTTTTAATAGCGAAAATCTGGAGCAAAACAGATTGGCAATTTATTTTGAAAACAGTTGTTACAAAATTCATCCTGAAATGATTATTTATTTCAGAGGTGAAGGCACAGGAGATAAGTCAATAGAATTTAGAAATACTATGCTATCCTCTCCTATTTCTACTATAACAAAATATGGAACTTATAAGATAACATTTGATAGAGATGATAACATCTTTGTCATTCCATTAGCATATTTCGAATAATAACTCCAAAATTTTTAAAATATGAAAACAATACGTATTTTAATGATGATGATTTGTGCAATCTTCGGATTTGAAGTCTATGGATATGTTCCAGATGATAATGAAGAATATGAAGCATTTGAAGTTGACGGCATATTATACAGATATGCATACGATGAGTGGGACAATTTAGACACAGACTATGTGATTGTTTGTCCCGCTGAGTCGAATCGTTCTTTTTATAGTGGTACAATTGAAATACCTAAAACTATCGAATATCAGGGTGTCACATCCACAGTAAAAGCGATTGATCCAACGACTTTTGAGAATTGCACGCTTGACAAAGTGATTTTACCCGCTACATTAGAAAGTGTAAGTGGATTTTATTACGCATCAGTAAACGAAGTCGTTATCCCGGAAGGAATTAAACTGATTGATCATAGTGCATTTAAATACTGTAAGAAATTAAAAACCGTGCAACTTCCATCTTCGATTGAATGTATAGATATTAGTGCTTTTGCCGATAGTGAAATAGAATATCTGATAATCCCTGAGGGTGTTGCTCATATTAATGGGTATGCATTTAGAGGATGTAAAAATTTAAAAACGCTAAATTTACCTTCTTCGATTACGTTTATTGGTAGAGAAGCTTTTACTAATAGTGGTATTGAAGAAATCACCATACCGGAAGGAATAAAATCAATTCATGAAAGTACATTTGAAGGTTGCAAGCAATTGAAAACCATGCATCTTCCTTCTTCAGTTATTGAAATAGGAGAAAAAGCTTTTTATTATAGTGGAATTGAAGAAATAAATTTTGAAAACATCAGATATATAGATGAATACGCATTTGCAGGCACTAATATTAAATCTGCGAATTTAAAGAATCTCAACTTAAGTTTGATTAATTTATATGAAAAAGAATTATCGGAAGGAATATTCTCAAGTTGCAAGTATTTGGAATCTGTAATTTTGCCGAATTCGATAAAAAAAATTGGCGATTATGCATTTAAAGAGTGTAAAAACCTCAAGCAAATCAGTTTGCCTGGGTCATTAGAAACTATAGACGAAGGAGCTTTTAAAGAATCTGGGTTAATAGAAATTGAATTACCTGAATCAGTGATTAATATCGATATGTATGCATTTAAATCATGCGAAAATTTGGTTAAGGTCGATATGTCAAAAGTGGAGAAATTGTCATACATCAAAGATCAGGCGTTTTATGAATGTAAGAATCTTAAAGAGATATTATTTCCAAAAAAGATTTCACATATTATGTTTAAAGTGTTTGATTATTGTGAATCTCTTGAGACATTGGATTTTCCGTCAAATGTATTCTTTTTTGGTGATGATTTTCAAGGCAACCCACGTCCTCCAATCACTTATCTCACGGGATTAAAAACTATTACTTTGCCTGTTCTATGCTTTGTGGGAACAGATAAATTTCCATATGATGAAAGACCAAACCCCAGTCCTTATTTTATCGCAGATTTCAAGAACTCAAAAAATCTTACGACTATTATATCCAAAATTTTAGACCCAACAGATATTCAGTTGAGACGTACAAAATTCAATTCAGAGACCTACGAAAAAGCAACACTGAGAGTACCGGTCGGAACTGCTGATTTGTATCGCCAATGTGAAGGTTGGAAGGAGTTTAAAAATATTGTTGAGGATCCTACAATCATAGGAATGTTGACCGGAATAAATAAAGTGATTAAAAACAACAATTCTTTGAATGCATATTACCACAACGGGCAGATACGATTTGAGTCAAACGCTTGTGCGAAAGTAGAAGTTTATGATTTGGCAGGAAAATTAGTAATGCAAATCATTTCGGATAACGGTGTGGTAGATGCGTCAGATTTGGAGGCGGGTATATATGTGGCAAGAATCGTTTCATCGTCAGATGTCGCAACACTAAAATTTCATACTCGCTGAGATAAAAACTGATTTTGCGATAACATTTTTGAAGCAAGCAAAATAGGCTGCGAGTTGGAAAATTCTGATGTCGCAGCCTATTATGTAATAGATTGGTTAAAACTTCTTACGAGTCTCCTACCTGTCTATCCGAAAGGGAGCTTGACATGAGGATTTATGGTCGGGGTTATTCGACGATTTCGCCAAGGAGGGTGGCTGATGATGCCGAGTTGATTTTGACTTTGACAAATTCGCCCGGACGATGGTCTCCACGCTTGAAGACTGCCACTTTGTTTTGCGATGTACGACCAAACAGGTCTTCTTTCGAACGCTTCGATACGCCCTCGATGAGCACTTCAAATGTCTTGCCGATGTCGTTCTGATTGCTCCGGTTAGACAACTCGTTTTGAAGGTCGATCATACGATTAAGTCGCTCAATCTTCACCTCTTCCGACACGTTATCAGGCAGATGCTTTGAAGCGTAAGTACCCGGTCGCTCTGAGTATTTGAACATGAATGATGAGTCGAAGCCCACTTCGCGCATGAGGTCGAGAGTGAGTTGGAAATCCTCTTCGCTTTCGTCGTGGAAGCCGGTGAACATATCGGTAGAGATACCACAATCAGGGATTATGCGACGGATAGCTGCAATGCGGTCGAGATACCATTCGCGAGTGTAGCGGCGGTTCATAGCCTTAAGCACGCTGTTGCTACCACTTTGCACCGGCAAGTGGATATGCTTAGCAATGTTAGGGTACTTCGCCATCATCTCGATAGTGGCATCGCTCATATCCTTAGGGTGAGATGTGGTGTAGCGTATGCGCATATCCGGAGCTGCAGTAGCCACCAACTCAAGAAGTGCAGTGAAATCCGTCACCTCTCCATCGGCATCTTCGTAGCGATAACTATTCACATTCTGTCCGAGCAGAATCACTTCTTTAAATCCACGAGCGCGAAGGTCGGCAAGCTCGTTGAGAATACTTTGCGGCTCACGACTGCGTTCACGACCGCGAGTGTATGGCACAATGCAGTAAGAGCAGAAATTATTACAACCTCGCATGATAGAGATATATCCGCTGATGTTTGCCGTACCTATACGTTTAGGGATAATATCGCGATAAGTCTCAGTCGTTGAAAGCTCGATATTAATCGCCTTATGACCATTTTCGGCAGCAGCCACCAGATTAGGTATATCCAAATACGAATCCGGACCGGCAACAATGTCAACGCCATAATCGTTGATCAAATGCTCCTTAAGACGTTCTGCCATGCAACCGATGACACCGATGATGATTTGACGTCCCAACTTGCGACGCAACGCATTCCAATAAGAGATACGCCCGTAGATTTTTTGCTCGGCATTGTCGCGAATAGAACATGTGTTTAACAACACCGCAGACGCCATCTCATCATCTTCGGTCAAAGAATAGCCTGCCATCTCCATCATCGTAGCGACAACTTCAGAATCTGCAACATTCATCTGGCAACCATAAGTCTCAATACGCACTTTTTTATCAATTGCGCCGTTTTTATCGTCTTTAGGTAAAAAAATTGTCTTCATTTTTAGTCTATATCGAATTAAATAATTAATTTTGTGCAAATTTACCATTAAAATCTAAACGTTACAAATGAGTATCCCATTTATTTCAGCTGAAGAAGCTGCGAGTATCATTCAAAATGGAGACAATCTTGGTTTTTCAGGCTTCACAGCATCAGGAACACCTAAAGTTGTAACTGTTGCTTTGGCAGAACGTGCTAAAGAACTCCACGCGAAAGGAGAACCTTTCAAAGTAAACCTTTACACAGGTGCTAGTACTAATGACCATGTCGATGGTGAATTGGCTCGCGCTGAAGCTGTCGGTGTTCGTACCCCTTATCAAGGACACCCTGACGCTCGCAAACTTGCCAACGCTCAAAAGATGAACTATTTTGACGCTCACCTATCTCATGTATCTCAAGACCTTCGCTACGGTTTCTACGGCGACATCGACGTCGCTGTTATCGAAGCTACAGAAATGAGTCCGAGTGGAGAGATAATTCTCGGTGCAGGTATGGGTATGACTCCTACCATTGCTCAAATGGCTAAGAAGATCATCATCGAATACTCTTCTTACTATCGCACATCATTCCGTGGATTCCACGACAACTATGTGTTGGCTGATCCTCCACATCGTCGCGAAATACCTATCTACAAGCCAAACGATCGCATCGGTAGCACAGTTCTCAAAATAGATCCGAAAAAAATCATCGGTGTTGTGCCTTCTAACGCTTCTGAAAGCATCAAGCCTTTCACTGCTCCTGATGAAGTGACTCAAAAAATCGGTGACAATGTCTGCAAATTCCTTGCTGAGCAACTTCGCCTCGGCAAAATCCCTAAAGAATTCCTCCCTGTACAATCAGGCGTAGGAAATGTTGCTAACGCAGTGCTTTACGGCTTGGGTGAAAATCCTGAAATCCCAGAATTCGTGATGTACACAGAAGTTATCCAAGACGCTGTAATGGACCTCATGAAGCAAGGCAAATGTAAATTCGCTTCTACATGCGCGCTCACTTTCAGCGACGAAGCTATGCTCGACTTCATGGACAACATCGACTTCTTCCGCGACAAAATCCTTATGCGTCCGGGCGAAATCTCTAACCACCCTGAAGTAGTGCGTCGTCTCGGCCTTATCGCCATGAACACTGCTCTCGAAGCCGACATCTTCGGTAACGTCAACTCTACTCACGTTCTCGGCAGCAAGATGATGAACGGTATCGGTGGTTCTGCCGACTTCAGCCGCAACGCCTACCTTTCTATCTTCTCTTGCCCTTCAATCCAAAAAGAAGGCAAAATCTCAACTATCGTTCCTATGGTATCTCACGTTGACCACAGCGAACACTCAGTTAAGATCCTCGTTACAGAACAAGGTGTTGCCGACCTTCGCGGTAAAGACCCACGTCAACGCGCAGAATGTATCATCGAAAACTGCGTTCACCCTCTTTACAAAGAGCTCATGTGGGACTACCTCAAGCTTGCTAAGGGCATCGGTCACACTCCTCACACACTCAAAGCTGCATTCGCACTTCACCAAGCATTCCAAGAAACAGGTGATATGCTTCAAACAGACTTTGCTAAATACGTATAATGCCGACATCGGTCAGCATTCACAAAAACGCATTATATATAGTAAAACATATATATTAGCTAATTCAATAAACCTTAAAATGGCGAGAGCGACGCTCCCGCCATTTTTCGTATCATATAAAATTAACGTTACCAACGTTTTCCCGCAATCACACGTCCATCATATAGGATACATACATAATAATAATCATTATTATCTAGCCTACGATTAAAATATAGATATTTGTATCCGGTCCCTTTGTTAAAAGTAAGTTTGTGGGAATTTGAGATTACCTCTGAATGATATGTGTTAGTCGCAACTAATGTGATTTCAATCTCCTTTTCTTCATTTGCATAGTAATCAAAACTTACTTTATCAGATGATATGCTCAAATTTGAAACTATAAAAGGATATATACTGAAAGCTCTATTCGCTTGCTCTTCAAATCTATCTCGTTCTTCTTCAAGTCTTTCACATTTTCTTTCTTTATCCGAAATTGTGCTTTTTAATAATGCTATTGTATCATTCTTTTGATTTATCTTAATGTTTTTCTGAGATATTTCATTATTTGCATTATCTAAGCTAGTTTGAGTGAAACTTAAATTGTAGTTTAAATAATATATGCCAATAGCACATGCAATGATTGCAACAATAAGCATTGCCACATATTTGTATTGCTTCTTCTTGGCATTAACTTCTTCAATCTGCTTTTTAAGTTGATTATTTTGTTCTATTAATTGTTCATTTTTCGCATTTACAACTGCCACTACGTTACTCATACGTTTCATCTCTACAGAATCATAATCTTCATCTTTATAGATGTAAGTATATCCGTAGGTATAAGTAGCTTTTACAATTGTCGAAATATCATCTTCTATACTATATGATTGTTGAGAATCTTTAGATATTGAATACTCTATTGGAGGGAGAGACCTGGCGCCGGAATATAGTTTATCAAGTTTGTACTTTATGTGATTAAAAACATCATTAATATCCTCAGTTTTTGTATTAAAATTTGTCAGCGAACTATCATAATTACCTTTGTCCGTCATAAAAACGACAGAACCTTTCTCAACAAATCTCTCAAATACATTTTCAAATAATTTGAATAGCTCAGATATTTTTTCAGTATATCTATCATTCCAGAGGCAACATATTCCTATATATTTATTCCCCTCTAATTTTCTGATGTATGAGTAATACATCAAATTATTACTTCTATGGGTAATTATCTGAGTCGGGGCCTTAGCGTTGCTGATGAGTTTATCCAAAACGTCAGATGTAAAATCAAATGGGTATTGTGAATACCCATTTGATAATTTGCCAAAGAAATATAGTGTCATGATTTTATTTTAACGTGAAGTTAATTGTTTCATTAATATTGTCCACTTCGACGGAAGCGACTTGGTCAAAAACGGCATTACCGAGCAGTACAGGTGCTTCTTGGTTTAAAGAAACAGTTGTTTCGATATTAAACAATTTAAACCCATCTTTACCACCTATTTCAATTTCTCTAATTTGATATACTGCATTTGGGACAATACTGCCATCTGCCACTTGTGATCCGGAGAAACCGACTATATCATTTTCATTAAACTTCCCATTTTTTAGCAATGTTTGCAATTCGTGCAAAGACATGTGCATTCCGGAGCATCCCGGGTCATAAATAGCATCCATTGAGACACCATTAACTTTAATTGGAATTGTTTTCACACCTCCTAATTCAGAATATTCTATTCTTACTACATTTTCATTCTTTGTCCCTTTGAGATTTACAGGAGTATTTTTTTGTCCATTTGTGCAAGCATTCAAAAAAATCAATGCACAAATGGCACCTAAAATTAAAATATATTTTTTCGCCCTCATGATTCTCTATTTTATTATTTTAATTAAGACTCTGATTTAACTTCCGGAGCAGTATTTTCTTCTGATTTTACACTGTTACCACTTGTATCCGTTCTATCAGTTTTTGTTTTTGTTTTTGTCTTTATTTGTTCAGTTGCTGTTACAATAGATAAAGTTCTCTGTTCGACATAGAATCCACCTCCTCGTCCACAAATAACTATCATTCCGCCTACCGAGCCTGTAATCAACTTATTTCCTTCAATTCTAGTTCCGGAAGGAGCTTCTTCCAAATAAAATTCACAATTATTTTCCACTCCACCATCATTCAAGTTAAGTGTATATTGCATTTGTGGTTTCAGACCTCCTTTTCCATTATATCCACCGATATTAATTGTATATGTCTTGACTGATTCATCAATGAGGTTTTCTGTCGAATTAGATTCCTCAGTTTCTGGAGTTTCTGTTTGCTTTGATTGCATAGTTTGATTTTCAACTACCGACTCCGTAAGATTTGGTTCATTTTTAGGAATATCAACAGAGGCTGGCGCTTCACATTTGTTTAATGATAATATCAATATAACAACAAGCAAAAGTGTATTTATGTATGTCACAATTTTGCTTATTGACAATACCGTTGGATTTGGAGAATTGCCACCTTGTTTGATTTGAAATTTTTGAGTCCAAAGACCGACAAATTTTTCAATTTCCGGTTTCAATTCATTCCATTTTTTTGCTATTGGAGAATTGCCTATAAGTTTTTCCAGTTCTGCTATTTTTGCTTCTGCTACTTTAATCTTGTTGTTTAGATCGGAGATAGTCGCGTCTTTCTTTGCTAATTGATTATTATATCTTGCTATTTCCTCTCTATGCGCCTTTTCTTTTTCTTCAAGGACCTTAGCATGTTTCAACTCAACCTGATTTAATTGTTGCTTTAATTCAGCATTTTGGATTTCAAGATTAGTGAAACGAGGCTGATAATCTGCAGATATAATTATCTTAGTCTTTTTTGCGTCTTCTCTAAATAATTCACTGTCCACTTCCTTTAATGAATAAAGAGTGCCGGAAGTCTTTCGTGTATCGGAATTTGATGTTATATCAACTGTGTCTATTCTGGACCAATTTGCTTCAATAATATCTGCGCATTTTTTGAATATGTCAGTTTTTTCAGAATAAGAGTTTATTAAAAATCTCTCATCATTTGGATTTTGGGCCAAAATATTACTTTTTGCAAGTAGGCTATACGCTTGTTCAAGAAGATTGTATAGAGTAATAGTGCTTTTACATATCTTCTTCTCAATGCATACTGTAATTGCACAGTAAGAGTCCGGACGACCACCCTTTTCAAAGAAATTTCTACGATGAAGATAGGTGTAGTAACTATTGCCACTTATTTGGTCAATAATCATCACACTCGACTCTTTAGAGCCTACTTTGTAATCCAAAAAGGACTTTAAATAGATAAAGTCCGAGCCTATTTGATTTTCTGCAGGCCAAAAGTCTTGACCTGCAGGACGTCCGTGAAAATATACTTTTACCATATTATCGGTTTAATTGATTCTTGAATAGCTTTCCATAAATTTTTTGGAAATTCATCCTTGCTACGGGTGTATGCTCCATACTCATCATACGAACCTGTGCTGAATGGCACAAATTTATATTTTTTAGCTGTTCCTACCCATATACTTACTTCTGTGAAAATGTCGAAGATACCTGGATACTCGTTACCACAATTTGTTTCTGCAGCTCTTGAGTTGATTCTTCCACTACTTATAAAAGAAGTTTTATCTATTTTGTTATAGAGGATAATAAATTTGTCATTTTTGCCGACACTTTGGTTACGACAAAATCGGATTCTTTCTACATAGTTCTGCTTAATCCCAGACTCAACCTTCCAATTGGGCTCAGTAATAAACAACCATACTTTTTTATTAGATGTGTTAAATACTGATTGCATATAGCTGGGGAATGGGCTCCTTGGGTCAGACTTTGACTTTGGGAAATAGTCCTCGCCTGCAGCTTCTAAAATTTGACATACGGGATTTCCTTTATTATCTGAAATCTTAATAAATAAGAAATCATTATGGTCTGTACCCTTCAAGCGCTGATTTGTACCAATCATTTCGTTGAGTTTACTACAATTTACCGGATACTCCCATGCAGATGTGCAAAAATTGTCATCTGTTTCTATTATATAACCAAGTGTACGAAGATAATTGCTCAGCCTGACCAATGTCATTGTTTTTCCACTTTCTTGTGCTCCAAACAACAACACTATAGGTGTATTTTGATCATTGATGTGAACATTGATTTGATTAAGAGGCGTAGGTGGCAACTCAATGTTGTTGTTCTGAGTAGAGTCAACTGTTTGATTGCCTATAGTTTGGGTATTATCTATGTTTTCAAGATTGTCAATGTCTTCAAAACCTACAAATTTATCGTCATTCATAATAGTATCGTTTATTTATAAGTTATTAATTATTTTTTCCATTGGTAATAGAAGAAGAAACCCATCAAGTCTATTACAATTGAGAGTAGAATCCAGAAAATAAATGTCCATGTGTATTTACCACAGAAGAAATCATACATTACAACGTATGGATTGAAGAATCTTGATGTGCGAGTCTCAATGTTGTCTGCAGTGTATATCTCTTTATCGCCTTTATTGAATTTTACAAAACTTGAACCGTTCTTGATAGTTGTATAGGCATCTTGCAATACGGCATTTGTTTGACGAATAACCGGCTCAGAAGCCATTTCAGAAATTCTATTTGTCGCAATTAGATTTTGCACAGTGTCTTGCATTAGATTCATTTTTTTAATATCATCTTGTGCATCTTTGGCTATTTCTTTGCTTGCAACATACTGATCTAATTTTTTTTGTTCCAGATTGGAAATGAGTTTAGCATGTAGATTGTCAATAATCCTTCTCTTTTCTTCCGATGTTGCGCGAGTTGTAGTAGCAGGAGTAGGTAATTGATATTCAGAACCCATCAATTCATTAACTTCTGTAAAATATTTTATTGCTTCAGGACCGACTCCTCCAAATTTTTGAGATGTATATCCGGTTGATACTTCTTTGGTAAAATCTGAAAATTTTTGAAGGACTTTCTTCTCTAAATCATAGAAAGCAGAATCTACGTTTGAACGATTGGCTAATTGCTGAGAGTAGTTTTCTGTATTAGTCAAGTCTTCGCTCAAGACGGCGCCAATTTGTTGGTTGTAAAAGAATGTATGAGCATTTGTTGGGAGAGAAATAAGAATCCATGTTACAATTAGAGTTGCTAATCCTCCCCAGAACATTGTTCTGCGATTGTCGCATTCGTTTCTTAGAGCATCTATTATCCATTTAATAGACATAGATGACAAAACGAATACTAAGAAGACCAATACCCATACCATAATTGTTCGGATAATTGGATTTGGAGAAAACAATGTAGGCATCATCAATAAAAGAGATGTAGATGTTGCCCAACAAGAAAATAGAGCTGCCAAAACAAAGGCAATAAACCAAAATAATTTGTTGTTCATGTCTTTAGATATTAAATGTTAATTAATTTCTCAATCTTAAAGACATAAAAAAGACGTGGAACTTCATTCGTTACTCGTTCCACGTATAGAGGCTCTGGAATGCCCAATTCTGATGAACGAGCAACGCAGAGCCCACGCCGATGCTTATAAACGTTTAGTTGTAGCTACTATCGCAGCTACACTTCATTTGCTATGTTTATAAAACACCCGAGGACATCTACTGTTGCTTCATTCCTGACAGAATTTATTCGAAATTTTCCAGATTTCTATACGTCAAGAATAAAACGTCTTGTAAACGCCTTTGATATGTCAAATTTTCATTACCCACCCCAACCCGTATTCTTCAGTAAAGAATACTAATCGGCGTGGTTTATGATTTTCATCGCAAATATAAAACTTTTATTTTAATAGTCCGCAATATTTTTTTACTTTTCTTATGATTTATGTTTTATAACATATTTTAAAGCATTATCATATATGAACAATAGTCTCGGATATAATAATCACTGATATTTAATTTAAACTCCACATTGAGAAGTATGAGATATGTCTGCGATCTCTTTATTGCGTTACAAACACCCTCCAACTACCATTCTTCTCGCCACGCTCAACATATTTCTTTTCAATGAGCCGGTCAAGTAGTTTCTGAATAGCTGCGATGCTTATACCCGTTATCTCTTTCATATCTGAAAGTGTCAATGTCGGTTCTGTACGCATCGCATTGAGAATTTTCGTATAGTTAGGTGTGCGGAATGCAATACGTTCACCATCATACCACCAAACATTCTCATTTTTCTCACTCACAAACAGAACATCGTTATAAACCTCTGTGGCAACTAAGTCATTAAAATACTTCAAAAATGGGCGAATGTCCTTAATTTCTGCATGAGCACCATCACTTGGCACAGGTCCGACCTCAATATCTGCTTGATGCAAGGCCTCCAAGTATTCACTTTTCTTGCGACTACGGACCACAATCATCGGATAATCGTGTCGTGTAAGAATAAAGTTTACCATCAATCGGGCAATACGACCGTTGCCATCCTCAAATGGGTGAATACGTATATAGCGATAATGAAATAATGCAGCCAATTCTATCGGAGAAAGTTTTCCCTCTTGCTCTGCCTTGTTGTACCAGTCAATCAAGTCTGACATAAGACTCGGAGTCTCTTCCGGTGAGGCATACTCAAACCTATCCCCATATCGTGTAATCACACTGTTTGGACGCGTTTTATACTGCCCTGCATGTATCACATAACTTGTCTGAACTCCTCCTGGCAAATTTCGATATACCGTATAATCCTCTCTAATCAGAGTCTTATGTAATGTGCGAATAAAATTTTGTGTTAATGGAACACCCTTCACAACTGCCTCCTCGGTCATCATACGAAGTCCGACATTGCTTGCAGTCATCTCCTGTACATCACGCACATCAGCCTCTCCTATCACCTTGCCAAAAAGCAGCAAAATTTCTGTCTGACCATAAGTCAACGTATTACCCTCGATGTGGTTACTGTTGTAGTTGAAGTCCACAGTAAAACGACGACTAAGCCTTTCCCTATCCTTTTCAGACAATGGCTGTAATTCTTTCCATGCAGCCAAAGCCTTCTTTAAATTGAGGTATTTCATCTGTTTCCGGTTTTATTATCATACGCTGCAAAGATACAAAATGTTTTCGATATGGTTATATACCTACAACCTTTTTATCAATTATTTAAACAATTAGTATCTAAATGGTCCTAAAATTGATGACCAAATCTTGCATCCTTTTTAAGAGTCCGGATGACGATTTGTGGTTAGTTTTGGGGTGCTTTGCGAGATAGTGGGAGGGTGTAGATCAGGGAGAAGGAGGCGCCGAGTTTGCCGTTGCGATTGCCAAAGCCAGGAATGTAGAACGGAGTTGAATTCTTGGCATCATTGCACTTAAACAGATGATGATAGCGCACTGTCCAACCCATCGAAAAGGCTTTGTATATTCTCACTTTGATGCCTAACAATGCTTCGCCATATAGCGCTGTGGAATGTTGGTCGGTAATACTGAAGTTGTGTGACTCATCCCAATATGATGAATTTATGGTAATGTTGTCTATGTCATAGTTGAATGACGAGAAGCCACCTCTTATGCCGGCAAATAATTGATAGTCGTCGGTGTCGTTGAAGAAGAAATTATAGTTCATGCCGACTTTCACATAAACCGATGGTTTTCCTTTATACGTATAATTCCCTTCTTTTGGGGTGGAGTTTGCAATGCCTACGCCAAGTTCGACTACGGGGAAGAATCTGTTGTGAATCGATAGGTCTGCCCACACATCAATGCCACCATATTTCTGACCGGCAATCGCCATTATAGGATCCCACACGTTCAGTCCGATTGACATCGAGTTGAGTGCTTTGTATGTCATCTTCGGCTTGTTATCACTTTTTATTGTATCGAGTTCCGACAAAAAAAGCACAGGCTCGTCGAGCAATTCGCCTTTCTTGTCATAATAGTGTAATGAGGGCTTAAACGGCTTGTTGTCATCGACATCGACAGGGGTAATCTTTCGAGGAGCGCTCTGATTGGCTGCTTTGTCGGAAACAGAATCAATCGGATGCGTGATTTCAGCTATAGTATCGACCAATTCGATACTTTGACTGACTGTCAAAGAGTCAATTGCTTCTGTTTGATCGGCAAACATTTGCCAACAAGCAGACACTATCATCAATAATATTGCCATTGCTCTCATCACTCAGCCACCTCCTCTGTCTCTACTCTGAAATAGACTCGCAAATTTTCTACTGCGACATTGTCAATGATATTCTGTGGAGCTGTGCACACCACCGAGTCCATCAAATGATGCGTATGCTCGATGCTTTCCACCTTATACTTATATATCGACCCACAAGCTGCCGAAACAAAATACGGCACAATCTCGTATTTGAATGTTATCGTATCGTTGTATCGTTCATCGTCGATGCCTTCTTGCTCGTAATGAAAAATATATGTTGTCTGTGGCTCGTCAATTCTGAACGGCAGATACAACGAACTGATTCCTGACCCGGACTGCAACAACACAGAATCACCCGGCGCACCATAACCATAGACAGTCAAACCACTGAGGCTTATTGCTTTCGGATCAGTCGATGATGCGTAGAAGCCTGCCAATGGTAGGCTGTTTTTATTATCCAGGCACTCCCCGGAGATACATGCTGAAAACGTCAACAGCATCGCCACTGCCACAAGACAAAGATTATTTTTCACACGCAATTTCATCGCTCGGACTAAAATTCTTCACCAATCTGATAATTGTTTCGCTCTGCTGAATTGCGAGTAATCAACTCACCCACAAATCCTGTAAGGAAAAATTGTGTACCTACGACAATCGCTGTCAATGCCAAATAGAAATAGACAGAATTTGTAACGTAGAAATTATAGCTATCGGAGAATATGCTGACAGTTTTTAACACCAACACCACCATCACAGCCAAAAATCCGAGCAAGAACATCAACGAGCCCAACAGCCCGAATATGTGCATCGGTTTGATACCGAATTTTGTCTGAAACCACAATGTAGCCAAGTCAAGATAACCATTAACGAAACGGTCAAGACCGAATTTTGTCGTGCCATACTTACGCGCCTGATGTTGCACCACCTTTTCTCCGATTTTTCCATAGCCGGCATTTTTCGCGAGATAAGGAATGTAGCGGTGCATATCGCCATAGACCTCGATGTGCTTCACCACAGCCTTTTTATAAGCCTTCAAGCCACAATTGAAGTCATGAAGATTTTTTATACCGCTCACCTTTCGAGCTGTCGCATTGAAAAGCTTTGTCGGTATTGTCTTTGACAATGGATCGTATCTTTTCTTTTTCCAGCCTGACACTAAATCATAACCCTCCTTTGTTATCATGCGATACAATTCCGGAATCTCATCCGGGCTGTCTTGAAGGTCGGCATCCATTGTAATCACGACGTCGCCCTGAGCACGCCCGAAGCCGGTGTTTAATGCCGGCGACTTGCCATAGTTGCGAGAAAACGACACACCATGGATATTCGGATTTTCCTTTGCAAGCTCGCAAATCACATTCCACGACTCATCTGTGCTGCCATCATTGACAAAAATAATTTCATAACTAAACGAGTTGGCTTTCATTACTCGTTCAATCCAAGAAGTTAATTCCGGAAGCGATTCTGCTTCATTATACAAAGGTACTACTACTGATATATCCATCGTTTTCTACTGATTTTCATTATTTCCATTAAAACGCTTTTTAGCCACAAGTCGCACAAGTGGAGCCATTATCATTGAAGTCACCGATCCCATAAACACCGTTGTCCACATCATGGATATCACAAAGTCGGCAGATGTAGGCAATTGGTTGCGCTCGACTGCATTACGCAATAATTCCACCTCCGATTCATACTGCGATGCCAATGGTCCGCTGCTTATGAAATCGGCTGTCATTGTCGCATACTTGGAAAAGAATGTCGGCTCCACAAAATAGAGATAAGCCAATGTCACCCCTCCACAAATCAATGACCCGAAGAAAAATACACATATCCCAAACATCCACAATGCCGAATTTATTCGATACAACGGCTCTTTGATGTAAAGACGCACCATCATAAACCATAACACCGCCGGCACAATCAACAGCAACGGATAAATCGCTATCGATACCTCCATCCGATAGAGACTAAACACAAAGCACAATGATATGACTGCAAGAAACAGCCCCATATAAAGACCGTATTCTGCTCCATAACGATAGATTGATTTGGGTTTCGTCGTATTCATTGTTTCGTCTTGAGATATTATCTGTGCAAAGATAGGAATTTTATCCGAAATATCACCCTCACTCTATGAAATAAAATAAAACGGCTGCTTCAACGATTTTGTCAAAGCAGCCGATTACACATTTTATCGGTGTTAAAATGGGAAATTTATACCCACATTAAAGTTTGCATTTGAATTCAATGGGATGCCTTGTTTTGTAACTTTAAAGAAAGTGTGGTCCATGCCGGCAAACAAATTGAAGCCTTTCGGATGCAGATTTAACAACCATCCAAAGCCACAACCGTATGTCCCTGCTGCAAAGTTAATTCCCGCCGAGAATATTTTCACCGGCGCCACGTTAGCCGACAAGCGAAACTCTGTCGTCGTAAAATTCTTCAATAATCTTGTGGTATTCAACAGACCAAATCTCAATGGGCGATAAAGTGGGAATGTATATTCGGCACCGATATTGAGAGTGGCACCAAGCATTCTTGTGCGCGAACCGGTGTTTCCCATGTTGTTCAGTTCGTACAATGACGACACATCGTTCTTAAGTTTTTCCATTTCATTGTCAAAACTATTGACTGCATCATCGTTGATATTAAATGTATATATATCTGTCGTAAACGTTTGCTCGCCATTAGTCGATGCCACCACATTATTGCTCCATGAGACAAATCCCAAATCCAGCAATGCTGCACTGAACTGCCAGTCATCATTCAATCGGTATGTCGCGCCCAAATCGAAAGCAACACCAAAACCTCCGATGCCGAAACCATCTAATTCCACTCCGTTGACATACTCATGCCCGGTCGAAGAATTGACCGTATTGGTAAATCTCATGCCTTTGACATTCGATTGGATTGTAGCATTTGTCACCGCAGTCCAAGCATCTTCGCCAAGTGTCAATTGTGCCTTTTCAAACTCTGCATCCACATTGGCAAGACCGACTAAAAATTTCAATGCTGCACCGATTCTCAACTTGTCTGTAACATTTCGAGAATGACCTAATGCAACTTCGACATAGCCATCTGCATGGAGATTGAAATCAGAAATATCATACGTATTATTTGACACGCCCTCTTTTGCCAACGAAAACAATGCTCTCGGTATAGAGGTGTCTGTATTGACACGTGCATTTATGCCGATTGTATTATATCCACCAAATGCCTTAAATCCTGCACTCAGAATGTCGAGTCGGATATTTGTCCCTATCGAATTTTTATCTTCTATATTCGACATAAACTCATTGACATCGACATTTGGATTAAGAAACGTTGTCGTTTGACCATTGACATTATAGAAAATATCTTTCAGATGAAGATTTCCTTGTAATCCGAAATTCACATTTCCGAGCACCGGCATTGCCACATACTCATTTTCATTGCCATACGCCGGATTTAATTGATGACGATAAGTATATTCATCCACAAAATAGCCGGAATTAGTGTTTTGTGCCACAACACTTCCCACTGCCATAAGTGATGCAAAAAGCAGACTGCTTTTTAATATATAATTTTTCATGTCGATATCTGATTAGAATTTTGTTGTGTAATTTCCTGAAACTTTCACTTTTAGATTTTTCAATGAAATGCGCTGACTTGGCTTGAGAGATGTTCCCGAACCGTCAGACGTTGCTGTCGCTTCAAATCTGATACCGTCAAGATGTTTCACTGCTCCGGTAATAAAAATTCTCACTACATGACCTTTTGCATTTGCAGGAATTACAGCGCCCTCTACTTTCACATTATTTATAACGTTGCCATACTTATCGATAGGATAACCCACCAAATTGAGATTGATCGGGAGGTCAGAGGTAATATCCGTCTTAATTTCAAGTTCTGAGACAGTCAAGGCATCAAGGTCCTCGCTATTCCATCCGTCAAGCACATCGCTATAAACAATTATTGACTCGTCGGCAAGTGCCAAAGGAGAGAAGAACACATATCGCCCTTTCACTTTACCCATATCGACTCCAATCTCAACATTATCCACTTCCTGTTCCGGAATACATGGATTGACAAGCGATATATCAATCGAAGAAGGCAATCCGTTGCCACTAAGAATATTTCCTAATGAAGAGAATGCCACATGCTTAGAGCCTTCAAATCCCGGATATAGCGTTTGAGGCATTTTTGGCGACAAGCAGAAAAGCTGATCAGACGTTCCGCTCTCATAGCCCAATGTAAAGAAATCATTGTCGAGCACAAATTCTTTATCGGCTTGTTCGGCACGATGTGCGATAAATTTAATGCCTGTCTGAGCCGACACCTTATATGACGCAGCAGGATTATTGATACTTAAATAAATCTGAGGATTTGCAATTCTGATGTCGGTGTTTCCTTGCGTAAGTACTGAAGGAAGATCATTGAGTTTTATCGGAGCTACATCAAATCCGTCAAAATTATATTTGATTTTTCCACTGAACGTATTGACATCAATATCACTGAAGTCACATTCTTTTACAAGAGTAATCTGCTTCGGAAGTTTTGAAAGATCGTCAGTATGCACAACGATTTTTCCCTCAGCAAGCGATATCTTTTCATTGAAAGTCATCGAATGAAGGTATTCATCAAGATATAGTCCCATCTTCTTGAAATCTATAGCCTTGAGTTTAACACCTATATTAATTCCATTATCGACAACAGCCAATTCATCAACAGTAAGAGTTCCTGTCTCAGGATCATATTTACCCGGATAATCGGCAAGTTCCAATCCCTTAGGCAAATGAATTTGAATATCTTTAAACTCCACTTTCAAATGCTCATCACAATTTATACCACTCAATTTCAACGAAGTGTGAATATCCATGTCAGCCTCTATTCTATCAAGAGAAATAAGGTGCTTACTGATATTCTTAAGGTCAAAATTATAATTAGAAAAATCTTCTTTGATATAATACTCCCCTGTGAATACATCATCTGAGCCCACACGCTGCATCTTCTCACTTGCTCCCGGGATTACCAAATCCAAATGTTTTTCTGTCTTATCGCTACTCGGCGCATCAGCATGAATCGGATCAATCATAATATTGTCTGACTCAAACTCGCCCTCTTCGACAAGCACATACTCGCCATTAAGCACTCTGATGCGACCACCTTCCTCAAGGTTTATCACATCGTCAAGCGTCACCTCATCGACCTTTAGAGGCAAACTCAGTCCTTTAACCTTTAATTCTGCACTTGTGTCAAGATTTGACAAGTCGTATGCATCATCCACACAACCGGACAACATTACTGTCAATGTTGCAACCAATGACAAATAATAATTTCGTTTCATCTTATTTGATTTTTTATAATTACGTTACACCTAAGGATTAAAAGGAATTTCTAAAAATTCCCCAAAAATCATCGAAAGAGATGCTCAGAACCGTCACATCACTCAAATTTATTCAAACTTAAATTTTCAGAACCTCCCTTTTGTAGTGATTTAGAGAAGTTTCCTTAAAACATACTCTCTGAGTGAATTTATACGGATTACTTTTTCTTACGTCGCAAATTTAGTAATAAAATCTTAATAATCCATATTTTTTCTTAAAAATACTTTTTGCTTTCTCATTTAACTTTTTAATCATAGACAATCCATCCAAAACAAAACTATAACCTCCACCCCATTTTTCTCCTACAAAAAGTAGGTCAGAAAACTTCCGTTTCCAAACCTACTCTCTTTTCTTCCTCGAAATCAACTATCATTCACTATCAATACGTTAGCACTGGATGTTGCGTCCATGTTGCAAGAATCAAAATAAGCATTGATAATCAGCATGTTACAAAACCAATGCAAAGGTGTAACATTCTACACGAACAACCAAAAGAAAAGACATAAAAAGCACAAATCTGCCACATTTTATTGATTTGGATTAGTTATGACAAACAAAGATATAGGTAGAATAACAACTGAAGTTCAAACATCATAATAGTCTTAATTTATACATAATTATCACAAATCGCTATAATTATTTTTGCATTGGTTGATCTCTGGCATAAACACACATCCCCCATTACATATATGATAGTGTTTACAACCTCTGCATTTACTGTTTAAGATTTTGGCCCTGTGGTTTTTAAATGCAGGACTGTCCTGCCATATATTTAACAAAGATGTAGCTCTTAAATCGCCCCACAAATCGGTGTTTGCCATGAATGAACATGGGTACATTTTCATATCTTCTGAAATAAAAGCAGAGAATCTTGCTGATTCACACGATTCTATCAGCGTAGGATTTACATCCATCCATGATACAATGCCTGGTACGCAACAACTATCAAAACCAACCTTGACGCATTTACAGTTAGATACTGCAAGATAAAATGCTTTTAACTTATCTGAATCTGTAACCATAAAAGATGTTGATGAAGCAATGGGCTTATAATTCAAAACAATCAGAGCATTGAGATTTCTAAACCAAAATGGAGGGTTTTGTAACCATTCTGTCAATAATTCTATAGTGTCCTTTTTTAGGATTACGTGCAGATTGAGTCTTATCTTATACTCTTTTATCTTATTGGTTAAACGTTCGTAAGCATCAAAAGGGGGATATAGACTCAGAGCCATTGCCCCACAATATTTCTGTGTAGCAATCAAGATCTCATCAGTCAAACCTTCTCCATTAGAAGTATAGGAAGGAACGATACCTGCTTCTCTGATAAGTTTCAGGATTTCGACAAACTGCGGATGCTGATTAGGATTCCCACCCCCCAATGCAATTTGTAGTACACCTGCATTTTTAGCTTGTTCAACAATTGTACAAATGTCATTAATGGGCATATGCTTGCCGTATCTATTTGACTGTCTATAACAGAATGTGCAGCCATGCTCACAATAGTTTGTAATTGCAACATCCAATAACTCAGGGCCATCCTCAGACCAAAATGGTTCTGGATAGCCATCATTCTCTATTCGTGCAAAAAACCCCGTGTCTCTGCTAAATAGAGTTTTGTAATGTGATTTGGGATGTTCATTTATAATAATATCACCACGCATCTTCTGTTGCATCAATAATAAGGGTATTTCCTTCAATTATAAAAGCATCACAGCAAAAAACTGTTTCGACCTCGTCATTGTCGCTATATAACTCTCCAATATAAACATCATAGCCTTTGGCTATTGCCTCTTGTATACGGGTCTTAGTATCTTCGCAAAATCGATTAATATATTCATCAAGTGAAGCATAACCTAAAGACAATGCATAAGATTTCGCATCATGTAAATCATTCTTAAATAGATAAAAGAGTTTTACAAACACATCTAGAAACATAGATTCCCGAGAAATACCTACAGCTCTTAAAAAAGATTGGAGTGTCATTTCTCCTTTGGTCATCACGACAAAATTAGTCGATGAACTATTAGTAACAAAATCGGTTTTTATTTTCATGCCCTACTTCTCCATTAAAAGCAATTGTTGAAATCTCTCATAAACTGTCTCAGAACAGATAAAATCATCAAAATTCTCACCAACAGAGAGAGAATTGTAATCGTAGAGTTTTAGCTGAGGATTATTTCCTAAATACGCCACAATTTCATCAACGTACTTTTTATTTAGGCAATAATAATTCTCTATAAACTCTGGAAATGATGAATATTCTGTTTTGTAGAAACTCTCATAAAGATGTGATACGTCTTCACTTTCTGCCATTAAGCTTTTATATATTCGCATAAACAGTTCTTTTGCATAACCATCTACAGCACCAGCTTTTTGAAGGAAATATTCTTCTGTTAGATCTTTATGAGCAAAGATTAAATAACTATACATGTCATAGCAGTACCTCATATTAGCCTCCTTATCTCTTCAAGTTTTATTACTAGTTTGCTGCTTTGTGTCGTTTTGCTCACCCGATTAAGTAAAGCAGTATTTTTATGTCTTGAGTAGTACTTCATAAATACATCAAAGCCATACCCTGTTGTACAAATCGCTATATATAGCAATAGCTCGAACAGATTATGAAAGTACATATTACTGCATAAGTCTTTATTCTCAAGTACTTTATCTATTTCTTCTATTATTTGCATTCGTTTACTCTTTTCATCAATCCTATTCCACATACTTATATGTTTATCACTCCATACTTTATCAATGAATATATTTAATGCCTTGTCGTTCAAGGTTGATAAATAATCCAAAAGAATCCTGATATTAAGATGAGGAAAGAGTGCTTCATTCCATCTACCATGAAATATCAATCTCTTAGTAACATATGATGGCTCTTCTGATTGTAAAAGTATAATGACCTGTTTTATATCTTCTTCATCAATAGTATCATCCAGGACGTCCCATATATAGTCCTCAAAGACATCTTTATACCAATCAAATGTTTTCAAAAAAGTAAGGACTTTGTTGTTGTTATTTTTCTTTGAATGTACAAAAAGGAACGGAGTTAACCCCTCTCGTAATTGATGCCCTTTTGATGTATACTCCAAAATACACTTTTCGTAATGATTCCTATCATCTGTATATACAAAATCTGTCAAATACGCTGATAATAAATAATCTCTAAATGAATCATAGGTAAAATTAATAACTTCTTTTCGACCGAACAATCCCTTGGCATTAGGCGTCAAATCCTTTCTCAAAAGAATATTTTCTTCGAGAAAACGTGAAAAGATTCTTTGCTCATCATTAGTGAACTTAGATTCAAGGTAAGATAGTGGCACATTAAAAAACATACCATTACTAATCATGTAATCAATTAAACTCGTTATAAAGTCTTTGACTCTATTTTCGGATAATTTATATCTTTCTTCTTTCTGAACTTTCTCTATTAAATTACGAATCATGATATCATAGTATTCTGTAAATAATTCTTCTCTTTTAATACTATGAACAAGCCCCAAATTTTTATTTCGGTTGGCCTCGCAAAAAATTCTCAACAATAAAAGATCATCACATAATATTTCTTGAACATGATGTTTAAATTGAGCAGTTATTTTGAAATATCGAAGATAGTTATCAAGCAATCTTCTCCTCTCATCCTCATCCAAGTGCTTATTGAGCTCCCCAATCTTTATCATCTTGTCTTTAAATGCATCATCAAAAGTTGAGAAGCATTCTTTATAGTATTCTGTCCTGCAAGTCATGATTACTTTAACGCAATCATACTGTAACACAGCATCTAAAAAAACTTGTAGGTTCCGTGAAAACGCTTCTGGGTTTGGATTCTCATTTAGACCATCAATAATAAAAATAACAGGACATCGTTTATATTTGCAATATGTAGATAGTCCCTTGATTGTTTCATCAAATGATGCATTCGATGTCGGGAGCGTCATCCTTGCGAAACTCTCACAAATATTATACGAGTCAATTTCGTAGCCATTCATGTACACAAAGGGAATACCCCTCTTCAATAGAACATTATCTACTATATCACAAATCAAATTTGTTTTTCCCTGTCCAGCTGAAGTTGTCACCAGAAGAATTTTACTTAGTATATACTCGAGATGGATGACTTGCTGACCATATTTACTATAACTCAGATAATCAGAATTATTACCATGAAGTTCATTGTATTTGCCATTAACATATTCTTTCAGTTCTTTTGTCCTTCTATAGAATTCAGATAGTTTCTCTTCTGATGGGATGGTCTTAAATTGATCAATGTCAAAGACAAACGATTCTTTATGACGGAACCGTCTGTTTCTATTTATTCGATAGGTGTCTATCATATCGCATCTTTCCAATAACAATTTACAGAACGTATATGGAGCAACGAAATCCCTCAGATACTGTTTCACTTCTCTATTTTCTAAATACACATGAGGCAGGTATTTCCCTGAATTTATATTTACCTTTAAATTTCTGTCATAATAGAGGAATTTATCATTATTGTCAAAAATAGAAGAATGCTTTGGATTCTTTACAGCCGTTTCCGCCATTGCTCTTACATAATCTGTGATATGAGATTTAGAAAAACGGCTCATACGCTGGTGATTAATATCAAAAGGCATTTTACTAGCCTCTAAATCACCTGTATACAAAAGTAAAATCGTATCGTCTATAAGGCTGCTTTTAGCAACACCAAGCTCCAACATTACATTAGGATTTGGCAAACTTTTGTTCTTGGTGTTTGCGACTGGTGTCAAGTCTGCAACAAACATATCACAATCCTTTGCCTTTTCCATAACAACTTTATCAATTATCGGAGAACCAGATCTTTCCCATGTGGATTCGGTGTACTTAATATCATATGTTCCTTCTTCTTTAATTGTATCGCATGCCATCACTAGGGCCTTACGAATTGTCTCGTGGTTCCCATTTATGTCTGACTGCCATGAAAAGAATAACTTTAAACTATACATATTTACTTCTTTTATCATTTACCATACACTATCACCACTCTATGTTTCTAGCGTACATCACTTGAAAGCATTTCTATCAATTTATAGATGCTAGTGGAAGGATTTTGGAACTCATTCAAGTTCTTTGCTCTTGCAACTGCTACATCTGTATTGTTATTCAAGAAAGTCTTTTGCTTATCGGTAAAGGCTGATTTGGAATAATTCTTCCAGACAGGTGCACTTTTCTTTAGTTCTTTGATAAGTGCATCTGTATCAATAGCTGCCTTTTGGTCTTTGGCATGTAGTAATAGCCATTATTTCAAAACAGGGATTGCTTAATAACATTTCCGCTTTACACTTAAGCAACTTCTCGTTGATGGCTTGTACATCCATATCGTACATAAGGAATGTATGAACCTTATCCCATTGTGAGATTTTGAGTTCTTTAGTGCGCTTCTCAACCAGGGATGGTGTTATCTTTGTACCTTCTATGTGCGAAACAATCCTGATGGGTGACTTGTACCAAGTTTTCAAAAGATTGATATAGCCAACCTCTGTTTCGCCCTCACAAATAACAAGAGCGATTTTCCGCATCCGCATAGATCGTGCAGGTTCTCTTTTGCTTGCCATAGAGTCAATCTTCTAACAATTGTTTGATACTTGATACGGATGAGTCTACATACGGAACGGCATCGAATCGTCCTTGTATATAACCCTTTTCGGCATCCATGTTTTCACGGAAATCCTTGAAGTCATAGAGAGAATAGACATCTGTTGCGCCATCCTCGGACTTGTTGACAAATACTATCTGGTCTCTTCTCAATCTTTTAACGTCAATAAGATTTGTATTATGGGATGAGAACAGCAACTGGCTTCCTTCTGACGCATGGATTAAGTCGAGAATGAAGTCTGCCA
>SUXG01000013.1 GCA_015061085.1 Bacteroidales bacterium
AAGATGTCCTTGCAGAAGCAACAGAATTTACAGTCTACAGTATCAACGGTGTATGCTTGCTCACAAACGCTAAGGCTGAAGATTTGAAACAGCTCGAACCGGGCATCTACATCATCAACGGTCGCAAAGTATTCATCAGATAATACGCAATCGCGAGAGAAAAACTCTCATCTATTTTTAAGAGCCTGACTCCCATGCGAGGCAGGCTCTTTGTTTGCTATGACGGGCATATCATACCTATATGGTGTAAGTCCATACTTAGCGTAGTTGCCGATGAACTCCATAGCGATTTGCAAGTATTTAATATAACTGATATTTCGCAAACAACAAAAAACGGCAGCCTATTGATTGCCGATTTTGCTGTTATGAGTTCCATTTTTGACAATATAATATTTAGACTATAATTAGGTCTTATCTTCTTTTTCACCTCGTTCGTTTTTGCTAAATTTGCAGAAAATTAAGATTATGGCAGTTTATAATAATATACTGAGCAAATTGAACTTCTAAAAAACCGAGGTTTACAATTTGCTGATGAGAATAAAGCGATTCAACGATTAGCCAATATTAGCTACTATCGTTTATCTGCTTATATGCTACCTTTTAAGAAGAATGTTGCAGGAAATATTGTTGATGATTTTCGGTACGGCTCTTCGTGGGAAGATGTGTATCAGTTGTACATTTTTGATAGAAAGTTTCGCTTATTTATTTTTGACGCAATAGAACGTATAGAAGTTGCCGTTAGAAACCAGATAGTATATCAACTTAGTCATAAATATGGTTCTCATTGGCAAGATATTCAGTCTATTTTTAAGCCGGCTAATACTATCACTCGCAGAGACGGCTCAGTTCGAACTTTTGATGCTTATAACGAAATACAAAACCACATAAAAGAACAATTAAACAATAATCAGGCAGAAGTATTTATTCAGCATTATAAAGATACTTACGCTTCGCCTGAAAATCCGCCCTCATGGATGTGTGTTGAGATAATGTATTTTAACCATTTGTCTAAGATTTGTACTTCTCTTAAAAATCGTTCTGATGTTACGAGAATAGCAAATCATTTCGGACTTCCTCCTGAAAAATTTTGTTCTTGGTTACATACTATAAATTATGTTAGAAATCTTTGTGCGCATCATTCACGACTTTGGAATAGAGACTTAAAAATAGTGCCAGAAAGATTAGATTTTTCTCGAAGTAAAGTTTGGATATCAAATCCTAATTCAGTTCAACGCTCAAAGATATACCATTTCTCGTGTATGTTAAATTATATGTTGCAATCAGTAAATCCATCTTCAACTTTTACATCTCGCTTGAAAGCGTTATTAAACAAATATCCTAAAGTATCTAAAAGTGCAATGGGATTCCCTCAAAATTGGGAAAACGAAGATATGTGGAGAAATTGTCTGCTTTGAAATTTTGTATTTTAAAAAAAAGATTAACTTTGCAACATAATTAAGAAATACTTGTTATTACGATATAATAAGCCTCTCAGGCGCGTCGAAAGACAGCATACTTGAGGGGCGTTCTTTATTTATACCATTCGTTTTTTGTCTTTTATTCCCTTATGATAAGGTGCTAACTTTGACATAGAAAATAAATTAATACTATGTCAAACGCAACTTATAATCTTCATCTCAAAGGCTTCGTCGGTGGTGCTGACTTCGACCGCAATTATGTGGACTTCGTGCTTGCCCAAAATAGCGAGCAATCGGTATCTGTACTGATTGACTCGCCGGGTGACTCGTTGGCTACGGCTCTGTCTATCGCCTCTGCGTTCCGTTTCATTTTTGAAAAAACGAAATAATTTGTGTGAAAATTTGAAAGAGTTTTCTTATCTTTGCGAAAACTATATGATATTAGTGACGACCTTAATTATAGACTAGCTGTTTGCTAATTGAATTTATAGAGACTACTTGAAGTATATTATCAGAAAATACAATACTTTTGAGACGATTCAAATTACATAATTAATTAACATAAAACCGAATATATTATGAAAAAAGTATTATTACTACTAATGATTGCTGTTGCTAATATCGCGGCTATGGCACAATCAGATTATTTCTCAGAAATGAAGGCTAAAGCCGAAGCCGGTGATGCTAAAGAAATGTTTTTCTTAGGTCAGAGCTATGAATATGGCCACAATGGAGTTGAACAAGATAATGCCACTGCTGTGTCTTGGTTTAAAAAGTCGGCAGAGAATGGCTACATAAGCGCTGCAACAAAGCTGGCTAAAGCTTATAAAAACGGTAAATTAGGATTGCCTAAAGATGACAGTCGGTATGTCTATTGGGTGAAGAAAGCATCTGAACTTGGGGATGTTGCTTCAACAGCAGATTTGGCTTCTTTATATTTTGAAGGAAAGCATGGTGTAAAAAAGAATGAAAAAGAGGGTTTAAAATTGGCTAAAAAAGCTGCAGAAGGTGAAAGTTACGAAGCAATGTATAGCTTGGGCGCTTATTATAAAAGCAAAAATGATAATGACGAGGCTATTGCATGGTATAAGAAATGTGCCGACACTTCCTATCAGATGCGTGGACGCACTCATAGCGGTGCCGACAAAGATCTCAAGGAGTTGGGGGTTAACTACGATCCTGCCAATAGTTCATCAAATAATACTGCTACTGCAAGTACCAAAACACTTGCCGTTGGTGATAATGTTGACATCTATTTCAAAAGCGGAAAATTGTGCAAAACCGGTAAGATAGTAAAAAAGGGAAGTGATTATTTTGTAAAGTTAGATAATGATGAATTAAAGTTGATTCCTATCAACGAAAAACATTATAGTTCTCTTTTTGATAAAGATATTACCTATTGCTATAAAGTCCAAATGTATGATATTAACATGTATATTAAGGACAAAATAAAAGGTGCTCCTAAAGCAAAATCTTCATCAAGTTCATCAATGAATAATGACGACAATTGTGCAGTGAAAGATGGAATGGTGGTACTTTATGATCGTCGTGGAGAAGTGTTTATGACTTGCAAATTAATGGAGAAAAACGGAACCCCTCATGTGAAGGTCGATAATGGTCTATACAAGATTAAAGCCGAATCAAGAAGATTTAATGGTGTGACATATAGTTATTTGGTGCTTCTTGGTGATGGCGAATATTTTATCAAAGGTGAAATTCCGGGCTTTAAGTCTGGTTTTTCTTCAAATAGTGGCAAAAGTAAGTCCACATCTAAAAAGACTACTGAAAGTGTCGATAAAATAGCTAAGACCGCAAAAAAGGTGGGTAACAAAGTGAAGAGTTTGAAAAATAAACTGAAATTTTAATTTGAAAGAGCATATTACCTAATACTATCCATTATGAATGTATATTTTCGAAATATTTTTGCTGTATTAGTGTCATTAATCTGCTGTATTAGTGCTAATGGCTACGATTTTGTGGCCGGAGGTATCTATTATAGTAAAACATCTGGCTCTGAAGTAGAAGTGTCGTGCAAAGATATGGCTGACAATACTAAAGCTTATGCCGGCAATGTTGTTGTGCCGGCAGAAGTGGTTCATGGAGGCACCACCTACAAAGTCACAGGCGTAGGGCAAATGGCGTTCTACACATGCGCTCAGCTCACATCTGTCACTCTGCCACAGAGCATCACCTCGATAGGCATGCTCTCGTTCGGCTTCTGCTCAAAACTTGTGTCGGTTAATATCCCTGAATCGGTTCGTGAAGTAGGGTTAGGTGCATTCTATCGGTGCGAAGCCTTGACAGGGGAATTTGTCTTGCCTGAAGGAATGACAACCATCGACAAAGGGATGTTCGAAGGGTGTGGTAAAGTGACATCGGTGAAGCTCCCTTCAACACTTACCATGATTAACGAAACAGCCTTCAAGGGATGTACGTCGCTCACAAGCATGGAGATACCACAAGGCGTGAAATCCATCATGTATGAGGCTTTCTCAGGTTGCACTTCGCTGGCGAGCATCTCCATACCGTCGTCGATTGAATACGTTGATGAAGAAGCCTTTGAAAACTGCCCTAATCTGATGGTTATGGACGGCAGTTCGGCTGCCTTTGCCTACGACTTTGCTGTCAATAAGATATACTACCGACGCCTGTCGGATTCAGAAGTTGAGGTTACGTTCCTCGATGAGCATAACAACGACAACGCTTATGCCGGCAATGTGGTCATTCCGAAGTCGGTGAACTACAATGGAGTCGCGTATAAAGTCGTTGCCATTGGCGACCGTGCTTTCCAAATGTGCTGGCAACTCACAGGCGTGACAATCCCTTCATCGGTGACTCGCATCGGCGAATATGCTTTCAATGGCTGCATCAAGATGAAGACTCTCCAAATCCCTGCTTCGGTGAAACAACTTGGTTGCGAGGCATTTGGTGGTTGCACAGAACTCTCAGGCACTGTTACCATTCCTGAAGGTGTCAAAAAGATTGAAGTTGGCTTGTTCGACTTCTGTGAGAAACTCACAGCCGTTCAACTTCCAAGCACTATCACGTCAATCGAGTCCAACGCCTTCAGCGATTGCCATTCGTTGAAGAGCATCGTGATTCCGAACAAGGTGAAGTTGATAGGAGCATTTGCTTTTGCTCGTTGCGAGGCGTTGAAGACTATCAATATCCCCGATGGACTTGAAATTATCGACGACCAAGCGTTCAGAGAATCAGGATTGACAACGGTTACAATCCCTGTCAGCGTAACACAAATCCACCCACGCTCTTTCGAGGATTGCAAATACCTCGGCGAAAACCACGCAAATGTGATTCTGCTCGACAAGTCGCACAAGGGGCAAATCAACGGATATGAGTGGGTTGACCTCGGCTTGCCTTCAGGGCTGAAATGGGCATCGTGCAACGTAGGCGCTTCGGCTCCTCAGCAATATGGGGGCTTTTTCATGTGGGGTGAAACACAGCCGAAAACAGAGTTCAAAAGACGAACTATAGACCCTTACGGACCTCGCTACAGCGCCATCGAAGGCAACCCTGAAAAAGACGCTGCTACAGCCAACTGGGGTGCTTCTTGGAGAATGCCTACAATCAAAGAGATTCGCGAGCTCGAGCAAAATTGTCGCCAAGAAGATGCCGTTATGAATGGCGTGAGAGGTGTGAAATTTGTGAGCCGTACGAACTTCAATTTCATATTCATTCCGTATGCCGGATATCGTGTCGATAAAAAGTCGGAATACGAAGGATCGATAAGCTATATATGGTCGTCAACACCTAAGAAGGAAGCAACCATCAGAGCTCACTACTATTATTTCACTCGTGGCACTCTCGGCAATTCCGAAGAATACCACTGGATGGGCTACAACATTCGCCCCGTTTCGGAATAACAAACCGAAACATGTAGTAAATCGGAGAGTTGACATCTGAAAACTAACATCTGCCTCTATATGGGGTAACCATACATTAGAAAAACGAATATCGGACACCCTCAAAGTGCCCGATATTTCTTTATCCCCATATCCCCACTTCGCTGTCCATCTGTCCACTTTTTGGGAGTGCCGACTTGCCGATGACTACAACAAGATAGTCAACGAGTTCCGTCCTCTGCAAGAAAGATCTACCACAGATGCATTGGACGCCTGTCGCACGCTTGGGTACATGGTAAGGGTTAAAATAAGTCACTACTTCAAAAGCCAAGCACTTAACTTCTCTTACTCCTGATAACGGAGCTGACTTGTTGATTTGAACGAAATCTTGACATAGATGGCTGGGATTCACTGTTTAAGCTTATAATCGTAACAATGCACGCGTTTGGCGTCTATGTGGCTCCGGAAGAAATCTTTACATACGGCATTTCGACAATGAATGATGCCGACATTCGTTTCACCAAGGAAAAAGACCGTCGCATCAAGCTTGTGGCTCATGTTGAGAAATTTGACGATAGACTCATCATGTGTGTCATTCCGCAACTCATCTCTCGCAATAAATATATATACGGCGTGGAAGATGAATTTAATGGCGTGGTAATCAAGGGTTTATTCTATGGTAAGCAATTTATGTTCGGTCGTGGCGCAGGTGGTCAGCCGACAGGCTCAGCCGTACTCAGCGACATCACTGCTTGTGCCTACAACTATCGCTATGAGTATAAGAAACGCAACAACTCTGTGCTGCCTGCCTACACCAAGGAGCATACATTCCGTGTGTATTTCCGCTATAAAACTGCCGAACAACGTAATCTGCTCAACTTCTCTAAGGTGCGAGAACAGTACTCGTCATACGACTATAATTATATCGTAGGCGACGTGACAATAGCCAACCTCAAAGCGCATCAAGAGGAATTGCGTCACCCCGATTGCTTCGTGGCAGCTTATCCGTTTGATTAATAACCTCACATATCAGATTATAACGAATGAAAGTGTCTCCTGTCAACATTACAAGAGGCACTTTCTTATTTACTCAGGATATTTGTCAGATATGTCTATATATTACGGGTGGATCTCAATATGACTGCTACCGGTATTGCCATTTTTGATTACTCGTATTTGGGTAGTGATGCGTTCACTCATGGTGTCGGTATGGCTTATGACTCCGACTTTTTTATTTTGAGATGATTGCAACATTGCCAAAGAATCAATGACTATTGCCAATGTGTCGGGGTCAAGTGTCCCAAAGCCTTCGTCGATAAAGAGATTTTCAAATGATATGTTGCGCGATGATAAAGCAGATAGACCCAATGCAAGTCCAAGACTTACGATGAATGTCTCGCCTCCGGAAAGCGAAGTGATTTCGCGAATGTCGTCAGCGCGATCATGGTCGATGACGCGAATACCTAACGAGTTTTTGACCTGTCTAAGTTCGAAGCGATTATTAAACTTACGAATTTCGTTATTAGCATGTTCGACAAGGAATCCGAGGGTATAGCATTGTGCAATCTTCCTTAGCATCTTGCCATCGTTGCCAATTGCTTTATGGATCGCGTTCCAGTCATTTATATTTTCCTCTGCGGATTTTAATTCCTCAATTTTTGAACCAATACGTTTTATAGCGTCATTGTGTCTGTCTCGAGTTATTTTTGCTGAGGTCAATTCAGTGTCGTCTTTTTCCTTTTCTTTTAATTCGTGGTATAGCTCGATAAGTTCATTGAGAGATTCCGTCGGTTGCGATTTATAATGTTCTTGGTGTGCTTTGATAGCATCGTTTAATCGAGTTTCAGACTGAACTTTATTCTCAGTGAGCAGTTGAATGTGCTGTCGAAGTGTTATCCAGTCTCGCTCGTTGAGCATTAATTCAACATCAGCGACTGAAATCGTCTTAACACGCTGTGTGTCGGCATTATATTGCTCAATACATTTGTTGAGGTTGCCTTTTTCAATTTCGATGCTATTATTCAATTTGTTTAACTCATCATTCTGTACAGATAATTTGCCTTCAATATTGGTCTTGTCGTTGTTGAGTTTGTTGATGATAGACACCTTTTGTTCAACTTTCTTCTCGGTCTCCTCTTTTTGTGAGTTGATTGTTGTTTCAACATCATTAGGATCCTTTCCTCCCAACAAAGATTTGAATTTCTCACGGAGTTCGGAAAGCTCGTTACTGCTACTATTGCAAACTATGATTGCTTCATTGAGATTGGCTTCCTTTTCTTTGTAAATTTTTTCAAGTTGTGGAACTTGTGATTTAAACTGCGTAAGACGTTCGTTTATATTCTGAATATTATTTTGCAGGATGTCTGTTTGCTCTTTAGCTTTATTTTCAAAACTTTCTTTTGCTTTGATCGATTTGTCTTTTTCTTTTTGGAGACTGTTGATCTCGGTAGTAATTTCATCATAGCGCTTGATGTCATCGGTTAATAAGCGATGAGTCTCTTGAAGTTCTGAAATTTTAGCAGCGAGTTTATTTTCGTTATCGGTAAAGTAGGAGTGCTTATTAGCAATTAATTCCAAATCGTTGCTAATCTGCTCTATTTCATCCTTAAGGTTGTCGATAGCTGCAGATATGTTTTTGATGTTTGCATTAGCTGTAGCCAAATCAGCGTTTAATTTGGATTGTTCCTCTCGTTGTCTTTTGAGTTCTGCACTCTTTGTTTTTAGTTCGCGTTCAGTTTCGTTAAATACTTTTTGATATATATTGTTATCAGCCTTGTAAGGATGATGTTCGGCTCCACACAAAGGACATGGTTTGCCTTCAATAAGTAGATCTCTTTGTGTTCGCCAATCGTTGCAGTCCATGAGGTTGACCACCTTTGTCAATGCAGACACTTCACCCTCCAATTTTTCAACACTTAATGACTTTAACTGTTCTGAGATAATAGCAAGTGCTTTATATTCTGCATCACGTTTGGCGATGTTGTTTTCTCGTTCTAATCGTTTGGATGCTAAAGATTTGATATGAGAAAGAGCAATGTTGAGTTCTGAAATGACAGTACTGAGGTGTATATGAGAATTTCGCATTTTCTTGATGTCATGGTTGACGATAAGCTGTTGCTTAATCTCAAGTTCTGACTCAATGGCTTTGTGTTTGTTTTCCAAACTGTTGCGCTCGTTTTCTATCTGAGATTTTGTGATCTCAGCATTTTTTAGGGCATTTTGCTTGTTTTTCTCCTCTTTGTCAATTAGTTCGTTGTTCGTTTTTAGTTCCTGTTTTGCGTTATATAATTCCTTCTCAATGTTGGTTTTGTTGGTTAAATTACTATTGTATATAATTTCTTTAGACTCGATAAATCCCTTTAACTTATGCGCTTCGTCAATGCGTGGTTTTAACTCTGCGATTTGATTTTTGATCGCATCACGTTCATTATTGAGTTTCTCGAGATTTTCGTTCTCGGTTTTTAATTCAGAATTTTTATTATCAACTTCTTTTTCTAATTTGGCGATTTCTGATTTGGTGTTGTTTTGTCGAGTGTTTAAATCTTTAAGATTTTTCAAAATCCCGATTCCTTCTTGCATAGAATCGTATAGCTTGAGATTCTCAATGTCATTACCGGCTTTTTCAAGTGACTGATTAGCAGAGGCGTAATCTTCCTGTAGTTTCTGAATTGTTTGTATCAACTTGTCGTTGTCGGCATACCATTTCTGGCATTCTTCATTCTTCTTGATCGTATTGATCAAGGTATTTCTTTCATTTTCTAATATAGCGATTTGCTTGTCTAACTGTAATAATTCCTCGTCTGATTTTATGTAAATGTTATCAGCGTCTATTTCAGTGGCGATTGTTGTATATGCTTTGTTAGCATTATCTTTATGAGTCTTTATTTTATTTGTTATTGCAGAATAAAGATGTTCGGACCCGATGATTTTTTCCAACAATATATATCGTTCGTCTTCGCTTGCTGTCAGGAATTTTGCAAATGAACCTTGTGCAATAAGAACAGTGCGAATAAATTGGTCAAAATCCAACCCTATAATCTGTGGTAACTCCTCCCAATTGACCTTTTCTTCTACGTATTGTCCGTTGATATAATTTATTTTGTAGAGTAGTGTTATAGGATTGTCATATCTTGAGCGGTTGAATTTCAAGTGACACTCGGCACGATAGGTAATGCCATTGTTGGCAAGAAACGTCAGTTTGCTATAACCGTTTTTCTTTCCTCGCGTTAATATATTTCGACAATCGGTCGGAACCAAACGATTTTTCTCATCATCGTCTATTGGGCCGAATATCTCTATCGAATGACCACGATCTCCTTTTTTTCGAGTGTATCGAGGAGTGATTTTATACAAAGCAAGGCATATGGCATCGAGGATGGTCGATTTGCCACTGCCTGTCGGACCGACGATGCTGAAGATATTGCTATTGCCTAAAGCTCCGTCTTCAAAATTAATCACTTCACCGTCTTGTCTGTCAAGCGATGCCAAATTTAGAATTTCAAGTTTAATGAATTTCATAGTAGTTAGTCGTTGATTTCTGATTTTACGTCTTTTATTAGTTCGTTCAGCAGTGCTTCTTGACGATTGGTCATTTCGCTTCCATGCATGAGATAGAAACATTCTTTTAACGTTTCGATCGGATTGCGGTTTAAAATGTCATCGATGCTGGTGATTTTTTGAGATCCACTGATTGTGTGAACTTCAATCTGCTCAATGACTTTTTGAATCTTACAGAGCACAACATTTTTACTATTGATGATCTCCTCGAGTTCTTTGATTTCATCATTGTTTATAATATTTTGTTTAACCTTGATGACTAAATATTCGAAATCATCACCAAGTTTGCCGTCGATTCTATCGATGAGCGAGTTGCTTATTAATCGTTTCAATTCCTTTACAGATATCGATTCGTCATTTTCCGGTAGAATACGCAGACGATGTTGAGGTGTATAGACGAGTTGTTGGACTTTAATCTTTTCTTTGTCGTTAATCGAGATAAGATCAACGCCATGCTTATAGTCTTTTTCAGCAAATGACATAGGAAGTATGCTGCCGGTGTAGCGAGCCCAATCTGTATTCCAAATATGTTGTCGTTTATGGATATGTCCGCAAGTGAAATATTCCGGATGATTGTTCCAACCTTCAATGTTTACCTCTTCTTGACCTCCAATAACAATTTTCTCGCTTGCGTCTTTTGATGCTATTTCTGCACCTTTGGCATACATATGTGCCATCATCACAAGTTTGCTCGTGGGGTAAAGTTTGCGAGCTCTTTGGGTAAGTTCTGAGAGGATGTGTTTGACACCGGCAGAATAATCAGAGTTGTACACGATGTCGCTTCTAAGGTATGGAACAGCGATAACTGCCACTTCATCGTTTATAGGAATAATTAAATCGTCGAAATCTATCTGCCAGTGTCCGGACTCTTCATCATTTACCCAAGAGCGATGAATGTTTCCTCGGATTTCTATATTATTATGCGATAATATCGGTCGAGGCGCTTCGAGTCGGCTTGCCGAGTCGTGGTTGCCTGCTGTAATGATAATCTTCATAGTCGGACAAATCATTGCAGCTTGAGATAAAAAATTGTAGTACAATGATTGTGCTGCGGCAGAGGGGTTGCCGTTGTCAAAAATATCCCCGGCGACAAGAAGTGCTTCCGGACGATGTTCTTCTAATTGTTGGAGCAGCCATTTTAGAAAATGTTCATGCTCAGAAAGTCTATCGTTACCGTGAAAAAGATTTCCTAAATGCCAATCGCTTGTCGCAATTATTTTCATGTGAAATAAGATTTGAATTAATTGGGATTGTAAATTCTGAAAACATTAAGTTGTAGATTAGCCTGTCTGTAGAGTAATCGTTCGCTCAATATTATGCAAAATTATTAAAAAGGATTATAACAGAATAATATTCTTCGGTAAATTATTCCCCATAAAAGGAATTAATTTGAGTCTGGATATATAAAATGCTCTCACTTCAATCGAATTGAGAGCATTTATGAATTGTCGATTAATTCTGTTTTAGCTGCAGAAGATGAGAATCATCAGCTGTGCGACTATGACACGCATAAACATTGTGATAGGATAGACTGTGGTGTAAGCGACAGCAGGCGTGTCATTATTAGCTACTTTGTTACCGTATGCCAATGCCGGCGGATCGGTGTAACCACCACTCATAAGACCCATGATTGTGAGGTAGTTGAGTTTGTATTTTCCACGAGCAATGATGCCTACTACAATCAATGGTACTACGGTGATGATGAAACCATAGAGCACCCACATCATACCGGTAGAGTTGAACACCGTGCTGACGAAGTCCTTACCTGCCGCAATGCCGACCGAAGCCAAGAACAAGCAGATACCGATTTCGCGCAGCAAGAGGTTGGCCGACGAACTGGTGTAGGTGATGAGGTGGAATTTATGACCGTAACGGCTGATGAGGATTGCGATGATGAGCGGACCACCGGCAAGACCGAGTTTCATCGGAACTGACATGCCCGGAACTTGCAAAGGAATGCTACCGACAAGGATGCCGAGGAAAATACCGATGAACATTGTGATGAGGTTAGGCTCGTTGAGAAGCTTCACCGAGTTGCCGAGACGGCTTGCGAGGCGGTCGATGTCTTCCACCTTGCCGACCACAGTCAAGCGGTCACCAATCTGGAGACGAAGGTTAGGCGACGCGAGAAGTTCGACACCGGCACGAGTGACGCGAGTGGCATTTAGTTTGAAACCCATAGGAAGACGCATCTGGCCGATTTTGACACCATTATATTCAGGCTTAGTCACCAAGATGCGACGCGAAACGACAGGACCATGTGCTTGCTCCCAGTTCTTCTCGATGATTGGACCGATGAAGCGTTGGAATATCTCTTCGTCTTGCACTGAGATGACGAGCAATAGCATGTCGTCCATTTCGATTACATCGTCTGATGTCGGGATAACGAGTTGACCATTAGGCTTTTCGATACGAGAGATGACGAAATTGCAAGAGATGATAGTGTGCAATTTGCTGATTGTAAGGCCGCTGATGAGGTCGTTGGTCACCTTGAATGTCACGACGTGAGGCTTGAGGAGCGAATCATTCTTTTCGTCTTCTATATCCTTGATTTCCTTATCTACATCGATGCGGAAAATCTTGCGAATGACAATCATTGTGATGATGATACCGATCACGCCGAGAGGATAAGCTGCTGCGTAACCCATCGACATTTGCTCGGCTGCGTTGCCGGAAGCATTTTCTGCCACCTGTGCCAATGTCTGCTGAGCTGCACCAAGACCCGGAGTGTTGGTCACCGCTCCACTCATGATGCCGACCATCTGCTCGATAGATGTCGCGCCGTTGCTGCCACCTTGGATAAAGTAGATGGCAATCATGATGAGCGCATTAAGGCCGATGCCGGTCAGAGCCAATGCGTTGAGCTTGATACCCCCCTCCTTGAATGAAGAAAAGAAGCCAGGACCGACTTGCATACCGATGGAGAAGATGAAGAGTATCAGACCGAACTCTTGCACAAATTTCAGAGTACTTGTCTCGACGATGTAGCCGAAGTGTCCCATCACAATGCCTACAAAGAGCACGAATGTCACACCCAATGACACTCCGAAAATCTTGATTTTACCCAAATAAATACCACAAAAGATGACAAGCGAATACAGCAGTATCGAGCTCGCCAACGATGTAGTGCCGGGTCTAAGTAAATCTATTAACCATTCCATATTATTATGATTTTCTTGTTTGCCGATAGATTATATTCTGCAAAGGTACAAATTTTTCTCTTTTCTTGTCCTAATTTTTACCAAATAATCTCCTAACACCAAAAATGATGTTTACAGAAGTCGGTTGCGACCGATAGAACACCCAAAGCCAAGAATCAACGGCACATCATCGTATGTATATCGTAAAAGAGATGTGACTTAGATAATTTATAACGTCGCTGAATCATATTTGAAGCAAGGCGTTAAACTACCATCAATTTCGAGACTATACCATATATTATCTTTTTCAAGAAGTATTCTTCTTTTTTGAGATGTGAGTATTGCTTGTGCGTAACCAAGAATAGGTTGAGATAATTGTATTCCGTGTAAATATCCAGTTTTTGTATTCCTACGTATTAGTTGCACATTCCAAATGTCGCGTTCAGAATACATTGCAGAAGAATAATTATCTTTTATAACATTCCCCAAGTTGCCAATCACACTAATTACACCTTTTTTTTCAACAATACAGAAAGTACTGTTTAATGTATAAACATTATCATATCCGATATCATTAAGGATATTTTCGGCTAAATCTATGTATTTCCAACAATCATTCTCTTTAACAAAATAAAATCCAGGAGTGTAGTATGCATACTTTATATCATTATACCATTTTTGTAACAATAAATATCCCTCATTATCAATGAGATTCTTCAGCCCAGAATTTTCATCAGTTATAACATTTAATGTTTCATAACTTTGTGATAAAAACTCTTTTACTTGTTTCCCACATCGATGACAAATATGTCTTGTTTGGTATAATCCATCATCAGGAAGAGGTTCTAAATGTCGTAATTCTGCCTGTTTCCCATCTTTAAAATTTGCGTATATTATGCCCTCATGAAATGAATACGCTACATTTTGTGAAAAATTACGAAGATTCTTTTCAAAAGATTTCAATAATAATTTGCCATTCATATCCATTAGATTGCTCTTCCAATTTCTTTTTACTAAGAAATAACCATTAACAAAAGGATAAACTTGATCAAACCATTCGTCAGAAAGAATAATCCCATTACTTAAGACAACATTTGCTTTTTCGCTATAATCTGCTACGGGAATGCAACCATATCGGTTTATTAATTCATCTTTATTGTTATCTTTCACTAGATAATAACCCTCCGAGAAATATGTAATATTTCGTACCCCTTTTTGAAGTATTTTTTCACCAGATGATTTGAGTATATTATTTAATGTATGATAATTTCCATGACCAAGTGGATCTGGAATGATTTCCAATGGACCAGTATCATTAATTGTTAACTCATCTTTTATATACTCGCCATTTGAACCCACTATGCACCACCCCTTATATGGAACAAAAGCACGTTCTTGATTATCAAAGAAAATATCGGCGGACAATACGCTTACGCTCATAATAAAACTTATTATTTTATGAAGTTTACAGCAATTGCAATAATAGATAATCCAAATATTATATCGTGAATTTGTTGTTCATAAGATTTGTTATCAGACAAATCAAATGGTACAATAGATAATTTTAATCCAAACTCTTCCTTGATTTCTTCATACACAAAGTCCGGCAAACTTTGAGTAAATTTTTCAGAATAAGGATATGTTGAGTCCAACAGCAAATGCAAAATTAGTAAAAGTTTGAGAAAAAACGATTTTTAGGTGTGTCAAAATCTAATTTTTCTCTTGGTCTTCGGTGTTGATGGTGGTTTCTAATACTTAATGTTAAGTAGTGGCGTGATTAATTTTACCTAAAAATAGTGATTGTGAGATATAAAAAATAGTAGTAATTTTGCAATGTGAAAATCAGAAAGATTTTATTGAGTAAAATCAATAGAAAAGCCAGGTATGATTTGCATAGTTTAGGGTTATTAGTTATTATAGTTAGAAAATGAATTAGTGGTGCCGGCATAATGCTTGTGCCACAATCATTGTGTAGGTCTAATCTGTCGTTGTATGCGACGGATTTTAGTAAAAAAATAATATGATGATGCAAAGACGAAAATATATAGTGTCGGATAAAATGTCGGATCTTATCTCTGAGAATTACTTTTTGATTCAAGTGATAAGCCGATTCGGCATAAAGGTGGGGGTTGGCGATAAAAGCGTATCGGAAGTGTGTGAGAAATTCGGTGTAGATTGCACGACATTTCTTACTGTAGTCAATTTTATTCAAGACGGATATTCAAAAGTCGAGAATTTGTCGGAATTGAGTGTCACTTCATTGATCGATTATCTCAAGCAGTCGCATATCTATTTCCTTGAATATTGTCTGCCGGCGATCAGACGAAAATTAGTCGAGGGAATAACGCTGAGTTCAGAGGATGTGTCATTTTTGATACTGAAATTTTTTGATGAATACACTTCCGAAGTGCGACTTCACATGGAGCATGAAGAACAATCCGTTTTTGCCTACGTCAATCGATTGATAAGTGGAGAAGTTGAAGATGATTATAAAATTTCGACATATAGCGATCATCATGAGCAAGTCGGCAATAAACTGAAAGAATTGAAAAATATTTTGATAAGATATTGTCCGAATAATGCCGATGTCAATCTTCTCAACGATGCTTTGTATGACATCTATCGTTGCGAGCAAGAGCTTGAAAGTCATTGCATGATAGAAGACTATGTGTTTACACCTGCAGTCATGAAATTAGAAAGGAGGGTAAAAGACAATGAGCGGTAACGATAAATTACATATTATTGTCGCAGAGACATCTCCGATAATCGGTAACGGTATATTGCATTGCCTTAGCATAATACCTGATATGCAAATAAAGGTTGTCGAGGTCAATACATACGCTGATTTGGTGGATTGTATTAAATCGACGAATCCGGAGATTGTGATAGTAAATCCGACATTTGGAGGCTCATTCGATCCTCAGCAATTAAAAGCAGATGCCAATAGAGAATATAAGTTGATGGCAATAGAGGTGGGTGTCATGGATAAGCATGCTCGTTCGCTTTATGACGCAACGTTGTCGATAGTCGATGATTTGAAGACAATGACTCAAAAGGTTAAGGAGTTGATAAAATCAGATGATGAACCGACTGACGATAAAGAGACTTTGAGCCAACGTGAGAAAGAAATCATCCGATTGGTGGTCAAAGGTTTGACAAATAAAGAAATAGCAGACGAGTTGTATTTGTCGGTTTATACAGTCAACACGCATCGCAGAAACATTTCTCGCAAATTAGAAATTCATAGTGCGACCGGACTGACCATCTACGCAATAGTCAACCAGCTCGTCGATCTCTCCGAAATCAAAATGTAAATAATTAATAATAAGATAGATTCTATAATTATTTGGATTTTAGAGTTTGCTTCAGTTAAGATATGCAGTGAGGGCTACTGTGTGTCTTTTTTTAGGTGTATTATAAATCGTTGATTATCAACATGTAATGCTTTGGTATTGGAAAGTTTATGTAAAGTTGAAAAATAATTGCCTAAAAATTTGCATCTATAATTATGATACATTAACTTTGCGCATAGAAAAGCTTTTCTGAACTTTATTTATTATTTTTTAAAATTTTTATTTATAATGAATGTAATTGAATTAAAAGATGCAATACTTCAAGAAGTATATGCAAATGTGATTATCAAAATCAAGGGGAATTGCCGACTTTCTGGGACGCTGAATTTAGGTCCTAACTGTATTCTCGATTTTGAAGGAGGGACTTTACGTCCGGTTAGTAATGTTGCAAATGCTGTTATTGTAGGCTATGCCACAGAAATTCGAGCACCGAAGTATCAAATTTTCTATGGAATTGAGTTAAGGGGAACTTTCTCAAATTCTACTTTGCCGGTAGAGTGGTTTGGAGCTATTGGAAATGGATTTGCAGGGAATGATGCAAAAAACAATTACTTTGAAATCCAGAGTGCTTTAGATTTTACCGAAAATCTGACAAATCGTATTCCTATAGAATTAGGATGTGCGACTTACAATATCGGTCACACAATTGTCCTTAATAAATTGAATCAATCAATTGTTGGAAATGGTTGTTTGCAGATCTTAACAGATATTCCTGCAATTGAAATGCGAAATCTATATCAAAAAGTTGATATTCGCGAAATTCGTTATCGTGATTATGGAAATACATTTGAATCAATGGTTGGTACCGGTGTGTTGCTTTCCGGCAATGTTCATAATGCAACGATAAATGTTGATAAGATGATTGGGCTTAAAGTAGGTTTTGACTTTACTCCATCAGTATATAATGCTGAAAATTATATTGTAGGCTTACAATACAATAAGGTCAGTTGGCAATATTTGGAATGTGAGACAGGTATTAATTTGAAAGTTAATAATTTTGACGTAGATTCTCAGGCTTTGTGGGTTAATGAGAATCAATTCAATGGAGGACGACTATATTGCAAGTATGGTATTGTTATTGAAGGTAAAGAAGGTGATAATAATATGATTAATGGAAACGTATTTAATTGTATTGGATTTGAAGGATATGATGATTTAATGATGGAGACTCCAATCAAGGTAAAATCGGCAAGGTTAAATAATTTCCATGACTTACGTATGAGTGAGGGCATTGTTCAAACTACATTAACCAATCAAAATGGTGATATAATCGGCTTTGAATCGACATATATCGATCTTGAAGATTGCGAGTTTATGGATTTTAGCATAAAGAGCATTTTGCCATTTAACTTTGTTAAGTCAATTCGCTGCAATAATATTTCTATACGAGCAAGTGTTTCGGATAAAGGTATGGGATCGCGATATAAAGGAAGAGATACGATATTTATCAACCAAACAAATCCAAACAATGGAGCTGTTTTGTCTGGTCCTATCCATTACAGCGTTTCGTCAAATATTGTTCCACAAAATTATTATCAAAAATTTGAATTCAGAAGAAGTCTAATTATAAACTTTGATATGTTGTTTGTTCGCGATGTTCAAGGTCAAGTCGTAATGTCTAACATAGTCGAATTAGAATTTAAAACACCTGAGTATGTTGATGATAATAAAACGATAACAATTGATTTTTCAAATTCAAGTTATCGACTCCATCCTGAAATGATAATTTGCTTTAGAGGTATTGTAGGTTCGAAACTTAAGTTTATTAATTCAGCGGAAGCAAATCAGAGCATTACAAACAATACATTGACTCGACATGGTACATATAAAGTGGCTTTTGATACAGATGAAAACATATTTATCGTGCCAATGGCATATTTTGATTAAAATTTAATAATGATATGAAAAAGTTTAAAAATCTTTTAATAGCATTGATAGCCACCTTGTGTGGCATCAATGCTTACGCCTACGATTTCGAAGAGGGAGACTATTATTATACTATAACAAGTTCAAACAAGGATAACCCAACAGTTCAAATTTCTGGATTTACGATGAAAAGATATAAAGTGATAATTCCGGAAGAAGTTGTTTATAATGGTGTCGGATATAAGGTGACATCGTTTGCCTATCAATTATTTTGGAATCATGGCAAAGTAGAGGAGGTTATATTACCATCGAGTATCACAGAAATACCTGATTATTGTTTTTATAATATTTCTACGTTACAAAGTATAGTTGTTTCTTCGAATTTAACTAAAATTGGCAAGGAGAGTTTTGCCAACAGTGGATTGACAGAAATAAAATTGCCGGAGTCATTAACCCAAATTGGAGAAGGATGCTTTGCTGGATGTAATCAACTTAGAAATGTTGATATGTCTTCAGCTAAATCATTGAAACAACTTAGTAAGGAGTGTTTTTCAAGTAGTGGTGTTAACGAGGTAATATTACCCAATTCTATAAGTGAAATTGGAGATAATTGTTTTGCTTATTGTAGTAGTTTGTCAAAAATACAAATTCCAACAGGTGTTAAAATTATACCATACAGAGCTTTTATATCATGCGAATCTTTAACGGAAATTATACTGCCGAAAGGACTTGAAACAATAGAAAGTGGAGCATTCAAAGGTTGTAAAAATTTGAAAAAAATAAATTTTCCGTTTGCTATGAAGGGAATTAGTGAGTGGTCTTTTCAAGATTGTGAGTCTTTAGAAGAATTGTTGTTGCCAAAATTAACTTACTTTGGGGGATTTGTATCGTTTAAAGGATCTGAAATTTTTACTCCTGCAATCGAAAATGCCAAGTCACTGAAGAAACTTGTAATTCCAGCTGAATGCTTTTCTGCATCAGTGTCTATTGCAGAGAATCTTAATAGGTCTTTTTTGGGAGGCAATTTTTCCAAATCGGAAGAACTTGAAGAAATAGTAGTTAATATGTTAAATCCGGAATTATTTTGCAGCTATTATTTGTGGTTTTCTGCTTCGACATATCAAAATGCTGTGTTGCGTGTACCTGTCGGAACCAAAGAACGATATCGAGCTTCAATTGACTGGGGGTCTTTTGATAATATAGTGGAGGATCCGGATGTTGTAGGAGTTGAAGTTGTAGCCGGAGTGGAAGAGGTGCAGTCAGAGACGGAAGATATTGCGATTGACGGAAGATGTTTACGAGTAAATGGCGATACAGATGTTTATATTAAAATATATGACATTTCCGGTAAATGTGCATTGGCGGTTCAGACTGTCAATGGTGTCGCTGATTTATCTGATTTATCTTCAGGTTTATATATCGCTGTAGCTAAATCTTCAAAAGGTAATGCCACAAAGAAATTTATTCTTACAGGCAGATAATCAATAATTTATATATAAATAAATTTTAAAATCAATATATTATATGTTACAAGTAGTGACTTTTAATGGTAATGCAATAGCAGGTAATTTTGCAAATGTTATTATTAAGATAAAGGGAACTTGTTATCTTAATAACAATCTATATTTAGGACCAGGTTGTATTCTTGATTTTGAAGGAGGTAATATAATATCGTATGATCATTCTATAATTGTTGGCAATTTAACAGAAATTAGAGCAGCTAAATATCAAATTTTTACAAACGTTGTTTTAGCAGGATCGTTTACAAATAGTAGTTTCTATGTTGAGTGGTTTGGTCCCATAGGAGAAAATCAAGATACAAATACAATTCAGTTGGCAGTAAATATATGTAGTGCTTTGCAGACGTGTGCTTCAATAGAAATGGGGTCTATGGAATACAAAATCAATCAGCCGATAGTTTTAAAGAATCCTAATCAGACATTGATATGTCATGGTACAATTATATTAAGTACTGATATTCCGGCAATTGTATTGCAATCAACATTTCAAAATGTTTATGTCAGAGAAATAAAAGGCGCAAACAATGGTAATTGGAATAATAGATTAGGAACCGGATTCCTTGTTAATCAGGGCTTAAGTTATTCAAAGATAAGTGTGGATAAACTTATGGGACTGAAGGTTGGTTTTGATTTTACTCTATCTGAGTTTAGTGACAATAAGATAAAATACAACAAGATTAATTGGCAATATATTGATTCTAAGGTTGGAATAAACATTAATATTACCAACTGTGAAAGTAATATAGATGGTTGTGTTTTTGGAGAGAATCAATTCAATGGAGGACGACTATATTGCAAATATGGCATTGTTATTGAAGGTAAAGAAGGTGACAATGATAAAATAAATGGCAATGTGTTTAATTGCATCGGTTTTGAGGGTTGGGCGAGTGGTCTAATGATGGAGACTCCAATCAAGGTAAAATCGGCAAGGTTAAATAATTTCCATGACTTGCGTATGAGTGAGGGTATTGCTCAAACTACATTAACCAATGAAAATGGAGGTATAATAGGATATGAATCGACATATATCGATCTTGAAGATTGCGAGTTTATGGATTTTAGCATAAAGAGCATTTTGCCATTTAACTTTGTTAAGTCAATTCGCTGCAATAATATTTCTATACGAGCAAGTGTTTCGGATAAAGGTATGGGATCGCGATATAAAGGAAGAGATACGATATTTATCAACCAAACAAATCCAAACAATGGAGCTGTTTTGTCTGGTCCTATCCATTACAGTGTTTCGTCAAATGCCGTTCCTCAGAACTATTTTAAGTCATTATATTATGAGACAAGTGAAACATTGAATTTTGATGATTTATTTGTTAATGATACCCACGGACAGAAGATTATGTCGAATCTTTGTAAAATATCATTATGGATTAGTTCGAATGATGTGTCAAAGAAGTTAACTATAGATTTTGCAAATTCATGTTATAAACTTCATCCTGATATGACAATTTGTTTTATGGGAGATGCTGTATCAAAGATAGAATTTGTCAACAGTGAGAATCCTAATGGAGTTATCAATAACAATACATTGACTCGACATGGTACATATAAAGTGGCTTTTGATACAGATGAAAACATATTTATCGTGCCAATGGCATATTTTGATTAAAATTTAATAATGATATGAAAACGTTTAAAAATCTTTTAATAGCATTGTTTGCCACCTTGTGTGGCATCAATGCTTACGCCTTATCTTTTAATTACCAAGGTCTTGAGTTTACAACAACAGCCGATTATGACGATTACTCTACGGTAAAACTATCAGGTGTATTTATAAGCAAAAGCTGTGTGGTTGTACCCGATGAAATAATTTATAAAGACAGAAAATATTTGGTGACTGCGATTGATAAGGGCGTTTTTGCAAACGATATCACATTAGAGGAAATAGAACTTCCTAAACAAAATATAAATAGAATACCGGAAAGATGTTTTGCTAATACTAAGAATTTAAAAAAGATTACTTTGCCGGAATCTCTTATTAGTATAGGAGAAAGTGCTTTTGAAAAATCAGGTTTGAATTCTATTGATATTCCGGATGGTGTAACAGAAATTGGTGAGTGTGCTTTTGCTTCTACATCATTAACAACTATCGTTTTGCCACCTAATATCACTAAGATAGCGAAAAATCTATTTGAATTTTCGCAATTGCAAAATGTTGTAATTCCCGAAAATGTAACAGAGATTGGCGAGTGTGCTTTTAGGTTTACTTCTCTTGAAAAAATTGATTTATCTGCAAGTGTTAGATACATCGGAAAGGCAGCCTTTACAGGGTGTCACAAGATAGAATCTTTTCATATCGGAGAGAATATGGAATATTTAGGTTCAGAGTTTATATCGAGTAAAAAATTAAAACAATTAACATTTTCAGAAAATCATAATATTCAATCATTTAGCATAGGAAAATGTGAATCGTTGGAGTATATAGATTTAACTCCATTAAAATCGTTGAAAATTATAGATCGGCGTTGTTTTTCTGATTGCGAAGCTCTTAAAGATATAATTTTGCCAAACACATTAGAAGAAATAGGCTTTAGAGCTTTTTATAATTGTGTAAATCTTAAAAAAATTAACCTCCCATCATCTTTGAAATATATCGACGCATGGGCATTCCAAAATTGTGTGTCTTTAGAAGAACTGATACTGCCTAAGCTAATTCAATTCGGAGGATTTGTAGAATATCAAGGGGGGCATGTATATACAGTAGCAATTGAAAATGCCAAGTCACTAAAGAAACTTGTGATTCCAGCTGAATGCTTTTCTGCATCAGTTTCTATTGCAGAGAATCTTAATAGGTCATTTTTTGGAGGCAATTTTTCAAAATCGGAAGAACTTGAAGAAATAGTAGTTAATATGTTAAATCCGGAATTATTTTGTAGCTATTTGTGGTTTTCTGCTTCGACATATCAAAATACTGTGTTGCGTGTACCTATTGGAACCAAAGAACGATATCGAGCTTCAATTGACTGGGGGTCTTTTGATAATATAGTGGAGGATCCGGATGTTGTAGGAGTTGAAGTTGTAGCCGGAGTGGAAGATGTGCAGTCAGAGACGGAAGATATAGCGATTAACGGAAGAAGTTTACGGGTAAATAGCGATGCAGATGTTTATATTAAAATATATGACATTTCCGGTAAATGTGCATTGGAGGTTCTGACTGTCAATGGTGTCGCTGATTTATCTGATTTATCTTCAGGTTTATATATCGCTGTAGCTAAGTCTTCAAAAGGTAATGCCGCAAAGAAATTTATTCTACACGACTAAATCCTTCGCCAATTAAACCACTCTAAAATAATGATATGAAAACGTTTAAAAATCTTTTAATAGCATTGTTTGCCACCTTGTGTGGCATCAATGCATACGCCTACGATTTCGAAGTAGATGGCATTTATTAAAAGTATCAGTCAATTCAGAAAAAGACTGTAGCTGTGACTTCCAGAGTTTATGGAATTGAGACATACTCAGGAACAGTAGCGATTCCTTCGACAGTGTCATATTTGGATGTGGAATACAATGTTACAGAAATTGATTATTCTGCATTTTCAAATTGCGATGAATTAGAGAAGATTGAAATACCTAAGGGCATGATATTGATTGGTGATAATGCTTTTAAGGATTGTATTAATTTGAAGCAAGTCATTATCAATGAGGGGTTGGAACGGATAGGTGATAACGCTTTTGAAGGATGTACTTCTTTGGAGGAAATTACTCTGCCGAGCACTTTCTATCGAATCGGAGAATGGGCTTTTTACAATAGTGGCATCAAGAGTATTGTGTTTACGGGTGATAAATGTGCAACTATCGGATATATGGCTTTCTACAATACGAAGTTGTCGGAAGCACATATAAGTAATGTTTCTGTCATCGGTGACATGGCGTTTTACGTAACGCAGTTGAAAGAGGTAGTCTTTGGAGACAATTTGAATAGTATCGGCGACTATGCTTTCTATGGCACGCCGTTGAAGAAGGCTGAGTTTGGAAATAACCTTGAAAGTGTGGGTGTGCATGCTTTTTATATGACAGACATCGAATCGGTCGATTTGAGCAAAGTGACAAATCTTAAGTCGATAGATTATGCCTTTTCAGATTGTAAGAAACTTGTTTCGGTCAAATTGCCACAAACTTTGGAAGAGATTGGCGACGAAGTATTTAAAGGATGTGCTATGTTGGAAAATGTAGAATTGCCACAAGCATTGGAGACAATAGGGAAAGCTGCATTTTATGGTTGTTCTCGACTTAAAGCATTAGATTTTCCGGCATCGCTTAAGAATGTTCATGGAGGAGCATTTAATGGTTGTGAGTCATTGACATCATTGGAATTTCCTTCAAAAGTGTGGCTTCATTTATGGGACTATGAATCTATCGTGGACGGTTGTAATAATTTGAAGATGGTAAAACTGCCCGGTGTGCCACTTCCTGTATATCCGATATTCAATCAAGTTAATTTCGAGACTGTGTATGCCGTTTATGGCTATGACAATTATGTGCCTGAAAATATGGCTGAGCTATTCAATGCGCAGACTTACGAAACTGCGGTGTTGCGAGTGCCTGTGGGTACGAAAGATTTGTATAGCGAGACATCGCCTTGGAAGTATTTTGCCAATATAGAGGAAGATTGGTCACTTGAAATGGTGGGCATTGATAATGTTCATAAAGAAGATAATTGCTCAATATGGTATGCAGAAGGCAAAATAAGGCATAATATAGCAACTGATGTCGATATAGAGATATTTGGGGCTGACGGAAGGTCGGTTTTGAGATGTGAGACTGCATCGCAGAGTGTTGATATTTCGGATTTACCGTCGGGGGTGTATATTGTCAGGGCTAATTTCAGTGGTAGGACGATAGAAGAAAAAATTGTCGTCAGATAGACAAAAACTCTTGTATAGGAAATAGCAGGTCGGCAGGTGAAAACTTTCCGACCTGCTTGATTTTTAAATTTCTTTCTCGTTGTTGTAATTGGCATGGTATCGGTCGATAAGTCGGCAGATGCATTGTTAATATTAGCGAAGAAAATTAAATGTTGAGTAAAAAGGCGCTTGATTTGAATAAATTATACTAAATTTGCACTTTAGAAAATGTTGCAACAATGGATATAAAGAAGAAAATAAAGAACAATAACGATAAGCCAAGCAATCAAGCGAAGAAAATGCGCATAGTGAAATGGATGTGGACAATCTTTGTCGCAATCGGGTTAATAGGTGTTTTTTCATTGCTTTTGATTTATAATGGAGTGATCGGCTACATGCCTCCGATTGAGGAATTGAAGAATCCACATGACAAGTTTGCTTCCATAATCTATGCCAATGACGGGACGACAGAGTTAGGTCGTTATTATTCCGGCATGGGCAATAGAGTATATGCCGATTATGACGACATTTCGACGCACATGATCGATGCGTTGATAGCAACTGAAGATGTGCGCTTTAATGACCACTCAGGCATTGATTTTAAAGCGTTGGGACGAGCTGCCGTTAAAACAATTTTAATGGGAGACAGGTCGTCAGGTGGTGGTTCGACAATCACACAACAGTTGGCTAAACAGTTGTACTCTAAACCATCATCTAATATTTTCGACCGAGCAATGCAAAAGCCGATAGAATGGATGATTGCTATCAAGCTCGAAAGATTTTATACCAAAGACGAGATTATCAAAATGTATCTTAATAGATTTGACTTTCTGAATAATGCTGTCGGTATAAAAACAGCAGCGAAAGTTTATTTCAATAAAGATGCAAAGGATTTGACTGTTCTCGAATCGGCAATGCTTGTCGGGATGCTAAAGAACCCGAGTTATTACAACCCGGTAAGAAAGCCGGAAAGAGTCTTAAACCGCCGAAATGTAGTGCTTGATCAGATGGTGAAAGCCGGTTTCTTGGATAGTGGCGAAGCAGAGCGACTTAAGCAAGAGCCATTAGGTCTTAATTATAAGCATGTTGACCATAGAGATAACGGCTCACCATATATGCGTGAACAGATACGCCACATGTTGACAGCCAAGAAACCTAAAAAACCAAATCGTTCGGATTATTCATCTAATACTGCATATCAGTATGCCATGGGAAAATATAACACCGATTCGACTGAGTGGCAAGACAATCCTCTTTATGGATGGGTGGAAAAAAATCCTAAGCCGGATGGTTCTAACTATAATATCTATACTGACGGGTTGAGAATTTATACAACTATCGACAACCGAATGCAAGGCTATCTTGAAGATGCTGTCTATGAGCATTTGGGCGGTTACCTTCAGCCGGCATTCAATGCCGAGAAGAAAGGCTCAAAGAGAGGCCCTTACACAAATAATCGTTCGTTGCTTAGTGATGCCACCTACAATAATCTCATCAATCAAGCTAAGAAGCAAAGTGAGCGATATAGAAAGATGAAAGAAGGCGGATGCTCAGACGAGGAAATAGATAAAGCATTCAATACTCCGACAGAAATGCGTATCTTTGCTTGGGTAAAAGCTGATGGCGATGATAAAAAGAAGGGCAAAAAGATTGTGCCCGGAACTAAGAACGTCACCATGACGCCTATGGATTCAATAATGTATATGAAATCAATCCTTCGCGCCGGCGTGATGAGTATGGACCCGTTGACAGGCTATGTTAAAGCTTACGTCGGTGGTCCTGATTTTACTTATTTTCAATATGATATGGTAAGTCTTGGGCGCCGTCAAATCGGTTCTACAGTAAAACCATTTCTATATACATTGGCGATGGAAAATGAATTTGATCCATGCTCTATGATGCTATGCTCACAACCGAATTTCGGAGGTTGGGCTCCACGTAGTTCAAGTGGTGGACGAGAAGGTCAGATGGTGGATTTGAAGTGGGCGTTGACAACTTCAAACAACTGGATTTCGGCTCGCCTCATAGATGAATTGAAACCTGATAATTTGGTGAAAGAAATGCGACTTTTCGGAATAACAGGATTTATAGATCCGACGTATCCGTTGTGTCTGGGCACTAACGATGTTTCTGTATGCGAGATGGTGACAGCTTATACAGCATTCTCAAACGAAGGTATCAGAGTAAATCCGATCTTTGTCACACGAATAGAAGATTCTCAGGGAAATATCATATCGGATTTCGTCCCGAAACGTACAGAAGTAATTAGCGAAGATGCATATTATAAGATGATTTATATGCTCCAAAGCGTCATAAATAATGGTACAGGTGCGAGCCTAAGAAGCCGATATGGTATTTCGGCAGAAATGGGAGGAAAGACCGGTACGACAAATGCTAACTCTGACTCATGGTTTATGGGCTTCACACCCGAATTGGTGACCGGAGTTTGGGTTGGAGGTGAAGAACGTTATATTCAGTTCAATTCTATGGCGTATGGTCAAGGAGCAAGAGCTGCATTGCCTATTTATGGGCTATATATGAAGAAGGTCTATGATGACCCTAAATTGCCGTATTCTCAGTCAGCAAAATTCAAATTTCCTCAGGACTTCAATCCATGTGATGTGTCCGGAGATATGTATGATGAAGAGATATACATAGAGGAGGTCCCGGGAATATTTGAATAGTTTTTATGTTAATGATAGTTAAAAAACAAATTAATTCTCGAAAATTTTCTTTAATTCAGAAATATTCGCTATTTTTGAGGGATTAAAAATGAATTAATTTTCTAAATTATATAAAGTTATGTCTAAAGTATTAAGAGTAAGAGATTTAACTCTACGTGACGGACAACAGTCCTTGTTTGCAACTCGTTTAAAACAGGAATACATCGACAGATTGCTTCCTCTTTATCGTGATGCAAAATTTTATATTATGGAAACATGGGGTGGTGCAGTACCTGATTCAGTAATGCGTTATCTTGGCGAAAGCCCATGGGAACGTTTGCGTTCATGCTCAAAAGAAATGAAAGGCATTTCTTATCTTTCTGCACTTTCTCGCGGTCGTAATCTATTTGGTTATGTTCCATATCCTAACTACGTTCTTGAAGGTTTTTACAAAGAAGCAATTAAGAATGGTCTAAACGTGATGCGTATCTTCGACGCATTGAATGACATCGACAATATCAAGGATTCAATCCGTATGATCAACGACCTCGGTGGTATCGCTGATGCAGCTGTATGTTATACAGTGGATCCTAAGGATGAACCAAAGGTGGCGGCTCCAGAAAAGAAAGGTTTCTTTGCAAAATTATTCGGTGGAAGCAAGAAAGAAGAAGCTGCTCCTGAAAAGATATTCACTGACGAATATTTCGTAGAAAAAGCTAAAGAGATGGAACGTCTTGGTGCTAAGATGATCACTCTTAAAGATATGGCAGGTCTTGTAAATCCATCTCGTATCTTCACATTGATGCCAAAATTGAAACAAGCTCTCAATATCCCGGTGGATTTCCATACTCACTGTACTCCTGGTTATGGCCTTGCTTCTGTTTTGACAGCGATTATAAAAGGTGTTGACATCGTTGATACTAATATTTGGTACTTTGGTGGTGGCTCTGCAGCTCCTGCAATTGAACTTGTATGGTTGTTCTGCCAAAAACTTGGCATCGAAGTAGAGGTTAACATGGAAGCTGTAGGTAAGATTCGTGAGCAACTTAAGGATGCTCGTAAATCTCTTGCTGATTTCGACCTTAACAAAGACAACTGGCCAAACGAGTTTGATCCATTAAAAGACAAATTACCTGCTGACATCGATGCAGAATTTGATAAAGCTATCAAGGCTGCGACTGCTAACGACGAAGAAGCTCTTCTTGCTGCATGTCACAAGATTGAAGCTTACTTCAACTTCCCAAAACCAAACGAATTGGTTAAGAATGCAGAAGTTCCTGGTGGTATGTACTCTAACATGGTGGCTAACCTTAAGGCACTCAACGCTCTCGACGTTATCGACGAAGCAATGGCATTGATCCCTAAGGTACGTCGCGATGCAGGTCTTGTTCCTTTGGTAACTCCGACAAGCCAAATCGTAGGCTCACAAGCTGTTGCAGTAGCTCTTGACCGTCGTAAAGGCGTTGCAGACTACTCTAACAAGAACAACCAATTCATCAGCCTCGTTAAGGGTGAATACGGTAAGACTCCAGTCGCTATCGACCCTGCATTCCGTCAGCAAATCACAGGTTCTCCTGAAGAAAAACCTTACGATGTAAGTTCTTATCGTAAGCCTGAAAATACAGTTCTTCCTGAGTTCGGTGGTGTAAACATCGCTCAAAATGACGAAGAATACCTTCTTCTTCAATTGCTCCCTGCTGTTGCAACAGGTTTCTTGAAAAACAAACGTAAAGCAGAATACGAAGCAAACAAGCCTGCAGCTCCTGCAGTAGAAGCAGCTTCTGCTGCTGCACCTGCACCTGCTGAAGCACCTGTTGCTGCAGTCACTGGTCCTTGCCAAAAGGCTCCAATGGGAGGTAAAGTGCTTGAAATCAAGGTAAAAGCCGGCGACGTTGTTAAGCCTGGTCAAGTTGTGATGGTTTACGAAGCAATGAAGATGGAAAACGACATCGTAGCTGAAGTAGGTGGCAAGGTTAAGCGCATCCTCGTTAATGTTGATGATGTGATTTCAACTGACCAACCACTTATCGAATTTGAAGCTGCTGACGGTGGCGTTTCTGAATCTGCAGGCACTTGCCAAAAAGCTCCTATGGGCGGTAAAGTTCTTGATATCAAGGTTAAGGTCGGTGACACAGTTAAGGCCGGCGACCTTCTAATGGTTTACGAAGCAATGAAGATGGAAAACGATATCGTTTCTGAATTCAGCGGCACTGTTAAGCGTGTACTTGTAAACGTTGACGATGTAATCTCAACTGACCAACCACTCGTAGAATTCGCATAATAAGAATTTTATCATATTTAAAAATTGCTCTATCGTTTTGATAGGGCAATTTTTTTATCGAAATGTAGTATCTTACACATTCTTCTCTATGTATCAACCAATCTATTCAGATTCACCAGATCTATCAGAAATGGCTTAGAGACCATAATGATTTATTGCGATATGGTTTTATTTACATAATTTAGATGGGTGTATCGAAGAAGATTGTCACGATATGTTGGAGTTGATTTTATAGAATCTATCCACCCGTTTAATGATTTTAGAAGAGTCGAGTCTTGCTTGTTGACAATCCAAGCTTGAAATTGGGTGAAACTTATCGGTGTATTCACGCTGACATTTGCATGATGCTTGAGTAGCGGAAGCGTAATCTTCTCATTGACGACAGCATATTTAATTTCGCCTGAAGCTACTTTCAAAAATAAGTACTCTCCAGAGAGTTCCGGATGCGACTTGATAAATATCGTGTCACCGATTTCTCGAGATAGGTTTTTAATACGAAATTCTATCGGCGAATCTTTTTCTATGTGAATCGTTTCGTTTGCCAAGTCAAGGCTTGAATTGACAGCCTGCCTACCTGAAGCATCTTTGCGCTGTATCAAAACTTGTCGATCGAGAAAAATATCTGACGTATAATCAAACTTTGTTTTAAATCCTTGGTCTATCGGCAGCGAAGCTAATAGGTCGAATTGATTGTCAGATAATTTCTTCAAAGCATCATCAAGGCTTATAATAGGCCAGAAACGCACATTTATTTTTTTGTCATGAGCAAATTGCCTAAGCATATCATAATTAAATCCTCCGATTGTGTCATCATAGATGTAGTAGCTCATCGGCGAATAAGCTATTGCGACGTCTAAAGTGTCGCCTGAAGATCCGCCAATTTTCTGCACGCTATAATATTTATCGTTGCAATTTTTTAATGAATACATTACGGCAACAGCCAAAATGAGAAGCAAAGAGTACAGTATTATACTACCTTTTTTATACTTTAGTGCTTTCATTTTTAATGCGTTTTAATTAGCAAAATCTACTGATATGCCAAACTGCAATCGTCTAGGATTTAGTGGATAGTGAGGCATTGAGAAATACTCTTTTGAGAACCATCCTTGGTTGACATGGCTGAACATTACAAAGAAACGAGTCTTTTTAAGTTTACATGTCAAATAGACGTTCATAAACGGATAATTTCCAATTTTCATTTCGTCTTGGATGTGGAAGGTCATCGTAGCCGGCTGATAGACAGGTGCATAATATCTTGTGTAATAGTTGCAATCCACTCCAAATTGCACATATAGGTCTTTAAATGCTTTGAAGAACAGATACATATTGGAATAAATTGCCAATGTCGGAATTGGTATTACCTCTGATTTAGATGACGTCTGATAAGTTATGCTGTTATCCCAGTTCCATATGCCGAATTTAATTCGTTGCAACAATGTCGCAGAGAATACTTGAATATTATCTTTTTCTTGTGCAGGGAGACCATTTTTGTCAAAATAGACGTGGTTTTGGATATTTTCAAATCCTGCACTGATTATTGTCCTTGTCCATGGAATAGTCAGTTCGCCACCAACTTTAAAACTTCGTGTTTTACCGAAATCGTTATCCCATGCAAAATTGTTTGAAATGTAGTGTTGTATCAGATATGGCTGGGCTGTGTTTCTGAAGTGCCCGTTCGCCTTAATCGATACTGTGTCTCCAAACAGTTTGAATCTTGTCGCAATATCGCCGGATATATCAATATCGCCGATAACATCGCCAATCAGACCAAATTTTGCATCTGCATTATAGGTCAAAATTGAGCCTTGCTGCTTGGTGATGCGACCACCTACCCATAGCAGATTTTGTGTTCCTTTTGGATCAACTATCACTCCTTGAGGCAATGGCGTAAGCCCATCCGGTAAAGGAGACAACATAGTGACGCTATCAGTCATTTGCGTGTATTTTCTGATCTCGTATGATGCGTAAGCAGACAGTCCGAATTTAGCCCATTTTTGGAAGCCCTCAATGAGTTGAACGCCTAATGTGTTTTGCATTTTCCAATACGATGTCTTGTCGTTTGTCTCTTGCGCATTCAAATAAAAATTCTGCCAAAAATCTTGTGCTTGTGTTGCATTTGTATTCGAAAATTTGTGTCGGGCATTTTGGTAATCAAAAGTCCAAAGGAATTTAGTCACCGGGACATATACTTCTCGTGTCAAAGTGTCGTTTACCGCTTCTTCTTTCCAAAAACCGAGATTAAACGCTTGATTGATATATAGCTCTTGACCCCACACTTTTGTGTGCGCCGCTGACAAACGAGTCGGGATATTTTTAGGGTCGATTTTGCTTACGCCACCCTGCAATTCTGCCGGGTCAAGAATATAAAGGTCATTCGTAATACCTCCGTTTTCCTTGTTCAGCATATTGTAGTGGTTGTAGAAAGCTTGCACTTGGTAGCGATCACCGTTGTAGTATGTCGTAAATCCGAAATTAAAGTCTTTCACAGCTTGTGACTCGTATGAACCTTTTGAGTAAAGATAATCCAGATTAGCCCCAACGCCGATTCTTCGATTGACATTGCCCGCAAAAATAGCACGAAGTCTGTCTTGATTTGACTTTTTGTTTCCACCGAAGTTGTAAGAAAGCAAAGTCATCGGTATATAGACATTGTAGAATTTTGTTGTCTCAATTGAGGGCATCCATGCTTTCAACGCATCATTAAAGAAGAAATCGCTATGTGGATTGCGCTCAAAAAATATTTGCGTTTGACCCTCTGCGCCAAGATTGCCCGTTGTCGCATACGCATCTGTTACCATTGACGGTATAGCTTGTTTTTGGTAATTATATGGCAATGTGTCGATTGTCGATTTGTAGTGAGTGCCTAAAGTCTTATCGACTCTCCACGCATTTCCCGGCTTTCTGACTGTCTTTTCCGATTTCTTGTCGCTGTGCGAACTGCTGCCTCCGGGCGTAAAAGAAGGGATAGATTGTGGAAAAGCTGCAATTGCAGTCGCAAGACACACAATTGCAACAATTATGTTGTTATAAATTTGTCGCGTATCAAAATTCATGATGCAAATTTAGCAAAAAATAATCATTGACTTGCCAACTTGCAAAATTTATTTCGATTTAACCCATAGAATGACTAAAGAAAGGGCTGATAACAGAATAAATATGTAGTCGAGATGTGAAAAACCTCTTTCGTGAGCGATAGAGATATTGCCTAACCAGATTTCAGTAAAATACGTTGTTACTGAAATGATTAGTAGTATAATTAGGACACGAAGGGCCAATTCTCCTTTCTTAATTTTCATAGTATTAATTAAATCTTGAGATTAAATTCCTTTAAGAGTCAGTATAAGATGGCTTGGATTTTTCTTCTCCGACGCCAAATAATCTATGTCAATAGTGTGTCTTGTCAGTTTTGTTTTTCCACTTTATGAATGCATTGATTGTGAGATTATTGCCTACGTGCACACCCGGTATTTTCCTCATAATGGGGTTTAATCCGATTTCCTCATATATCAGATTGTCGGAAAAATCTATTGCTTCGGCTTCTTTACGAGTATTCCCAAAAAATATCTTTTTAATACCTGCCCAATAGATGGCACTCAAGCACATCGGACAAGGTTCGCAACTGCTATATACCACACAATCCTTGAGGTTGAATGTATTTAGCTTTTGGCAGGCGGCTCTGATGGCTGATATTTCAGCGTGTGCCGTAGGGTCATTGGAGGCTGTGACGCGATTTGTCCCTGTCGCAATCACTTCGCCATTGCGTACGATTACAGCGCCAAAAGGTCCACCGTCAAAGTCAATATTTTCTTCCGAAAGATGTGCTGCCAACTCCATAAACTTTGGTTCGTAATCTTGTAGTAGCTCAGCTGATAATTTATTTGTCATAGTCGTAACTTCTTTTGTTTTAATAATAAACAAAAATCCCTCCGGTAAAGTTGTCGGCGTTAAAGATAATATTCACAAACTCTTAATTTACTAAATTGATAAATAGTATATTTAATGTGATTAAATATATTCAATAAGAATAAAGTTGGGTGACTTATAAAATAGAGTGAGGATGCCTCTTCCTGATGACCTTCATTTGCCAAAGCCAATACACCCTCTTTGTCGGTGCTCAATGCAAGGCGCTGAAATAGGCAACTTTTCATTTGTCTTTTCAATTCGCGCACCTTCCAACCCTCGTTGATGCATTGCTTCATATAGAATTGCATTTCCAACGGGTCATCGCACTTGAGAATTTCAAAATAATGGCTCCATGTCAATATGTGAGACACTGTCTCACTTTTGGAAATGAGAGATAGAACTTCTATTATAGAAATTATAAGATAATTAACCGATAAGCGACATATCAAATAATGATAAATAACGCAGGTCGGAAAATTTTTGTTTTCCGACCTGCTTTCTATACTACCGGTATGTTGTACAATCTAAAATGGATACCTGTTTCTGGGAGGGGGATTATTGGTGTGCAGGGCGTAATAAGTCGTTTACGGTTTTGACCGGGTTGAATGTTTGAGCTGGAACTTCTACCATGATGGTGTTCCAGTCGCTCATTGCGCCGTTCCAAAGACCCGGAAGTTCGAGGGCTTTGATTTCAACTCCTTCGCGGCTTTTAATCGAAATGAAGCCGGTGTTTTTATCGACATATTTTGGAAGGTCGAATTTGTTGCCGTCAAGGTCGCGAGTATAGCAAACAAGGTCAACCGGGTTGAAGTGAGTAGCCATTTTGAGCATTTCCACAGCTGTCGCATCGTCAGGGTTGATTTGTGTGCTTTCAAGGATTTGAGGGCTTATAGTGCCGTCGCTGTTATAGGCTAAGAACGGACCACCACCCGGTTCGCCTTCGTTGCGCACCATGCCGCAGACGCGTATCGGACGATTGAATTTCATGAGAAGATAATCGATTTGTTCTTGTGTGCTCATGTTGTCGGCGTTATCGCCTGTCACGCAAAGGGTAGTACGTAGGAACGATAGCATTTCGCGTAGTTGCTCGTCAGATGGTGTCGATGTGCGCAAAATTCCGGCATATCGGTCGATTTTGTTTTTTACTTCCACCAATACTCCTCCGATTACTTGTTTATACTCTATCGTTGCGTCACGATATGAATCAGGCACTACGTTGTCGATGTTTTTGATAAATATAACATCGCCATCTATGTCGTTAAGATTTTCAATCAATGCTCCGTGTCCACCCGGACGGAAGAAGAGTTCGCCGTTTTCGCGATAAGGACTGCCGTCCATATTTGTCGCTACTGTATCGGTCGATGGCTTTTGAACGCTCATTGATACATTATATCGCACTCCGTAGGCGTGTTCAAACACAGCTTTTGCTTCTTCAATGCGTTGTGCCATTAGGTTCAAATGGTCGTCGCTGACTGTGAAATGAATATTGACAGATTTGTCGGCGCAAGCAGCATATTGCGCACCTTCAGCCAAGTGTTCTTCGAGTGCGGCACGACTTGTTCCGATGCTTTTATGGAACTCTAATAATGCTTTTGGCAACTGGCCATAGTTCAACCCTTCTTTAAGGATTAATGTGGCTACGACATCGCGATGACGATTTTCAGCAAAGAGTGAGTCGATGCTTTTGCCATATAATGCAACGCATTTCTTATTGAGAATAGGGAAGAACGCAAATTTTTCGATATTGTCGCAGAAGCGTTTGATAAAATCATTGTCAGGAGTTTGAGATGCTCCGTTAGCAAATGAGAACAAGTCTTTGAACATGCGGCTTGCCGCACCACTTGCCGGCACCATTTTTACGACTTTCCCTCCCTTTTGCTGATATTCATTCCATATTTTGACGTATTTGGCTTTGTCTTCATCCGACAATGCCATGATGCCTTTGCCTATTGTAGCTGCAGAATATATTTTTAGGAATGGAAAGCCTTCTTTGAGCATTTTGAGTTCCTCTTCAAGTTGCTCTTTTGTGATACCTTTACGTTGTAGTGTTGTTAGATCTATTGCTTGTAGTTCCATAATTATATGATTTAGATGAATGATTAATTTGACTTATTAATACGTGTTTCTAATATTTTCGCTTTCTCAGTGAGTAGTAATGACTGGCGTTCAAGCCTTTCCTTTTCGCGAATAGCATTATAGTATTGCCAAGTGCGAGAAATCATCGATTTTTGTTTAGCTGAAAGGCTTACAGACTGCGATGTTGAATTGTTGATAAATCTCAGTTTCAAATTAGCAGCCTCGTTGTCGCTGATAAGTCGTCCTATAGAGTCTGATTTTGCGTCTTTGAAAGCAACGATGTTGGTCGAGCCGATTTTGTGGTTTAATGCTTTGTCATAGTTGACGACACTTGACTTGGCGGCAGATTGGGCATCGCTAACCATGATTTGATTGAAAGAGCCGCCTTTGAGCGTGGCAATCAGCTCAAAATTATTGTCTTCAGTGATACGTGCTATTAATCCGGTATGCGACTCGGTGTCGTAGTTGACAAAATCATTAGTTATGATATAATTTTCTACAAGTTTTGGATTTGATGTCTTAGTAAAATCTGAAGAAAGGTCGTTGATAGAAGAGTCTAACGATGCTATGAGCATGATATTATCAGACATCTCTTGGCGAACTTTAGCCAAGGTGTCAGACAAACTGTTGACCCATTGAGTGTGCCTGTTAGCTGCTTCTGTTGGCTTTTTTGAATCGGGAGAACATGATGCTGTTGCTAATAAAAGCAAAGCGAAAAATGCAATGTTGATTTTTATATTATTCATGATAGTAAAACTTCTTTTCACAAAGGTATAAAAAAATGGTTATTAATATCGGTTTGACTAATAATTTTTTGCAAAATAATCTCAGAATTTGCAATTATCTTAGAATAAATCGGTTGGTTGGATTGCTTGAAAAATAGGTAACGAGATAGCAACCATTCGTATTTCTGAGTTCGTCATTGTTTTGCTTCAATGCTATAAATCTAATGATGCAATGGTTCAAAAAGAGATGCAAACCCATAGAGAATTATGATAATTTCTTTTGGGATGCAATTCTTTTTGTCTAAAATACAAATATGCCAGAACCTCTACTATTTTCAGAAATTCTATAATAACTCTCCTGAATCATTTGAGATTATCTTTTCGGCAAAAATCCGAGCAGCATAACTCTCAGGTATCAGAATTTTCTTAATATCCATAGCTTTTAGAATCGATGAGTGCGTTGTATCAAGAGCTCGTGCGATGATGCCTTTTACCTTTAGTTCTTTTAATGAAGCAACGGCTCTTAATGATGCATCCATACTTTGTCCGATAGCAACGATTACACAATCAATCTCGTCCAATGGCAGGCTTCGCAATGATACTCTTTCTGTTGCATCCATAATATATGCTAAATCTATTCTATCTTTAATCTCTTCAATGCAATGCTCATTGCTATCAACTCCGATGACAGAGTGTCCCATATCAGTGAGAGTGGAAGCGAGAGTACTCCCAAAATTTCCTAATCCTATTACAAGATATTTCATATGTATTCGTCTTTTAGTTTATTATTATCTCTTCTTTCGGTAAACGGTATTTAGGCTGTTCTTTTTGTGGCAGTATACTCATAAGTACGGTAATAAAACCTACGCGACCCAAGAACATAAGCACCACTAACAGAACTTTACTGATATCGCCTAAAAGTGGTGTAATGCCCAAGCTGGAGCCTACAGTGGAGAATGCCGACACACTCTCAAATAGCAGGTCAATTGATGGTAAGTTTGGTTCTAGTAACAAGAGTGCGACATAGAAGAGTACAATGATACATATTGAGCCAAATACGACAACCAAAGCTCTTCGTATCGAACTGTATGTTATTTCACGATTAAACAGTATAGTGGAGTGTTCACCTTTAATCAGCGACTTTAACGAAGCGAGAGCCACTACAAATGTATTTATTTTGATACCTCCTGCCGTAGATTGCGAGCCACCACCGATCCACATCAGCACCAAATATAGTATCATAGTCACTCTCGAAAAATCACTTAGTGAAACGCTGTTAAAACCAGCTGTTCGTGGTGCTACGGCATTAAACAGAGACTGCACAATCTTTTCGCCAGAAGAGAATGAGGCGAGTGATCCATTCCATTCAAAGAAGGCAATGCCGACAGTTCCGATAAGTATCAGAACCAGAGAGGAATATAGTACAATCTTAGTGTTGATATCGGCAATGTGCATATATCGTGACCGCTGCCCGTTCTTTCTGAACACTTTATGCAAGAGTTCTGAGCCATAATATGTAAGAATCCTTTTTAAATTCATAAGTATAGGAAATCCGATACCGCCCAAAACTATAAGAAGCGAGATTACCAGATAGAAAGTGTTATGATTATATAATATCAAATCATTCCCGAGATTCCCCTCCAACGTGGAGAATCCTGCATTGCAGAATGCCGATACAGAGTGAAAGAGAGAGAAGAATATCTCTTCATCGAGGGTCATCCCCATTGTGGAATGAATACTAAGCCATATAAATAGAACTCCTATTATCTCAATTACGAAAGTAAATCCCAAAACATTTGTCAACACGGATTTCAGTGATTCGGAACTTGACGCTATCATATTCTTTAGTGAAAATTGAGAATATAATCCAATGCCATCCATAAAGAAGAGGGCAAAGAAACTCGTTATTGTCATAATACCCAACCCTCCAATCTGAATCAACAGAGCTATGATTATCTGCCCCTCCATAGTAAATGTATGTGCAATCTCCACTGGACTTAATCCTGTGATACATACCGCACTTGTTGAAATAAAAAGTGCATCTACCATAGGTAATCTGATATGCTCCAATGTGGAGCGAGGGAGCAACAGGAGAAGAGCACCAAAGGCTATTACCGTCATAAAACAGACTACAATTAAAAGTGCAGGATTTGTTCTTTTGTTTACAAAGTTTACTATCCATTGCGATGTTGTAATCAATGACAATAGACCTATGACACTTATAATAAAATATTTATGGCTCAGAAAAGTACATAGGAGCGTGAGAATTTGACTATCAGTGGGCGCAGTAATGAACTTGGGCAAAGCCGAAGCACAAAGCATAATGCCTAAAATCAGGGTAAATGACATCCCCTTACGCAAAACCTCTCTCCAATGAACGACAACCTTATAAGCAAATGATATGAAAAAGACCCACCATCCAGTGTCATATACCGACAGAATAAACGACATCTCATGGATGTCAAGCACGAAACCATAATCAACTATTATGGCTGAGACAACACATATAGATGTCAGTATAGAGACTATCTTTACAATATAGTCCGTCTTCGAAACAATAGTCTTAAGGTCAATCATTGGCTTAGAACATTATGAATAGTCTATGTCTATTATGTTACACCTAAAGTATTCCATATAACAAGTAATGGTAAATCATATGTAAAATTAGTAAAACAGGTATTAACTGCAATACTATATACATAAGTTAACAATTTTATATATAACGAACAATTGTTATTATTTATTGTTTTAATGGCTGCCATTTCTCATAATGGATATTGTAGCCACTATTGCTTATAGTTCCAATCCTCGATTTTGTTTTTATTCGTTAGCAGTCTCAATTCTTCCATAAACTCATCTTACTTACGTCTGAGCCAAGAGTGATGCGAAACATCATTAATTCTTAGGTCAAATCTTCCTTCTTAGTCCTCTTTGAGGGAGCATACCGCACCAACGGTTGAAAGCTATTGGTTAAAACTTTGTTGAATAGAGCTTACCTTTGACTGGTATTCCCTAAAAAGTGTATAATGCTTTGATAAGGTTGCCATTGAACCCAATCTTTTCGCAGAGGTATTTAATCTTTGGCATTAGTTTCTCAACATATGGAAGTAATTTAGTTGTCAGCGAGTTGTACATTGCAATGTAATATGATGTCAAATTGTGAAACGTGACACGCAAATAAAATTTTTACTGCATTATCGGGTAATGATAAGGCAATAGTTCTGTTTAATTACCTTTCGTTCCTTTGCTAAATTGCCATCGTTACTATATCCGAGGTTTTCTATTTTAATGCTTTATGGTTCAGCTCAAAACGCATAAATTTACCTTTTTGCTCCGAGAATTGTAATTTGTTAGAAAAATTTTTTGACAAATGTCAAAATTCCTGGTTATGGGGTATAAGATGTTGATTGATAGGTTTTTAGGTTGTGCTACTTAAGGAAATAAAGTCAGTAATTAAAATTAAATATTTTACGATAGAGAAAATGTTTGCAAGAAATAAATTTAGAGACTATATTTGCATCCGAAAAAATAATTAAAATATGAAATTAATGAAAAAAGTCAGGTTATTAGCATCGGTGTTGCTTTCATCGATGTCGCTTACATCGTTGGCTTATGAAGTCAGTACAGAAATTCAGTGGAAAAATGTTTTATTGGAGGATTTTACGGGTATTCACTGTCCAAATTGTCCGGATGGTCATATTATATTGCATGATTTGAATGAATTGCACCCAAAGCGTATTTTCCCTGTATCTGTGCATTCCGGTTATTATGCAGTGCCATCATCAGGCGAACCTGATTATCGTACAGAAGACGGAAATGCTATTGATGTCGGTTTGGGAACAGACATTGCCGGCAGACCATGTGGTGTTCTGAATAGGACCTATCGCGAACCCGGTGATACTGATGTTAGAATCTATAGCCGTGACGCATGGCTTCAGACTTGTAAGGATATTATGAACGAAGTTGCGCCTGTCAATCTTTTGATTAAGAGTGAGTGTGATATGGCGACAAGGGAGTTGACAGTCGTAGTAGAGGGTTATTGCACCGGCGAGATGTCGTCAACAGCTGCAAATCTTAGTGTGTTGATTACTCAAGACAATATCTTAGGACCTCAAATAGGAGGCGAAATGGGCAGCAAGTATGTGCATCAAAGTATGTTGAGAGACTATATTTCTGACGTGTGGGGCGATGAAATTACAATTAGCCAAGGTGAGTATTTTTCAAAAGAATATAGTTGCACTCTTCCTCAAGAAATATGTTCTCCGGAGTCGGCTTATGGAGTGGATTTAGTATTAAAGGATATCAATATATTGGCATTTGTGTCAGACACAAACGGTAAGGATATAATGAACGTGACATCAGTCAAACCGACATATAAGAATCATGGACAGGATGTATCAGCAACAATCAGCGCGCCTCAGTTAGGTGTGTCGGAAAAGTATGGTTTCAATTTTATTGAAGTAGAAATCAATAATACGAGTTTGGAAACCATTACATCAGCGGAATTTGAGGTAGAAATAAATGGAGTCAGTCAAACTGTTACTTGGCAAGGTTTTGTTGCTCCGTTGACTACAGAAATGGCAAAAGTGTCATATTCTAAAAAGTCACTGCAAGAAAGTAACCAGTGGAGTGTCACACTGGTAAAAGTAAACAACCAAGAAGTGGATGCTTCTGTCATATCGGGTACATTTGCCTTGCCTGCTGAAGCTTCAGCAGAAATAAGGGTCACAATTGAGACAGACAAAAATTTTGTAGAGCATGTTTGGCGCATTCTTGATGAAGACGGCAACGTAGTCAAGGTGTTTGAGCCAAAAGCAAGTGGCAAGCGATATGTGGTAAAAGAAAATCTTACATTGGAAGAAAATAAGACATATTGTTTTGAAGTGACTGATGTATGGAAAGACGGAATTGAAGGAGGTTCGTTCAAACTTTCGAACTCTGATGGCTCTTATATAGAGATTTGCAGCACAGTGCCAAAAGTGGGTTATCGCACATTCTTCAACACTTCTTACCTCAGTATAGACTCGGCAGTGACAGATGTTGTCGGAATAAATTATAATGGTGCTACACACTTGTTAAGCCTTTCAATCCCATCACAAATAAGAATATATTCAACTGAGGGTGTAGAAATAATCAATACGTATGGTTCTGAAGTGTCTTTGGCTCATCTTCAACCAGGACTTTATGTTGCAGTAGTTGGCGATGACGCGACAAAGCAAGTGAAAAAAATTCTCGTGAAATAGTTTAGTCCATAATATGGTGAAAGGTTAATAATAAGGAAATCCCTTCGGAGCATTTGCTTCGAGGGGATTTTTGGTTTTACAGAGTGCGAAAATTGTCAAAAAAGATATTGAAGCAGAGGCGTAAGACAATTTAATGTATGCAGAAATGTAGTGGCGTAACGGAAAAAGTGCTATCTTTGCAAAATAAATAAGAGAAAAAGAATAAGCTATGATATTACCTGTGTATCTATATGGTCATCCGGTGTTGAGAAAGATGGCCGAACCTATCAGTGCCGACTATCCAAAATTGCAAGAGCTAATAGCCAATATGTGGGAAACAATGTATCACAGCGAAGGCGTAGGTCTCGCGGCACCACAAGTCGGGCTTAGCATCAAACTTGCGGTCATCGACGGTAGTCCTGTGGCAGAAAATTTTCCGGAGTGTGCAGACTCTAAAATGGTGATGATTAATCCTGAATTGGAAGTGATTGAGGATGTGGAAGCGATGAGTCGTGATGAGGGGTGTCTCTCATTGCCGGGCGTTTCAGAGACTGTGAAGCGTATCGAGCACATTCGTCTTCGTTGGATGGATGAAAATTTTGAAGAGCATGAAAAGGAATTTACAGGATTTCTTTCTCGTATAATCCAACATGAGTATGACCACTTGATTGGTAAGGTCTATATGGATCACGTGTCGCCAATTCGCAAGCAATTAAATAAAGCTAAACTTAACAACATAGTTAAAGGCAAAGTGGCTTGCGACTATAAAGTGAGAACTGCTCCAAACAAATAATGCTATAATTTAATTACATGTTGAAATCTAATAGAATACTATAATTTATGGCAGACGATAAAAAAATTATTTTTTCGATGGTGGGTGTCAGCAAGGTTATCCCGCCTCAACGACAAATACTTAAGAATATCTATCTTTCGTTCTTCTATGGTGCCAAGATAGGCATCATCGGTTTGAATGGTTCGGGTAAATCTACTTTGATGAAGATTATTGCAGGTCTTGATAAGAGCTATCAAGGCGAAGTGGTATTCTCTCCGGGCTACACTGTGGGCTATCTTGAGCAGGACCCTAAATTGGATCCTGAAAAGACTGTGAAGGAAGTGGTACAAGAGGGTATGAAGCCAATCCTTGATTTGCTTGCAGAGTTTGATCAAGTCAACGAAGCTTTTGCTGATCCTGATGTGCTTGAAGACCCTGACAAGATGGACAAGCTTATAGCTCGCCAAGCAGAACTCCAAGACAAACTCGATGCTTGTGACGCTTGGAACCTCGATAATAAACTCGAGCGTGCGATGGATGCGCTTCGTTGTCCACCTGAAGACCAGAAAGTCGCTGTACTCTCTGGTGGAGAGCGCCGTCGCGTAGCTCTATGTCGTCTTTTGCTCCAACAGCCTGATATTCTTCTTCTTGACGAACCTACCAACCACCTCGACGCCGAGTCTATCGATTGGCTCGAACAACACTTGCAGCAATACCAAGGTACAGTGATCGCCGTTACCCACGACCGTTACTTCCTTGATCACGTTGCAGGTTGGATTCTCGAACTCGACCGTGGCGAAGGTATTCCATGGAAGGGTAACTACTCGTCATGGCTCGATCAAAAGACAAAGCGCATGGCGCAGGAAGAAAAGCAAGCAAGCAAGCGTCGTAAGACTCTTGAACGCGAGTTGGAATGGGTGCGCATGGCTCCTAAGGCACGCCAAGCTAAGGGTAAAGCGCGTCTTGCAAGCTACGACCGTCTCCTCAATGAAGACCAAAAGGAACGCGAAGAAAAGCTCGAAATCTTCATTCCTAACGGACCACGTTTGGGTAACAAGGTGATCGAAGCTCAAGGCGTTGGCAAAGCGTACGGCGAAAAGGTGCTCTTCAACGACCTCAACTTCATGCTTCCTCCTAACGGCATCGTCGGCGTTATCGGTCCTAACGGTGCAGGTAAGACTACTCTCTTCCGCTTGATTATGGGTCAAGAGACACAAGACAAGGGCCATTTTGAAGTGGGCGAAACAGTCAAGATTGCATACGTCGATCAGACACACAAGGACCTCGGTCCTGAAAAGACTGTCTATGAGGTAATCTCACAAGGAGTGGAATCATTCCGCATGGGTGGTCGCGACATGAACGCACGTGCCTACCTCTCAAAGTTTAACTTCACAGGTGCCGACCAAGAGAAAAAGATCGGTGTCCTCTCAGGCGGTGAACGCAATCGTCTCCACCTTGCGATGGCACTTAAAGAAGAGGGCAACGTGTTGCTTCTCGACGAACCTACCAACGACATCGACGTCAACACACTTCGTGCTCTCGAAGAAGGTCTTGAAAACTTCGCAGGCTGTGCAGTGGTTGTGAGCCACGACCGTTGGTTCCTCGACCGTATTGCAACCCACATCCTTGCGTTCGAAGGCGATAGCAAAGTGACATTCTACGAAGGTAGCTACTCAGAATACGAAGAGTTTAAGCGCAATCGCGACGGCTACACCGAGCCTCAACGCATCCGCTACCGTAAGCTTATGGACTAATTCGCAAAGCTATCGGTATCATAGCGATACCTCTACCTATAACAATCAAAAAGGCGAGACCCACGTTCGGTCTCGCCTTTATAGTAGATAAAGAAAAATATCTGATTTTATTTTACGATGACTTTTTTGATGCTGTCTTGTAAACGAACAACGTATATTCCCGGTGTCAAATTTTCTCCGTCAACTCGTAGTCCGTTGATATTGTAAATCTCTGCATCTTGTGGAGCTAAGATAGAATTTCCTATCACCTTCACCTCGTCATTTATTTTTATTGTATTTGCAGATGTCAATTGACCGTCAAGATTGATTGTCGTGTAGAGTAAAGTTGTAGGCGCTGAGCTTGTTGTAAATGTGAAATATTGGTCGCGACGAATACGATTTGTTGTCGGACTCAAAGTCTCAAGTACATTTTTTATTTCAATCTCAGTCGGTTTGTTTATATCCGAGAAATTCACTTCTTCTTGGGAATAGTTTGTTGAATCCCAAGTGTAATCGTAAGTGAAATAGACTTTATCGACAAAATATCCTGCATGTTTAACTTTGCCGTCGGTGAGTGTAGTAAGGTCCCAACCTTCAAGTCCGACACGTATCTCTACATCTGTTCCTTGTGGATACAACATGTATCTCACATTTTCACCGGCAGCATTTACATAATCGATTGAATATACATCGACAATACCATCATTACGCTTATAGACAGAAGGTATAGTCGGGGTCACCACAACAGCTCCGTCTCTATATCCTTCAGCCAAGTCGTTGCTGATCATGGCATAATAGTGTTTATCAGGAGTGATGCCGTCTTCATCCCAAGTGTACGGTTGATCGGTGTTTTCATATCCCGGAATGTTATTATTGAGCCATGCAGCAGAATTTCTTCCGCTTCTCCATGATGTATAGTCGGAAGAATATGTATATGTCACATTATCAACTCTATTCGTTGAATTTGTTCCGTTTGCTTGTGTCTGAGAAGTGCTATTAATAGCACAACAATTGATTGGATTAGAAAATCCATCATCTTCTTTAAGATCTCTATCCCAACGTCCTGATATAATATGCGCTCGCTTATAAATATCATCATGTGTACTGAAGAGTAGTTTATATGTTGCAGTATTTGCAACTATTGTCGAATTATATACGTGCGAATTTTTTACAATAGAAGAAGCATTGTAATTATTGGCAATTCCACTTGCATTAGCATGACAAGACGCTGTAGCAGAATCATAGCCATTATATGAATATATATAACAATTTGTTACACAACAATTATCAATTACTCCATTTACCCCATTAATTCCGGCAATTGCACCTGCTCCAGATGTATTCATTGAACCATCCTTTACAATAGCTTTTATAGAAGCTGATGCTACCATCAGATTCTTTATTACTCCTTTGTTAAGACCAAAGAATCCTGCAACAGCAAAGTAATGAGTATCATTAAACCAATTACCTCCTCCTGTTTCGATATTTACTACAAAGTTACTGACAATATATCCTTGTCCGTCAAAGGTTCCGACAAATCCTGTTCCGTTATCATTATTATCATACGTTCCGGAAGTAGCTGCAATCGGAGTCCATGTTTCGCCTCCTAAATTGATGTCGGCATGTAGTCTTACCGTCACACCGCTAAATTGAGAAGGGTTGGAATTTACTTCATCTCTGAATGCTTTTAAATCAGAAGCATTATATATATCAGTGGTCAAAGCTGATACAGTGAAACACGAAGCAAATGCAGTAAAACCGGCAATTGCTCTTAATATGTTTTTATTTTTCATCTAAATCTCGCTTTATTTAAATTGTTTTTTATATCCCTAATTAATTTGCAAAATTACAATTTTTACTTCAAACTATTATAAAATAATCGTATTTATGCGTAAATTAAACCAAATTGTGCACAATTATGCTATTTTCTATATTCTGAAATATCATTTTTGCTATTATATTAGCTGTTTGTCTCAAATCTTTATTAACTTTGTAATTAGCAATCTTTTTAGTGACAAAGATTGTTATTGTACTATAAACTAATAAACATAAAGTTATGAATAACGATAGAATTATCCCGGCATCAGAACTTATAATCAATGCTGACGGTTCAGCTTTTCACATACATCTTACGCCCGACCAACTTCGTGACAATATAATTTTGGTAGGAGATCCTGGTAGAGTCGATATGGTGGCATCTTATTTCGATTCGATTGATTATAATGTCAGTTCGCGAGAATTTCATGCGATAGGAGGCTCTTATAAAGGAAAACCGATAATGTGTATTTCGCACGGTATCGGCCCGGATAATATTGAAATTGTAATTACCGAACTTGATTCGTTGGCAAATATAGATTACAATACGCGTAAAATTAAATCGGAACATCGTTCCTTAAATATGATACGAATCGGGACATCGGGCTCTCTGCAAGAGGATATTCATGTCGGAGATTATGTCATTGCAGAAAAAGCGATGGGATTTGATGGAATACTTAATTTTTATGCCGATAGAGATAAGGTCTGCGATTTAGAATTCGAAAAACTTTTCACAGCCCACGTCAATTGGAATGCAACATTGCCGGCACCATACATTGTTGATGCCGATAAAAGTTTAGTCGAAAAAATATGCCGAGATGATATGATTAAGGGTTATACAATTGCGGCTGTAGGTTTCTATGCTCCTCAAGGAAGAATACTTCGCCTGCCATTGGCAGATCCGGAACTAAACAATAAGATAGAATCGTTCATATATAAAGATCGACATATTACTAATTTTGAAATGGAAAGTGCTTGCCTGCAAGGTATGGCTCGGTTGTTGGGACATAAGGCAATGACAGTGTGCTGTATCATAGCTGAAAGACGTCTGACAAAAGCCAACACGGACTATCGCCCTCATGTCAAGCGATTAATCGAAACTGTTCTTGAACGAATTTAGGCATTAGATATATAAATAAGTGGCTCCTCATAACGAGAGAGCCACTTTATTTCCCGGGCATCTGACGATTACTCCGTTAAATTCCAATTCCATCAGAAGCACTTGTAATTTGGATATTGGAATGCATAAATTCTGATGTATTTCATCAATCGTATAATCTCGATTGTTTAGGCGCAATAAGTCGTAGATTGATTTTTCTTCAGGCGAAAGTTCAGGAAAGATGACGCGTTGTCGAGGAGAGATATTCATTTCTTTTGGAAACCAATTCATCTGTTCCATCAAATCTGTGGCACATGTAATCATCGAAGCCTTATTTTTGCGTATCAAATGATTGCATCCACGACTCATTTCGTCATTTATTTTGCCCGGCAAAGCCATCACATCTCTGTCGTATTCTACTGCTCGTTGAGCTGTCGACATAGCACCTCCTTTTATGTCGCTTTCTACAACGACTGTGACGTCGCTAAGTCCGGCGACAATTCTGTTTCGTTCCAAGAAATGTGGGCGCAAAGCTTTTTGATATGAAGCATATTCTGTCAGCAGACAGCCTCCCGACTTTATAATTCGATGAGCCAAATCCCTGTGGGCTGCCGGGTAAATCATGTTTAATCCATGAGCCAAAACTCCGACCGTATGCAATCCTCGCTCTAAACATGCGTTATGAGCCAAAGCATCTATCCCGTATGCTAAACCACTGACTACAGTCAGTTCATCGCAAAGCATATCGCCCAAATCGGACACCAATGATTTGCAAAAACTTGCTCCATATTGTGTAGCTTTTCTCGTGCCGACCACACTCATGAAATGCTCCTTGTTCAAATCGTAATCGCCAAACATGTAGAGAACTACCGGTGCATCATAACACTCCCTAAGCCTTTGTGGATATTCATCATTTTCGATATACAAGACTTTGATGTTATGCTTCTCGATAAATTCAAGTTCTTCCCAAGCCAAAGAATAAGCCTCGTCTCTCGATGACTTGCTAAATAGGTTTGTACGTGAAATGTTTAACGTATCGCACAACGTCAATGAAGGCATCTCGAAGAAATCTCCAATATCGACCCCTCTATCATGCATACATCTGACAATTTCTGCGTGTATTCCTTTAGTCAGCGATAGAGCAATTTGCTCGGCTATACGTTTTCGATCGATATTCATCGTTTAAGATACTTACCGAATACTTCTGCCAACTCTTCTCCACGTGTCAGCTTTCCGTCTTTTATCGAGACTGTGGTGACAATTGCTGTCGATGCTATTACTCCATCTTTTTTGATTATATCTTGATGGAATATAAATCTTGGCCCCTTTCGTTCTATCCATAGACAACTGATGAAACGATCGCCACCGCGAAGCGATGATTTATATTCGATCTCAACTTTTGATACGACCGGATCTATTCCACGTCGATGCATCTCAGTAAACGACAATCCGGCCTCTTCACAAAATGAATGGCGAGTATGTTCCATGTAATGAAGATAATTGGCATTGTTAACTATTTGTTCGCAGTCCAACTCGTAATCGCGAACGCCAAATTCCATTGCATAGCAATATTTTTTATTGTCTTTTAATATAGGCATATTTTAACTCTTTATTCCTTGTCTTTAAACCAAAGGAAATCATTATAGGTTGCGAAGTTAACAAATTTTATTCAACTCAGTGCTTTTTCAGAGCATTTTATTTTGTTTCAATATTCCTACATCCATTAAAAGCATCTTTTTTAATAACCATTACATTATTCAAAGACACTTTCATGTTCTTATTACATTCGTCGAATGAATTTTCTCCGACTATCTGAGTGTTTGAAATTAGTACGTCTTCTAAATTGTCGCAACCTCTGAATGCGTCTGATCCGACGACTTGCACTGCTTCAATTTCTACTTTTTTAAGTTGATCGCAATCCTTAAAAGCATCGGCTCCGATTACCATGACTTTTAGCATGTCGCCTTTGTATTTAACCTCATCGGGTATGATAATTTCTCCCTGATATTTACCTTCTTCAAGCATGACGACAGATACTCCGTCAGAATTGTTGTCAAGACATAATTCGTATCTCAATCCATCGACTGTGAAGTATTCACGTTCTACATTGTCTATTACTTTGATTATTGAATCATTCTTAAACTTTATACATGATGACATTAAAATAATTGTCAAAATCGAAAAAATAGTTATCCTTTTCATGATTGTCAATTTTATTCGTTTTGTAATTGCCTATTTATAGTATTAGACTAAATGATTGCTTATTTACTACATTTCGGCGCAGTGTAACAATAGTATTGTATTCGATGGGTTGAAAATTTTAGGCCGAAATAGGGCAAAGAATTGTGCCTTTCAATTGAGGAAATGACACATTCTCGTATTTTTCGCTCGATGCCTTAATCCAAGTACAAAGATAGTCAAATTTCATAGAAAATGGCGTTAAATAGTGAATAAATAATGCAGTCCTCGTTTGAGGCATTATTGATCATTGATGTATTTGTTTACTTTCTATTTGGGGAAGTGCAGATACCTTTTCAAAGTGCCACTTTGACCCTGTTTCGTTATCCCAAAAACACAAGATAAAATGCCACAAAAAAACAAGATGTAACTAGTATAAAAAAACAACTCGTGAGTGATTCTCACGAGTTGCTTTCTATATAAATCGTTTTTTGCTTCTAAATTTCGACTTGACAACCCACTTGCCATTACGCTTGCCGTTCTCTCTTTCGAGTAGGCCTCGCTCAATCAGTGCAGGCGTCATACGCTTCACCGTTCTTTCCGATTTGCCGATGTGCTTTGCAATCTCAACCTGGGTGGCGTCGGGGTTTTCTTTCACAAATCGCAAAAGTGCCAACTCGTCGAGATTACAATTCAAAGTGCCATTCAAAGTGCCATTTTGGCTCTTTGAAATTTCTTGTGTGGTACTTTGGAGATCACCTGCCAACATTGTACGGTTGCTCAACTTATTTTGCTCACTGAACAGAAGGTTTCTGAAAAACAGTTCTAGGTACTCAGATGTTGCAAAGATTCGCTTCGGGATATTGTTGTAGTTTGCCCTCACAAGCGCATTTCTGAAATACCACGAATTATCCTTGAATACATCGTTATCGACACTGAATCCAAATGTCTGTAACCACTTCATCGTAAACACTGCGGTAGTGCGAGTGTTGCCCTCGCGGAAGGGGTGTATTTGCCAAATACCAGACACGAACTTGCAAATCTGCTTAACCGCCATATCGGTATTCAGTACCGAATAGTCGGTCTTTTTCTCCTGCTCAAGATCATATTCAAGCGTCTCTCGCAGCATATCGTAGTTCGAATAGAGCACCGTGTCGCCATTCAGCACCCACTCCTTCTTTGTGATATTGACATCACGCAACTGGCCGGCGTGCTTGTATATACCCTCGAACAGTCTGCGGTGTATTCTCAGCAGATAGTCGGGCGTGAACGAAAACGACTGCTCGGACAAAATCTCGGTTATGCGTGCCGAAACTTTATCTGCCTCCTCCGTGCGCTCATCATCAAGGTGCTCACGAACATCTTTGGTCTCGTAGTAGGTGTCGAGCATATCCTTGACCTGGTCAATCGTAATATCGCCCTCGATATGCTGCACCGCAGTCTTGATAAGATACTTCGAGGGCTTCAAACCATCGACATCTTGAAGACCGATCGCAGTCTGCCACGCATTGGCTTTCGCCTTTTTGTCCGGCTCACCTTGAACTATATATTTATCAAATTCGCTCATAATATGTCATAGCTATTCTTAAGTAGATATGTGCTCTAACAGACATCTATATTACTAATATTTCACGAACAAAGCTTCTTGCAGAATCGAGTTCTGCATCATTCTTTAAGTCAACTGTCTCTAGAACATTATTAACCCATTTAGTACCGTGATTAGCATCTGGTTTATAAAAACATTCTAACTCTCCAACAGGCACTATTAGAATTCCAAGACTTTTACATATATCAAAAAGTTCTCCAAATGCTTTATATGCATCACCGCTAAAAAATGTTTTACCAGTTTCTTTTACTTTAGACCATGCTGAAGACTGTTTGATAATTTTTTTAATCTTGTTCGTAATCTCAACTGTTAACTGAGGCTCATTAAATGTCTTAAAAATCTCATCAAGTTTAGACTTGACTTCTTCAGTGTCTAATTGTGCTCGTTGAGATTTAACATATTCACTAATAATTTTCCATTGTGCTTCTACATTGCCCCAAGCTTCTCCTGAAGCCTCAATAATTTCTTGGAAAGTTTTTTTATCATTTAAAACATCAATATCGGTAACGGCAACTGTTTTAACGTTAAGAGATTTTAATGCCTTGATTACAGTTTTTAGCCTTTGTTTTCCTCCGCAATGCGTGAATAGTATATCTGGACTGATTGAATTACCATCGTTTATAGCACTAAGTATAGCTTGATAAAACCTGCAATCAGTATCACTTTCACATACTACGACCTTAGAATGAAATAAGCCACTTAAAATATTTGAATACCTTAAAATTGGATCTTGCCATAAATTTTTTATGTCGTCATTATTAAGGATACTCATATGGTTAATATTTTCTTCTCTGTTAATGCGAATTATTTTTACATTCTCATTATCCGCATCAAGTAGACCTTTAAGAAAATCCTCACTATGCGTAGAAATAAATACCTGTCGATTACTAGGTGTATTCTTAGCCAGCATTTTCCCTAATAATCTTGCTTGTGGCGGATGTAGAAAAGCTTCTGGTTCATCAATCAAAGTTATATCATAGTCGGAAGTAAAAGCATCTAAGAGAATACCTGTAAAACTCCTCATGCCATCACCTTGGTTTTGGATGAGCGGAAGTTGACCTAATTTTTGCAAATAAGATCGTGATACTCGATCTTCCCCGTCTTCTATGGTAGGTTTGGCCCCCATATGAATAGGTATTTGTGCTCCGGCTCCACGATTTACAATAATTTCAGTTCCAAATGCTTGATGGAATAAAGCGGATAAATTCTGTTCTTGTTCATCGTCTATGTATAACTGTTGGATTGGGTGTTTTGGCGCTTCAATAAGTGCGTTAAACGATTTAACAGGATTTGCTTTGTTTAGTCTATCTTCTGTAGATAAGTAGTTTATGAACAAGCTGTGGATATGAGACAAATTTCTGGTATTCCACAGATATACTAAATTTTCTTTTGTTCCTACATGTATGTCATGCAAGTAATAGTATCCATCTTTATTAATACATTTATTCGTAAGTTTTTGAATGTCGCCACCAAACCAAGCTTTAATGTTAGATGCAATAACTCTAATCGCCTCTTTCTTAGCAAAATAGCTTTTAATATCCCTTAAGACTTGACTTTTGCCACTGTTATTAGCTCCTGTAAATACAACAATGTCTGAATGACCAAAGTTGAATGAACTTCCGTCATTAAATGACATTTGATCTATGTAAACTTTAACATCCTTCATAATTATTTTTTATGTATTATAAAAACTGCGTTATCAGGAAATGTAATGTTGGGGACATTAAATATCGCCTCTCTGCATATAAATGGCCTATATCACTATTATTCCTATCTTCTTCAAATACTCATACGTTGAGTCGTAATATGCCGGGTTGCGGGTTGGGTCTTCGGGGTTGCCTTCGGGAACAACGAGGACCATGCCCTGGCGAGCGCGGGTGAGCAATACGCGGTAAGCGTTTTTCTGGAATGCTTTGCGTTCTGGCTTGTTGATGTTCTGCCACTTATCGCCACAGAATGAGTGGTGCGACCAGCCCGAAGGTGTATAGCGGAAATCACCATCCCAGACTACGCACGACCAATCAAGCTCCAAGCCTTGCACATCGAACTCCGTAGCTACATCCTCCAAATAGAATGACGAGCGCACATCTGTTGCATCGTCCAAAAACCAATGTACGACATCGGGCTTAAAGCGGACATCAATAGCCAGCGGCTTCAATCGCTCAGCCTGCGAAGACACAATCATTCCGTAGCGCTCCGTACCTCGTGCATGCTCCTTCAACCAGCGCTTCGCCTTTTCGAGCGAGCGTGTCAGTACGATTGGGTATTTATCAAGTGTCTGGTATGCCTCACGAGCACCCACGATATCTCTATCGAGCAGCTTGTGTACAAACTTTGCAAGATTCTCTGCGCGGAACGAGCGCATCGACACAGCCAAGTGTAACGACGGCTCAAACTCTACGTGCTCGTGTTCTGACAATAGTTCCAACGAGCGACCGGCAGCATACTCGGCATCGTGTAGACGGTCCGAGATAAACACATGCCAATCCTTATACTCGCGGTTGAGTGACTCTATCCACTCGCTTATGCCGGCCTCTCCGGTGTTGATCTCTTGTCCTCCACCCACAAGGCATACAACGACAGCCCAATCATCGTGGCGGTCGAGACACGAAATCAGATACTCCGGCTCGGAATATGGGAAGTTAGGATAACCCTTCTTGCGATTCATAAAGTTTGCAAGCGCATCCTTTGTCCATGCACGCTGTGCCTCATCAAAAATGGCAACGTGGTCTACCGGGACGAATGACTTTTTGAGGTTTTTCGGATTGAGGAAGTACTCCTCATCGGCCACAATACGACCATCCACCACCTTCGTACCCTCCAAGCATGTGTCGCGGTAGTGGTGAATCATCTGTATAAAGGCCTTAACCTCCGAGCGTGCTGTGCCGATAGCTATCCTCTCGCCCTTCTCCGCCATGCGACGCTTCTTGTCGCGTGCGAGGGCCTCGGTCAGCACCTGCACCAACGGAAAGTTGCCAGATAGATATACAGCGACATCATCCTTCTCAAACTGCTGTGTGGCTATATTCAGGCCAACAAGTGTCTTACCCGCACCCGGTACACCCGTTACAAAGCATATCGCTTTGAAATGCTCCCTCTTTGCGCGTTCAATAACCGACGAGATAAAGCTACACGTGGTGGTGAGATTCTCGGCCGAAGCATCAGAACGTGAGATGTCCTCTACGGAGTGGTTGTTGTAGAGCGCACTTGCCGCCTCTATGATAGTCGGTGTAGGTGAGTAACGGCTAATTGCCCACAGCGCATCACCCTCTGAGTTGTCCTTATCGCAGAATAGCAACGCCTCCACAATGGTAGATGAGAGCTGCTCGCGATTGGTTAGTATCGGATAGAAAACCTTGTCGTCAAATGGAATAAAATCTGAGGTGGCATCAATAGCCTCGGTCGCAACCAATATCGGCACAATCGGGCGATTATGGCTCTGCTCGTGGAAGTTTTTCAGGTCAAGAGCATAGTCCCACACCTGCGCGATGTCGGCCTTGGTGTATTGCTCGTTGAATGCCTTAAACTCCAATAAGAGCACAACGCCATCAAGCAGCAACACTACATCAATACGACGACCCATTCGCGGGATTGTGTACTCGAAGTAGATATGGCCTCGACCGATGTAGGGAGTGAGAATGTCTTTCAATAGCGAAATCTCCTCGCGCCAGGCGTCATTTTGCAACCCTTGCAATGAAGCATGCAACGATGTATACTCAGTGGTTAACTCACCAATAATATGCGCATCGGGCATCGCAAGAAAGCCCTCGATCGTGTCACCATAAAAATATCTCTTTACCATAAGCTTATGGATTACTTTCTACAAAGTTAAGCAAAATTTGTCAGATTGAGGTGTTATTGCGAAAAAGTTTGTAAACAATCTTATAAATATAAGGTAGAAGAGGCATTGTTGTTCTGTTTAATATGAATAAGAAAAAGGCGGACTAAATCCACCGTTTCAAATTAGTTTAATGAATTATATCTACTTTCCGATGCAGAAAGTGTAGATGATTATCAATCAGTCGTTTAGCACTCTAAAAGGTACAACCACTCATTTGGCAAGTCATTGAAAATGTGTAAGTTAGTGATTTTCAACGTACTTTTCGCCTTGTACCTCCATTTTGGAATGTAAAAGTAAGTGTAATTTCTTGAATATCAAAACCCGAGGTACAAAAACTTGCAAAAAATCGCATTTTTCACCCCGAAAAGGTACAAAAACAGCTCTGAAACCAATGATGGAGTCAGAGCCATAATTTTGTGTAGATTTTAGAATATCGCACCCCTATAACATTCGTTACATATTGGTCATTGACAAGCCTCTTTGCGATACAGTATAGTCCTTAAACTTGCCTGTGGCGCGAGTAAATACATCCACTTTCTCATTAAGAGCGATAGCATCGAAGTTCTCCTCTTGTCTCTTTACCTCGATGAATACTGCTTCGTCGTTCAATTCATTCTCGGCAACAATATCAATCTCGTTCTCGCCCTTACGATCCCACCAACTGCCGATGCGGGTGTACGCCTTACTCTCCATAAGTACACGCTTGAAATATCGTTCGAGCATCTTGCCGCTGAAAGTCTCGTAATCGCGGTTGATGATGGTCTTTACAGCATCGTAGTTCTCGATTTCAAGCATATAGTTATACTTGTATATGAAACGGAACCAGAAAGTGAAGAAGTTGTCCTCAATCGTATAGCGAACATTCTTTGTTGAGCTCTTCTCGAAGATAGGTTGGTTTTTGGTAATTACCT